>NZ_CP116619.1:3243627-3843627 GCF_030409055.1 Trichocoleus desertorum NBK24 | reverse complement strand
ATGAGTAGGGGTATTCGGTGAGACTTGTAAAGAAGTTTCAGCGATCGCTGCGGTGAATTGCCCAAGGATTAACAAGGCAGGTGTCGCTGCGGCAAGTGCTACTAACCCGCTGAGAGCTGCTGTCGTACCTAAGTAACCCCAATGACGCATAGCTGACCTCAATAATGCTGAGTTAAGAGAAAATCTGCTCAGCACTATATCAGTGACCTTCTAATAAATACTTGTGATTTTTACTACGTTTATTAATTCCATAGCAAGTAGAGAAATCTTGTAAAGACTTCGACAAGCCAAGCTCTAGCTGATATCGAATAAGTTTTTGCCAAAATAAATAAACAGCACTTTTTCTACTCAGTACGTCGGCAAAAAGGTTATCCTGTTCGCCTAACTACATTTAAGCCCTGAGATAGGGATTCCTCAGGCAGACCGAGTCTAAGCTGGGGCATACAAAATTGTTTTAGTTGAGGAAACATTTATGCCCGGCGGTCATGCTAGCCATAAAGGCGCTTCGATCAAACCAAATACAAATGCGAATGGTGTCATGGATGATGCGAGTAATGTAGAGGTAGACCCGGAAGCCCTCCTTGAGCAACCAGAAGGTTATCCCTTTGATGCTCAAGGTCAGGGAGAAGAAGAAACTAACCCTGCGGCCCTTGAGCGTGGCCCTAACCCTGCTGAGGACGCAAAATAAGCAAAATTTACGGTAGAGCCAGCAACATTCCGCTCTACCGCGCGAATTGGTATTCTTTAGCTGAGTATCGCTTCATTTCTCCTCTTTCCTTGATACTAGATAAGGAAGACTGCCTAGCTTCGTTGAGGAAAAGTCGTGCTGCTATCAAAAGGTTTTGAAGTAGAAATGTATACAGGGACCCCCCAGGGTGACGTTGTGGGGTTGTCTGACAAAATTGTGGCAGCCTTAGATGGCTTTGTCCGCGAGCCTGATAGCCGCAATGTTGAGTATACTACTGCTCCTCTATGTCGCTACGAGCGGTTACTCTGTGACTTGGTACGTCCTCGCGTGGCACTACGACGCTATCTTAAGCAGTTGGGGGACTACACCATCTTCCCAGGTAGCACTTTGTCTCTAGGTGGCAGCGATCGCTTTTGCCGCTCCGATCCGGGCAATCCTTACCACGGCTATATTGAGCGCACTTACGGTACCAAAGTCGTCACAGCCAGCATTCACATCAACGTTGGCATTGCTGAGCCAGAATTGCTGATGCGAGCTTGCCGCTTGATTCGCTTAGAAGCTCCTCTGTATCTAGCGTTAAGTGCGTCCTCTCCTTTTTTAGATAGTCAGGCGACAGGCTACCACTCTACCCGTTGGGGACTTTTTCCCAAAACTCCCGCTCATGTGCCTTTGTTTGAAAGCCATGCCCACTTTATTCGCTGGACCGAAGAGCAATTAGTGGCTGGCACGATGCAAAATGTCCGGCACCTTTGGGATTCTGTTCGCCCGAATGGCGATCGCCGTCCTTACAATCTCAACCGACTTGAACTCAGAATTTGTGATTTAGTTTCAGACCCGATCGCACTTCTCGCCATTACGGCTCTCTTAGAAGCACGCTTACAACAGCTTATTGCTGACCCCAATCTCGATCCGCTCACATCTAGTACCTTACCCGCTACAACTCGCGCTGAAGATTTGATTGAACTGACGAATACGAACGAAGCTGCGGTAGCCCGAAACAGCCTAGATGCCGAACTTAGACATTGGCAAGACGGCAGAACAATTTTGGCAAGAGATTGGATCGAGCAGCTCTATCAAGAAATATGGCCGATCGCCAAGCAGCAAGGATTTAGTTGTTTTCTCCTACCGCTAAAAAAAATCTTGCGGGAAGGGAACGAGGCGCAACAGTGGCTAAAACTCCATGAATCAGGTCTAGATAGCCGCACGGTAATTCGCCAAGCAATTCAAGCGATGGCAGAACAAGAAAAAGCCCTAGAAGTAGAGTTGTGCCAACCCATAGCCGCTTAGTCCTTTAAGCTTAGTCCTTCAAATCAACCTGTCGCGCTTCATCCCGGTTTCGTACTCTTCTCAGTTGCTAGGGCTATGACTAAGAGAGACGAAACTGAACGATTGAGTGCTATAGGGCTGCTTTCGGCTCTTGAAATAATTATTTGCGATCGCAGAACTAGATGGCTGCGAATTATCTACCTATAACCAAGGCCAAGAATACAAATAAACCATTGAAGATCCGAATCGAAATCGCGTGTAGTGATCAGGATCTTTAATTAACCTGCTCTTTAGCCAAAGATATTAAAAAAATATATAGGCTCCTCTATCTTATGATAGATTTTTTGTCGATCTGGAGCCGCCGCATTCTTGGAAATCATCTCCTTATGCCTCAAGTTGTCTTAGTTCATCCACAAATTCCCCAAAATACAGGCAATATCGCTAGAACTTGCGCTGCTACTGGCACAGAGCTGCATTTAGTTGCCCCCTTAGGCTTTGAAATCACCGATCGCTACTTAAAGCGGGCTGGGCTGGACTACTGGCCTTACGTTAAATTGCACTATCACAGTTCAATGGAAGTCTTTGCAGCCCAGGTCGAGCAACGGGGAGGCCAACTATTAGGCTTTAGCACTCGTGGAAGTTGTAGCTATATTGATCATCCGTACCAATTAGATGACTGGCTTTTATTTGGCAGCGAAACTCAAGGACTGCCAACCGAGGTTCTAGCGACTTGCGATCGCCTGCTTCGCATTCCCATGGCAGAACCTCAGGTTCGCAGCCTGAATCTATCCGTTAGTGTGGCGATCGGGCTATTTGAAGCTCGTCGCCAGTTAGGCCACCTCAACTTTTAGCAATCTTGCCACCTTGAGGTAAGTTAGCGGTTTCAGCCTAAGTTCTTCAACTACTTCACCTCTGCATGGTTATTGAGTAGTTTTTAAGAGCGTGTTACTTAAACTCTTTACTAGCAATCAAATGCAGTTGTAATTTGGCCCTTTGAGCGTTCGTAGCCAACCAAAATTATTTCGTTGCATAAAATACCAAATCAATCCGGAAGCGATAAGAAATTCCTATTAAAAATCTAATTAGATTGCTCAGTTAGGACTATAAATTTCAATCATTTTGCCGATTTCTTATCCTGTTTCGCGCCAAAAACTCTGTAGCAATCAAAACAGACAGGTACGTCTTTGAGAGCCTAAACCTCAAATTTTAGTTACCTTAATTTGGGTGCATGATTGTACGGTTGATGTTCCTCAAAACTTCACGTAGAGTTCACGTCTGTAGTTAAGTTGAATGCTGTTCCAAGGCTCAAAGGCGGCTTGGGAGAACCGTATACCCGCGCAATGACAAAACCCTACTTCCAGACAAGCAATCTAAACACTACGTTGGAGATAGCAATCGATAGGAGTGAGTTAAACTTCTGTTTAATTAGCCCGATCAAGCAAAACAGTCACTCAATTCTTGAGACTGCCAAACCCTTGATAGGACTCAAAAAATTCACTCTTGAATTTTTTGTTAAGTAGTGTAAGCTTGTCTAAACCAAAAAAGCAGGGTAATCTTGCCTAGGTGTAATTGCCGTCAGTGATCTTCGTCCGATCCCAATGTGATTTGAATCATTGACCGACGACAGATTGAGTGAATTGAGGACAGTTAAGCGCTGGTCATTAGGAGGTCGTTCTTTGAAACGAGCATTTCCGCAGAAGGTTAAGCCTGTTCTTCCCTACATGCTAGAAAGCAACGTGGGTGATGAACAAAGCAAGCAGGGGCCAACCGAGGTCAATCGTAAGGCTTGTACCTCTGCTGCCATGATTGGATTAGCAATCTCGATGGGTGCGTCCAGTTTATTACTGCCTCGGCAAAACGATCGTGCTGTTGCAGCAGAGCCGTTAACTGCCGAACCCTCGGTTGCAACCGTTCCGGCTTACGAAGTTGCAGCTCTCTCAGCTACCCCAGAAATCGAGACAGCAGCTACACTGCCTGTGCCAGAGTCTTCTGCTATCAAGCATAGTGTTCAAGCAGGCGAGACCCTATGGCAAATCGCTCGACTCTATCAGGCTAACCCCACTGCGATCGCTACTGCCAATGGTATCGCACCCGGTGCAAGCCTACAGGTTGGACAGATTTTACAGATTCCTTCTGTCGCTGTTCCCACGTCTTATCAGGTTGCCTCAGCTCAGCTGGAACCTAGTTCTACTGTTGATCCCGCTGCTGATCTCCAAGTTGATGAGCCTAGCATTGCTTCCATCGATCAAGCGGAGATTTTGAAGGAACAGCAAGATGTTGCTCTCGATCGCTTGAAGCAAAAGCGAGATGAGCTAAAAAATAGTTTGGCGGAGTTACGGTCTGAGGAAAGTCTAAGTGTCTCAGAGGACAGCTCCACTGCTGCGACCTCTCCACGGTTTGAAACCGCAACCACTGAAGCGCTGCAAGATACAGCCTCAGCAACAGAAACAGCTCAAAATCAGCCCCAAGCCACTCAGGTGACTGCGGCCACTCCAAAGATCCAATTGCAAGGCAACGACCCAGTTGTCAAGGAAGCTACTCCTGAAGCCAAGCCAGCCGCAGCTGTGACTCAAATGGCTCAGCTACCCAGGCCAGTCGTTGAGTCTAAGCAACCCATGGCTGCTCAGGGTACTAAAGCTCTGAATTTAGAAGCCGAGCCTCCAGTGATTCTGGAACCCCAAGCAATTCAAGATCCTGGCTCTGTCACAATCCCAGAAGCAGTAACTGAGGTTGAAGGTGCTAACACGGTTGAGCAAAGCGCTTACCGCGTCAGCCCAGGGGATACTCTTGATGCGATCGCTCGGAATCATGGTATTTCCAGAGAGGAAATCATTCGAGCCAACCGAATCGCTAACCCCAACTACATCCGGGTTGATCAACTGCTAAAAATTCCTCAAGTTCAAGAGGATGTGAAAGTTGCTAGTACCCTTGGTGAGTCTAGTGTCTCTGTGCCGACACTGGTCGCCTCTACCAGTGATGTTTCTGTTCCAGCGATTCCAGCAGTAGGAGGTAGCTCACCTGCTGTGAAGTCTGTTGTTGTCACATCTCCTAAGTTTCGCGGGGCGATCGCGGCAGTTTCCAAGCAACCAGCCACAGCCGAGAAGTCTACGGAGAGGCAGGAAGCAATTAAGGTTGCTACAGCTCCGCTCAGCACGGCTCCCTTCTCTGAGAAGCCAAGTCAATCAGGCACTTCCTTTGATCCTGATGAGAGCAACAGCCCTTACATCAACAACTTGAAGGCTGAGATCATCAAGCTGCGCGAAAAGTACCGTACGACTGGACAATCTCCAGTTCCCACCGCTCAAGCTTCCCAAGCTAATGCGTTGAAGGCTGTACCTAGTATCGGTACTACTTCCTCCCAGAAGCAAACAGCTAGCTCAGTTGTGGCGTCTCGGCAAGTTAATGCTGAGTTTAGCCCTAGTCGCTACACCGAAGCTCTGCAAGCAGAAATTCGCACCCTGCAACAAAAACGTCAGTCTGGTCAGTCTCCCGCTCCAGTCGCCGATACTTCAGTTAAGCCTGAAGCGACTCCCAAAATAGTAGCGGCAGCTCCCCTAGGCTCGGATGCTTACGATCCCCTAGTGAAGCCTCTAGTGGGACAAATGGTTTCACCCGATTTGCCACCTTTGGCTGCGGCTGATCGCTATTTACCCGAAAATGCCGCTAGCTTTAAAGGTTACATTTGGCCTGCCAAAGGAGTTCTTACTTCTGGTTATGGTTGGCGTTGGGGTCGGATGCACAGAGGTATTGATGTCGCCGCTCCTGTGGGCACTCCTGTAGTTGCAGCAGCTCCTGGTGTTGTCATTACATCTGGCTGGAATGATGGCGGTTATGGCAACCTAGTCGAGATTAAGCATCCCGACGGTAGCATTACTCTCTACGCTCACAACAACCGAAATTTGGTTCGTGCAGGGCAGCAAGTTGAGCAAGGCCAGCAGATTGCTGAGATGGGTAGTACTGGCTATAGCACAGGCCCTCACTCTCACTTCGAAATCCACGCTGCTGGACAAGGTGCTGTCAACCCCATGACATACCTCGCTAGCCGTTAGTCAACCTCAAATTGACTCAATACTCAATCAACAGTAGGAGGAGTTAAGCCTTCCCCTACTGTTTTTGTCTTTTTACTTAGTAAAACCAGTAGAAGGAAAAGTTAAACAAATTTTTAGAATTCCTTCCTAGAAGGATAGCGATCGCTAAATTTTTATGCTATTTTAGTAAAGCGCAATCAGTTAAAGCTGTTTCACGCAGTTCGGCTCAGTAGCTCAGTGGTTAGAGCAGGGGACTCATAAGCCCAAGGTCGCAGGTTCAAATCCCGCCTGAGCCATTCAAGGAAGAACTAAGTCATTTAGAAAGTTATTATCAGGCGATCACCAAGCGATCGCTGAACCAGATTAGTTAGCGATCGCCTAAAGCTTTTTACCTGTTTTTATCTAGAGCTTCCTGAGAGCGATGAGTATTTAGATTTTGAATGGAATTAAATGTTGTCAGTTGTTGCAGCACGTTATTCCAACGCTGACGCTGCCTTAACCACTCTCTGCAAGTCTCCTGCACTAGTTTGGCTTCTTCATCGCTTAATGTTTCGTCTGGTGGGTTAGAGACCAAAATCCTGGCCGCTTTTGCCGCTTTATTGTAAGGAATTCCATGTTTAACCAGCTCGGTATGGAATAACTCTTCTTTCTGTTTGGGGGATATTAAAAATTTTTCCTGCATGGGGGCTAAGCAACAGGGAACAAATTAACTTGAGTTGTGTTAACGCTCACAACTTTACTAATCCAGCCAACCCTTCACATCTGCCTTTAGAGAGGCACAAGACAACCTCCCAGCCTAGAAATAAGGCGATAATGTTCCTAACGCTGGAACCAAGCTGTCAAAGCCACTGCAAGGCCATCAGCAGCGTCGTCTGGTCTAGGAATAGCATCTAAGCTAAGTTCGCGTGCCACAGCTTGCTGCACTTCCTGCTTATCGGCTCCACCGTAGCCTGTCAAGGCTTGTTTAATTTGAGCTGGAGTAAATTCCACACATGGGACTTTGTGTTGTGCTAATACCAGCATCAAGACGCCACGAGCTTGGGCCACGGCAATTGTATTGCCCATGCGGTAAAAAAATAGCTTTTCAATTGCAACTAGGTCAGGTTGCCACTGATTCAGCAAGGTATGCAAATCATCATGAATGGTGCAAAGGCGATCGCCCATTGCTGTATGAGCTGGAGTTTGAATCACCCCAAAATCAAGCAGGGTAGGAGCGTGGTTGCCTTCGTCCCTACCCAAAATCACGCCGAATCCTAGGATCGCCAATCCGGGGTCTAATCCTAGGATGCGTTTTTCCATGCTTGATTAGTGAACCTGTTTGCTGAGTGAGCCTCTTGCTTAGCGGGCTCTAGCGCCAGTGCCGTTAGTCGCAGCAACCGCCTCAGTTTCTGCCTCTTCTAAGCCAAACACGCGATTGAATACTTTTGCCACTTTGTAGCCAGAATCAATCGATTCTAGAGGATCTTTACGGAGGCGGTGGCGGAGGCAGAGGGTGACAACTCGGCGGATGTCATCGACTGTAACTTCAGTGCGGCCTTCAAAGGCAGCGATCGCCTTGGCAGCTCGATTGGTCACAATATCGCCCCGGAGTCCATCTACATCCAACTCAGAACAAACCTGAGAGATGTTTACGCGCAAGTCATAGTCCATGCTGACAGACTTGAGGCGTTCTTGGGCACCCACTAAGCGCTCTTGTAGCTCATCTTGCTGCGCCTGATATTGCTCTAGAAAAGCTTGGGGATTTTGGTCAAATTCAGTCCGCTGCTCTACGATTTGCACCCGCAGGGCTGGCTCTTTGACGGTACGAATCTCGGCGTGCATCCCAAAGCGATCGAGCAGTTGGGGTCGCAGTTCGCCTTCTTCTGGGTTTCCAGAGCCGACCAATACAAAGCGGGCAGGGTGCCGAATGGAGATACCTTCCCGCTCAACTGTGTTCCAACCAGAGGCCGCAGAGTCAAGCAGCACGTCTACCAAGTGGTCATCTAACAGGTTGACTTCATCGACGTAGAGGATGCCCCGGTTGGCCTTGGCTAAGAGGCCAGGTTCAAATGCCTTAACCCCTTCGGAAAGAGCTTTTTCAATGTCGATGGTGCCACAAACTCGGTCTTCAGTCGCGCCAAGGGGCAAGTCAACCATGATGACTTTTTTTTGGGCAACTTTAACGCTCCCCTCCTGCTCTACCAGTTGTTTGACGGCATCGCTCATCAGCTCTGGATCGGTGGGGTGGCTGTTGAAGGGGTCATCTGCTACGACTTCAATTTCGGGTAGCAGGTCAGCCAAGGCACGAATGGTGGTGGATTTACCTGTGCCGCGATCGCCCATGATCATGACGCCGCCAATCTTAGGATCAATGACGTTCAGCAGCAGGGCCAGTTTCATTTCCTCCTGACCCACAATGGCTGTGAAGGGAAACACCAGGCGGCGAGTAGCTGATTTTGAATTTGGGCTAGCTTGGGCAGTCAGACTCACAGGATTACCTAGATCTTAAGAATATTTGATGACTGTCTCTCATTTTGCCATACAGCCTAGAGCTAAATTCACTCCCACCCCTGGTATCAAGTCTCTAGCGCTTTAAGATCCCGCAAAACCTCACCAGCAGATTGATATCGCTCGTTGAAGTAATAGCAGACCATGCGATCCAAAATCGCCGCAAATCGATCGCTAACTTCAGTCAACTCTCGCCAAACCACAGTACCCGTTTCAGGATTAGGCGACAGTTGGTAAGGCATCCGCCCGGTCAAGGCTTGGATGGCGATCATCCCTAGCGCATAGACATCGCTACTGAGGCCAGGGTATCCAGCCAGCTGCTCTGGAGGGGCATAGCCACGAGTGCCGATCGCAACGGTAAATCCTTCGTCGGGGGCATCGTCATCTGAAGTTCTATAGTCTTGGGGCTGCATTTGTTTTACTGCTCCAAAATCAATCAAAACCAGTTGTTGATCGAACTGGCGACGCACGATGTTACTAGGCTTCAAATCCCGATGAATCACATGCCGCTCGTGCAGAAACGCCAAGACTTCTAAGATGGGCTTGAGTAACGCTATGACTTGAGCTTCGCTCAGTTGCTTTCCAGAAGGCAACTCCTCAGCGAGGGGATGACCCTCAACGAACTCTTCTACTAGATAAAATTCAGCGTTTTCTTCAAAAGAGGCCAGAAGCTGCGGAATTTGGTCATGCTTTCCCAGTTTTTCTAAAATTTCAGCTTCAGTTTGGAATAGACGTCTAGCCGTCTGCAAAAACCGAGCATCACTACGAGCTGGAACTAAATGCTTCACCACACAGATCGGATTGCCTGGACGCTGGGTGTCTTGAGCTAAATAGGTCAAACTGAAGCCACCAGATGCCAAAATTCGGTCAATTTTGTAGCGCCGACTCAACAGAAACCGAGAGCGATCGCTAATCTGGCTTTCCGTTGCATCTGCGGCATGTTGATCTAAAAAAGTCTGGGTATTCGCTCCAGTCACCTCATGGGGCTTAGTGCTACTGGTAGGCACATAAGTAGTCACGCTCCGCCTCGTACTTTGGGTGGGCATTAGTGTGGTATCACCCATCGTACTGTCCCCTGTAGAAGCACCTGTAGAGGCATAGGTTGGAGTAGTCGGGCTTAAAAAAGTTTTTAATAGGGCAATGGTTTTCTCTTGGTCTTCGACTTGCTGCGCGATGGTTTTGCGCTCTTGATCTGCTCGGTAAGCAAAGTAGGCGACCAAACCACCCGCTGTTCCGACTAGCGCGATCGCCGGAGTGACGAAGGGAATCCAGGCAGATCGGGTAAACCCAACCCAACAAACAAAAAATATCCCCCCCACTGCCACAGTGCAAACAACGCCGAGGTGGAGAGGATGCCGAATCCGCCAAGCTAGGAACGCTCCCCCCACCGAACAGCCGACAATCCACAACAGCTCTCCCCACTCTGGCCAAAACCAAAAGAGCGATCGCTGGCCTAAAGCAGCGCTGAGAAATTGGCTCACCATATGAGCATGAATAACCACCCCAGGAACATTGGGATTACCCTGCTCAATGGCACTGTAGGGGGTCAAAAACAAATCCTTAATACTCGGTGCGGTCGTACCAATCAAGACCACTTTGCCTTTGATCCAAGCTGGGTCAACTTGGCGTTGCAACACCTGTGTTAGAGTCACCTGCCGCGCCACCTGCGATGTAGAGCGGTAGTTCAGCAAAACTTGATAGCCCGCTGCATCGACATTGACATAGCCGCCTGAATTGTTTTTTAGAGGACTTAGTACAGCCTGTCCCCAACGAATAGCTTGATAGTTTTTCCAAGGCTGTTCCGGGGTGATTCCTCGACCAGCCAAATATTTCAATGCCAGACGTAACGACAAGGAATACAACTCAGTTGCTTCACCTGTGACGGCATTGGTGTTGGCATTGGTGGCTTCATCTTGACCAAAGATGAAATTGCGCCGAATCACGTTGTCAGAGTCGGAAACAATGTCGTTAAACCCAACTCGTTCAGCCGGAACGCCAGGAGGAACTTGTGTCCGATTGTGAGCTGTGTCGCCCAGCGTCGCGATCGCAATGACATTTGGCGATTGGAGTTGCTGTAGCAGGGCTGTACGTCCCGGTGGCTGAGGAATTTCTCGCAAGATATCTAAACCAATGGCTGCTGGTTGGTGGCGCTGCAACTCAGCCAGGGCTTGAGCGATCGCCTGGTCGGAAATAGGCCATCTATTTTGAGCTTGAATATCTGACTCGGTAATGGCAACCACGAGTAGGCGTGGATCAGGTCCCACATCGGGTTGTAGTTGCACCAAGCGATCGTAAGCAGCCAACTCCAGATGCTGCCATCCGCCAACTTGCCGCACCCCCAACACCAGCCCTGTGACAATCACCCCCGCCACCAGTGCGGGTTGAGTCACAATCGCCCTTAGCTTATGCCAGCGTTCTAGGCTAGGCCGTGTCAAACGGATTCGATGCGCCAGTTTAGAAATCACAGAGGTTAGCCATTGGCCAAAGCATTTACAAGCGAACCTTCACCCTGAAATTGCCGGAACTATATATTCTTCGCTCTCAATTAAAGCCACTTCCTTTGGTTATGACTTTAGTGATGACTTTATATAAACAAACTCTAACAGCTCTCCATGACTAACCCAGCCTAGCTAAGCAATCGAATCACTGCCAGTCGTTCTAAAATGCGCTTATTACATCCAGAGACACAATTTAGATCATGACAAGTCAACTTCCCATTCCGGTTGTGGTGAATGGAGCTGCGGGCAAAATGGGTCGCGAGGTCGTGAAGGCGGTTGCCCAAGCAACTGATATGACTCTCATCGGTGCGGTCGATCGCAATCCCAAATACATGGGTCAGGATGTGGGGGAAGTGGCTGGATGCGGTCCTTTAGAAGTGCCAATTCTGAGTGAATTCGAGCCAATCCTGGCGATGGCAGGCCAAGAGAAGCAGCTAGGGGTGATGGTCGATTTTACGCATCCCGATGGCGTGTATGACAATATTAGAGCGGCGATCGCTTACGGCGTACGCCCTGTGGTGGGCACGACTGGCTTAAGCCCAGAGCAAATTCAAGAGTTAGCCAAATTTGCTGACAAAGCGAGTACTGGATGCCTGATCATCCCTAATTTCTCCATTGGCATGGTGTTACTGCAACAAGCAGCCATTCAAGCTTCTCAATACTTTGATCACGTCGAAATTATTGAGTTGCACCACAATCAAAAAGCAGATGCTCCGAGCGGGACAGCGCTACAAACGGCACAAATGCTAGCAGAACTCGGTAAGACGTTTAACCCACCAACTGTTGAAGAAACTGAAAAAATAGCTGGGGCGAAAGGAGCCTTAGCCGATGAAGGAATTCGCATTCATAGTGTGCGCTTGCCTGGTTTAATTGCTCACCAAGAAGTTATTTTTGGGGCGGCTGGACAAATTTACACCCTGCGGCACGATACAAGCGATCGCGCTTGCTACATGCCAGGAGTGCTGCTTTCAATTCGTAAAGTGATTCAGCTTAAATCTCTCGTTTATGGTCTAGAAAAAATTCTTTAGGCTCAGCAAAATAGCCAAAAAAATTGCCTGATCCCACAAGCCCCCGGGATCAGGCAATTCACCTGTAAAGACGCTTTCCTAACCAGAAAAACCAAACAAATTTAGTTGCCCCCTACTTGTTTAGCTTTTCTGAACGCCTTATTCAGAATTAAATTCATTCTGATGTATATGACCCTATAAAACTTCGAGGCAACTACGCAACTTTTAGACAACGAGGATTGAGTTTCCCGTCCTTAAATCCGTAAAATCACTCTCCTCTTTTTTAAAGTTAAACTTACAAGCACTGGAATATAAAGAAAGGAAGAGGTCTATCAATCGCTGAAAGAATACTTTCTGGCTTGCTGGTAGTCTGGAAATAAGTCTAGCATCTGAAAATAGAGCCTTATAGGAGAGAGTTAGTGCTAGGTTTTCTTCCCTCAAAAACTTCACAATGCTAGTCTCATAAGACTAAAGTCTAAAGCGATCGCTCACAAATTATTTCTAACTCAAGCGTATATAAACTTGTACTAATGCTAGTTCCATTAACCCGCGAAAAATTTGAACAACTGGTGCCGCTCGTGGCCACTTTCCCTCAGTACAAGTATCACTGGGGAAAGCTTTCAGATTTTTTGAAGCGATTACTGATTTCCGTCCTTGGAATTGTGGTTGTCGCGATCGCCCACTCCCTGATTGGTGAGGCTGGTGGAGTGATCCTTTTCTTTCTAGGAGTTGCTAGTGGCCTTTACTGGCTCTGGGCACCCATTCTTTGGGCTACCCTCCGAAACTTGGAAGCTCGCAAACCCCGCCATAGCGGTTTTTGGCAAGGCCGCGTCTTAGATGCCTACGTCAGCGAAGAACTGATCGGTACGGAAGAAACCGTGAATAAGAAAGGAGAGTTGGTGCTCGTCGAAAATCGCGAACGCCGCCTGAACTTAGAAGTAGGCGACGAAAGTGGCTTTAGAATTCAAGTCCAGGTGCCTCTGCGCCGAGAGCACAAAGCCATTCGCCCTGATCAACCCGTCGAGATGGTCGTAATGTCCCACTTGCCAGACTTGAGTCGCATTGCCAAAGTCTCTGACATTTACATTCCTAGCCAAAATATTTGGGTCAGCGACTACCCCCAAGTACAACGAGATAATTTTCTGGAAGTAAGCCGACGACTCCGCTCTCAGCCCAAACCTCGCAGACCCTCTCGTCGTCGCGCCGCCATGGATATGTAAACCTTGCGCCTTAGCCGATGCCAGCGTTGTCCTGACCGTAGGCTTTCCAGGCCAAATCTACTAAGCCGTTCATAATGGCAGCAGCAACGACAGCACTGCCTTTACGCCCTTCAATACGAATGTGAGGCACCAACGAATCCTGTAAACGCTGTTTGGTTGCTTCAATATCAACAAATCCTGAAGGAGTGCCAACCACCAAAGCTGGGCGGATTTCTTCTGCTTCAATTAAATCCACAATGGCAGACAAGGCGGTTTGAGCCTGACCGATGACAAAAATGCCTTCTGGATAGCGTCGCGCTAAAGTTTCAATGCCCCATGCTGCACGAGTTCTATCTCGTTGGGGTCGCGTTAGGGCGTCCATGCTGCAATATACCGGGTTGGCAAACGTATTCTGAATGTTGGAAGTAATACCAACTTGCACCATTGGTACATCCACCACAATCGTGGTACGCGCTGCTAAAGCTGCGGCTCCTGCTTGCAGAGCTTGTTCCGAAAAGCGAATCAAGGATTTGTACTCAAAATCAGCAGTGGCATAAATCACTCGACGCACAATTTCATATTCAGCCGGGGAAAACGTGTGTTCACCTATTTCTCGGTCGATAATTCCTAAACTTTGAGCGTCCGTAATATGCCACTCCATGCCTAACTTATCCCTCAAATATAGTTTTCGGGGTTTGAGATAGTTATACACTCCTAAGCAGCCACACAGCGTAATTGCTGCATGACTGCTGCTGGCGAGCTAGGCGATCGCGTCGGTATTTCTATTCTCAGCTGCTTGATATTAGTCTCTGTACGGGGTTCCGTTCAATTTTACCGACAGTCAAGTCACCCAAAAATTAACTCTCAGAGGTGGAAGACTGAGTAAACGTCGGTGATAGGTAGGCGACCAAAGCCCCTAGCATGAACCCTACAACATTGCGAAACAGGGGTAACCACTCGGAGGTGCGGGTCACGACTGGGCCAATGCCAAAGGCAATAAACAAGATTCCCCACAAAGGCGAGAAGATTAAAGCCCACTGCCAAGCAAAGACTTGATCTTTTTGACGCGGATGGGCAGCGAAGCCAAAGATGACGCCTCCAAGCAGTGAGGTAATCAGGGTGAGAATCCATTGTTCTTGGGGCAGCCCCGGAACCACTTGACAACCACCTCGACGCAGACAGGTTTTGACTGACTCTAGAGCTTGAATGATGGCTTGATCTTCGCCATTTTCTCGCACAAAGAATTGGTTACCATAACGAGTTTGCAGCTCAATCCAGAAGGTACGCGGCATTAATTCATAAAAGGCATCCCCAACACTAAAGTTAAGGATGTTGCCACCCCGCGCATCAGCCACTAACAACACGCTCTTATCGTCTAGACCCCAGAAGTCCTTGACAGCCCGACCGGGAGTTTGGTCAAACTGAGTCAGAACTCGGAGTTTCCAGCCTGTTTCTGCTTCAAATGCCTCTAAATCTTTGGCCAGAGTTTCTTCTTGAATTCCAGTTAGGTTTTTCGCTAGGTCAATAACTGTAGTGGGTTCACTAGGCAACAACTGGGGATTGTCATAGGCTTGGGCTGCTGGTGCGATCGCCCAGATTGACAACGCTAAACAAAATGTGGCGAGAAAAGTGAGAAGCCGTCGCGGAGAGAGGTACTGCATTGGCAACGCTGGATTCAACCTTAATAAGTGGATGCTATGGGTGACGCTACAAATGAATAACAATCACCGATTTTGTTTACACTTGTTTACTTTAATTTAATCTTACGGACTTGGGACGGAAGCCGTCAATTCTACCTGTTGCCTAAAAATCAGGAACTTTTCGGCAGTAACTGGGCCAAATCGGCAAATTATTCCAGCAACTGTGGCGAAACTTGTCCTTTAACCGGGCTTGATCGCTAAATTCTGTAAAAACTGATGAAGTTAATGCTGCATCGGCAGAAACAACAAGTACTCTCAAATTAAGAAAACGTAGTGTTGCTTGCTACGAATGCGAGTCGTTTCTGCTGCCAGGGCACTATAAGGATCTGCGCTACTTAAATTTGCTCCCTGTCTGACTATGTCTAGCACCCAGTCATTTCAGTCGTCTCATGCTCGGTCACGGTATCCGTATCAGCAGACCACTTCTACCCGAAACAGCCAATCTACTCGCTTGCAGGATAGTATTGATCCCCGGCGGCGACTGGAGTACGAAGCAGCGATCGCTAGCTGTGATCGAACCATTGCGCGACAACCGGATGATGTCAATGCTTGGTACGAGCGTGGACAGGCACAAGCAAATTTAGGCTCCTATGTAGAGGCGATCGCCAGCTTTAACAAAGCTCTAGCCCTGAAGCCCCAACATACGGCTGCTTTGGTGTTTCGAGCCGTAGCGTTTATCCACCTGAGTTGCTATGAAGAAGCTTTACTCAGCTGCAATACCGCTCTAGCCATTCAACCTCATCACTCAGAAGCTTGGTTGTTTCGGGGAGTGGCCTTGCGTTCTTTACACCGCTACCAAGCAGCCTACGTTAGTTACGACAACGCCTTAGGAATTCGCAGACCTTCTCTTTGGCAAAATATTTTAAGAATTCTAGGCTGCTTTGCGAGTCGCAATCGTCAACACTAAGGTTTTAGAAGAGTCAGTAGAATAGGATTGAGTGCATTCGAGGGCCAGGTTTCTGGTTACATAAGTCTATAGAAACGATTTACGGCAATCTTCAAGGGCTAAAATCCAGTCAGCTTAAGCAGCTGCAACGTTTGTACCATCAGCGGCTACCGGGCGATCGCCTCACCACTTCCGAATTTGCCCAACGACTCGCCGCGATTAGTACAGACCTGAACCAACCTGTTTGTGTTTATATCAATCGTCGAGGTCAGGTTATCCGGGTAGGAGTCGGCACCCCACGACAAACTCAAATTCCACCGCTAGAACTGCCTCGCTATGGAGCCGAGCGTCTCAGTGGCATTCGCTGCTTGGCAACCCAGTTAAAAATTGAGCCTCCCAACGAAGCGGCTTTAACAGCGATGGCAATTCAGCGGCTCGATAGCTTGGTGCTGCTTACCTTGTCGGGTGCAGGATTTGAGCGACGTGGCGGCGGAGCCACTGGATATGTCAAACACGCTTATTTAGCGCATTTAGTCCCCGACTCAGCCGCTAATTGGACTGTTTCATCACCCACCAGCCTTGATGATCTAGCCGAGCAAGACTTTCTGGATTTAGTAGAAAATCTAGAAGCCGAGTTTGAGCGTGAGTACGTTGCCCAGCAAGTCGATCGCGACCACGATCAAGTACTGATTGTGGGCTTAATGACCGATGAGCGAAAATCTCAACGCTTCCAGGATGGCTTAGTCGAACTCACTCGCCTGATAGAAACTGCGGGCGGCACAGTTGTGGAAACCCTTACGCAAAAGCGCTCTCGCCCCCATCCGCAAACTGTTGTTGGTGAAGGTAAAGTGCAAGAAATTGCGCTCGCTGCTCAGACAGTGGGTGCAAATCTAATCGCTTTTGATCGCGACCTGCATCCTGCCCAAATTCGCAACTTGGAAACCCAAATCGGCATTCGTGTGGTCGATCGCACTGAAGTCATTTTAGATATTTTTGCCCAGCGGGCTCAGTCTAGAGCCGGGAAATTGCAAGTAGAGTTGGCACAGTTGGAATACATGCTGCCGCGTTTGATTGGACGAGGGCAAGCCATGTCACGCTTGGGAGGCGGCATTGGTACCAGAGGCCCAGGTGAAACCAAGCTAGAAACCGAGCGTCGTGGCATCCAGAGGCGAATCTCGCGATTGCAACAAGAAGTGAACCAATTGCAAGCTCACCGTTCTCGACTACGGCAACGTCGCCAGCACCGAGAAGTCCCATCGATCGCGATCGTGGGTTATACCAACGCTGGCAAGTCTACGCTATTAAACACATTGACCAATGCAGAAGTGTATACCGCAGATCAACTCTTCGCGACCCTCGACCCTACTACCCGGCGGTTAATCATCCAAGACGTAGTGACGGATGAACCCCGCTCTATTTTGTTGACTGACACAGTTGGCTTTATCCATGAGCTACCTCCGTCATTGGTTGATGCCTTCCGAGCCACTTTGGAGGAAGTCACAGAGGCAGATGCTTTATTGCATTTGGTGGATCTTTCCCATCCAGCTTGGCAAAACCAAATTCGCTCTGTCATGAAGATTTTGTCAGAGATGCCCATTACACCGGGACCCGCGTTAGTGGCCTTCAACAAAATTGATCAAGTGGATGGAGACACCTTAGCCTTGGCCCAAGAAGAGTTTCCTCAAGCTGTATTTCTCTCGGCCAGCGATCGCCTCGGCCTAGAAACCTTACGCCATCGGCTAGCTCAACTCGTAGACTACGCTGTCTCTTAGCAGGTGTAAAAACTACAAAAGCCGAACGGAGATTACTGAGCTAATCTCAGAAAAATTAGTATCGTCATAAAGCTTCAATAAAGCCCTCAAGAGACTGCCAGTTCTGCCAGAAACCTGGGTAAATTTCACTTAGGCTTGCAGATACTAGTATGGTTTTGCATCTATCTATCTCAGTAAGCCCTTTTCACAACTTTGAGCACTGTTTTGTTACTTCATCAAAGGAAATAGGGCAATGTTGAGGTCTTTTACAAACCTGGCTCTTGGGGTTTCTGTTTTATCTGCCTTAGGTACTCTCGCGATCGCTCCCACAGCTTCAGCTTTCACTTTCAATGGTAGCGGTATAGAAATCGGCACCAAGGATGCTGGCACTTCCTTCAAAGTCAATTTTGATGGCAACGTCAGCACCAAAAATGTCATTGGTCTGTCTTCAGAGGCGATCTTTAAGTTTTTGGGTTTTACCACGGTAGGCAGCAAAACAGAAGCTGCTTTTGAAATCACCCTAGATAACACCTCCAGTGATGGCATTACTTCTAGAACTTCCGCTTTAGGATTCAATGTTAACCAAACGCTAGTTGGAGTTGGCGGTGCTTCTGGCAGTGGGAATACCCGCTCTTCGGGAATTTTCACCAACGACATGTCTGGTTCATTTCCTAATCAGTTTGGTGCAGTTGATGTCTGCTTTACTAGCGGTAACACCTGCCAAGGTGGTAAGAACGGTGGGGTAAAAACGGCTGATTCTCCTGGGAAGTTCTCTTCCACTCTGGCATTCAGCGGCAACGTCCAAAGTTTTACTCTCAGTAACTTTGGGGTTCGTTACCAAAGCATTGATGGTAATGGTTTCAAAGGAGACAGTGGCACAGGCCGAGGAATTCCTGTTCAACCTGAGCCACCCAAGCCACCTACTAAACATGTACCTGAGCCTAGCAGCACCGCAGCCCTTGTAGTACTTGGTGCTGGGTTACTCTATGGCCGTAAGAAGCGCTCTGAACTCGCTTAGGTTTAGTTACTCTAATTTCTTTTAGTCCTTCATTCACCTTTTAGCCTTCCTACTGAAATAGTGGGAGGGTTTTTTTCACGACCACACAACCCAGCGATCGCCTACTTTAACTATCGCCTACCTTAACGATTGCTTTATTCAAACGCTTTCTTCAAACAGTGACGACGCTTGAAAACTACTACTGGAGCCAAACCAAACTCATCGGGCTAAACTAAGATCAAGAAACATTGCTTAACGTTTGAGGTTACTATGGCTTCTAAAGTTGAAATCTACACTTGGCGAACCTGTCCCTTTTGCATTCGTGCTAAAGCGCTGCTAGACAAAAAGGGAGTTGAATATACCGAATACAGTATCGATGGGGATGAAGCAGCTCGCGCTAAAATGTCTCAGCGTGCTAACGGCAAACGCTCTGTGCCCCAAATTTTTATTGACGACCAGCATATTGGTGGTTGTGACGACATCCATGCTTTAAATGCTCAAGGCAAACTTGATCAACTTTTACAGACTGCTGGCTAGTTTGTAGTTGTTTAATGGGTATTGGTTCATTAAAGGATTGTGCGAAACGCAAAACGATCGCACAGCCAGTACTGTCTCATCTGTGTAGAAGCGCCACATTGTTGCAGAGGGTAATTCATTGAAATTCGCATTTATTATTGACCCCATTCAAAAACTTGACCCTTGCCATGATACGAGTGTTGCCCTGATGGAAGCAGCACAAGAACTGGGTCATGAAGTTTGGGTGACGCAAGCGAATTTATTGAGTGTGGTAGATGGGAAAGCTTGGGCAATCTTAGAACGGGTCAAGTTGACACCGATTCAATTAGTGGATGGCCGCTGGGTTGCTGCTGAATCTTGGTATTCCCTAGAGAGTTCCTTACAAGATTCCACCCAGGCTAAGGGTTTGGACAACCTGCGTCCGCTAGAAGAAATGGACGCAGTCTTTATGCGAACTGACCCTCCCGTCACTACGGCTTACCTTTACGCCACCTATATTCTGGATTACGTTGATCCAGCTAAAACGCTGGTCGTGAATGCACCGGGAGGTCTGAGAGCTGCTAACGAAAAGATGTATGCGCTCCAGTTTACCGAGGCAATCCCCACTACGATCGTGACTCAAAATAAGCAGGTGATTCGCCAGTTTGTGGAGCAGCAAGGAGCGGCAGTTCTAAAGCCTCTAGGAGGTAAGGCGGGAGAAGGCATCTTGTTCTTGGAACCGGGCGATCGCAACCTGAATTCCATGATTGAAATCAGCACCCTACAGGGACAACTGCCAATCATGATTCAGACTTACCTACCCGAAGCCAAAGCAGGAGACAAACGAATTATCTTGCTAGATGGGGAGCCGATTGGAGCGGTTAACCGCGTGCCCACAGGCAATGAATTCCGGGGCAACATGGCCGTGGGGGGCAGAGTCGAGTCGGTGGATATCACACCCAGAGAGAGAGAAATCTGCACTCAGCTAGCTCCAGTATTACGCCGAGATGGGCTAATTTTTGTGGGCATAGATGTGATTGGTGGCTACCTAACAGAGGTTAATGTCACCAGTCCTACAGGTATCCGCGAGATCGATCGCCTCAATCAATCCAGACTGGGACATCAAGTAGTTCAGTGGCTAGAGAAAGCTAAAGCTAGCAAGCTCAGCCTCACTTCACCTGCTTAGGGCGATCGTTAGTTAGACATCCGCCCACTTGCGGAGCAAATTAGCATGGCTTTTGGAAATTAGGTCGAACTCTGTCGTCTTGCCCTGCTTGTCGAACAAAGCCCGACGAGCTACATCCAGGTCAAACAAGATCTCTCGTTCGTGGGGGTCACGCACTAAGCTTTGCACCCAAGCAACAGCAACCAATCGCACACCTTCGGTGACTAGATTAACCCGATGCAAGGTAGAAGAAGGATACACAACTGCTGAGCCTGCTTCTAACTTAAATGTCGTTTCCCCCTCAACGCTCTCAATGACTAACTCACCGCCACCGTAGCTAGAGGGAGGGCTTAAAAACAGCGTTAAGGAAACATCCGAACGCAGAAACTCCTGACCTCCCATTAGCGCATTATCGATATGGCTACCATAGGACATTCCTACCTCGTAGCGACTAAAAAGCATCGAGTGAATCAGCCTAGGCTGCACCGCGATTTGAAATAGGGTGTTGCGCCTCAATGCATTTTTAATTGTCTCTTTGAGGTCTTGACTATAGTTAGCTTCATTTTTAAGTTGCGTATTTTGCTTGACCAACTTTGCATGCCAACCCGCCGTGGCTTTACCATCCACAAAATCGGCTGTGTTGAGGCTAGAAACTACAGAATTTAGCTCTTCTGACGTCAGGACATCAGGAATGGTCAGCATCATTGAAAGGCAACCTCAAAGAGCAGCAATAACAAAAAAGACAAACCATAGACTGGCCGAGTTCTAGCTTAATTGGGTTCTAACAGTTTTAGGCTGTAGAGGCTCAAAAACCTGTAGAATGAACGGCTTATACAGTGCATAGTTCACATAGAACTAAGGACAAATACTCAATGCGTGCAAAGTCTGCTGGGCTACTACTACTTCTAGGCTTGATGGCTCCCGTAACCGGATGCGGAACAGAAAACGAAACCAACCAACCCGTTGAACAGAACGGAGAAGCTGGGGGTGAGGCAGGAACCACTGTTTCTCCTGCTCCAGCAGAAGCTGGTGGTGAGGGTGGCGAAGGCGGAGAGGATGGGGAAGCAGGAACCACTGTTTCTCCTTCCCCAACGGAATCTGGTGGAGAGGGCGGTGAAGGTGGAGAGGGTGGCGAAGGTTAAGACAGAAGTTTCAACCTTCTTAACCAAACCCAACAAACTATCGCTGGAGCCGTACCATTCCGATCGCCTCTTGCAGTTTGGGACGTAACGGCTCCATATAGGCAGGCCAGCCAATCAGAATCGGCTGTTTGTGGGCCAGCGTTTCTGGATCAAGTGCGTCTGGGGTAAAACGAATCGGTTGTCCTTCAAGATCGCAACAAACTAACCCTGCTGCTTTTGCCAGAGCCAAAGGCCCGGTCGTATCCCAAAGCTTGACCCGACCATTAAAGTAAACATAAAGACCAGCGCGGCCACAAATCACTTCCATCACCTTGAGGCCGAAGCTGCCTAGCGTGCAAAATTGCACATCCGGGATTAGCCGAGCGATCGCTTCTCCAAAGTTATTTTGGTCTTTAGTGCCGATGATCATGGGACAAAATCCAGGCCCAGGGGGAAGTGGCTCTACAGGCTCTAATCGCTCGCTCTCCTGCCCAGGTTTTTCTTGGAATAAGCCCCAACCACAGCCACCGTAATACATCTGGTTCAGCATTGGCGCATAGACCCAACCCGCGATCGGCTGGTATTCCTGCAACAGCCCTACCATAATGGCGAACTCTGCTTTGCCTTTAATAAAATCCTCAGTGCCGTCTAGCGGATCAATCAGCCAAAGCCGCGAGTAGTCAGCCCCAAAAGCTTGCCTTGACTGGGAATTTTCCTCAGTAATTAGACCATCGTGAGGAAATAAAGTTGAGAAAGCTGCTGTCAATTCTCGATCTAAAGCGCGATCGACATTGGTTACGTAGTCATCCGGACCCTTTTGAGAAACTTGGAACTGCTCTTTCGCCATCCGTTCTACTTGCAAACCGCAACTACGAATCACTTGGCGAATTTTTTGGTCTTGTTCAGCAGAAGGCAAGGGCATAGCGGGCGATCGCAACAGGGCTAGAAGTATCTATCTTAGAGGTCACTCCCGTCAGTCTACACGATTGGCATAAAAAAACGGGTTAACCCGTTTTAGTGGTTAACCCGTAAGCTTGGGAACGCGCAGAGAAATTACTTTTGCAGAACTAGTTTAACGTTGGCATTTTGCAGACCAGGCCGCTTAACTTCTGCCAGAGTCTTATTAACTGCGTACTTTTGATTAATGGAGTTGATGAGTTCGGTTTGGTTGTGCTTCTTAGCAACGCCCCAGAGGTCAGCGATGAGGTCGAAAGAACCATCGCTATTACGAGACCAACCTAGGTCGTATTCACCTTCGAGAACAGCAACGATGTCAGAACGAACTCTTTGACCGTTGTAGCCACGTACATCAGCTTCAGATTTGACCGTGATACCCAAATCACGTAAAGAAGCTTTCAGGATTTCGGCATCAGTGATCTTGGTGCGTAGAGTGCTGAAGTGAGACATTTCGGATTTCCTCCTGGAGAGATTGAGAGAAACGACAACGTTTGATTTGATGAGAGGTTACCGCGATACTGGCACGGTATTTTGTCAAACTGCTAGCAATAATTTGCTAGCCTTTCCTCCTGTTGGGAGCAGGAGTGAAAGCCTTTTAGAACTCCAGTCGCTGATACTCTGCGACGGAAGATGCAGCAGGTCGCGCGCGCTGCCTTGCCCAATCTCTTAGGGCTGTCACCTGCTCATTCATTGTTTTGGATAGAGGCAATGTTGACTTGATGGCAGCAATAATGTCGAGCTGAGTAAACTCACGCTCTTGGGCAAATGCCTCGTACATTGCGGCAATCAAAGCCTGTTCAATTTCTGCCCCCGAAAAACCTTCGCAAACAGTCGCGAGCTGGTCTAGATCAAACCGAGTGATTTCACGCCGCCGCTTGCTTAAATGAATACTGAAAATTTCTTTGCGCTCCTCTTTAGTCGGCAGATCGACGAAGAAGATTTCGTCGAAACGTCCTTTCCTGAGGAACTCTCCTGGTAAGCGCTCCACTCGGTTGGCAGTTGCCATCACAAATACTGGAGAGGTCTTCTCCTGCATCCAGGTCAAGAAGGAACCAAAAATCCGACTAGAGGTACCACCGTCAGAATCGGCTGAACCAGTACTGCCCGCAAATGCCTTATCAATCTCATCGATGAATAAAATTGCTGGAGAGATCGATTCAGCTGTCTTTAAGGCGTTACGTAGATTCGCCTCCGAGCGGCCTACCATTGAGCCATCATAAACTCGTCCCATATCTAGACGAATCAGTGGCAAGCCCCAAAGCCTGGAAGTGGTTTTAGCAATCAGTGACTTACCACAACCTGGAACTCCTAGAATTAGCATCCCTTTAGGCTGAGGTAGGCCATATTCTCTGGCTCGCTCAGTGAAAGCGTTAGAACGCTGTTTGAGCCAACGCTTGAGTTCTTCCAAACCGCCGACAGAATCAAGCGTCTCATCTTCTTCGATGTACTCTAGAATGCCATTACGGCGAATGAGCTGCTTCTTTTCCGATAAGACGATATCTACTTCTGCCTCTGTTAGGCGACCTGCTGTGACTAAGGCTTTACGATAAACTTTTTCGGCTTCATCTTGGGTAAGTCCCAGAGCTGCCTTTAGGAGTTTTTCTCGTGCTTCAGTTGTAATCCGACGGTTACGAGGCAGTTGGTCTAGTTGTTGGGATAGCACTTGATTCAACTCAGCCATCGTTGGCAGGGTGAAATCGAGTACTACAACTTCCTTTTCTAACTCGATCGGAACTTGCTGCACGGGAGACATCAAAATAATAGTTTTTTGAGTTCCCTTAAATCGGGCGATCGCATCTCGGAGTCGCCGTGTCACGGCTGGGGAATCTTTGAAAGGGTGTAGATCCTTGAACAGAAACACACCAGAGGGCTGTCGAATGGCCCAATCAATCGCTGCTTCTGGAGAAACAGTATTGTTTTGAACTGGGCTACGGGACTGCTCGTGCCCCACCATGCCCTCAGTCATTGTCCAAATAAACAGCTGAGGCCGTTGGGGTGATCTAGCTTGAACAATTGCAGCAACTGCCTGCTCAGCCCGCTCCTCTTCAGAGGTAACTAGATAGATAAGAGGGTATTGAGCTTGAATTAAAATATTGAGCTCTTCTTGCATAACCATCGACCTACTAGAGACGGTGCAGACGTTGCTAGACCCGAATTCGCCCGACCTGAAATTAATGCGGCACCCTTGCTAGCATTAACCTACAGGTTAGAGCCTTAGCAAGGAACGAGTTCCTCACCTGGCTGATTAGGATTAGAGCCAACCTTTTGGGCTGGTTGAACGGGCAAGGCTTGTCCCGCTTCATCCAATACACCTGGTTGATCCTTAAGAGTAAGCATTTCTCCGTTTTGGATCACAACCGAGCTAGTACACTCTGGACAGTTGTAAACCTGATGAGATTGGCCGTAGGATGCTTCCACCTCATCTACCAACTCTGGATGAGCTAGGTAGAAGACAACAGCTCGTTCAACAATTGTTGACATAGGCTCTGCATCGACTGCCGCCCGAATTTTCAACTTTCGATGCAGCTCCGGTGAAAGATACAACGTAACCTTTTGCTTATCTTGCATATAACTTCCAGTTCTACCCGGGTATGTATTTGTCAGAATATCGACTCTTATTTGTACTGTCAAGACAGCAAGACGTTATGACAGCATTATTGTTACATCTGTTTACAAAGACAAGTTATTCACTAACTTTCGACCCTAGAGACCACAGGAATGCCTACGACCCTAAAACAAGCCCTAGATTTGCTCAGGTAACAAGATTGGCTGGGCTGGCTATGAGCTTGGTTTTCTTGATCAGTTGTCGAAGCTTTGACGCAGCCCCCCCAGGCAGTTGGCAGACTTACCGCAACCCTCGCTACAACTTTGAGTTTCCCTTTCCTAGTAATTGGATCGCCGAACCCCCTCCCGACAATCAAGACGGACAAGCGTTTCGCGACCCTCAAAATTCTCAAGCGGAGATTCGAGGCTGGGCGGGTTATCAAATTAAGCCGATCGCTAAACCAAAATCGGGTACTGTACCCTCACTAAAGCCTAACTTCACAACTGAACAAGGTTTACCTGGTGAACTCAAGGTCGATATTGGTCCAGAGATCAGTTCAATGAAGCTGGTCTTAGAACAGGGCAACATTCGCTACAACTGGCAAGGGCGATCGCCAAGTCAGCAGTTTGATGACTACTACCGCTTCTTTTATTACAGTGCCCGACAATATCGAGTGCCACCTCCAGCTCAACAACCCTAGAGGGAGGCCCTTGAAGTGAGGCTCCTAAGATAGCGAAACTTAAACTTAGTTGTAGTTATTTCAGAAATTAAGTTAACAACTAGACAGAAATTTAAACAGACTGAGTAAAATAACAAATATCAAGTTCTCAAGTGCCGTATCTCAACCAAACCCCTTTGGGCCAAGGGTTGATAGGACTCGAACTCATCTGTAATTTACACCCCTCACTAATTATCCTTTAGCAGTAGGTCAAAACCGAGTTGTCAACGAGAGCACCCTTAATCGAAAAAAAACAAAATCGTGATTTACCCCAAATCAACGAGCGTATTCGATTTCCCAAAATTCGGGTCATTGATACTGATGGGGCACAACTAGGTATCCTTACCCCTCGTGAGGCTCTGCAAATTGCAGAGGAGAAAGAGCTGGATTTGGTCCTGGTTAGTGATAAAGCCGATCCTCCGGTCTGCCGGATTATGGATTACGGCAAATTTAAATTTGAACAAGAGAAAAAAGCTAGAGAAGCTAAAAAGAAGCAGCACACTTCCGACGTAAAGGAAGTGAAGATGCGCTACAAAATTGAAGAACACGATTACAACGTCCGCATTAACCAAGCTGAGCGTTTTCTGAAGGCAGGAGACAAGGTCAAAGCGACGATTATGTTTCGGGGCCGGGAGATTCAGCATAGCGACTTGGCTGAAACCCTGCTGATGCGAATGGCAAAAGATTTGCAAGAAATTGCTGAAGTGCAGCAATTCCCCAAGAAAGAAGGACGCAATATGATGATGTTGCTTGCGCCCAAGAAAGCATAGGCAGTCAGCATCCTTGTCGTTATCACTTCGACCGTAACGGTCAGCCAGTTGCGATCGCAAAGTCACGGATGCCATATCACGGATGCCATATTGAGTAGCCCCAGCTGCCCCTAAAGCTAAATACTATTAAGAAATTCAAAGAACAAGGTGGGTTTATTGCCAACCTTGTTTTTTAATGTCATGACACTTCAAGGTACAACTCAAGGCACAACAACGTGCCTATTTCAATTCCACTCGCTTTCTAAAATAGAGCTGAATTTGGGCACCCTAGAGAGAACGCGGTTCTGCTCAAATTTGGTAAAACACTGGTCAGCCAGCGTCATCCATCGACCTCGGCTCCAGTCGTGTAATCTCTAAGCATGCTCTTACTCTCAAACCCCCTTACCCATCTTGCATCAGGATCATGTATGAAAGCTTCGTGAATGAGTTCCACACCTTACAGAAGATCTCAATCCGTGCCCCTGGCAAACAAAACTTGCCGTAACAGATTAAGGGCAACGAGAGTAATAAAGCATGTTTAGATGAGAATCAACTCAACCAGGCTGCGATAGAGGAAATCAACGCTACATGACGCTAAAAAATCGGTGGCTTGCTAAAAATAGCCTTGGCCAAAAGCTACTGCGATGGGTCAATCTCCGCCCAGAAGAGAGCGAGCGTACGATGTTGATGTTTGCTTTTTACACCACAACCTCTATAGGGTTGCTCTGGTTAGAAGCAAGTACAGTCGCTTTATTCTTGAAAGAGTACGGAGCCGATAAGCTACCTTGGATTTATATTGCCAGCGCCGGGATTGGTTCAGGACTAGGCTTTCTTTATTCCTGGATGCAGCGCATCCTACCGCTACGTCGCGTCATTGTTTTAACTGCTTTATTAATGGCAGTTCCCTTACTCTTATTTCGCTTCGGTCTCAATGTTGAGGATGGAGCAACAATTGGCAGCATTACCGTTCTCAGTCTGACAGTTTTGTTGATGCGGCTCTGGCTAGAGGCGATTTACGTCCTTAACGATCTCAACACCTCAATTACGGCCAACCAGCTTTTTAATATTCGTGAAATTAAACGAACATTTCCACTCATTAGTAGTGGAGTTTTGGTGGCGGATGTCATTAGTGGTTTCTCGTTGCCATTTCTCCTGTCTTTTATCAAAGTCGCAGATGTAATCTTGATTGCCTGTTTGGTTATGGCGATCGGAGCAGGTGTCTTATTCTACTTGAGCCAAACTTACAATCAGTTTTTTCCAGAGGCTCCCCGCAGACGCTTAGAGGAAGCTCATCCTGACCAACTTACAGCTCGTCGGCTAAAAGGACCGTTGCGGCGATATGTAGTTTTGCTATTCGCCTTCTTTATGATGGCGCAGGTGCTATTTCTGCTTGTGGATTTCCAATTCCTCAGTCAGCTAGAAAACCAAAATTTATCAGCGCAGGGATTGGTTGGTGGCATTGCTAGCTTTTTAGGCCTCTTTAACGGAGTGCTAGGCGTTTTTGAATTGGCAACGCAGTGGTTTGCCTCTAGCCGCGTGATTGAGCGGATTGGGGTGTTTACTGCGGCCATGGTCTTACCGATCGCCATTATTGTTTTAGGCTCTTTTTCCATGACGGGTCTGGTGCCCCTCTTTGTAGGCTTAGTGATCCTGAAGTTTTTAGATGAGTTGCTGCACTACACCTTATTCACCAGTACCGGGCCTGTCCTCTTTCAAGCCTTACCGGAGAGCGTCCGCAGCGGTCTACAGTCTCTGGTGCGAGGGGTCGCGGAACCGATCGCGACGGGCCTAACTGGACTGAGTATTTTAGGGATTATCTGGTTTTACAAAAATACGGATCTTGCCATCCAGTTACGAGATTGGATCTTTCTGGCCCAAATTATTATTCTGGCAGCCATTTGGCTATTCACGGTTTGGCTGCTGCGTAGCCGCTATGTAGGGCTACTGGTGGTGGGAGCAGAGCGAGGGCAACTCAGCATTTCTGATGTAGATTTGCGGGAGCTGAAGCGAGCTGTCATTGAAACACTCAATCGCCCTGGCACAGAAGCAGATAAGCGCTCTTGTATTGAGTTACTGAGCCAGATTGATCCGCAGAATGTGGGTGATGCGCTAGCTCCCCTGATCGCAAATTTGCCGCCTGCCTTGCAGCGTCAGGGCTTAGAGGCCATGTTGGTGTATCCCAATGAAGCCTATCTCAGTCAGATTAGAGCTTTAATTGAGCAACCTTTGTTCCCCGAAGTGCTGGCAGTAGCGTTGCGCTACATCTGGCTCACAGAACGAGAACCTGATATTCGGCAATTGCGGCCTTATTTGCGCCCAGAAGTTGATCCGGTGGTGCGAGGTACGGCGGCATCTCTCATGTTGCGGCGAGGCACTCCTCGGCAGAAAGCGGAGGCTACCAATACGCTGCGGCAAATGCTGACTCACAAAAAAGAACGCGAACGGGTGATGGGGTGTCGCGCTTTGGGTGAGGCGGTTTATCTCCAAGCGTTGCGGCTTTACATCCCCAACTTGCTGCAAGATGAATCTTTGCGAGTCCGTTGCGCTTTGCTGGAGGCGATCGCGGCCACCCATTTAGATGAGTACTATCCTTCGCTATTACGGGGCTTGCACTACAAATCGACTCGTGAAGCAGCCATGCGAGCCCTAGTTAGGCTTGAGGATGAAGCAATTCCTTTGCTAGTGGATTTAGCCGAGGATAGCCATAAACCAGACTTAGTCCGTATGCAGGCTTGGAGTGCGATCGGTCAGATTGGCACCCACAAGGCTCTAGACGTGCTGGTAGCCCATTTGATGACCGCTTGGGGAGCCACCCGACGTAACGTTCTCAGAATTTTGTTAAAAATTCCCCATGAGCAAGGGATTGATGCCATCTCCGATCGCTTGGGACGGAGTGGGGTAGAAACCCTGATTGATCAAGAAATTTTGTTTATTGGACAGCTCTACGCTGCCTTAGTCGATCTCAATTCTGAGCAGATTTTAGGCGGAGAGGCAGCTTTACTACGTCGGGCATTAGAAGATGTGCATACCGATGCAGTGGAACGCATATTTTTGTTGATGAAGGTGTTGTATCCCTTAGAAGCGATTCAGGCAGCAGCACTCAACCTGCAATCCGCCTCGCCTTCTAGTGTGGCTCAGGGCTTGGAGATTTTGGACAATACTTTGGATATTGCCAATAAACGCGCTTTGTTGAGTGTGCTCGATCGCCGCCCCGAATTGGATAAGCTGCAAAGCCTTTCGGGTATGGTGGTTTATGAACCGATGAGTGCTAGCGATCGCCTGCGCTACTTGTTAGATTTGCGCTATTTTCTACCCGACTGGCCTTTAGCCTGCTGTTTTCATTTAGCGCGTCAGGCTCGCTGGAGTCTCACATCCGAGCAAATTCTAGCTTGTTTGCGCTACCCCACAGGATATGTCCGGGAGGCCGTCCTGACTTATTTGCAGGTTGCATCTCCTAGATCCCTCAAAGAGCTTTTGCCCAAGCTTACTAACGATCCAGATCGACTGGTAGCTGCTCAAGTTCAGCAGATGATGGCAGAATTGGGCTTAGCGACTCCTAAAGCGCAACCCAACGGCTCCAAACCACCGGAGCAGCCTACAAACTTTTCGGATATAGCGGGGTTTGAGACTATTTAACCTTCTACCTATCTAAACTCAAGGCAATTACAACGTTTACAGCCGTCTTTTAGCCCTCTGTTTTCCCACTAAATTTCTATTTCAACTGAAGCCTGATGTGAACTCATCCGTACCCTAAACTTTATGTTAACCAGCGTCGATCGCCTGCTTTTTGTTCGAGGAGTGCCTATCTTTAAGGAACTACGGGACGATTTCCTCGTTAGATTAGCCTCCATTATGGATGAGCTTTCTTTTCCAACAAAGCACACCATCTTTAAAGAGGGGCAGGAGGGGCGATCGCTTTACATTGTGGTGTCTGGTCGAGTCCGGGTGCATCTCAGCAATCAGGATTTGGCGCAGTTAGAAAAAGGTGCTTGCTTTGGGGAAATGTCTTTGTTTGATGCAGAGCCACGTTCAGCGTCAGTCACAACTCTGGAGACCTGTGAGTGCTTGGTGCTTACGCAGCAGCAGCTCTACGACGCCATTGATGAGACTCCTGGCATCGCCCTCAACATTATTCGGTTGTTGTCCCGCCGCATTCGGGAGCTAAATCAAAGGATTAACGCTCAAGACGCTGAAAATCAAAAATTACTGTCTTTGTACAATCGTCATGTGAACAGTCTGCAAGATAACCGTCTGCCCTCTTCCTACTAAGCTTTCGCGATGGCTGGCTGGAATTGAGCACAGGAACGCACAAACTGAGCGGCTAACTCGGGTCGGCTACCCCAGTGGAGATGCAAATAAGAAGCATGAACTTGATGCGATCGCCAGCCTTCTAGACTGGGTACTTCCTGCGACGATTGATCATAGCGGCAAGTTTGAAATAAGGGTTCAGGCGCGGTTTTAGTTAAAGTTGAGCGGTGAAATTCGTGACCACAAACCATCGTTCCTGCTGTGACTAAGGGGCTGGTTTGTTGCGCGATCGCTCGTCGGTAACCCAGCGTTAAACGCCCCCCCATCACAGCGGTCGTCGGCAAAATACCAACCATTGGCCAAGATTGCTGATCAAACCCTTGAATCTGCTGGCATAAATACATCAACCCGCCGCATTCAGCGTAAGTGGGTAAGCCCGATTGAATTGCTGCTCGTACCGCATTCCGTCCAGAGATGTTATCTGCTAGCTGCTCGGCAAAAACTTCCGGAAAGCCACCACCTAAATAAATTCCCTGCGTTCCTGTGGGCAAATGAGGATCACTCAAAGGACTCCAAGGGAGCAGTTCCGCACCTAATTGTTCTAGGCAGTCTAAGTTATCGGCGTAGTAAAAATTGAAGGCGCGATCGCGAGCCACAGCAATTCGTACTTGAGACTGCGGCAACGAGTTTTGGTCTTGACCCTTACTCTGCTCAGAACGCTGAGAAGATGGCACATTGAGCAACGGTAACAGGGATGACCAACTGAAGCAGGTTTCGCCCAAGTCAGCGAGTCTGTCGATTAATGAGTTGAACTGATCTAACTCTTCGGTGGGGACTAACCCGAGATGACGGTCGGGGATGGTGATCTCTGATTGGCGACGCAATACTCCCAAAATCGGCAAATTGAGCGGCTCCAAAGCAGACTGCAACAGTTCCAGATGGCGATCGCTGCCAACTCGGTTCAACACCACACCAGCTAATTGAAGGCGCGAATCAAAAGAACGATAGCCGTGGGCGATCGCAGCTACAGAACGCGATAAACGACTGCAATCGATCACCAACAAAACTGGAATATTGAGCAGGCGAGCAATATGAGCGGTGCTGGCCCAGTCCTCAGTTCCCGTTGCACCATCAAATAGGCCCATCACCCCTTCGACTAAGGCACAATTTACCCGCGCTACATGACGAGCGAAACATTGCTGAACATAGGCTTCGGAAGTAAGGACGGGATCAAGGTTGCGACAAGCTCGACCCGTTACCCGCGTGTGAAACATCGGGTCAATGTAGTCTGGACCGACCTTAAAAGACTGCACCTGCAACCCTCGCCGCCGCAAGGCTGCCAATAGCGCTAAAGTCACCGTGGTCTTGCCAACTCCACTCCGCTCACCCGCGATCGCCAAAGCCATAACTGAACCATAAAAAATAAGGTGCTAGCCAGAAATCACCCCATGATGATCTTGCCAACACCTTAATAAACTAACTCAGGTATTTACTCGGCTGAGCGCTCCTGCAATTTAGCAATTTGAGCTGACACGGCTAGGCTTTCTTCGTACAGTGCATCCCGACCCCAGCTTTGGAGTTGTTGACTGAGCAGATTCTCCGCTTTCTGATCCAATAGAGAGGAAACCTGCTGAATGCGACAAGCTTGGGCACCACCCCCCGCTTCCATCCGCATACAACCAGAGGTTTCAGAGCAGAGCACTGTACAACAATCGGCCTTGGGATTCGTCGAAGTCAGACGCAGGGCCATCAAGTCACCCCCTACATCTCCATAATCAGCCGTAGGCATTCCTGCTAATTCTGCTTCGATCGGGCGCTGGTCAGCCGCGACAAACCGTACTCGCCGCAAATCATAGTCGCCTCCTTCGTACTCGTAAGAGACAGGGTGCCACTGGAGCCGACTTGCTAACCAACCTAGGAACATTAAAGCTTGGGTCGGATTTCCTTGCTCGTAGTCAATTGTGACGCGATCGACTTCTGTTAAGGCAGCCCGACGCTCCGGGGGGTCAAAAGCCTCCGCAGTTAATTCCTGCCACGGGGCCAGCCGTCGCCAGTTCAGGTCAGCAACATGAGTTCCTTGTTCCACAAGACTTTGGACTTTGAGTAGGCCAGTCTCTGCTTCCAAGAAGGTGCTGGAGTCTACGATGACACAGGTAGAAAAACCTGCTAATTGCCTGAACAAGGCTTGGTTAGGCTCAGGCGTCGCTTTCCACCACAAAAACTTTGGCAGATCACTAATCAACAGAGAAGAAACCAAACTACTCGCTCGATCTAGCGCTGTTTCTGTGCCTCGCAGAGTAATGTACTCACAACAAATTAAAGTACTGCGGCTTTGCTTTTGCACGGGGCAGTAAGCGGAAACTTGCGCTGTTACTCCTTCATCCTCCCCAGAAACGGGGAATAGAGCGATGATGCGGCAAGGGTTTTGGCTGGCGATCGCATCTGCCACCCCTGCCCCTCTGGCATCTCTGGCATAGGAAGGGCTGACCGAGGAAGACGCATCACTGGCAGCACTTGTACGCTTTTTGGTGACTTCCTCCTGCAACTTCTGGAGGATTTCGGAAGTGGCTCTGCCTGTAACCGGTAAACCATAGGTTTCCTGGGCTGTCCTCAGAGCTGCTTCCATACGAGGGCCAGTAATGCCATCAATCGGCCCCGTATAAAAACCGAGATCAGCCAGTAAATGCTGAGTTTCCTCCGGTTCATAAACGATCAAACTAAAAGTAGCGGCCCTGGTTGCCACAGGAAAGGAGCCATCATCACCTGTAGCACTATAACTTTGCCAAATCTTACCAAGTTCCCCATCAATTTCGCTGAGCGAAACATCTTTGGGAGCTTGCAGAGAAACAACAGGAGAAGACTGTTTAGCCATAGGATTTATTGGGGTAGTTAGGGTTCAGGAATCAGCGTTTTGAGGTTAGAGATGTCGTTCAGTGCTCTCGATGTGCTGGCTACCAAAAAACTACGGCCTCCGCCAACGATGACCATCGCGGTTCAGCAACAATTCAGCTTCGGCTGGTTCCCACGTACCCGCTTCGTAAGTAGGAATCAAGGTGGGGTCAGTGGGAGATTCCCAAACTGTCAGGGCGGGAGTCACGACTCGCCAAGCGGCTTCCACTTCATCCGCGCGGGTAAATAGGGTTTGATCCCCCATCATGCAATCCAGCAATAGGCGATTGTAAGCATCAGCATTAGAAACGCCAAAGGTGGAACCGTACTGGAAATCCATATCCACTGAGCGGCTCCGCAAGCTTGGCCCTGGCATTTTGGCATCAAAGCGCAGAGAAATCCCTTCGTTCGGTTGAATTCGTAGTACCAGCACGTTGGGGTTTGCTTGCTGCGTAGCCGACTGGAAAATCAAAAATGGCACTTCCCGAAACTGGATCGCAATCTCTGTCACCTTCTTGGGCAATCGCTTCCCAGTTCGCAGGTAGAAGGGCACTCCTTGCCAGCGCCAGTTATCTACCACTAGCTTCATGGCGACATAGGTCGGCGTGGTTGAGTTGGGATCAACTCCTGGTTCTTCGCGATAACCCGCCACTTGCTTGCCCTTCATCCATCCGGCTGTGTACTGCCCCCGAATCGCGGAAAACTCTAGGTTATGCTCGTCGGCTAAGTGCGTCGCCTGAATAACTTTGACTTTTTCGGTGCGGATACTGTCGGCATCCAGAGAGTTGGGAGCTTCCATTGCCGTGAGTGAAAACAGCTGCATCAGGTGGTTTTGCACCATATCTCGCAGCGCCCCAGAGCTTTCGTAGTAGCCTGCGCGATCTTCAACCCCGACCGTCTCACCAACTGTAATTTGTACGTGATCAACAAACTGACGGTTCCACAACGGCTCAAAGATGGCGTTGGCAAAGCGAAACACAAGGAGGTTTTGAACGGTTTCTTTACCCAAGTAGTGGTCGATGCGGTAAACCTGCTCTTCTTTGCAAACCTGACGCACCACTTGGTTAAGAGATTGGGCCGAGCCTAAGTCCCGCCCAAAGGGTTTTTCGATCACCAAGCGGCTTTTCTGGGGATCGGTCAACATGTTGGCTGTGCCCAACTGCCGAATTGCCTCTCCAAAGAATTTGGGAGCAACCGCTAAGTAGAAGACACGATTACCTCTGGTGCCTCTTTTGCCATCCAGTTCCCCTAAAAATTCTTTGAGCTTGAGATAACTATCTGGATCATCGATGTCGCCAGAGCAGTAAAACAAGCCTTGAGCAAAATCTTGCCAAGCGTCTTCTGAACCCACCCCATCGGAGAACTGGTCGATCCCTTCGCGCATTTGTTCGCGGAAGTAGTCGTGACTCCAAGGCCGACGCGCCACTCCCACAATGGTCATTTCAGCGGGTAGTCGCCGTTCTCGCTTGAGTTGGTAGATAGCGGGCACTAACTTGCGCTGCGCCAAATCCCCTGAGGCACCAAAAATAACCATAATCAGGGGTTCAGGAATTCGTTCCTGCTGCAAACCAACGCGCAGGGGATTTTCGAGCAAAGTCACCATATTAGAATTTGTGATTAATTAATGAGTTAAGAGTTAGTGGTTAGCGGTTGGCGGTTAGCGCCTAGCGGGTTGGTGGTTAGCGCCTAGCGGTTGGCTATTAGCTTGGGACACTCCCGATAATCCGAGAGGCTTCTGAGGGGCTGATGGAGTGTCCTGGTTAAACGGAACAAGCAGGCGATCGCTCTGGCTGATTGCCAACTGCTAACCGTTAATCGCTATCAGCCAACCGCTAACTGAGGTCTACACAGGAGAGAGAAGATTGATTTTTTCTTCCAACGCCTGCATCAGCGAGTGGAAGGGTTGAACGAACTTATCAAGCCCCTCGTGTAACAGTTCAGTCATGACTTGATCAAGGTCGACGTTGATGTCGGGATCTTTCAGGCTCTCAATCAGGTTATACGCATGGTCCACGTCAGTTTCGATGCGGCTAGCGACATCACAGTGATCCACGCAAGCATCAATGGTGCTGGGGGGTAGGGTGTTGACGGTGTCTGGCCCCACCAAACCATCTACATACATGACATCGCTGTAGTCGGGGTTCTTAGTCCCGGTGCTCGCCCACAACAGACGTTGCACATTCGCACCCTTTTCAGTGAGGGCTTTCCAACGATCCGTCTGGATGATCTTTTTGTATTCTTGGTAAGCAATTTTGGCATTGGCGATCGCGACTTTACCTTTCACCGCTCTCAGCTTGGCTTCTTTTTCGAGGCGATCGACCCCTGCCTTCAGTTGGTTATCAATAGCCTCATCCACTTTGATGTCAATGCGGCTCAGGAAGAAACTGGCAACTGAGGCTAGTTTGCTAATGTCTCCACCCGCAGCGACTCGCTTTTCCAGACCCCGAATGTAAGCCCAAGCGGTTTCGATATAGCTATCAACCGAAAACAGCAGCGTGACGTTAACATTGATCCCCTCGCTGATCACTTGCTCAACGGCGGGTAGACCTTCTGCGGTACCGGGGATCTTGATCATGACGTTCTCACGACCAATCTCACGGTAGTAGCGACGGGCTTCTTCGATAGTTTTTTGCGTGTCGTTCGCGATCGTGGGAGGCACTTCAATGCTGACGTAGCCATCTAGGCCACCGGACTCGTCGTATACGGTGCGGAAGATATCGCAAGCATTCCGAATGTCATCAAAGATCAACGATTCATAGATCTCTTGCAGAGGCTTGCCAGCCCGTACGCCTGCTTCAATATCGGCATCGTACATAGCATTGCCGATAATCGCTTTCTCAAAAATAGCTGGGTTGGAGGTGAGTCCGCGAATCCCTTGCTCTTCAATCAATCGCTTCAGTTCACCAGATTGAATCAAATCACGGGCCAGGTTATCCATCCAGATACTCTGACCTTGATCTTTGATTTCTAGTAGATGGTTTGTAGTCATAACAGTCCTTTATTTAGTTCTTGATCTAGTTCTTGAAAATCACTTGGGCGTTGAGGCTTAGGGTAGCTAGTTATCGTCTGGCTGCCATCAACCTTTCGTCTTGTTCGCGATCGCGCTCCTGAATAAAAGACTCGACCAGCGCCACATCTTCTTTACTGCCAATAAACAGAGGGCTGCGGGCATGCAGCTTGTCAGGCACTACATCCAGAATGTCCTGAGTGCCAGCACTCGCTCTCCCCCCTGCTTGCTCAATCAAAAAGGCGAGAGGAGCAGACTCATACAGCAAACGCAGCTTGCCTTCTGGCTTTTTCACAGTGCCGGGATAGAGAAACACACCACCCTGGAATAGGATGCGATGAATGTCTCCCACTAAGGCACCGCTGTAACGAGCTGTATAGCCTTCGTGACGGTGCATGTAGCGGATGTAGTCTCGAATCGATTCTTCCCACTGCCAGAAGTTGCCTTCATTGACGCTATAAATGGAGCCGTGATCCGGAATGCGAATGTTTTCGCCCGATAAAATAAACTCGCCTAAGCTGGGATCAAGGTTAAACGCATGCACTCCCTTCCCGATCGAATAAACCAGCATCGTGCTAGGGCCATAGAGCACATAACCTGCCGCGATCTGCTTCCGTCCGCTCTGGAGTAGGTCGCTGGCTGTACCGTCATCTTCTCCTTGTTGTTGGCAAATCGCAAAGATGGAACCCACATTGATATTAATGTCTACATTGGATGAACCATCAATGGGGTCATAAAGGAGCGTATAACGACCAATGGGGCAGTTTTCAGGGATGTAGTAGGGTTTTTCCATTTCCTCAGAAGCGAGGCGACAGACTAAACCGCTTTGCTTGAAAACAGAGATGAAGACATCGTTGGCATAGACATCCATCTTCTTGACGGTTTCTCCCTGGACATTGATGTCTCCTGTGACCCCCAAGACGTTTTCCATCAAACCAGCGCGACTGAGACGACGAGCAATCAGCTTCGCAGCTAAGCCAATCCGATTCATGATGGCACTCAAGTCTTGAGCGTCGGCGGAAAAGCTATTTAATTGCTGTAATACGTGGCGGGATAAGGTCGTGCAATCGCGATCCAGGCTATGTTCTTCCTGCGCCAAAGGTTGTTGAGTATCAACCACGTCTTCTCCTCCTGATCTAGTGAGTATTAGTAAAGAACTCACTGAGTTCAAAACCTGGCTATTTCTGCCTTCTATCTTAGAGAGGGATTTGCAAACTGAAATCTGACTTTAGGTAAACTACAGAAACTGAGATAAAAGTATTCACACTGTCACCCCTTAAGCAGCGATCGCCAGGAGAATCCATCTCTAGTCGGCTGCAACTATGTTTCTCTAACCTTGTGGTCGGGTGTAGGGAACTAGTGCAATCTTTATTGCTTCTATCCCTTGTCGTAAACTTAATTCATCAACTTAGGAGTGAGCAGTCACTAACCTCTCTTAGTTCTATTCTAGAGAGCGAATTCTTTAACTGGCCTTTAACTAACCTTGAGCGACCGGGACTAACGGATAGCAGTCTCATCAAGATTGTCCGATGCTAAGCGATGCAGTGGGATGGACAACAGTCAACCTTGATACAAAACCCAAAGGTTTACGGTTGAGACTCTAGATTCAGGAAAGCCAAGTTGTTTAGACTTTGCAGCGATCGCAGTGCCCACAGCGAAAATTAGTTGCCTCTGCGGCGAAGCCAAAAGCGCTTAACAAAAACTGCCACCGACATTGCTGAGTGCTTAGATAATCCGTCATTTGAGCCATTGCTTGGGTCTGAAGTTGGCTCGAAGCAGCGAAATTTTGATGAGTAGAGGTAATTGCATAATGAAATGGATCTTGCCAACGCAGTTGTCCAGCAGCTTGCAATAAAGAGAGGGCGATCGCCCCATCGGGAAACTGCCGTAATACCGCTTCTACAGTGCCTTGACGCGGAAGTTTGTGGCTTAACTGACTAGCGGTTTGCTGTTGCGATCGCAGCTTATCAGCAAAAAATTGACGACGTTGTTTATCTCCAGAATCCAGCCATCCTGTGGGTTCACTCACCAATGTCAATGCTGTGGCTGGTTCTCCATCTCGTCCCGCTCGGCCAATCTCCTGTACATATTCTGACAATAGGAAAGGAACGTGAAAATGCGCTACCCAGCGACAATCTGGCTTGTTAATCCCTAGGCCAAAAGCAGAGGTACAAATCACAAATTGGGTTTGTCCGTGCAACCAAGCTTGCTCAATGGCACGACGCTCCTCTGGGCTTAACCCAGCGTGGTAAGCAGCAGTGGCATAACCTGCCTGCTCTAGCCAAGTGGCTAAACTTTCACTATCGCGCCGAGTGCGGACATACACTAAACCTGCTTGCTGTGGTCTCGCTTGAATGAACTGCAAGAGTTGCTGTTTGCGACCTCTGGGAGTCCAAACGGTTTTGACCAACAAGCGCAAATTATCGCGGTAGGGATTGCAGCGAAAGACCTGCGGTTGCCGCAATTGTAAAATGCGTTGAATAGTTTGCTGAGCTTGGGGATCGGCAGTAGCAGTAAAGGTGGCGATCGCGATCTTCGTGCCAGTCGGCTTGGTTTTCAGCAGCGCTGGACGAACGGCACCGAGGCGATAGTAAGCGGGTCGGAAGCTATCCCCCCACTGGGCTAGGTTTTAACTTATGTTTTCAAAATAGCCTCAAAGCCTCTCCCAGCAAGTCTTTTTATATGAGCTATAAGCTTATATCCCTTTTGAGTTGTCTGGGGGTAGCTTTCAGGGGCGGATTGCTAAAGGTGAGGGAGGGGTAAGGCGGTTTGAAGAAGGGGGATCAACTCTTCCTGTGAGTCACAGCTTCAGGAGGATCTAAATCCTTGAATCCTGCCAATTCCTCTTTTATTTCTTCTATAGAACCAATAATCGTGCTTAAGTCGTCAGGACTTATTGGATTAAAGTCAACTTTAGGTTCTGGCAGCAAGCCCTCAATATCCTCACTTAGACCGGACAATCCATCAAAACTTACGTCGCTACAAAAGTCTGTAAGAGCATATGGTGCCCCTTTTCCGGAGTCTGCTGTAGTCCTCCAAGCTTCGTACTCCAGCATTAACGAATCAAGATTTGACAATTCGGTTGATAGCTCCGTAGCAATACAGTCAGCTTTTTGTACAATGTTGAGCCATCCATCGCGCCACCACTTGTAAAGCTCCAACATTTTTTTGAGGTCTTGCGCCTCTTCCTCCAAAGAGACGGAGAGTTCATAAGCTCTGATTATTCCGTCTTTCCAGCGCTTTTTCATTGTCATACCTAGGTTTCCTTTGCGGCTTTCATAGTTTTTTGTTAGACACTTTATCTTTGATAAAATCGCTGTAATGCTTACTGGATAAGAACTTCACTTTTTTAGTCTTTCTACGAGGTAAAGTCTTGAAGTTGGATGATGTGAATAAATATTACGACTGAGCTCCGTAGTTAACGCTCAGTTCTTATTTTTTAGCTACTATCGGTCTCGCGTGAAGCTGGCAGCAAGATTCCGTAATTACTAGCAGGCAGTCAAAACAATTTCCACGCTAGCGTTTAAAAGGTTTACAAAACTTTTCGGTTCAATCTTTAGAAAATAACTATGGCTAGCGAAAAAGAAAAATTCGACTGCTGGACGGCAAGTTTAAAGAAAAATTTAGAAAGTCAATATGCTGATTCAGGCTTTTGGGTTGACTGGGAAAAGCTAACAAAAGGAAGGTGTTGGGGGCAACTGTGGGAAATTTTCCGTAGAAATACACGACCTAAAGAGCGCCATCTTGACGATGAAGAAGCGGAGTCCGTTATTCTCGCAGCACACGGGAAATCGTACAGTGAACTGGAGTCAAACACCCAGATGCAGCACTACATGAACTCTTCAAATTACGACTAAATTAAAGCCTAAATCAAGAACAGTAACTATGAGTCTTTCTCGTTCTAAGCTATACTTCCACGGATCTCAAAGCAATACCTACATATTTGAGCCGCAAGAGAACATGACAGCGTACGATCTTGCACGACTCTTGCCACTACTGATATCTGCTTGGAAAGATAGCGGTGGCAACATCAATCAGGTTATGCAAAGCCGAGAAATTCCTGCAAGTCTCACAGCAATCGTTGATTCATTGCCCTCCGATTTGTCTGTTTACTTCAGAAAGAAAAATTAATCAAGCCTAGTTTTTCAAACTGCCAGTGATTCACCTTTCCCCCTGCTTCGCAGGTACGGTGAACCACTGGCTTCAGTTATGGGTCAATTGAGATCGCGCTCCAAGGCAGGATGGGTTTCGTAATGTGTTGCTGAAATCCCAGGTCTAGTGCTCTCTACTGCGCTTTTTTTCCGCATAGCCTGTTAAAGCAATGAAGCTGGAGGGGGACAAACATAGCTCAAGCTCTGTCTGGATAAACGTTCCAAGCAACTACCCTGTAGGAAAATTGGCAGAAGGCCTGGGAGCTCAATAACGGAATTAGTAGGGACTCAGCTTTTACTAGTTGAGAATGAAATCAAGAAGCTACAAAAGTGGAATCAATCACTTTAACTGTTGAGAGGCTAGAAAGCTTCATGGCTTTAGCTTTTGGGCAGGTTTGTCCCCCTCCCAGGCAATGAAGTGAAACTGATCCTCTACTCTACTCAGTCGAAATTGGCAGAGTTAGACTGAGCGGTAATATGGTAGGGGGTCAAAAATGATACCTAGACCTACCAGAAACCCTGATTGATTAAGTAACTGCAAGCCTATGAAACTTCCTCTTTCCCTCGCTTTGATTACTCTGGTTGCTGTCCCAGTCTGTGCCCAAGAAACGATCCCCAATCGTCTGATTGACTATGACAAGTTCAGGGAAATTGTCGTTCAGTCTTCGGAAGAACGAGAATCAAGGCGGCTCACCGAAGCTCAGTTCATGGCGATGATGAAAGAGCAAAGGATCGTACTGCTGGATGCTCGTAGTGAAGCTAGATACAACCTCCGGCACATCAAAGGCGCGATCAATCTGCCGTTTACAGAATTTACCGAAGAATCCCTGGCTGCTGTAATTCCCAGCAAGGACACTAAGGTTCTCATTTATTGCAATAACAACTTTGAAGGTAGTCAGACTGCTTTTGCCGCAAAAGCACCTGCGGCTTCTCTCAACCTCTCCACCTACACTTCTCTGGAAGCTTACGGGTACAGTAACGTGTTTGAGTTGGGTCCACTGCTGGATGTTGTCACCACCAAGATCCCGTTTGAAGGGAAAGAAGTTGTCCGTACTTCCAAGTTGGGACGGTTAAAGCCATTGGATAATCGACTATTACGCAGTTGGGCGACCTGGTAAATCAAGATAGCGAGTGACCCGTACAGGCGGCTGATCATTTCGCTCGACGTAGGCAACGACTGTAAATTCTCCCCAAACATTAAGACCGAGAGCTTCATCTATCGAGTGTAAGCTTCACTACATACCTCAAAGACATACTGCCTATACCCTTGGGCGGTTTATTCTTGGCGCTGTTGGGTTAAAACACTAGTTAAATAATGAAAACTTGAAGAAGCGCAACGGCTTACTATGACTACGTTCCAACCAGCTTCAAAGAATATAAAACCGCTTAGTCAAGTACCCGTAGGATCGATCATCATAGACTCCAAAGGTCGGAGGGGAATGACTGGAAACCTAGAATGTAACTTCTATAAGTGTCGGGTCTATTTTTCTAAGGTAGAAGGTGCCACAGAGCTGGACTGGGATGAGGTCGTAGAAGTTGTCCACACTGGTAGTGTTTTACCTCTAACACAGTTGATACTAAGTGGCACCCTGGGTGACATAGAGGTTTCTTTTTTTCCTAGGCTGCTAGCTGAGTAAGCTCAGCCTCATACATCTTCTTCATCTCAGCCCACTGGTAGCGCTGAAACTCTAGCCCTCTAGCGCTTGCGGGGTGGTCTGGGAGAGATGTGGCGATCCGGTTCTTAACCGTAGGCCATAACGTAACAAACTTTCCGATGCTAGTAACTGGAGCAGTGGTCAGAATAATTGATCAAGTAGCTGAGTCACGTAACATAGCTCGCTTTTGAGAGAAGCGAAGCCTATAGTGAACCGTTTTAGCTCAGTGACCAAAAGCTGATGGCATTCACCTTATGAGCACGCGAGTAATATTGCTTACACATACGATAGCCCTTAAATACTCCCACTTGTATTTCTAGAGACGTAGAAAAGGAATACTCCTAGCGATACTTCTAATTTGCTGAGTCTGCTTCAGAAAATAAAACCGTTCCCTACAAGCTTTATTGAATGAGCGTCAACAGTACACAGCAGACACTTTATTCAATTTACATTGATAGAACTGCGGTCAGGTTGTACTCGGATCAGGAGGCAGATTCTACCAAGGGTCGTCTTCTCGCTAGTCAGACTGACTACTCTACGGCTTGTAGCTTTGCCTTGGAATTAGCAAATCAAAAAGGGCTTGAGTTTGTTAACCATTTAAAAGAATTGAGCTGACGCTCCAAGCTCAAGTGTCTCGACCGCAAAAGAACAAAGCCCCGATCACTAGACCAGGGCTTGTTCAGAAATATTAAATGCCAGCTAACGGTTTTAATATTTGCTTCGGGTACTAAAGGCTAGCTGACGGCTTTTATACTCCCTATTCTGGCAGAAGATGTGATTTCTGCCTATGGGGGGATTTACCCGCTTATTTCTTGTCCCAGCAATTCATTACTTATTCAGACTGCCCTAGAAGTTGAACGATGACCTCTATCAATGCGTCCGGAAGGATCGGCTTCGTGAGGTATTTCTGAAATCCCCGTTCTAACACTTGTTCCCGCGCTTCTTTTCCTGCATAACCTGTCAAAGCAATAGCTGGCACCTGCCACCCTAGCTTTAACTCCAAGGTGCGTAATTCTCGAATGAGGGAGAAACCATCCTCAAAAGGGAGGCCGAGATCGCTGATGAGCAGAGTAGGGTGTAAATCCTTAAATAGCTCAATTGCTTCTGCAACTGAAGGTGCGGTAGCCACTTCTGCTCCACATTCCTCAAGCATAAAAGTTAGCAAAAAAAGGGTGTCAATATCATCATCAACCACAAGGATTCGTTGTCCCAGCAGCAATGACCGCTGGCTCATTTCTCTCTGCTCCTGTAAACACGTCTACTTAAGCTCTAATACTTATGGCATAGACACCTTAAAGATCGAGCTAAGCAAACTCTACCTTTAGTTAGGGCGATTTTGTATCTTAAGGTACTTAAATAGAGTAGTTGTTACTATGAGTCCTCGTGGAAGAAAGGTTCTCACCCACCCAGCAGCAAGAACGAAAGTATCGCGCAGAGCTGGTCAAGTGGGGAATAGAGCTTGAAAAAGCGTTCAAAGTGGCCCGAATTCTTGCCTTAAATATTCCCAACGAGAACCTAAGCAGCAGTAACAAAGCCCTAGTTGAAGAGGTTTGTCAGGAGTGGTTTGAGAAGCGGAAGCAGTGGGAGCATTTTAAGCAGGTAATGGCTCAGCACGGTGCAAGCCCGGATGAGGTAACGCTGGAGAATTACCAAAAGGCAATCCGACCAAAAGAGAATGAAGCTTCAACTCCAACCATAGACTAGTGAACTAGTCGGTGCTTTTGCTGGCCTAAAGTCCTCTAAGTTGATCGGCTCAGGTAGCTTAAATCGCAGATTAGGTTTGGACAGTATTTCACGCTGTGAGCGGGGCATTGCATTTGCGGCGATCTCACGACCAAAGCTTAAGCTGTGATCGCCTCTTCTAATGGAGTCAGTGCAGCCGTAGGCGAATTTCTTAGCCCCACCCAAACTTTGTATTCATTTCTCATGGCAGTAATGCAAACTTGAGCACCGTGTTCCGACAAACTTAGGGCCAAGCAAAAAGCCTTTTGCCTATCTTCAGCCTGGTAAGTCGTGCAGAGGCGGTACAGCTCGGCACCGGAGTACATGCCTTCACAAATCTCGTTGTGATGCCAAAACTTAAACGGATGTACTAGCTCATGAGACAAAACTAAAGGCAACATGGCGGTTCACATAGAACTGTAGACCATCATCTTTTGTGATAAATCAAGAATGATAGGTATACGTCTATACAGAGGGAGAGCGTCTATAAAAGCTCTATATCCATAGCCTGAGCAGCTTCTCTCGCCTTTTGGAATAGCTTCTCTTAGAGTGTCACGTAACTATGACGCAATCGCCTTCAACCCAGCCGCAATCGAATAACTCATCCATTTGGTTGAGATGAACAAAGTATCAATATTAGGTTCTAGACCTAAAATAGGTATTTGTACTTGCATTAAACCGATGACCGAACATTCCAGACTGCTGTAGAGGGCGTGTTCTGAAGTGAAGGATCGTCAAACCGATGCAAGTAAGGGAAGCGTTGGTCAAGTTCACTACAATGAACTAAAGGGCGGCGCTTCTCTCTGATACTAACTATTGTAGTCTCAGTCAGACTCAGCACCAGGTAGAGACTACTTACATGGCTTGCCAGGTTCAAGCCAAAAAGAGTTTCAGTTTGCCCGCACTTAGAAGATTTCAACAATTGAATTAGTCAAGGCGATCCGCGCCATCCCGCTCAGGTCAATAGCGCCGCTTGAAAAATGCCGTGCCGATTCAACCTGTGAAGGGCGAGGGGCGAAACGAAGCGAGTGGAGGGGAAGCTACAGCCTCCTGCCCCTCACCCTAGAGACATCTTAATCGCACGGCATTTTCCATCCGTCAACCCCTACCGAACCGGGTTGACTGACCGTTACCGTGAAGGGACTCAAGGCTCACTTGCTCATGGATGAGGGGATCGCTGTGCTTGCTAAGCTAACTATTACGCGATCCTATGACTTGATCACTACATCTTGTAATTTCAAAATTGCTGTAACGGTTGTTTAGGACAAATATCGTCCCATGATCAAAGTGGATGTGATTGCCTTAAGAACAGCCTCTCAATAGCCTTGCTTTTGGTGGTGATGACTACTTAGCATTAGACGAGCCTTTCAATTCGTCAGAAGGTGGGCAGTTGTGGTGCTTTAAGACCCTATCCACATAGCTATCAAGATCATAGGCCTGTAACTCTGTTTGGACACGAATATAAAGCGGATGTCTGGGCGAACCATCAAGGTTTTGGACCCAAGTCATAAGTGGCCCTGACCAAACCTTTAACCGACGTGCTGCTTCAACTAAGACAGGAGTGAATTTCACCAACTGATTACGCTGCGTCGGAGCACGTCCCCAAGCCAAAGATATGCTATCTCTATCTGGAACTAATTCTTTTAAAGCGCTATCCCAGGCTCGCCAATTATCTGCTCCTAAGGGATCTTCATGTAACCAAATATCTACAGGGTTAGTAGCACGAATACCTAAAAGATTTAAAACCAGCAACCGATTAAACCCTCCGTTCTCAGCAAGACGGCACACCCGCGAAATCGTTGGATCGTCTTTTTGCTCATCTGCTGTTGAGGGATTTAGCATGCAAACCAACAAAGTACGGTTCGATGGTATCGCAATATCTCGTGATAGCAGATAGCGATAGCTCGAACTCCTTATGTCCTGTCGCATCATTGAGCTATTTAACTAATTGCGTAGGGCCTTTCTTAGGCTCATCTACTTGTTTTTCGGTAGAATTTGGCTTCACCAATTCGGGTCTGATATTACCTAAACCAAGCCAAAAATTCTGTGCCATATCTAGCCAAGGTTTTAGTAAAGCTGTCGCGAGGAAGAAGACAAAAGTCCAAATAAGAGCCTGTTTAACGGAATAAGTTTCTACTTTCTTCTCTAGGTCGTCTAAACGTTTTACAAGAGAAGGAAGGGACGAAACTGCATCTGGAGAATTCATTAATGAAGTAGGAATCGAATCAAAACCTGGCTTGTTATGTGGAGAATCATCTTTATCATCTAAGTCTGCAAACCATATACAAAAGAGCCGATCACCGTGCTGAACATGAAAATTTAATGGTCCAGCGTTATATACCGCGAAAATCAGACGACCACTGTAACCTGGATCAACATGAAAGCCAGAAACATTAACCATTCCTTTTGCTTTTATCCCAAATTTCATGGAAATAAATGCGATTGCATTATCGGGAACAGTAACTGTTTCAAAAGTTATGAGAAACGCAAATTGTCCTGGCGGAATGGCAACTGTTTCTCGCTCTTTAATAAAAAATTTTTTTCTGTCCTTTATAGGTGTATCTGGAAGGGACGAAATATAAGCTTCCTCACCTAAACACAATTCATATGATGCTGATTCAATTCGATCAGCGTTAAAAGGCGTGATCAAATTAGGAAGACGAAGCCTTAAAGTTTGTGACGACCAAAAACTCATTCTTTACGCCAGAGAATATTATTAAGTGGATGTTTTTTTTCAACCTCAGTTATACGCTGAATAGCCTCTTCTATGATAGAAATATTGCGTGATACTGCTTCATGCATAAGAAGGCGGAAGAAACTTTTTGTATTCTTATTCCAGGTTGCCCGGATTGGATAGTCTTCTTGATGATCGGTTGCTTCACATGCCTTAGCTAATTCAGCAAGAAGCTGAATATAGCCAAAAATGAAAGACTCATTACTATTAGTATTTATTTCTTCAATTACTAGCTCCTTTTCTAAGGAGATTCCTAGCAAGTTACTTGCAGAGACAACCATGATAAATGCATCAATAAAAGCTCTTCTATTTTTTTCCGCTGAGATAGGTGTAGAGGTAAGAGAGCCAAGGTATTTAATTAGATGCAATGCAACATGATTCATCCGCCGAGAAATGCCTAAAACTAGAATTTCGTGGTGATAAATTTCATCATGTTTCATTTGTAGGCATTGATAAGCGTTTAATGCCTCAGTAGAAACGATGCCGTAGTTAGAAATTACACTTCGTTTCATTTCTTTTTGCTGACAAGCGTTTAGGTCTACGCTCTGGATCAGGTCCTCTAACATAATATCTAGACTGATTCTCTCACTTAGTTTCAGTATATCCTCCTGATTACAGGTGCTTAAATAGACTCTTACTATTTAAGTGGCGTTCCAAAATAGCTAGACTGAGCCTCTATTTACCACCCTCAAGGAGTGGTTCAGACACAGTAGAGATTTCATAATACTTTTGGATGGATAGTCAACTAGAGGTTCGTATGCATGATACATCTGAGGTCGAGACCTGAACAGACTTTTTGACACATTGCTACGAAGAATGAGTCTCAAAAGCTGGAAAAGGCTGTGAGAGATGGGATCAGGCGCGATGAGACTACTTTGCTGTATCGGTGTGGATCACGAGTCCAGCCATCACCCAACGGCTACTACTGGCGACTAATGGCAGAGCACCCCTCCAACCGGATTTACCAGCTAGAAGTCAAGAGAGAGGATGGATGAGTCTGGTCAAGGTGGGCTTTGAAACTGGAACCTTAGGATGAGTGAACCGAGCATTAAGCATAAGAAGCTACCAGAGTGTGATCGCTGCATTTTCTATGCCCATACCCTTTTCTTAGTTTGCACAACCCATCCAGAGGGCGTGAGTAGCAATTCTTGTCTAGACTTTCAGCGCGATCCTGTGGCAGAAGCAGAACGATGGGAACCGGAAGGAGCTAGCTATTACAATGCTGAGCTGATCATTACTCCGCAACAGCGTTGGTCATGTTTAGAAAAACTAGCTCTATTCGATACGCATCCACTTTTTACAGGTCGATGCCCACAATGCGAGACTAGCATTGCTCCGGAAACTTTGAGAGTTCACTGGGATTGTAAATACTGCGGTTGGACGGATGATTCAGTTTAGAAAACAGCTATTTAGGTGTTACTCACTAACTACTTAGAGCTGACAAGTACAACTTCTGTTTTAGTGCTCAGCCTCATGCCTTATAGCTCTAAAGACTAAAGTTTAGGGTGACTGTATAGCTTTTCCCAGCAGCTTTGCAAGGAATGTTTGAGTCTGCCCTCGTAATATTGGACCAGGTCGCTTTTCCAACGGCACCAACGTCATTCCCACTTAATGTTAGAGTCAGCGAGCCTTTACACCACTCTTGCAGAGTTCCGTTAGAAGACACATTCCTGTCTTCAAAATAGCCAGACAGCTCCGTTTGTCCTCTACATCCCGTAGATTTCTTTACCCAAAACCATCCTGTATATTTCACGCCAGCATCTTGAGTTCTATAGCGGATCACTCTTTTGTCTGGGTCTGAGTTGCAACCCCCACCAAAGGCATCATCAAATGAAGTTTGCCCCCCTCGGCTAGACCATGATGGAATACCAGCGATAGCAGGCGAAGTGGAAAATAAAATTAGACCAAGCAGCAGCAACGATTTACGCATAATGAAATTGAAATATTTCAGTATTACCACTAAAACATGCTCTGCTTTGAAGTAGCTTAAAGGCGTTAAATATCTTAAATCACTACGTAAAAGCTTATGACACATCAAGTGCTCATCCTAATATCTGCTACCAGTAACTATATTTATTAGGAGGTGGCGGCTGTCACATATAACCGCTTCGCTAAGCCTACAAGCATTTCTCTTGCCTCCATAACAAGCTTTTCTGGAAAGTTTTCAGTTGAAATAAAAACTGTCCCGTCGTCATCAACTACAAATTCAAACTCTTCAACAGCAATCTGAAAGGGGAACCACTCCCCCTCGACCTCATAGGATCGCTTCACTTCTTCCAGGTTCAACTCGTACACTTTGCCCACTGGAGACGCGATCAGAGCTTCTATTGAATTTTGCAGCCCTACCTCGGTTATCTCGAATGGAGCCTGAGCTGCCTCAGCAATCCTCTGGCGCTCTCCAATCCTCTTAGTTCTTCTAGAGAGTCTGAGTCTGCTTCTTAAATCGGTGAGTTCCCTGGCTGGAAACTTTAGTGTAGCTTCGGTACTTCTAAAGTAAGGTCTGAAGTCAAAGCCAATGGCGCGATTACCCAGTAGCTCTTGCAACTTTTCTCGAACATCTTGGATCGCAAATCCCAGAATGTCGCCTGATCGGTAGCCATCATCTTCTTGCGCGATCCCGCGCATTCGCTCCTTGACTAGCTCAGTTAAATTGCATTCAATCGAACTACTGTACCTTTTCGAGCCTCTCTCCATAGAGCTTTCAACCAGCTCCACTAGGCTTTTCAAGACGAACTCTTCTTGAGACAAGACTTTGAAGCTCATACTGCCACCTCAGTCATGTAGCAACGGTAGTCCGTTTCACTCATAAGAGCAGTGCCGACTAAAACCCCAACCACAGGCCGCGAATCCAACTCAGCACAAGCAGATGTGTAAACGGCCATTCGCGCCACTTCTTCTTCAATGACCTGTTGGGCCTCCATAGCTGATCCTGTCGTTGCTTTAGACTCAATGAGATAAGTGTTTCCACTTCCTCCCATCACAATGTCAGGATAGTCGTGGTTAGGTCGGGCCAGCTTCCGGCAGTGGTAGAAGCGCTGAGCCAAAAACCCCGCAACCCCTTCACCAATCCCTGCGATTGCGCTTTTGTTCGGCGTAATGACTCGTCCTTCTGAGCGCAGGTAGTACAGAGGTTGATACCCTGGTTCGATAAAAGCGCCGCTGGAGTAGGTGAACCAGTACTGCATCTCTTCTAGCGGTCGGTAGACTAGTTGCTCTGAGTACTTGCTGATCATTCGCTTCAGAGTGTCTCTGCGAAGCTGAAAAACACTGACCGGAGCGTAAGTTAAGCGCCTGTCAGCTATCTGAGCCTTAAATTCTCTACGTAAAGCATTCCTACTGGTAGCAGCTTTAGCAAGTGCCTGTTCTTCCTGAGACAACTGAAGACGGCGATGCTCCAAGGTGATTTGGATGGTCATTGGTACTGGAGAACTGAAAATCCTTAGACTGCTCTCACAGTAAGTCCTGTAGCTAGCTCAGACAAACCTTTGCTATCACGGTGATAGCTCTTGTCCATTGTCGGAGGTTGGCGGGCAGAGCACCTGTCTAAACGCTGGAGGAATTTGTTCATACGACTCCCACAGCAAATCCATTTCTGCCAGTCGTCTTAGGTAAACTACTTCGGGTGGACGGTAATTCTTAGCTCTGGCAAACCAGCGATCAACCGTGGGTTCAGAGCAACTACAGATTTGAGCTATCTGAGCGTGAGTCACGTTCCACTTGGCGTAGAACTCTTGAGGTGACATGCCTAACTGACAACGAGTGTAGAGCCTCAATAAAGCGATCTCTCGTTGTCCTAAGTCTCGTAGGCTCACTCCTGACCCACCTCAATAGTGGTATTGCACTGAGCGGTAGCCAGTAATTCCAAGTCAGCTTCCCAGGCGGCATCTGTACAAGTCCAAGCGAAGGAAGGCGATTGAGGGTCAAGCCAAATTAAGTAACGCCAAGCCCAGGACTTGAGGTGTTCTGCTGGAGTATATTGCAGCCCTGTCACAGTACCAAAATCCTGGGCCGGGATTGGGTGCCATCTAACGCGATCCCCGATACCTAGCTTTGGCTGAGGAATCTGGTGAGGAAAACCCTCTGGCAGTAATTGTGCCGAATAGGATCGCGCCGAAGGCATTTCTCAATTGCAAGGGATTGATGTCAATTGTAGACTGATTCGGACAAAACTTGGTTACCTAACTGTGGAAAAGTAGCTCAGCGTCTAGCAGCATTATGCGGTGACGCAAAATGAGCAAGAAATCCGACAACGTTTTGGTAAGGCCATCCGGCGACGGCGGCGAGAATTAGATATTTCTCAAGAGAAGCTGGCTGAGCTAGCTGAACTTCACCGCACTTACATTTCTAATCTTGAAAGGGGCGACGCAAACCCTACTTTAGACATTATAAATAGGCTAGCAAAAGCACTTGATATATCAATTGCCCAGCTCTTTACTGACTATGGGATTGGTTAGGGGATAGGTTTGTATTAGCATGTCGATACAAGCTTGTGGACGGCAGGGGAATTGAACCCCTCCTCCGAGGCTTTAGGAGAGCAGGAGGGCCAGTCGCCGCCCATAGGCTACGGCAAGCGGTGAGGTTAGTTTGACCTCACCGCTTAGCCCAGAGGTTTTCGATTAGGATGCAAAATTGCCAAAATGTCTGTGACTTGAAGCGTGAGCTTGCCGTTTACAGCTACTTCAATGCGCTCAAAGCGACTTTCTAGCTCATTAATCTTTCGTGCCATCTCGGCCATGACGTGCAGCATTTGTTGATTTTCTTTGAGTACTTGAGACAGAGTATCTTCAGATGCTTGGGGTGAAGAAGGGTCAGATGATTTGACTGTCATAGTAAGGCTTAGAGGCTGATCGCGTACATCGACGTTAGAAGAAGGCGTAGCTTGTGAAATGCCTATCTCTTCTTGAGTAAACTGCTCAACTATTGTTTTGAGAGTTGGGGTAGCAATATAGGTATAGCGGGCCCTAGAACCAAGAATGGTTTTGCGGCTCGCTAGCTCATGCTCCATCAAGAACTTCAATCGTTCGGAAACCCTTCTTATATTTTGTCCAGTGATATCTCTAAGCCCACAAGCAGTAATCCCCTGGTCTCCAGCTTTTGCAAGCGCAATAGCTAACTCTTGTGCCGGGGAGGGCATGGTTGCGAACGATAAAGCAGGATCGCTTGAGTTAGAGATTACTTTCGTGCTAGAGCGAGTCTGTTGCTTCGTCGGTGGGGAAATTCCAACATCTTGCAATAGATCGGTTAATTCAAAAACTGGACCAAAAACTGTATCGACTAAGTCAGCTGAGATATCTTCTGCCAGGTAGAAATAAAGCGTTGCTTTTGCCCCAGATTTAGGCTTATGGCCTTTTTTAGATTGGAGAACGTTTTTAGGATCTACCAACCTATTTAGCTGTGCGAGGGCAGTGTACCTCGATATGCCAAAGATGCTGCCAAGCGTCTTAGCATCACTGCCTGGATACTTGCGAACAGCTTTAACAACCCGTTGCTGAGGTTCGGTAAGCGCTAAAAGCCTTTGTCGAGGTTCTAGAGTTCCGATGATCGATTCTTCCTCATCAGTATCGTTGGAAGTACCTAAAAAATGCTTAAATGGCACCCCTTGACGCTTAAAAGCCACACCATCTATGCTGGCAAGCGTGGGGCTAGACATAATCATGCTAGTCCGCCTCCTAACTATTTGGAGTAGATGTACCCAGGTAGCTCGTGTTCGAGCGTGGAACCGCCAAGAACCTGCTCTACAGAGCTACCGGGATACTGAGCTATGCAAGGCGACCAACCTTAACAGGGGGTCGCTTTTGCACTTTAAGGGCATATTACCTTAAAACTCTTTGCAAGGGTATGACCACCGGAGAACTTCAGCAATTCTCATTCTGGTGCTTTTGTACTGTTTTTCAGGTTGTAAAGGCACTGAGTTCTGCATAGGGTTAACGAGAGAATGCGTGTTTTAGCTGTTGCTGTTAGACAGGAATTGAGGACGGTTCTCATACTGAGAATTGCTGGGAGAACTTAATCCGGATTGTTCAAAAGGGTATATCTGGAATTTCCGTTAGTACTGCTTGTTTGGACGACCTGATCGCTTCGTTCTCAACGGTGATGCTAGTCAACCGCTTCATCAAAAATGAAACCTCCTTCTTGAGCTTCTCATTTTCAGCTTCTAACGACTCCTGCCCCAACAGACGAGACTGTAATTCCCTCTTCTCTGTCTGCCACTTTTCCTTTTCACTTTTTAATTGCTTGTTCTCGGCGATCAGCTTTTGGGTCTTGTTGTCTAAGCCATCAACTTGAGACTCAGCCAGCTCCTCATCTTTTAAGAGCTGGCTGAGCAACTCGTCATTATTTTGGTTCCAGCATTCCTGCTGCTGGGCAAGGGCATTCTCGACCGCAATAAGGCGTGCTACTAGGTGTTCTTTAGTTAGTTTTAAGTAACGTTGCCGTGCTCGGTTTTCATCCCGGTTAGGCTTAATCCGGAGCGCGTCTATCTCGATAGGTTGCTTAGCGGGAACTACACGCCTTCCTTGAGGTTCCTTGTAACTGCGATACTTTTCATAATATGTAAAGGCATCCGCATTACGTTTGATGGCGCTGGCAGATACACCTTGCCCTTCCGGGTCAAGCTCTTTCGACTTTGCTACAACAGTAGCTTTGGAAACTGTCTGCTTCGCCTGTATAAGCGCGTCTACACTCTCTTTAACTAACCGGACAGTACGCTCCATTTTGGGACTGTAAACCTTGTCCTGCAACCATTTGGGTGCTTCCGATCCTTCACTACTCGATGCAGATGGTAGCGTCACGGTTTTCATCCTCCTGGTAGTGCTTAATCTGATCCATCTCTAGAAGTTCAACTTCACACCTGCGGATAAGCTCTTTCATTTGCTCGGCTTCAGGGCGTAAACCTTCTTTAGTGCAGAATGCCAACCCAACCTTTGCCCAGTCTAGTTTTCCTTCGACCTGATAGCGTTTAGAGGGATCTGGTACTTTGTGAACGCAACCGTTACAGGTTAAGCCATGTACACAAGCGGAATGAAACGTGCAGTCTCCACCGTTTACTGGGTTTAAGGTTCCGATCCGCTTCAAAGCGTTTTCCCGTTGTTGCCGTAACTCTTCCGGAGAGCGGATAATGAATTCCCCCAGGTTGAAGTGGCTAGAGAGCCGTGCCAAGAACAGGTCAGAAGCTTCTGAAATTTGGGTTTCGGTTGCCTGTGCGTAGTACCAAGTGATATCTGTGTTTTTCTGATGTAACCAGCTTCCTACGATATCGATGGGCACCTTCTCAACTTGAACGGCATGGTTTGCAAAGCCGTGTCGCAGTAAGTGTGCCTTCAAGACAACTAGTTTGCCCTCCCTAGTTTTGAATACCATTCCATGTAGCAGAAATCGAATACAGGCGGTAATGTCACGATCATGGAAATGGGTATAGTTGTATTGAAAAAGGTAGGGTGCGTCCCCGAATCGGTGAGATCTGCTCTGACCAGGATTAAACGGCACAGCAGGTAGACTTTCACCGTTGTCCAGGTTGATCGCATAGTGTTCCTGCAACATTTTGGCGACCTTTACCAGCAAGCGCGTTGTTTCTTGAGCAATGAAGTAGTCATGCGGTTTGTCTGTACGTTCACCCTTGGGAATTAGGTGAAAGGCATGGCGAAAAGAAGGGGGTTGTCCGTCCGTAGTAGGTGGAATCTCGACACGGGTAAACGCATCCTTGCTGAGACGAACTTGCAAAAGTTCATTAATACGCATTCCGGTTGTCGTGAATAACTCCACTGCTAGAAGCCCAAACACAGCAGCTACATACAAGGCTTCTACAGGAAATAAAACCCCTTTGGCTTTTATTTGTGCTTGAGCAATAAATACAGCATCTTTTTGGCTCCAACTTAGAACCTCAGGAGCCGCCACTCTAAATGGAGCGGACAGTTTATCCGAACCTTCCTCCCCGTAACCCCAGTTTCTCAGCCAAGCCTGCCGTTGCTCCGCAAGTTCTTGATCTACAATCCGTTGTCCAGCCTGCCCAATAACCCCAACACGGAGCATGTCCTCGAACCAAAATCCTTCTGGTGAAGCTTCATCACTCAAACGCTCTGCCTTGATAAATTCTAAGAATGGTCTATTCCGCTCGTCTACAAACGTTCCCACTCTTGCAAAAGCCTTCTTAACGCTGCTTGAATGGTAGTCAGAGGCATGAGCAATTACAAAACTGCGGCGATCCCACACCTTAAAATGCAATCGCTCTTGTCCCTCTTCATAGGAAAAGGTGAAAGGGAACGGCAAATTCTGTTCAACGATAGTCTGAAGGGCTTGAAACCAGCAGGAGCGCAGACGCAAAATCTTGTTGTAGCGAAGATGAGCCTGAGCACGAATTCGTAAGAAATGAGGCATTAGGGCATCGGTTTCTGACTTGCGCTTTTGCCGTTGACGTTCTTGAATTTCTTTATCACTGATGAGACCTTCAACCTCTCTGGAGTCTATATAGGGCAGGATAAAGGGATGATAGTTCGCTTGAATTGATTCAGGGAGAGACTTTAACCAACGATGAGTGTGGGTAACCGCTGTTCCGTAATTTCTCCAAAAACCAAGACGGGTGATTGGACTATCTTCAGGTAGAACTTCCAATTCCAAATACATTCGCATGTGCTTCTCGCCCTCCCAATCCGTTAGGGTTTGCAGCCCTAGAGCTGGAAAGAGTTTGTCCCAACGACCATTCAGAGATCTCAATACACACAGAATAGAGTTGATCTGTAGATGATGAGTCACCATGACAGCAGTTATCAGTGCCAGATGATCTGCCCAGGGTTTGCCCAGAGTATTGCGCTCTAGATAGCACACCAGTTTGTCATGCACCTTAGTCCATTTACCTAGTGGGTCTCCACCTGTTTTGGGTGCTTGTAGGACAAGTGGAGAAATCTTCTCCTCTAGACGTTGCCAAGCATCTGTTTGATTATCGAGCTTTGAATTAACCACTCTGAACTAACCTCCTATCCTGCGAAGATAATCGAAGTCTTCATCTTCCGGTGGGTTCAATGGGCCAGGTGCTGAAACCTGTGGGTAGACTTCAAAAGATTGACGCGGTTCAGTTTTCGCTGAATCTAGTTGCTGGCTAAGATCCCAATCCATCTGTTTATGAACCGCGTCCTGAATCTTGGCGTGAGCGAGGCTGTCAAAGAAGTGGTCGTAAGCCTTAATGGTGTCATCGCTTTTCCACTTCATGTACTCTTGGAGCGCTCGTTTTAAGCGTTCCACTTCTCCCTGGTCAGTGCCAGCAACCGCATAAATTTGTCGGATAGCATTGGTGACGTACCAATGACGGGCTTGATGTAAGTCGGCCTCAATGCCAGCAACAGCACAAGCAGGCTTCCAGTAATTGTCACGATAGTTTTGCGGGCTGAACGGTGTACGCTGCATGGTTAAAAACAGCGGAACTTCGCTTAAATCCACCTGCTTTAGCCTTGCCTGCTCTTGATAGTCGTAAAGTGTATACCCGCCCGAATCAAACTTAATCCGCTCCGTATTAAAGTAGCGCCACAAGAATTTGCAAGTCTCGTTAGAAAACCGTAAGACTTTAACTCGTCTGCCTCTGCTACGTTTACTAAAAGTGCTAATTTCTTGCTTCAGCCCCAGCTTCATCCAGTCTTCTAGGGTAGGCCCGACTACTTCTGAAATCCGTCCGCCGGATTCAAAAAGTAAATGAGTAACACACTCTTCCCTTAAACCCCAATTGGGCAATTGTCGCCCAGCCTCTAGAATCAGCCTAGGAAAATCAGGGTTATCAATTACTTGGGGCACCCACTCATCGCTTTCCAGCTTGAAATAGCTATCGGTTAGGCGTTTTCTAGGCGAAGGCTTTTCAACCCCGCTAATGTCCGGCATTCGGGGTATCTGATTGACATTGTCTCTTTCGGCCTCCAGAGCCGCTAGCATCTCGGCTGAGGGGTCAATCAGGGGATTGGGATGGGAATAGTACCCGTTCCGCTTCATGAGCTTATAGAAGCACTTGAGAGCGGTTAAAAAGGTGCGGACTTCGGCGGGGGTCTTTCCGGTTCGGTAAACCATTTGAAAGCCAACAGGGTGTTCCCCGATCTGGCACCACATTTGCTGGGTCAAATAGTCATCTACAGCAAAGCGCACTTGCTCTGGAGGCTCTTGCCAGTGTCGCTGAGCTTGAACCTGCCTAGAGTCCGTATCGAGCCAGGTAAAGTAAGGTAAAAGTGCGTACAGATAGCCCCGGACTGTGGCGAGGGTGCGAGACTTAGCGGCGAACTTGCTAAATCGAGTCAGAGGATAGTGAAGCTGCTGTTGGCAGTTATAAACCAAAAAGGGATGCCCATGATCCACCCCCCCAGGTCTAGCTACCATTCGATATGCCCTTGCCATGAGCTACCACCAATGAGACTAAACCCGATTCTAAGCTATTAGCTCATAGCAAAAGCCTTTACTTGTAAGTGATTAATGATTTATATGTAATTTTGCGTTTCTAATGGCAATGAGCTTCATCCAAAACCAAACTATTTATTCTCAAGTTTGGTTGGCATAATCTTTCCCAGACGGCGGGACTCAGCAACGTTTCTGGGGAGAGGTACAGCAACCGCAGCTTTTGTTGTTCTAGCGCCCATAGGGTTTGCTTGCGCTGTCGAATCGGCAGTTCGCTGTGGAGTAGAGCCGCAGGCAGACGGCGTTCTTGTAGCTCTTGCACCTGGTTTTCCATCAGCGCTACTAGGGGCGAGACGACTAGCGTCAAACCAGTTTGCAGCAAGGCGGGTAGTTGAAAGCAAAGCGACTTCCCCCCACCCGTCGGCATCACAATTAGAGAATCTCGCTGAGCCAACAAACTCTGGAGAATTTCACCCTGCGGCGGGCGAAAAGACGAATAACCCCAAACTGTTTCTAAGGTCTGCTGGGCTTGGTTCCAGGTCGTTGCTTGGACTGAGTTCATGGCTCTGCTCGCGATCGCGTACCTGTGCGTGTACAGGAGCGCACTTGCCTCAGCATGCCCAAAACTCACCTTGAGTCGATTACCGTACAGTAAACAGGCCAGCTTCGGTGCAAACTGCTGTAAGAGGTTGATCCCAGGGGTCAGCAGGTAACTGGGGTAAGTGGGCGAAGTCGAACACAATGCCAATCGTAGGCTTAGCGGCCCAAGCAGGCTCACTGAGCAGGCGATCGTAAAAGCCGCCTCCATAGCCCAATCGATACCCTTGGCGATCGCAAGCCACCGCAGGCACCAAAATTAAATCAACTTGATCCGCTGCTAAAGTCAGGCAGTCGGGATGAGGTTCCTGAATCCCATAAGCTCCTGACTGCAAAGGCAAACTGCTGGTAGGCGACCAAACATGCCAAATCAGCGATTTACCAACGCAACGAGGAAAGCCCCAAACGCGATCGCTAGCTTGAGTGATAAGAGGAGTTAAATCTGGCTCTTGGCGAAAACTAAAGTAAGCCAAAATGGTTTTGGCCTCGGTAAGTAAAGGAGCTGCTTGTAACTGGAGACACAGGCGATCGCTTTTAGCTCGCCAATCCTCCATCGTCATCGCTCGGCGTTGTTGCAACAAAAGTAGTCGTAATTCTGCCTTTTTAAATGAAGAGTTCGGCCCAAGATTCACGATTTGATTCCCTTACTACGACTGGCGACCAGCCTCTACAATGGCGATCGCTTCTAAGCCTTTTTGAAGCCACTGAACTCAAATCAACCGCCCTAATATTAGTAAATAAAGTTTGCACAAAAGTCGCTTTACTAAGGAGTTTGTCATCCTAGAGAGGTATCAAGCCGCTGCTCTTTGAGTGGCGATGAGTTTTATGGGGAATAGTGTAGTTGAGCAGTCTAGCAAAGACTTTTAGATTCAACAAATTCAAGTGTTCATCACAGAGCATGAACAAGAGGCATCGATGAGCGTTGATACTACTGAGGAAAGTGTCATCTTAATCGTGGATGACATCCCAGCTAATCTAGGAGTTTTATTTAATTTTCTGGCTGATGCTGGGTTCCAGGTCTTAATTGCTGAGGATGGTGAAAGCGCCTTACAGATCGCTGAGTATGCCTCTCCAGATTTAATCTTGCTCGATGTGCTGATGCCAGAAATTGACGGCTTTGAAACTTGCCGTCTTTTGAAGTTGAATCAGGCTACTCAAGACATCCCCATCATCTTTATGACGGCCCTGACCGAAACCGTCGATAAGGTCAAAGGCTTAAATTTAGGAGCCGTTGATTACATCACAAAACCGTTGCAACACGAAGAAGTGTTGGCACGAGTGAAATTGCATCTCAACCTGCGGAAGCTGACAAAGCAGTTGCAAGCCCAGAATTTACAGCTAGAACAAGAGATAGCCGAACGTAAACGAGTCGAAGCAGACCTGCGTCTTCACACAACGGAGCTAACTGAATGGAAAAACCGTTACGAAGCCATCATTCAGGCCAGCGGCCAAATCCTGTTTGATTGGAACTCCCAAACCCACGAAGTCACTTACGGCGGCAACGTAACTGCTATCTTGGGCTACTCGCTAGAAGAAATGGCAGGGGGGGTAGATCGATGGGTAACCCTGATCCATCCTGAAGACCGTAGCCGCTTTCACGCAGAAATCGATCGCGTTGTTACGACGAAACAACCCTTTCACCAAGAATTTCGAGTGGGACGTAAAGACGGCACTTACATCACAGTTGAGAGCAAGGGTTATTTCTTTGCTGACGGCGATGGTCAAGTAGTCCGGATGACGGGGTTCATCGTAGATATTAGCGAAGCGAAACGCGACGAAGTTGTTCGTAAACACTACGAAGAAGCATTACGCGAAACCAGCCAGATGCTGCAAGCCCTCATTCAAGCCTCTCCCTTGGCGATCGTCGTGCTTGATCCGCAAAGTCGAGTGCAACTGTGGAACCCAGCCGCCCAGGAAATTTTTGACTGGAGCGAATCAGAAGTTTTGGGCGAAATTTTGCCCATCGTGCCTACCACCAAACAAGGGGAATTTCAGACCTTTGTGCAACGTGTGCTGCAAGGGGAATCCTTTGCAGGCGTGGAGGTTAGCCGCCAAAAGCGAGATGGTTCCTTACTAGAACTCAACCTCTCCACCGCCCCACTCCGCAATGCCAACGGTGAAGTAACGGGCATGATCGCCATGCTGCTAGATGTCACCGCCAAAAAACAACTAGAAGCTCAAGCATTCCGAGCGCAACGCATGGAAAGCATTGGTACCCTAGCCAGCGGCATTGCCCACGACCTCAATAACTTACTGACTCCCATTTTGTCTTCGGCCCAACTGCTCCTCATGCCCACAAAGCTGCCGGAAGACAAAAAGCAAAAGTTGCTAAAAACGATGGAAGCCAGCACCAAACGAGCCGCTGCCTTAGTTAAGCAAGTCCTCTTATTTGCGAGGGGCGTGGAAGGTAAGCGCATTACCTTGCAAATGTCGCATCTGATTACAGAAATCAGACAAATTGCTCAAGAAACCTTTCCCAAATGGATTGAAGTCAAGGCGGATGTAGACCCAAACCTGTGGATGGTGGCGGGCGACACAACCCAACTACACCAAGCGCTGCTCAATCTCTGCGTCAATGCTCGCGATGCCATGCCTGACGGAGGCACGCTGAAAATTACGGCTAGCAATGTCTGGCTGGATGAAAAATACGCTCAGCTCAATATTGATGCTAAGGTCGGGCCTTATGTTCTCGTCACTGTCACTGATACCGGAACTGGCATTCCTTCCAACATTATCGATCGCGTGTTTGAACCCTTTTTTACCACTAAAGAGGTGGGTCAAGGCACAGGCTTGGGGTTATCAACCGTCGTAGGAATTGTGAAAGGTCATGGTGGCTTTGTCCAAGTTCAGAGCCAAATGGGTCAAGGTACAGAGTTTAGGTTGTATTTGCCGATCGCCCAAACCTATGACCTCCAACCGGACGCAACTGAATACGATGAACTCAAAGCTGGGCACGGTGAAGTTGTACTGGTGGTTGACGACGAAGAGGCGATTTGTGAGGTCACCAAAACTTCTCTGGAGTATTACGGTTATAAGGTTTTGACGGCTAAAGATGGCGTGGAAGCGATCGCCCTCTATGTGCGGCACCAAAGCGAGATTAATGTGGTGCTCGTGGATATGATGATGCCGTCGATGGATGGCCCCACCACCATTCGGACGCTGCAAAAGATCAATCCCCAAGTCAAGATTATTGGCGTCAGTGGGCTGATCTCCCATTGCCCGATGACTGAGTTTGTCAATAGCGGCAACGTCAAGAGCTTCTTGCCCAAGCCCTACACCTCAGAAGAACTGCTGCAAAACTTACGGGTTGTACTGACAGCTCACTAAAAAACAATGCCTAACTGCTACCATCCCTTCCTCGGGGTTGTTATGATGCAGCTAATTTTCTATTTAGATTCAGTGAGCCTGTGGTCTACGACTCCATGACTGATAGCATCCTTGACGTTCGTAACTTGCACGTGCAATTTCAAACCGATGAACGGTTGATTAAAGCAGTAGATGGGATTTCCTTTGAGGTTAAGCGTGGACAAACCTTAGGGATTGTCGGAGAGTCAGGCTCAGGTAAATCTGTTACTTCTCTGGCGGTGATGGGCCTAGTGCCTCCACCCGGTAGAGTCGCGGGGGGTGAACTTTGGTTCCAAGGGGCAGAGAGCGATACGGGCGCGATCGATTTGGTTAAAGTGCCCTCTAGCCATCGCCGCACCTATCGGGGCAATCAAATTTCCATGATTTTTCAAGAACCGATGAGTTCGCTGAACCCAGTCTATACCTGTGGTTTTCAGCTCACCGAGGCGATCCGCCTGCACCAAAACATTTCTGAAGCGGAGGCTCGGCGGCAAGCGATCGCTCTCTTGCAAGAAGTGAAGCTCTTGCCCAGCGATGAAGAACTCAAGCAGCGCTATTTAGAAGAATTGCCTCAAAGTGAGTTGGCACATACGCCTAGTGAAGCTGCGCTAAATCGTCATATTAACCAGCAGAAGCAAAGCATCTTAGACCGCTATCCTCACGAACTCTCTGGGGGTCAGATTCAGCGGGTAATGATTGCGATGGCGATTAGCTGCAATCCCAGCTTGTTGATTGCGGATGAACCCACCACGGCCTTGGATGTGACGGTGCAAGCCACAATCTTGGATTTGCTGCGGGAACTGCGCGATCGCCGTAACATGTCCATCATGTTCATTACCCACGACTTGGGCGTGATTGCGGACATTGCCGACACGGTAGCGGTGATGTACCAGGGCAAAATTGTGGAATACGGCTCGGTCTGGCAGATTTTCTCTAGCCCACAGCATCCTTATACCAAGAGCCTACTTACTTGTCGCCCCCGACCCGATCGCCGTTTGCAGTTACTCCCCACAGTCTCGGACTTTATGGAAGTGGTGACTACTCCTAGCGGCGAGACGGTCATCCAAGAAAAGCCAACCGATATGTTCCAAGCGGTGCGGAACGGGGCGGAGATGAGTGATTTTGACTTAGACCGTCGGCTCACCGAACTGCAACAGCAATCTCCTTTGTTATCGGTACGAGACCTACAAGTCGCCTTCCCAGTCCGAGGAGTGTGGGGGGAAACCAAGCGCTACGTCATGGCTGTGAATGGCGTCTCGTTTGATGTGTATCCCGGAGAAACCTTGGGCTTGGTGGGAGAATCGGGTTGTGGTAAAACCACACTAGCTCGGACATTGTTGCGCTTGATCGAGCCGACCCAAGGCCAAATTCTGTTTGAAGGTCGCCCAGCCCATAGCCTAGAAGGTAAAGCCTTACGGCAACTGCGACAAGAAATGCAGATTATCTTTCAAAATCCCTTTGGTTCCCTTGATCCACGCATGACGGTTGGGGCAGCGGTGATGGAACCGCTCAAAATTCATCGCCGGGGCAATCAGCAGCAGAATCGCGAACGAGCAGCCTATTTGCTAGAGCGGGTCGGCTTAGATCCGAAACTGATGCACCGCTATCCTCATGAATTTTCCGGTGGACAACGGCAACGGGTGGCGATCGCGCGAGCGTTAGCCTTAAACCCCAAGTTCATCATTTGCGACGAATCGGTTTCTGCTTTAGACGTGTCAGTGCAAGCCCAAGTCTTGAACCTACTCAAAGAACTGCAAGGCGAATTTGGCCTCACCTACATCTTTATCTCCCATGATTTGAGTGTGGTGAAGTTTATGAGCGATCGCATCATGGTGATGAATCGCGGCAAGATTGAAGAGATTGGCCCAGCGGAAATCATCTACCGCGAACCGAAACAGCCTTATACTCGTCAGTTGATTGCAGCAATTCCCGTCGGCAGTCTAGAACGCATCCGAGAACGCCAAGTCGAGCGGGGGATCGCAGTGGGGTAAGCTCGAATTCAGGATTGCTTGCGACCAATTTGCTTTTCCAGCCAGCGAGACCAAGACCATGAGTGAGACGATATCTGAGTTGATTCAGAACCTCGGCGATCCAGCCGTTGAGGTTCGGGCTGACGCTGCCAAAGCGTTAGGTGAACAGGGCGCAACCGCCAAAGCAGCAGTTCCTGCTTTACTCAAAGCTGTCAACGATCGCTCTGCGGCAGTGAGAGACAGTGCGATCGCCGCTCTCAGCAAAATCAACCTCGATTCCACAGTCTCCGCCTTAATCCAGAACTTAGAGGATGACGACGATCGGGTACGTAATAGCGCTGCCAGAGGCATTTCTACGATGGTGGAGCGCTTTGACCTCCCCCCTTCCACCAAACAACAGGTGTTTACAGCTTTGGTAGGAGCCGTGAATAACCGCTGTTGGTTTGTCCGTTCTACCGTAATGGCAACGCTGGGTGAGCTAGCTCCGGTAGAGGAAGTACTGCCAATTTTGATCGCAGGCTTAGCTGACGAAGAAGCAGAAGTTCGTCAAGATGCCGCGATCGCGATTCAGTGCTTTGGGGACGAAGCCGAGCCCGCCGTTCCTTACCTGATCGATGCCTTTTGGCATGACATCGAGGCTTATGCAGCTTCGGCGCTGGGTAGCATTGGGCCTGGAGCTGAAGCTGCCCTACCACACTTACTAGCAGCACTCCAACGAGAGGATGAAAATCTCCGGGGACGTGCCGCTGAAGCCATTGGAGAAATCGGCTCCGAGGCTGCTATTCCCACCCTAATCGATTTTTTGCGGCAAGAAGATGCGGGTCTGCGTCAAGCTGCCGCCGAAGCGCTCCAAGGTCTCGGTCCTATTGCCAAAGCCGCTGTCCCTGACTTGATTCTGGCCTTGGAAGACAAATCTGTTGAGGTTAAAGCAACGGCAGCAAAAGCCTTGGGAGAAATCGAGCCAGAGAACCCCGCGATCGCGGAGCTACTGATGCCGCTGTTGCAAGATGAAAATGCCTCAGTCCGAGCGAGTACTGCTCATGCCCTACAACTGATGGGTAAATATGCGGAAATCGCTGTCCCCGCTTTGATCGAAGCCTTTAAAGATGAAGTAGAACGAGTCAGCCAGAGTGCCGCCAAAGCTTTAGCTGAAATTGGTACTCCAGAAGCCAAAGACGCGATCGCCCGTTATCGCCGCCAATGGCCTTAAGCGCTTTTCTAAATCACTAAGATACTAAATCACTAAGATTTCACGGTGCTGAGCCTGCCGTTTTTGATTTGTACAACGGGATGGTTAGACATCCGCACCAGTTGCTCATCGTGAGTGGTGACGATCACCGTAATCCCAATGCTGTTCAGCTTCTTCAGAATCTTGATCACCTGCCAAGAGTTCTCCGAGTCCAAGTTTCCTGTCGGCTCATCGGCCAGCAGTAGCGGTGGGGTACTGACGACCGCACGGGCAATACTCACTCGTTGTTGCTCTCCCCCAGACAGTTCATCGGGGAAACAGTCGGCTTTGTCTTGCAGACCGACCATCCGGAGTGTAGGTTGCAACCGTCGCTGGATTTCCTTGCGGGTGTAGCCTTGGGCTTGCAACACAAAAGCCACGTTTTCAGCCACGGTTCGACGAGGAATCAGCTTGTAATCTTGAAAGACAATGCCGATCCGTCGCCGCAGCAGAGACAAGCGATCGCCCCGCAGCTTAGACAAATTGTAGTCATCTACAACCACATCACCCTGATTGGGACGTTCTGCCCCATAGAGCAACTTCAAGAAAGTAGTCTTACCAGAACCAGAAGGGCCAGTCACAAACAAGAAACTGCCCCGCTTAACTTCCAAATTCACACCTAACAAGCCACGGCTGCCATTGGGGTAAGTTTTCGTGACACTTTGCAACTGAATAATTGGCGTGGTCGCTGTGGGCTGAGGCCCGTTTGCAGCCTGAGTTGTGACTTGAGGCTGAGTGTCACTAAGCGGTGTCTGTAGGTGGGCATAAACATCGCTAACTGAAGAACCCGAACCGCTGGCAGCAGTCTGGGAAGATTTGCCGTTCAAAACCTGGGGCATAGAGGAAAACAGTGCCTTTGAGCAGCGTGATTGTGACGTAGAGATTATGGTACTCGTTGCGTGACGGGATGTCTTTGGGTAAAACGATAAATTAGGGCGCGAATTGCAAATTTTGGTAACGCTAGCATCCGTCGCCACCGCCAAGGTTCCTTATAGAGCCGATAGACCCATTCCAAATGGTTGTCTCGCAGCCAAGCGGGTGCCCGCGATTTCTCGCCTGCCCAAATGTCAAAGCTACCGCCTACCCCAATCCAGATCGCTTCTGGGCAGAGGTGGCGATGTTCAGCAATCCACAACTCTTGGCGAGGCACGCCCAAGCCCACAAAGATTAAGCGAGGTTGTAAGGTTTGTAGCATTTGCCGAAACTCTGGCTGAGCTTCAGCCGGAAGAAAACCATTCTGAACTCCCGCGATCGCCAACCCCGGAACTTGCTCTTGCCAACGGTTTGCCGCAGTTTCCGCCACGCCAGGAGCGCCGCCATAAAAGAACACGGGCCAAGGTTCTGCCGCTTGTCCTGCTTTTTGGAGGAGTGCTTCTGCTAGTTCAATGCCTGGGCACCGTTCTACCCGTCGCCCTTGCGATCGCAGGTACAGCACCACCCCAGCCCCATCGGGAATCACTAGTTCTGCTTGACGAATAATGTTAGCCAAAGCAGGGGAGTCTTCTGCCTGCATAGTCATTTCAGCATTGAGCGTGACGACATGCACCCCCCGCTTCTCTTGCAGACGAGCCGCCAGCCAACCTGCATAATCGTTCGATAGGTGAACTGGGAGACCCAGCACAGGAAATGGTTTGGGTGCTTCAGACATAGATCGCACTTGCACTGCCTCACGCATCTAGTAAGGGTCGTTGAGTAGCCCTCTCAGGCGCTAGATTTTACCGCACTCTAGCTCAGAGCGCTACTAAATTCCTGCTGGTTTCGCAGTTTTCGTTTCAACTACCCATTACAGGCGCGATCGGATCAAATCCTGACAAATTACGTGTCAAGTAAATTCTAATACGCAAAGATAACACAAGACCCTGGACTATACGCAGGCCCAGAAGGGCGATCGCATCACTTCCGCGAGCCCAGTAGCAGCTTTCAAGCGTCTTATGGATTGATGTCGAATGGATTCAGCAAATTTAGTTTAGCAATCCAACGAAAATCTTCTACGTTTCTAGTTATCAAGGTTAAGTCATACAGCAATGCAGTTCCTGCAATGATTGCATCTCCTAGAGTCATTCGTCTCCGTTGTTTCAAAGCTACTGCTTGGCTTAATACATCTGGCGAGATCAGCAGAACTTGGGCAGCTTGAAAAAACTCTTCAAAATACTGGCGTTGTTGCTCTGTTAGTAGGTGATAGCCCAACACCTCAAGGTAACTGAGGGCTGATACAGCGGAAGAATGCTCAGCAATTAAGTCACGTAAGTGATCATACTCTGGCTGCGCAGAATAAATAATAATATTGCTGTCGAGAAGCACGTTTTATCGCCCTGACAATGAGCGGTCTTGCCGAGTTTCTTGTTGCCATAAAACTGGATCAACTTCACTCAAGGCTTGAGTCGTAGCAAGCTCTGCTAATATTTCAGCCATTCTTTGCCCACGTGTTTTTGGTTCTAGGGTTGGCTGCTGATCAAGAAGTGTGACATGAACCTGAAGCATCTCTTGCCCTAAATCAGGCACATCGTCAATCCACTCTAAACGGCTGCCTTTCAACCAAGCCTTAAATGTTTTTAGCATAGTTGTCTCAATTTGAGGTCATCTTCAAGACCACCAAACAACTTCTATTATATCTGGAAAACTCTGTACGTAATTCGTACTAAAGAATCAGCTTAAGCTTCCTTAGTGCTGAACTAATCTGACTTATTGGGAAAAGATGTTAGTTTAACAACGAGGAACTGAAACACTGATCAAACCTCAACAATGTGCAGATCAAGCTAATCAAAATAATTGGGAAAAGCGATCGCTTGAATGAAACTTAAATTACAGAAAACAACTCAAAAGCAAGATTTGATAGTTTTAGTATTCACAGCGCTTGAGTGAACCATCGGCGTACATTTCCATTGGAACGAGTTCAACTTTACCGTTTACTTTTACTTGAGAATAAACAATCTTTAGAAAGGGAGATTTGTTTTGATTACAACGACGAGACATAGACACTACCTCACGAATCGGAGTAAGAACGAGTAAATTGTCTGCTCCTAAGCTCAAGATATCGATTTGGCCGAGCAGACCACTTCTGCCAAATGATCGATTTCATCTCTTTCTTTTGTCCTCACTCTTGTTCTACCCGATCCCTCGTAAAGATGCGGGTAGGGAGCTGAATCTTTGGGTGAAGATATGGTGAAATTACTGAGGCGGAAGCAGGGGGCACAGCGATCGCGTCTTTGGTATAAATCGTTCTTAAACCAGGGATAATAAAGGCACTCAGCCTGTAGCTCAGCAGGCTTTGGCAACGCCGCGATCGCATCACTCAAGCGTAGCCGAAAGACTAAAATTGACTTCTACAACTTTAGGCTCAGTTCTCCAAGTAACCGAAACATGGCAACCGCATCCCTTGATTTGCAAGCGCGATTAGATGACTACTACCGCCAAATCAACACCATCATCCTGACGCGCCAAAATCCCATAACAGGGCTGCTACCCGCAAGCACAGCGGTCAATGCCCACGGCGACTACACCGATGCCTGGGTTAGGGATAACGTCTATAGCATTCTGGCCGTGTGGGGGTTAGCGCTGGCTTACCGCAAAGTGGACGAAGATCAAGGTCGTACCTACGAACTAGAGCACAGCGTCGTGAAGTTAATGCGCGGCTTGTTGTTCGCTATGATGCGGCAGACCCACAAAGTCGAGAAGTTTAAGGCGACGCAATCAGCCCTAGATGCACTCCACGCCAAGTACGACACCCACACTGGCGATACGGTGGTGGGAGATGGGGAATGGGGCCACCTGCAACTCGATGCCACCTCCTTGTTTTTGTTGATCTTGGCTCAGATGACCGCTTCTGGCCTCTCAATTGTCTATAGCCTTGACGAAGTCAACTTTATTCAGAATTTGGTCTACTACATTGGGCGGGCTTACCGCACCCCAGACTACGGCATTTGGGAACGGGGCAACAAAACCAACCACGGCAATCCAGAGCTGAATGCTAGCTCCATCGGCATGGCGAAGGCGGCGCTAGAGGCAATTAATGGCCTAGATTTATTTGGTGTGCGGGGTAGCCAAGCGTCAGTCATTCACGTGTTACCCGATGAAATTGCGCGGGCACGAATCACTCTGGAATCTCTATTGCCACGGGAATCTGGCTCTAAAGAAATTGATGCGGCTTTGTTGAGTGTGATTGGCTTTCCTGCCTTCGCTGTGGAAGATCGCTCATTGATGGAGCGGACTCGCAACGCCATCATTAAAAAGCTGCAAGGCAAGTACGGCTGTAAGCGTTTCTTGCGAGACGGTCACCAGACCGTTCTAGAGGACACCACTCGTTTGCACTACGAACCTTGGGAGTTGAAGCAGTTCGAGCATGTGGAGTGTGAGTGGCCGTTATTCTTCACCTATCTACTGCTGGACGGCTTGTTCCAAGGCGATCGCGCTCAAGTAGAAGACTACCAAGCCAAGTTGAAAACATTGCTTGTCGAGCAAGATGGTCTGCAACTGCTGCCAGAACTGTACTACGTCCCCCAGGAAAGTATTGATGCCGAGCGTCAAAAACCCCAGAGCCAGAAGCGTTTACCCAATGAAAACATCCCTCTGGTTTGGGCACAGAGCCTTTATTTTCTTGGCTGTATGCTCAGCGACGGTTTAATTGCCTTAGGAGATATTGATCCGCTAGGACGGCATCTGTGCGTCGGGCGACATCGCGAACCCCTAATTCAGATTGCCTTGCTAGCCGAGGATGAAGCCATTCAGGAGAAACTCGCGGCCTATGGTATCGCCACCCAAACTCCGAAGCAGGTAGAACCGTTACAAGTTCGTCATGCCACTGAGTTATCGGCAGCGTACACTCAGATTGGTCGCAACGACAAACTGGCTCTGAGCGGTCGCCCTATACGACGGCTCCGCAGTCTCACCACTTGCCGCGTCTTCCGCATTTGTGGCGAAACGATTGCCTTCTTGCCATCTTGCCTCGACCCTCAACAGTTTTATCTAACACTGGACTACCACTTCCTAGTTGCCCAGATCAAAAGTGAGCTGGCCTATATTCAATCCCATTGGTGTCAACTCGGTAGACCCACCCTGACATTACTAATCACCAAAGCAATGCTAGAAACAGGTCGCGGAGCACTTTTAGACTTGATGCAAGAGTTGCAGAATGGCTACTGCAATGGCATTGCGGTTCGATTGGGACGACTTAACCAACTGATCCTGACGGCAGGAGTTGAGCGGATCGACTTTCTGCATAATTTTAAGTTTTCTACCACCTCAGTTCAAGATGCTTCGCCTGTTTTCTCCTACTTGGCGTTCAATCCAGAGAAGAGCGGCCCCTTGGGTTACACCCAGGAATTTGTCTTGGAATGTGAAACCAACATCGATTTGCTGCTGAGCAGTTTGCGGGAAACAGAAAACATCTACGAGCAAATTGAACTCTTACAAACTTTGGTCAGGTTGCGAGGGTTAGAGTTTGAGACGGGGTTTGAAGGCCCACAACGCTCGGTGACAGTAGTTGATCTCCTCAATGAGGTCTACACCAAAGCTGGAACGTTGCAATTGTGGGCGGTAGTTCGGCGGGCAGCAGGTTTGCTCAATAAAGTAGATATTGGTTTATCGGATGCGGTGACCGATATTTTGGTGCGGCAAAAGCAAATTACGGTGGGCAAGTCCTACAGTGAAGCTTCCTTGATTACCCGTCCTATGTCTTACACCGAGGTCATCGACAAAATCAAGGAGTTCTGCGGCGAAGACATTCGCGATCGCGTCCTCACTCAAGAAATCTTGATCTACTGCGGTTTGCTAATCCAATCAGAGCCACAACTGTTCGATGGTTTGCTGACCCTGCGAGTAGGCTACCTGATCTTATTAATTACCACTGCTTTGTCCCGTGAATTGCAAGTCACCCAAGACGAAGCTTACGAACACTTGATGGAACTCAGCCCCTTTGAGCTAAAAATGCGCCTCCGCCAGGTTTTAGCGGGATACGAAGGTTTGAATCAGACTCTGTTCCAGCAAGAATCGCTGCACGTCAAACAACAACAGGCGATCGAGTGGGTGGTGCTGCCAGAGCAATCTGAGGCTGAATCGCCGATGGGTAGTTGGTTGCAAAAACGCCAACTCGATGGCGCTCTCAATCGTGTGCCAGAAGACTTTTACTTCAAAGTTTGGCGACTGTTAAAACACTGCAAAGGCTTAGTAATTGGCGACAAGCTAGAGCGGCGCAACCGTCTAGACAGTCATTTAATTTTGGCGGAAATGACGCCTGGAGAACCCAATTTTGCATTGCGAGTGGAGCATTTGCTGAACAAAATTCAGGCTCCAGAGTATCGCCAAGTCAACATCGAAACTTTGATGGAATTGGCAGCGATCGCAGAACGCAACCCCAACCTCCAAATTGAAGAACTGATTGTACTCGACGTATTGATCGGTCACGCCGTACGTCTATCTTGGCTAGACAAATTTCCCGATCGCGCGGAGCAATACCCCCAATACAAAGCCTCAGCTTGGCGATCGTTCTATGACACTTCACCGTACCTCTGTGCTAGCTATGTAGTGAAGGCTTTGCAGTTCCTGGCTCAGTTGGGTCAAGCCAATCCAGTGTAAGTAAAGCGTACTTAAAACGATAGGAGTGTAGCGATCGCTCACTACACTCCTACTGTTCAACCGCTGTGGGGATAATAGCGGTTTATTTAACTGGCTGAATTAGGCTGAGTTAAAACGTCTCTTTCGTCTTCTAGCGATCGCTTTGCGCTTCTTTTTCTCGATCGGAGTCTCAAAGTGTCGTCGCCGTCTAATATCCGAAAAGATTCCTGCTTTGGAGACCTGACGCTTAAATCGACGCAGCGCCGACTCTATTCCTTCGTTTTCGCCAACAGTCACCTGGGTCATGCGATTGCCTCCTGAGCTTCATTACTTGCTAGGTGGTTGTGAATCACCCCAGTATATTTCTAGCAGAGTGAGACAACGGCTGGCCCCTGCCTCACTCGCCCACAACTTTAAGTTAAACCCTAAGCTTTAAGGAAGGTTTAGTAGCGACGAGAAAATCCATCTCTGCTGCCACCGCCACCGCCACCACCGCTTCGGCGATTACCACCGCCACCACCGCCGGGGCTTCTCTCTTCACGGGGCTTCGCTTTGTTAACCTTCAGGTCGCGGCCCATCCATTCAGCTCCATCTAGAGCTTCGATCGCTGCGGTTTCTTCTGCGTCGCTTGACATTTCAACAAAACCAAAGCCACGCATACGGCCAGTTTCGCGGTCCACGGGAAGTTGAACCCGCTTCACCGTACCATATTCTGAGAAGATGTCACTCACATCTTCTTGCGTCACTTCATAAGATAGGTTGCCGATGTAGATTGACATGGAAAACTCCAGAATCAGAAAAGTGTAGAGATTGAGATTCGGAGAGATGCCTGTCAATCAAAGAACAAACCCGTCAGCCGAAACTTAATGCTCACTAGACACGGTAGCACAGAATCTTTAGCCCATCCAAGGCCATCTCTTGTTCCGTTGACAAAACAACGCAGCTAGATTTTGCGACTGAAGCGAGGGTCTATTTCCTTAATATTAACTTATATTAACTGATTATGTTTCAAACGACTCGTCGGCGCTTAGCTTTGTGGTACACGATCGTGACCGCAGTGCTCCTGCTGTTGTTTGCCAGCGGCTTCTATTTCTATGTGCGTAGCACTTTGATTGAGCGGATTGACGACACGCTAAATCATGTCGTGGAAGTGATTCAGCGATCGCTGGTCTTGGAACCAGTAAATTTTCACAAAGAAGGTGGCCCTTTACGGATCAATATAGAGGCCAGTTTTCGCAATAATGCCGACACCGTAGAAGATGACCACATTGACTTAGAGTGGTTCAGTCCTGAAGGCGAACTGTTGTGGTCTACTCTCTCGGCTCCATTGAATGTACCTTTGCATCCCAATAGTGCAGGCGAAACGGTACATCTACCACCCCAGCCGAGCGATGGCACCCAAGAACCCGATCTGCTGCGGCAAGTGACGCAACGAGTGCAGGTGGGGCGGCAAGTGTTGGGCTATTTGCGGGTCAGTCATCCCTGGTTTGAAGTGACGAAACCGATTCGGCAGTTAATCCTTGACTTGAGCTTGGGAACTGGGCTGATGGTTGTAGCAGTTGCCGCTATTGGGTGGTTGTTGTCTGGGTTAGCCATGCAGCCAGTGCAAGCGTCTTACCAACAACTCAAACAATTTACAGCCGATGCCTCCCACGAATTGAGAAACCCGATCGCCACGATTCAGACCAATGTACAGGTGGCCCTCTCTGACCCCAATCCTGATCCACAGTGGCAACAGCAACAGCTTCAGGTGGTAGAACGACTAACTCGGCGATTAGGGCGACTAGTTGATGATCTACTTTTTTTAGCGCGACAAGACAGTGGTATGGTGCAGCCTCGTTGGACTACCGTGGCTTTGGATGCACTGCTGATCGATGTGGTGGAAGAACAACAAGCGATCGCTTTAGAAAAAGGCGTATTTTTATCCTTAGATATAGAGGAGCCAGCAGAATACCCGTTAGAGCCTCGCCCTGAGACTCGTCCACGCAACGGGAGTAAAGGCGAAATTCCGCCAGAGCCTTTTACCTTACAGGGCGATCGCGATCAACTGGCCCGCCTATTTACCAATCTGGTCGGCAATGCCGTGCAGTATACGCCCAGTAGCGGACGGGTTGAAGTGATGCTACAGCAGGTGAAGCGCAATCATATCGTGCAGTTGCAAATCCAAGTGAGAGATACAGGCATTGGCATTCCGCCAGAGGCGTTGCCCTATATCTTCGATCGCTTCTATCGAGTAGACCCCGCCCGCACTCACGAAAACGCCGAAACTAGCATCGCCAAACCTGCCACCACGGGTTCTGGCTTAGGACTGGCGATCGCTCAAGCTATTGTGGAAAATCATCAAGGGAGTCTTTGCGTTGACAGTCAACCGGAACAAGGTACAACCTTTACCGTTACCTTAACTTGTCATCACTCCTTAATCTCAAGGGGGTAATGGCTCTGGCTTACTATCAAGATTCCCCAGTTCATCAATTCGGATAAGCTTCAAAAAAGAGAGGCTGCCCTTATGGACAGCCGATTAACAGGAATGAAGTTTAAGACTGCTGCTTAAACCGTGACTACTCGGCGATTTCTACCGAACCATCAGCCAGAACCTTGAGGTTGTCAGGATCAACGTAATGGCAAACAGCATCATTCATGCAAATCAGCGCCCAGCCTGATTGATCAATCCCAACTAATTTATAGTCTGTATCTTCAATGAAGAAACCCTTGTGGTTACGGGTTCCCGATTCAATCTGAACATTATAGTTATCTGTAATAGCCATGGTGTTTCTCCCCGAGATTAAGCTTTTTTAAATTTGCGATTGATGTGTTTAGTTCACATCTTCGCTTGATTCCTAAAAGCTTATCACTAGATAGAGAGAACGATCATTAAGTTATTTGATATTTCACTAAAACAGAAAGCAGCCTTTGTTACACAATTGAGGGATCACTAAGAAGTGACGCTAACTAATGAAGAACGAGCGAATTAGGGAAGCAATTAGAGAGTTCTATGATCTCTGTCTTTTGGTAGAGGTAGAAGCCGAATCGCTCACCGCTTCAAGGGTTTCAGTGAACTTGAAGTGCTGATCCCCTTAGATAGATATAAAAAGTAACTCAATAAATGACTCAATAAGTTGCTCAAGAGCTACAGCAATTATGGAATTCAATATTGCAACCTAAATCAGTAAGTATTTATCCTCAATTACAAACTTAAAACAGTAAGTATTTATCCTCAACCACAAAAGTTCATCTAATTCATTCTTGCTATTTCAGATAAAAAACTCATGCTCTCAAACGCCCTAAGGAACGAACTTTCTGCCTGATAATCGGTCTGACCACAGTTACTTTAGTACGGCACTCCTTAGCGACGAATTAGTCTTGAAAGGCGTTGCTTTGCAATCTATTTGCAATCTAAAGGTTCGTCAGGCCTTTGAAGCTGGTTTATGGGATAGCTATTTCTGAAAAATCACGCCCCTAAAGGGATGATGCTTAATAAAGTGCAAGTAGTGAGCGGTCACGTAAAAAAGCTTGGTATCTTGCTAGCAATCTCGAATACAAACGGGGAAGGCAGTGAAGCATGGCATCTCGATCCGATCGCCTGGTTAGGATTGAACTCACCGTTCAGGAAACTTCTGCCTTGATGGAAGGGCTGGAAGCATGGCAACACCTGGGGCTACTCTCAGACACTCAAATTAAGCAAATTGGCGATCGCTATCTCACCTGTGCCTTACCAGATCCTGTTCCAGTCACTCCCCTGCCCGCCCCCCTGTCTGTTGAAGATGCTGAGTTTGACTCGGACTTTGTTACTGAGCTACCTGAGCGATCGCCATCAAGACCCCGCATTAGAACAGGGGCTCGATCTTCTTCTCGCTCTGCCAGCGTTGCTAGCCCTACTAGTGCTACAAGCTCTGCTCCTAGGAAAAGCAACTTCTTAGCCGAACGCCTGCAATCATTAATGGCCGAGATTAGCGTCATTTGGCTGCTATTCCTGGGCGTATTTATGGTGGTGGTGTCTTCTGGGGTGCTCGCAGCCAGCCAGTGGCGCAACTTTCCTCCCACAGGGCAATACGGCATTTTATTTACCTACACCTTGGCATTCTGGGCAGTCGGTTTGTGGACTGCGAAGCAACCTCACTTACAGCTCACTACTCGCATGTTGCAGACGGCGACGTTGCTGATCATTCCAGTTAACTTCTGGATGATGGATGGGTTTAAGCTGTGGCAACAACCTGGGGGCTGGGCGATCGCGGCTATTGCAGCTTTGGTGCTGACAGCTCTGCTACTACAACTTTTGAGATTGCGGCAGGCGATCACCAGTTCCCGTTTGCTCCTGTTCGATAGCATTGCCCTCAGTTGGCTGCATTGGGGGTGGGGGTGGCCCGGATTTCCGCTGATTGCTACCTATCTAGGGACAGTCGGCACTGCATTTGTGTTGTTGCAACAAGACCAAGCTTCAACTACTACGACCCAAACAGTTCCAGAAGCGCGATCGCCTGATTCAGATAATTCAGAGGCCGTTGCTGCTCCCACACCAGGGCAGGCATGGCTAGCGCCTAGCATCATTGCAGTTGCAGCTTCAGCTTTGCTACTGATTGCCAGAGCTGTTTTGGTCGCCCAAGTCCCAGTCCATCAGTTAGGGTTGGCGGTGGGCATTTGTGGTTGGTTGTTGTGTTGGCTGGCACGACAGAATCCGGGCAGAGCTTTGTGGACTCCAGCGGGAGCGGCTTTATTGCTGATTAGCTGGTTGGCTACAGTCGCAGTGGCACCTCCTTGGCAAGCGATCGCAATTAGTGGCTTAGGGTTATGGCTCCTCGCCGATCGCTTACGGCAGTTGCCTCAAGTTGTTCCACTCACCGCTGCTTTTCTAGTGGGGCTACAGGCTTACTGGTTACTATGGCGGTTGATTCCGATCGGAAACAGGCAAGCTGTTCTGAGTTGGGGTGAACAGGTAGCAGGAGCTTCATTCACCGCTGCCAACTTGGCTGGAGTAGGGTTCTTCCCCTATTTAGCGTTGACGCTCGTGGTAGCTCAGTATTGGCGACAACGGCAACAACCCCGCCTCGCGAACTGGAGTGAGTTCTTAGCTTTAGGCTTGGGCATTACTTTAACGCTGTTTAGTCTGACCAATCCCCTGCTGCGATCGCTCAATTTAGCGCTTTCTGTTTTGCTATTAGCGCTGGTAGTGCGTCAGCGTCCTCAAGCATCCTCTGGGCTGATCTATCTGACTCATATCACAGGTTTAACAGCGATCGCTTCTACGATTGATCTCTGCTTTCCCAATTTGACGACTCAGCTTTGGGCGGGAGTATTGCTCACTGGGATGCTGCTGGAGTGGGGTTTTACCTTAGTGCCTCGTTGGTCGCTTTGGCGGCGCAGTGCTTGGTATTTGGGCCTGCTGCTCGCCGCCTTGAGCTACACCTTATTCATCAGTACTTGGTTTAGTGAAGCCAGTTCGGCGGGACAATTTTGGCTGCTGGCTCCTGCTGCCATGACTGGTTTGGCGACTCGTAGGCAGTGGCCTCATGTCCGACAGGCAAGTTGGTTAAGCACGCTGGCCCTAGTGGTGGCGCAACCGTTGACGCTTGGTTTTGCGATTCCTCGCTTGATCGGTTTAGGGATCGCCACCAGTTTGATGCTGGTGAATACTTACCGCTTGCAGCATTTGGGCGCGGCCGTTCTCACCGTTGGTTTCAGCTTGGGTTTAGCCAGTGCCGTAACTTGGCAAGGTTTCTCCACTCAGCTCACCGTACCGCTCACGCTGAATCTAATAGCGATCGCAACTCTAGTTCTGTGGTTCGTTCATGACATGGGCCGCAGACAAACCAGCCCTTTAGCCAAAATCTATGCTCAGGCGAGTGACGGTTGGGCGATCGCGCTTAGCATTACCAATCTCTTGATTTTGACTGGTTATGATTTAGCACTTTACGGCAGGTTTGAAGATCGCTCTGTGGGTTACACCATCGCGATCACTTTGACGACGTTGGCAATTGGCTACCGCACTTGGCAGCAAACAAGCAACTTAGGTTTTTATGGCTTGGCTTGGGGCGTTGAGTTACTCGTGGTTCGTCTGCTGTGGTCGCCTGATGTCTCCCTGGTTCCTACCCTGCTGGAACGGTTGGCGATCGCGAATCTGGCTTTGGGATTCATCGCGCAACTGGCGAGTGATTGGTGGGTGAGGAGAACTCAGCAGCCCTATCTCCTGAGTTGGCATGCGATTCCCGTGGCTTATGCAGGTTTGGCGCTCATCAGCACTCATACCAGTTTCACCGCCACTACAGGCTTATATACCTTAGGCGCAGCTCTGATTGGCATCGGGGTGGGGCGACAACAACCTCGCCCCGCACTCACTTACCTCTCGATCGCAGGTGTTTCGATCGCGGCCTATGAGTTGCTGATCTACCAGCTCATGCAAGCAGAAGGTGGCAAAGCGGGGGATGGCATCATTTTGCTGGCGGCTCTGGCTGCGGCTATTGCGGTTTGCGATCGCCTACTATCCCGCTGGTTAGTGCCTTATCTCCGACTCGATCTGCGCCAGATTCACGCGATCGCTCAGTTGCACTGGATCGGCAGTAGTGGCCTGATGCTGCTGGCACTGTTCAGTCCTCTCAGCCAAACCGGAGAAATGCTTTGGGTTGGCATCACGGCTGTGCTCGCCATCTATGCTTTAGTCGAAGGTCGAGCTAGTGAACCGTGGACTTACGCCGGAATCGTGACTGGTTTGCTGGCGATCGCCTACTTGCTCGATCGCCAACTACATGATTCGGCTCTGCTAACCTGGGGAGCCGCGATCGCTAGTGCGATGGCCTATGGCATGTACGTTCTACCTTGGCAGCGTTGGGGGTGGCGGTTGGTGCCTTGGCAGCGATCAGCAAGTTTTTTACCAGGTGCGATCGCCCTAGCGACTGCGGATGGGGTAAATCTGCAAAGCTTGCTGATTGTGGCAGCTTTTTATGCGTGGCTAGCCAAAACCAGAAGCCAAGCACGACTGAGTTATCTCAGTATTCTTCTGGCAGATTGGGCCATACTAAGGTTTCTCAGCGATCGCGCCCAAGAGGAACCGTTGTGGTATGCCGCCGTTTTGGGTGGGTCGCTGCTCTATGTGGCGCAAGTAGACCCCGCCTTGCGATCGCCAACCGAACGGGAGAAACGGCATTGGCTACGCAGCTTAGCCGTAGGTCTGATTTGTTTAACGGCAATCTACCAATCAGAAACCAGTTTAGCGATCGCTCTGGGTACGCTGGGCTTCAGCATCGGGCTGATTTTGGCGGGATTAGCTTTGCAAGTCCGGGCCTTTCTTTATGTCGGTACTGCCAGCTTCATGATCCAAGTGTTACGGCAAGTTTGGCTCTTGATTGACAACTACTCGTTGCTGCTGTGGGCGTTGCTGATTGTTTTGGGTTTAGCTTTAATCTGGATTGCGGCTACCTTTGAAGCCCGTCGCAGTCAAGTTTCGGCGCTGTTGCAGTACTGGGTGAGCGAACTCGACGAATGGCAATAACCTTCTCGCTGCGAGGAGCCAAGACCAAGCTACTCTAGAAGACTAGGTATTCAGTGGAACTGGCATGACTGCTGCAACAGATTCACCAAGCGAACTAGTCGTATACGAGCGACCCACGGTAGTAAAAACCAATAACCTGCGCAAAGTCTATCGCACTGGGTTCTGGTTTAATCAGCGCGTAGAATCCTTAAAAGGCTGCTCGCTCACCGTGTATCAGGGAGAAACTTTTGGCTTGTTGGGGCCGAATGGTGCGGGCAAAACGACCCTGCTTAAAACGTTGCTGGGCATTGTCCGCGCCACCTCAGGCAAAGCTTTACTGTTAAATAGGCCGTTGGGCGATCGCCTGGTGAAGCAAAAAGTCGGCTACCTGCCAGAAAACGCCTACTATTACGACTACCTCACCGGATGGGAGTTTTTGCAATTTGTCGCGGGCCTCTTCCAGATTCCGCGCTCTGTGCAGCGGCAACGAATTCCGCAATTGCTCGAACTCGTGGGTTTGTCACAAAAAACGACACGCAAGAAACCACTGCGGCAATACTCCAAGGGCATGTTGCAGCGCATTGGCATGGCTCAAGCCTTGATCAACGATCCAGAAGTAGTGTTTTTGGATGAACCGATGTCGGGATTAGACCCGATGGGACGCTACCAAATTCGAGAGATTATTCTGTCGCTGAAAGAGCAAGGCAAAACGATTTTCTTTAACAGTCACGTTTTGTCGGACGTGGAGCAAATTTGCGATCGCGTTGCCATCCTGGCTGAGGGTGAATTAGTCTGTGTCGGCTCCTTGAATGAGCTGTTAGGAACTGCCGACACTTACTACGTCAAAGGCAAAGGCGGCAGCCTCGATGTGTTGAAAAAACGCATGATCAACCTAGAATTCCAAGATGGCTTTTGGGAAGGAAACTTACGTGGCGATCCCTACGATTTCTTGGCGAGCCTCAGTCTCATGGGCGCACAAATCATGACTGTAAGCCTAGCTCGGCCTACTCTAGAAGAGTTTTTCATGGAGCAGTTACGCCAGCGCAATATTCAATCCAGCCATTAAAATCTGTCGCTTCACCAAACTAGATTTGCGGGGTGGGCAAAGTTCACCTCACACAACCAAAACCAGCAAGAGTCAGCCTGTAGAAAGATGCCGAGTTGGTCTCTGGCTTTTATTCCTTAACAAGAGACCTAATTTATCAAGAAGCTAAATAAGCGACTATGGCTGACCTACTAGAAACTGCTACTCAGGCTGGCTCGTTTACTCAACTGCTGAGTGCGCTTGAAGCAGCCAATCTAAACGACACGCTGAAAAATCCTGGCCCCATAACGGTTTTGGCCCCCACCGATGAAGCCTTTGCCAAGCTACCAGAAGGCACCATTGATGGCTTGTTGAAAGAACCCCTAAAGCTAAAGCGGCTCTTGACTTACCACGTTATCTCTGGCGATGTGCGCTCCGATGATTTAGCTCAGATCGATGAAGCTCCTACGATGGAAGGCTCGATCGTGGCTGTAGAGCATGAGAATGGCTTGAAGGTGAATGATGCCAATGTGCTGAAAACCGATATCTTGGCTGATAACGGTGTGATTCATGTCATTGATACGGTCCTGATGCCCACTTTGGCGATGGTGGAGTAGCAGTTCAAGCACTAATGTGAGTGCTTAGAGAGTTTGGGGTTGAGTGGGGAGGGAAACGGTAAAAGTCGTCCAGCCGTTGGCGCTCTCCACTTGCAATACTCCCTGTAACTGTTCAACTAACTTCTGTACTAGGGCCAGTCCTAAGCCTGTGCCGCCTTGCTGCCAAGGATCGGCGTGGGGGACTCGGTAGAACTTTTCAAAAACTCGACCTAATTGAGCCGCAGGAATTTCTGCTTGGTTGCGAATGCTCACGGCGATCGCGGGTTGAGGAGTGGGGGCGATCGCCAAAGACTCAGGCTCATAACTAGCACTCACAATAATTTGATGACCTGCTGGCGTGTACTTGCAAGCATTGTTAATCAGTTCGGCTAAGACACGCCCTAAGTTGGCATGGTCCGAAATCAGGGGTAGCAGGTCAGCAGGCACATCCATGTGGAGGATTTGTTGGCGTTCTTGGATGCGGGAGCGAAACGGTTCAACTACGCTAGGCAACCAATCGGAGAGCAGAATTGTTTCTTCTAAAGCGATGCCATAAGCTTGCGATTCTAAACGCTGTAGATCAAGCAGGTCGTTAATTAGCTCAATTTCCCGCGCACATTCCATTTGCAAAATTTCTAGATAGCGCTGCCGCCGTTCCATATTGGGCGCGATTTTCAGCATTTGGATCGCCATCTTCATGTTGGAGACGGGAGTTCGCAGTTCGTGGGAAACGGTACTCAAAAAGTCATCCTTGAGTTGATTCAACGCTTCGAGGGCTTGGACTTGGGCTTGGGCTGCCTGATAGAGCCGAGCTTGGCGCATGGCGATCGCGCATTGGTTAGCCACTTGCTGCACAATCCGCACTTCTGACTCGTCAAACCAGGCTTGGGCAGGTTTACACAAATGCAAACTCCCTAAAACATCATGATCATCGTTGATCGGGCAACTGAAGATCGCTTCTGGGTCGCAAGTAGTTAGGGAGCAGAGGGAGCAAAATTGCACGCCTTGACCTTGCAGCAATTGCTCATAAACCTGGGGATACTCGGCGATCGGCACCACTTGCCCTGAGTAAATATGTGGAATCGCTGTAAATTCATAGGCGATCGTGGAAGTTTGTTGCGCTAAGTCATGCAGAGCCGTTTCACAACGCTTGACCTGTAACCCTAAGCCGAGTTCTTGCACCGCAGTCTGCAAAATTTGGCTTTCGTCTAGGCTGTCTCGCACTTTGTCAGTGATGCGTTTCAGCAACGCTTCAAAGCTTAGAGCTTGTTGCAGTTGAGCAGTACGCTCTTGCACCTGTTGCTCTAGATTGGCATTCAGTTGCTGCACTTGTTGGTAAAGTTCCGACTGCTGAATGGCTAGGGCGAGTTGGTCTGCGATCGCACAGCCCAAATCCACTTCCGAGTCTTGCCAAGTGTGAGGCGAGTTTCTTTGCGATAAAGTCAAGCTGCCCCAGAGATTTCCTTGACAATGTAGAGGAATCAGCAACCAAGCACCTGGATACTCTTCTGCCAAACCAGCATTGATCGGATCTTCCAGTACTTGTGTGTTGTCAATTCGCACCACTTCTAGTTGCTTGAGGCGATCGGCTAAAGGATTGTTAGCATCTGGAATTTCCATGCCAATGCCTTCCGGCACCAAGCCAGGTTGCTGCTCATACTCCGCCACATTCAGCCATACTTGCCGCTCCGGTAGATACTGCAAGATCGAAACGTAATCAATTTGCAGCATTGGCCCAATTTCTTGGGATGCGATCGCAAAGATACGCTCGATGTTTAGAGAGCTGCGGACCGCCTGGGTAAAACCATTTAAGGCTCGCTCCCGTTGCGCCTGAGACTGTGTTTGTTGGTAAAGCTGCTGGAGTTGTGTTTCCGCTTGTTTACGCTCGGTAATGTCATTCAAGAAAGCAAGGACACATCTTTCCCCGTTTATCTCCAAAACATCTACAGAGACTAAAGCATCTCGCATCTCACCCGACTTCTTGGCATATTTAGCTTCCAAACTGCGAACCAAGCCTTGACGGTTTAGCAGTTCGATTAGCCTTTTTCTATCTTCTGCACTGGGCCAGATACCCAGATCTAAAACCGTATGATTAACCAGTTCTTCACGGCTGTAGCCTACCAAGTCTACAAAGCTATTGTTTACGTCAACAAAACGTCCCTCAGCGATGGTAGAAATGCTAATTGCGATAGGACTCGCCTGAAATATTTTCGAGAGCTTTTTCTCTGATTGACCAATTAGGAATTGCGCGTCTTTATTATTATCTAAGTCATTATTTGAAGAGAGAGAAATCCCTTTTGTGAGGATTGAAAGCTCCTCTAGTGATTCCTTTAAAGTAGCTGCTTGATCGGTAGAGAGTTGCTCAGCAAATTGGGCTAGAGAAGAAATTCTTTCCTGAATTATCTTCATTCGCTGCTCGAAACGATGCAAATCCACACCGAACTCCTGGTTATTACCAATCTTTAAACTAATCTAATTTTTAAATGAATGCATATTAGCCGACGTAGCTTTGTCGTGAATAACAGTATGAATCACAGAATGAGGCAACCGAAACTCAGCCGCCTCTTATCTATGAGTTTATGACTGAAACCTAACCTGAGTTCAAATATCAACCCACGTAGGAAAGAAGTCTGAATCAGTGGGTCAGAATACAACCTGTTCGAGCGGGAATAGTCAAGTTCAGTTGTGAAGCATTCGCTCCATCCCATTCCAATTCGGCGGAGCCATAGAGGATCTCACTAGGACGCGATCGCAATCCTGTCTCCTCCCAATTAATCTGGGCTTTTCCGGAAGCGGTTCCCACATTCACAGCGACAATCACCTCTTCGCCACCCAGAACTCTGGCGAACACATAAACAGTGCTTTCGGCAAACAACACCTGATAAGCGCCCGTCCGCAAAGCAGCATAGCGGTTCCGCAAATCAATCAGATAGCGGTGGTAGTTGAGGACATCCCGCTCCCACTTGTCTTCCATCGGGAAAGCTCGTCGGGAATCCGGGTCGAGTGCCCCTGGCAAGCCCACTTCATCACCATAGTAGATACTAGGAGCACCGGGATAAGTCATCAGCAGAATGGTGGCGAGTTCTACACTGGCGCGATCGCCCCCCGCAATCGAGAGCAAACGAGCCGTATCGTGACTTGCCAACAAATTCAACTGAGTCAACTGAATTTCCCAAGGATACAGCGCTAACACTTCCTGAATTTTCTCGGCGTATTCCTTGGCAAACAGCGGTGGATAAGGATGATAGGAGCGGCCTTGCACCTGTTCCATCACCACGCGATCGCCTGCGGCAAATGCGATCGTAGGGGCAGCAAACAGATAATTCATCACGCCATCGAACTGCGTACCATCTAGCCACTCGCGAGAATCTTCCCAGACTTCTCCCACAATGTAGGCTTCTGGATTGATCGCTTTGACGCGATCGCGAAACTCTTGCCAAAATCCGGGCGCTTTCACCTCAAAAGGCACATCCAAGCGCCAACCATCAATGCCGAATTTGATCCAATATTCCGCCACCTCCATGATGTACTCCCGTACTTCTGGATTGTCGTGGTTGAACACGGGCAAAGCTCGGTTATTGTCCCAGCCTTCGTAGTTCGCTGGGTACTCGCCGTTATAGGGGGACACAGGCCAATCATGAATCTTGAACCAATCCACCCAAGGAGAATGCGGCCCGTTTTCTAGCACATCGTGAAAGAAGAAAAAGCCTCGACTCGCGTGGTTGAACACACCATCTAGCACCACCCGAATATCGCGCTCGTGAGCCGCTTCTAGTAGATCGCGAAAAGCTGTGTTTCCCCCCAGCATTGGGTCCACTTGGTAGTAATCGTGGGTGTGATAGCGGTGGTTACTCGCAGATTGAAAAATCGGGGTGAAGTAGATAGCATTAATCCCCAGATCTTTGAGATAGTCCAACTTCTCTATTACCCCCCACAAGTCGCCACCTTTGTAGCCTTGTAGCGTTGGCATCTCGTCCCAGGCTTCCCAACTGGCATTCTTTAACAATTTTTTGTGCGGATGGTGGCTTTTGGCAAAGCGATCGGGGAAAATTTGGTAGAAAACTGCGTGCTTGACCCAGTCTGGCGTATAAATCTGCATAAGTAGCTCTCTAAGCCTCCACTGACAAGGTACAGGCACAAGCCGTTTCGCAATTCTTTCCCCTGGTAGAAAGTCAGCGATTAATCGTGATTCGATGACGAAAACTTGACTCCTGGCCTTGTTGATATAACTCAGACCAATCTAGAGGTTCCTTCTCTCCCAGTTGGAACCATGTATCTTTAGGTGATTTGTTATGAAGCTCAAAATCCTGCAAAATACTGTTTTCAAATTACAAACTGCTCAGGCGTCCGATCTACCCGCTGACCAAAAAGAAGAAATCACCGCTGGCCAATTACTCGATCTACACTCCTACAAAATTGAAGGCAAGCTCATCAAAGTTTCCTTTAAAAATGTTGAGTTCAAAGGGCGCAATACTTGGTACGCCTTTGCCGATCATGTCCGCTTAGTGACTTCTCAAGAAGACGTGGTCGCTACGCAACAGCAGCTTTCACCCCCGACACCGGGCGAACTGCCCCGCCAACACCGCATTAAAGACTTTCCCTATTTCGCCCAAACTGATAATCGCTACAATCCAGGCGGCTCCTGCAATGTCACCAGCGTAGCAATGTGTCTCTCTTTCTTTGGTGCTAAACCCACTAGAGAAGCCCAACTCGAAGATGAGTACTACGATTTCTTGATCGAGCAAGGTCGCTCCAGGCATGATCCCTACGACTTGAAGTGGTTAGTGGAGCAAAAAGGCTATAAAGATGACTTCCGCGAAACTGCTTCGATTCAAGATGTGAAGAAGTGGATTGCTCAAGACAAACCCGTGATTTTGCATGGGTACTTCACTCGCTTTGGTCACATCATTGTTGTGGTGGGCTATAACTCCGAAGGTTTCATCGTCCACGATCCCTACGGTGAGTATTGGGATAGTGGCTACGACATGAATACTGATTGGGATAAAACTAAAGGCAAAGGCTTGGTTTATTCCTACAGCTTAATTGAGCGCACCTGCTCCCCCGAAGGCCCAGGCAACATGTGGTGCCACTTTATTTCTAAGTAGCTATTGTTTGGGACAAAAGGCGATCGCATTCCTCAAGATTTGGGAAGAGAGGAGCGATCGCTTATTCTCTTAATCTCTCCTTAAGCTGAACACCCTCTTCCTTTGGGCAGATCGACAAAATCCTTTGTTATCTTCCGATCCCCTCTTGCAAACTGCCACGCTCAGACCGACACTTATCTTGGGAGTTGACTGGCAGTTTAGAGGTCTTTTGTGAAAAGAGTATTATCGATTATCCTCGGTGGGGGAGCCGGAACCCGCCTATATCCACTAACTAAGCCCCGTGCAAAGCCTGCTGTGCCCCTGGCAGGCAAATATCGCTTAATCGACATTCCTGTTAGTAATTGCATTAATTCTGAAATATTCAAGATTTACGTTCTTACTCAGTTCAACTCAGCCTCCCTCAACCGCCACATTGCCCGCGCTTATAACTTTGCTGGCTTTACTGAAGGATTTGTTGAAGTACTAGCGGCTCAACAAACCCCCGAAAACCCCAACTGGTTTCAAGGTACGGCTGACGCAGTTCGTCAGTACATGTGGTTGTTCGAAGAGTGGGAGGTCGATGAGTACTTGATTCTCTCTGGTGATCACCTCTACCGCATGGACTACCGCCAGTTTGTGCAGCGCCACCGGGATACAGGAGCCGACATCACCATCTCAGTCGTGCCAATGGATGAGCGACGAGCGTCTGACTTCGGCTTGATGAAGATTGACGACTCTGGCCGAGTGATAGACTTCAGCGAGAAGCCCAAAGGTGACGCCCTGAAACAAATGCAGGTAGATACCAGCATTTTGGGATTGGATGCCAAGCAAGCTCAAGAGCGGCCTTATATTGCCTCTATGGGCATTTATGTCTTTAAGCGCGATGTCTTGATGAACCTGCTGAAGCAGTCACCTGATCGCACTGACTTCGGCAAGGAGATCATTCCCGCTTGCGCCGCTGACCACAACGTCCAGGCTTACTTGTTCGATGACTATTGGGAAGACATCGGAACAATTGAAGCTTTCTACGAAGCCAATTTGTCGCTAACCCAACAGCCACAGCCCCGCTTTAGCTTCTACGACGAGAAAGCACCGATTTACACCCGTGCCCGTTATTTGCCTCCTAGTAAGTTGCTCGATTGCCACGTCACCGAGTCAATCATTGGGGAAGGGTGCATTCTGAAAAATTGCCAGATTCAACACTCTGTCTTGGGTGTGCGATCGCGCGTAGAATCCGGATGCGTCATCGACAACTCCCTGTTAATGGGTGCTGACTTCTATCAACCCTTTGCTGAGCGCAATACCAACTGCGAAACTCGCACAGTACCAATGGGAATTGGAGCCAACACCACCATCCGACGAGCGATCGTGGACAAAAATGCCCATATCGGTTGTGATGTGCAAATCATCAACAAAGACCGAGTGGAAGAAGCGGAGCGCGAAGATCAAGGATTCTACATCCGCAACGGCATTATCGTGATCATGAAGAATGCCGTGATTCCGGATGGAACCATCATCTAGGCAAGAAGCTAGGGGTGTGGAGTTGGGGGACGATCACCTATCAACTTCACATTCCATGCCAACTGCTACTCGCCTAATTATTTTGATTGGGCTGCCAGGAAGTGGCAAAACTACTCTGGCTCAACATTTACTCACAGCTAGCCCGGAGCGTCGGTGGATCTCTACTGATGCCATCCGGGCTCAGTTGTTTGGAGATGAAGCTGTGCAGGGGCCATGGTTGCAGGTATGGCGCGAAGTCCAACATCAATTGCAGCAGGCAGTTGGACACATCTCCCAAAGGCAAACTCCTGATGCGATTTACGACGCTACTAATACGGCTCGGAAACAACGGCGGCGGGTGTTAACTTTAGCGCGATCGCTGGGCTTTAGGGAGATTATTGGTTTTTGGTTAGATTTGCCTCTGGAGGTCTGTTTAGCCAGAAATCATCAGCGCGATCGTGTGGTTCCAGAAGCCGTGATGCTGCGAATGCACCGACAACTTTTAGGCGCACCACCCGCTTTAGAAGAAGGATTTACTAGCTTAATTCGTCAGTCTTGGTATCCCTGAACCAAGCAATGGGGGAAATTGCGATCGCCCTTCGCGCAAGAACCGAACTTCTCTCTGGTGCAACCTCTGATACCTTAAATCTAGTTGAAAGGCCCACAGCAAGGGACTAGATAAACATTGAGAGGTTTTAAGAGGTTAGAGTTATGGCACTCATTCGTTGGGAACCGTTCCGTGAAGTTGACACCCTACAACGGGAAATGAATCGGTTGTTCGATAGCCTCACTCCCGAAGTCAACAACACCTTTGTTCCTGCCGCAGAAATGCAGGAAACACCAGAGTCGATTCAGCTAAAAATTGAAGTGCCTGGAATTGAAGCCAAAGATCTGGACGTGCAAGTCACCGCAGAAGCCGTTTCTATTAGTGGAGAACGTAAGGCCACCGTTCAAGCTGAAGAGAGAGGTGTGTTCCGTTCCGAGTTTCGTTACGGTCGCTTCCAACGCATTATCCCGCTCCCCGCTCGGATTCAGAATACGCAGGTGGAAGCCGAGTTCAAAAATGGCCTTTTGCATCTCAACCTACCCAAAGCTGAAGAAGAACGCAACAAGGTCGTCAAGGTGAATCTGGCGGGATGATCGGTTGTTGCGATCGCGCTTCCAACAGACCAGATCTGAGCCAAGTTGTTGGCTCAAATCAGCACTTAATTTAGCGAACGGTTCAGGGGAGGGCGTTAGTCAACATCGCTCTGCCCTGAAGCTATGTATAAGCTACTGAAGGATAAGCTACTAGACAGCTTTAACGCTGACAGCATCCAGCGACGGCATTGCTAGGGCAGACGATTATAGAAATAAAGACATAAACTGAAACTATTAAAGGAGGTAGGTGGATGGCTGCAACCGACTATAAAGATTACTATGCCGTTTTGGGAGTGAATAAAACCGCCACTGCCGACGACATTAAAAAAGCGTTCCGTAAACTAGCGCGCAAGTACCATCCAGACGTTAATCCCAACAATCAAGACGCGGAAGCCCGTTTCAAAGAAGTCAACGAAGCTTACGAAGTGCTATCTGACCCAGAGAAACGCCAGAAGTACGACCAGTTTGGCCAGTACTGGAAGCAAGCGGGTGGTGGTTGGCCCGGTGGAGGAGCTAGCCCCAACGTTGATTTTGGCAACTTCGACTTTAGTCAGTACGGCAGCTTTGACGACTTTATCAATGAGTTGTTAGGTCGCTTTGGTAGCCCCGGCGCTGGCCCTAGCCCTGGAACGGGACGCCAAGCCTATAGTTATCGCACCACTCCGGGTGGCCCAGGCTTTGGGGACTTCGGCGGCTTTGGGGGCTTTGGCGACGCCGCTACCGCTCCACCTCAAGACAGCGAGGCCGCGATCGCTCTAAGCCTGAGAGAAGCTTTCCAAGGCGTGCAAAAGCGCCTCAATCTAGGCAGCGAAGTCATTGATGTCCGCATTCCTCCGGGTGCTAAACCCGGTAGCCGCATCCGAGTCAAAGGTAAAGGGCCAGCGAGTCCCTACAGCCCACAACGGGGTGATCTATACCTGGTCGTCAACATTCAACCCCATCCCTTCTTCCAGTTTGAGGGCGACAACCTAGTCTGCGAAGTGGCGATCGCACCCGACGAAGCAGTGTTAGGCGCACAAATTGAAATTCCCACTCCCGATGGTAGCGTCACGATGAATGTACCTGCTGGTGTGCGGGCAGGGCAATCTCTACGGTTGCGTGGCAAAGGTTGGCCTAACCCTAAGGGTGGGCGCAGTGACCAAATCGTGAAGATCGCGATCGCCTCTCCCAAAGAACTCAGCCCTCAAGAGCGCGAGTACTACGAGAAAATTCGTTCTATCCGCAGCTTTAACCCTCGCAGCCACTTACAAGGGATGCAGCTTTAGGCAGCTTTTCAGCCAGACCAGTCCTGGCTATGCTCTTACTTAACAGCAGCTAACAGCTCTTCAATACTGGCATTGTGGGATAGAAACGAGAACAAGTGTTTAAAGCGCAGGTTGCCTTGAGCATCTAAAACAAACTGGGCTGGCAGGGGTGCGCCTAGAGCCTGCCCAACGTTGTAAGCGCGGAACACTCGACAACTAGCGTCACTGAGCAGTGGCATCTTTAAACCTAAATCTCGCACCACGATCTTGCTTTGGCGCTCATCGGTACTGGTAATCATCAAGATCTCCACCCCACGGCTCGTAAACTTCTCGTAGTTCTCGTTCAGCGCTTTGATGTGGGGAAAGCAAAAAGGACAGTACTGTTTTTCAGTGAAAATGCGCGTGAAAGCCAGAATTACAGGCTGCTGACTGCGATAAGCCGCTAAGTTAAGCCGCTGACCATGAGTGATATTTGGCAACTCAAAATCTGGAGTTCTCTGGCCTAACTCTAAAGAACTCGTTGCTGGAATGGGAAAGAAGTTATTAAAGAAGCGCTGATTCAACAAGCCACTGAAGTCTGTCGAGGTTAGCATCGCTAGCTATGCCTGATGTTTGTAAACTAGGGTCTGTGAACTGATGGCAATACAAAAAAAGGGTGAGCATTGCCCACCCTACCAATAAATTACCAACTAATTGCTAGATTGCTAATCGCTAGCAACTATACCGCCGCGAAGTATTCTTTGGACTTCACAGGGTCAGGATTCATGGTGGCATCACCGGGCTTCCAACCAGCAGGGCAGACTTCATCGGGGTGAGACTGCACGTACTGGATGGCCTGCAAAGTCCGGAGGGTTTCGTCCACACTGCGGCCAAAGGACAGGTTGTTGATGGTGGAATGTTGGATCACACCATCTTTGTCGATGATGAAAAGACCACGGAGGGCTACACCTGCTTCTGGATCGAGCACGTTGTAAGCAGCGCTAATTTCTTTCTTGATGTCGGAAACGAGGGGATAGTTGAGGTCGCCAACTCCACCTTGTTTGCGATCGCTTTGAGTCCAAGCGAGGTGAGAGAATTCACTGTCTACAGACACGCCTAGGATTTCAGTCCCAATTTGCTTAAATTCGTCGTAGCGATCGCTGAAAGCAGTAATTTCAGTGGGGCAAACGAAGGTAAAGTCTAGGGGATAGAAGAACAAGACAACGTATTTGCCTCGATAGTCAGACAGCTTGATGGTCTTGAACTCTTGATCGACCACAGCCGTTGCAGTGAAGTCAGGGGCAGGGCGACCAACCCGGAGGCAGCCTTCGGTATTGTAGGTCAAGGTCATGTACTTATTCTCCTTGAAGAATCTACAGCTCTAGGTTTGCGGAGTCATAGGTCAAGCAGCGCAAAACTTACTCTTTCCTATGCAGGCAACGACTGATTATTTACGAACTGTTACGTAATATATCATAGTCATAACGATTTTGAGTAGAGGCTAGTGGCGGGTTATCCGTATTCATGCCGAGCTGAATCAGACCGAGCTGAATCGGCGATCGCAGGATAGAAATCTGGACTGTTCCAAAATTTAGTCATGGTCTTATCACTAGGCAGCAGACAATCCTGAAGCAAAGCCGTAGACTAAGCATAAAAATCTACGTAGCATGGATGATTTAGATACACGGGAGTGGCTACTTACCAATGGGTTAGGTAGTTTTGCCAGCGGTACTGTTTGTGATGCTCATACTCGCACCTATCACGGCTGGTTATTTGCCGCCCTTGATCCTCCCAGTCAACGCACCCTCCTGCTGTCTCACATTGAGGCCAGCCTAGAAATTTCAGGACAAGTTTTTTCTTTAGGCACTCATTTCTGGTTAAACGGAGCAGTTTCCCCCCAAGGCTTCCAACTGCTGCAATCTTTTGAGGTTGATCCTGTGCCCACTTGGGTTTGGGCCGACTTTCCTTGGCAGTTTACCCGTCGCCTCATCTTGCCCTACGGCTATGTTGCCGATGCTACTCCTACATCCCTTGGTAGTGACGATACATCACCCCGTTTCAGGCACCAAACTCTAATTCAATACAGCTATGAAGGTAGTGAAGCGGCAACCCTAAGGCTACGGCCCTTGATTTGCGATCGCGACTTCCACCATCAACAACAAGCCGACCCAGAGCTACATTTCTCCCAAATTGTGGGGCCACAACAACTGTTGTTGCAAGCCATTCGTCCGGGTGTTGCAGGTACACCCTGGCATCTGCGCTGGACTCAAGGTAAGTATGAACCAGATGGGATGTGGTATTGGAACTACCACTACCCAGCCGAAACTCAGCGAGGTCTCGCCGACTATGAAGACCTCTACAGCCCTGGATATTTGACTGCCGTTCTGCAACCTGGTGAGCAGCTAACCCTGGAAGCTAGCGTTGGTTGGACAGAAGTTGGTTGGACAAAATCAGAGCTGCCTTTGCTCCACAACTCCCTATTTACAGCGGCAATCCGAGCCGAGCAACAGCGCCTAGCCCGTGACTTTGCGGCGGTTCTCCCTCCGTCTCCTCAAGCCATCAGCCTCACTCCTGCAAAAAAGCAACCTGAGACCGAACCTACTCATGGGAGCCATTTGTGGCAGCAACTCCTACGAGCGGGTGATCAATTTTTGGTATATCGCGCTTCGATCGCAGGACCCACCGTGATCGCGGGGTATCCCTGGTTTAACGATTGGGGGCGTGACACGCTGATTGCTCTACCAGGATTGGCTTTGGCAACTCAACGATTTGACCTAGCCAAAGGCCTACTGCAAACTTTTGGGCACTACTGCCACTTAGGACTGATTCCTAATGCCTTTCCAGACGTGGGTGTGCAGCCCTCTTACAACAGCATTGATGCGGCTCTGTGGTGGATTGAAATTCTGGGTCTTTACCTAGAAGCAACCGCAGACTGGGAATTCTTGGCGCAACAATACCCGGTGGTGCAGAAAATCTACAAAGCTTTTACGGTCGGCACACTCTACAACATTCGGGTAGATGCGGCAGATGGTCTGGTTACTTGGGATGCTCCGGGAGTGGCCCTCACCTGGATGGATGCGGTAGTCGATGGTAGACCGATTACCCCTCGCCGAGGCAAACCGATCGAGATTAATGCGTTGTGGTACTCGGCTTTGCGTTGGGCTAGCCAATGGGCCGAAAGGTTAGACAGAGAGGCGGTGACGAACCCAGCTAGTTTGGTAAACCAAGCCCGCCGCTACCGTCAACATGCCGATCAAGTCCAAGCTTCACTCCAGCAGTTTTGGAACCACGAACAGCAATACTTTTACGACACCATCCAACCGGACGATCGCCCAGACCCTAAGATTCGTCCCAATGCGGTTTTAGCGTTGTCTCTACGCCATTGTGGCTTCCCCGCAGATCAGGCACGTCAAGTGTTGCAAGTCGCTCGCGATCGCCTGCTCACTCCCTATGGCCTGCGTAGCCTCGATCCCGCTGATCCTGAGTACATCGGGTTTTATCTGGGCCAACCAGGAGGTGTGACACCCCAACCGATTCGCGATCGCGCTTACCACCAAGGCACCGTTTGGAGCTGGTTGATTGGGCCTTTCGTGCGAGCTTGGGAACGCTTCTTTGATGCCCAGGACAGCGAACCTCTACCCTTTGACTGGCAACCGTTGCTCGATCATCTGCAACAGCAAGCCTGTCTTGGTTCAATTTCGGAGATTTTTGATGGGGATGCACCTCACCAACCTCAAGGGGCGATCGCTCAGGCTTGGTCAGTGGCAGAAGTGATCCGCCACTGGCCAGATCAAGAATAGCTACGCTGTTTTAGCGATCGCAACTGAGTTTTGAGACTTGAGGTAGGCCAGGAATTGGCTCAATTCGTTGTTAGTCAACTTAGAGCGAGTTTCCTTACCTGCAAACTGCTGCTTCAGGTAGTTACGGCCTTGGATCTCCGTCCAGCCTAAGCGCTTCATCTCTTGAGTGGTTTCGTGCATCAACCGCTCGCGCCCGATTGGACCCTCGGCGATCGGGGTGGGTTCACCGCTCCAGCCATTCTCTAGGGCAAATTTAGCCGCTCTGCCATCTCCTTTGCCTTGCATATAGCGGATAAAGGCTTCTTTGCCTTGCCGCCCCTTTTGCTCATCTAGGTAAGCACACAGGCCAAATTGTTCTGCCGCATCTTTGAAGGCATTGCGAAAAGCCCGCACAGGGGGTGTCCCAATGATTTTAGCTTTGCCGCGATCGTTCACTTCTGGAAAGGTTTTGTCATCGCCGATGCCTGTGCGCGTGACCCCACAAATGGTGAGTTCGCAGCGAATCACCGTATAGTCGCCCGTCGTAATCGGGTCACTATATTGGCTACTCCACTCCCCAGGGCAGACAGCATTGAGCCGTTGGGTAATAATTTGGTGCGGCACAAAGAACCAGCGCCCGCCTCCGGGTAAGTCTCGCTCTTTATGCTCCTCTGGCAGAAACCACGCTTGCAGGTGCGGCAGAATCTCTTCGAGTTTCATAGGTCGTTGGGTGCAATAACTAGATGCCTTAGGTGAGGCTGGAACTTGAATCAAAATCTCTAATTTCTATTGTCTCCAATAAAACAGGCGATCGCCTAGGGGCAAACACGACTCATTGACGCTGAGCTGGAACCCATCGGAAACTTGGCTAAACTAAGCTTAGAGTTGCCACCGTTGCCATGACTTACGCACCCAATTTAGGTATGTCAGAAGACACCTGGGAGGATGTTATATTTCCTCCCAGTGACTTGCTGAGTGATGAGCCACCTTTGGAAAGCTATCTGCATTTGCAACAACTTCTGCTGCTGCTGAAGTGCCTGGACTGGTGCTGGAGGGAGCGTAACGACTATTTCGCGGCAGGCAATCTCACCATTTATTACAGCCCGCGACAGCGCAAGTCTGAGCAATTTCGGGGACCAGATTTTTTTGTGGTGCTTGGCACAGAGCGGAAGCCTCGAAAAAGTTGGGTGGTTTGGGAGGAAGAAGGCAAATATCCCAACATCATTGTGGAACTGCTGTCTCCTTCTACCGCTGATACTGACCGAGGCTTGAAAAAGCAAATCTATCAAGATATTTTCCGCACCCCAGACTATTTCTGGTTCGACCCCGATCGCCTTGAATTTGCTGGGTTTCACCTAGTAGATGGTCGCTACGAGCCTCTAGAACCTAATCCTCAAGGTCTACTCTGGAGCCAGCAATTACAGCTATTTTTGGGCATTCATGAGGCTCAGTTGCGCTTCTTTACGGCTGAAGGTCAGCTAGTTCCCACCCCAGAGGAATCAGCCGAAGCGGAACAGCAGCGAGCAGGACAAGCGTGGCAAAGAGCCGAGCAAGAACAGCAAAGAGCTGAGCAAGAACGGCAAAGAGCCGATCGCTTAGCTGAAAAATTACGAGAATTAGGTGTAGATCCTTCAGAAATGTAGACAAGCGATCGCCCAAGCATGAGCTAACTTGAGACTAAAGCATTCCAGGAGAAAATTCATGGTTGCTGTCGTTCAAGAGTTTGATGCTAAGACTTTTGTCAAAGTACGGGCCTCTCTGGATGCGAGGGAACAAAGCTGGTTAACCTGGGCAGGTTCAATTTATGCCTTCATCCCTGGAGAAAAACGGCAACGCTTGTTCAAAATGGTAGGTATGAGCGTCAGCCGCTGTCTCCCCGCAGAGCAAGAGGGTGTTTGGGACTTCGTCTCGCGAGAACTGACCTACTACCTTGACCACAACACCAACGAGATTTTGTATCAGTGGCACAATCCTTGGACTGGTGAGATGTTGCCCGTGATGCATGTCGCCAACAACCCAGTGCAAGCTTACTTTCAGGGTCAGTTTCCAGCTCAGGTGGATGGTGAAATTGCCACCTTTATATTTGATCTATTTCCCACTTACCCTAACCCCTTGGCGGGAGATGAGCAGTTTCGGGAGTATAGCCCTCAAGCTATTTATCAAGCGGCGGAACTATTCAAACTCACGGTGCCTGTCGCAGATCTCCTCAATCCTGAACTCAACTCGGTTTCTAGATTGCACCTCGGGTGGGATCGCATTGGGCCTTGGCTACCCTGGATGAAGATGGGCGATCGCCCTGGACAACTTATTTACAGTGCTTACGGTAGCAAGGTGAATGGCTTAGCTGACTTACCACCGCAGCTACACTCAGAGATCAAGACTAGAGTTCCGGCTTACCAATCAGCTCCTCAATCTCCTCAAGATGAGTCAGATGTAACTTCTTGGCTGTACTTCAAACAGCATTTTGCCGCCTATCTAGCAGGAGCCACCTTTCCAATTTCAGAATGAGAACCTGTACCTGGTTTAATCATCATGAAACAAGTGATTCGCTGCATTGGTTTATGGCTGGCACTCCCTCCTTTCTTCGCATCTGTCGCTCATGCCGCCCCACTAGACACTGCGCTTGACCAAGGAAGGGTGACAGAGGCAGTCCCTCTGATTGAACAAACTTGGGAAAAGCAATACGAAGATTACTTTCGTGTCAACTTTCCCAATCCAGATACCACTGCGGCAGACGTATCCAAAACCCTTGGCCAACTAGCAACCCAAACGGGCAAAAAGCCAGCTCTGATCTATGTAGTACCTCGTGCTAAACAGCTAGAACTGGTGCTCATTACCCCTGGACAACCGCCAGTACAGAAAAGAATTGCAGCAGCTCCTAATTCTGCTTTGTTGCCCCAGGTGAAGCAGTTTAGCCAAGCGATCGCCGATCCTCGCCTCCAGCCTAGCAATCAATATTTACCAGCCGCACAGCAACTCTATGAATGGATCGTTTCGCCGTTAGAAGCAGAGTTGGCTGCTCAAAAAATCGACACCTTGATCTTTTGCTTAGGAGTAGGACTGCGTACACTTCCTTTATCAGCGCTACATGACGGGCGGCAATTTTTAGTCGAAAAGTACAGTCTGGCTCGAATTCCCGCCTTTACTTTGACGGATACTCTCTACGCTGACATTCGCAGGGCACCTGTTTTAGCAATGGGTGCTTCTAGCTTTAAGGAGCAAAGTCCTTTACCGAGCGTACCTATGGAGTTATTTTTGGTCGCTCGCAATACCGAAGCTCGGCAGTTTTTTCTCAATCAAGACTTCACTTTGGCGAATTTGCAACGTCAACGTACCAGCCAAGCGTTCAAAATCATTCATTTGGCGACTCACGCTGACTTTCAACCAGGAGCTCCTCGCCATTCTTACATTCAGTTATGGGATGACAAGTTGCAGCTGAATGAAATGCAGCAGTTGCGTTGGCAAAATCCTTCAGTGGAGCTGTTGGTGCTGAGTGCCTGCAAAACAGCGATTGGCGATCGCAAAGCAGAGTTGGGGTTTGCGGGGTTGGCGGTGCAGGCGGGAGTGAAGTCGGCGATCGCGAGTTTGTGGTACGTCAGCGATCAGGGAACGTTGAGCTTGATGAGTGAGTTTTATCGCCAACTGCAAACAGCTCCGATTAAGGCAGAGGCTCTCAGGCGATCGCAAATTTCGCTATTGCGGAAGCAGGTGCGGATCGAAAATGGTCAGTTACGTAGTTCTAGGGGACCGTTTTCGCTGCCTCCAGAGTTAGCTGGGGTTAGTGAGGATTTGTCGCATCCTTATTATTGGGCGGCATTTACGGTGGTGGGCAGCCCTTGGTAATGGATTTCGTTACCCATCCTTTTCCTCACGCTGTACCTACCACCATTCCAGACGCTAACTCTAAGGTGTCACCCAGGCGATCGCCGTTGTGATAGGCAGCGAGGAGTACGTCACTAGTTTTGCCCCAAGCGATCGCGCCATTGGCATCAATCCCAATAGCACCTAGGTCGCGCTGACTTTGCTGAGACTCACGAAAGGAGCGCTCGAAGGCAGCTTGCAAAGGCATGCCATCGGTGACGCGCACAACAATCCGCGCGGCTAGACACTCATCAATAATGTCTTCCCCAATGCCAGTACAGCTAATGGCTGCATGCGTTGTGGCGTAGTTGCCCGCAGGCATAGCGGAATCGCTGACTCGGCCCACACGCTCAAAGCCTTTGCCTCCCGTTGAGGTGCCAGCCACCAAATGACCTTGGTCGTCGAGAGCTACCACTCCGATTGTGCCGCGCCCAGCATTGCTATCGGCAGCGAGTTCTTCGGCAACGACACCCGCCATTGTTCTGGAAAAGTTGCCTTGCCGCTCCTGAATCCACTCTTGTAGCCGTAGCTCGGTTAAAGGCTCATGAGGAGGAATTTGCAGTTCGCGCAGTAATTCAGCCGCTCCATGATCAGAAAGCACGCGATCGGCTGAGCTTTGCAAGGTTTCAGCCAGATTGATCGGATTTTTCACACGGGAAACGTTGATCACGCCACTAAAGCGTTGAGTTGCGCCATCCATGAGCGCTGCACTCATGCGAATTTGACCATCGGATTGCAGCACTGACCCCGTGCCAGCATTAAAACGGGGATGGTTTTCTAGAAGCTGGCAACCCCGCACAACCGCAGTTTGAGCGCTGGCTCCTTGCTTGAGGAGGGCGTAGACTTCTTCCACAATGCTGTAAAGGATTTGTCGTAATACTTCAGCTCCCCCTTTGCCTTTCAAGGAGCTACCCGCCCCTCCATGAATAATTAGCTTTGGCTGCACCCGTGACATAACTAGCACCTTTAGTAAATAAATAGTCAAAACTCAACTGGCTGAAACTGACGCGATCGCTAGCCCACCCTACAACACCACACTCTATCCATCTGAAGACTGAGCTTGGCTACGACGACGGCGGCAGCGCTCTGAGCAGTACTTGACTTCGTCCCAGCAGTCCTCCCATTTTTTCCGCCAAGCAAAGGGGCGTTGGCAAACGGGACAAATTTTGGTGGGTAAATCTGATTTAGAACGAGCACGTCCCATAGGGAAAAGCTGCAAAGACTAACGGTGAGTGTAGGGTATGGTGGAAAATTAGGTTGTAATAAGGCCATAACCACGACTCCAGGCTCAGTTTACTAAAACTTTAGCTGGCTTACCTTCTATTCCTGGTTTTACATGTCTGAAACTGCTCTAGCTAACGTGCGAATTGTCTTAGTAGAACCCGCAGGGCCGCTCAATATAGGTGCGATCGCCCGTGTGATGAAAAACATGGGTCTGCACCAGTTGGTTTTGGTGAATCCCCATTGCGATCCTCTAGGGCCAGAAGCACGCCAGATGGCAGTTCATGCTGTGGATTTGCTGACCACGGCACGTTTGGCACCAGACCTTCCCACTGCCTTACAGGGATGCCAACGGGCGATCGCAACCACAGCCCGAACTCGCACCCTAGAAACTGAACTAGAGCATCCCCGAACCGCTCTGCCTTGGCTATTACCAGCTTGGCTATTACCAGGAGCCATCGCCGTTGAGAAAGCAGTTGAGACAACAGAAACGGGGAATAACCCAGATGCTAACTCAGATGTAACGACCACCGATAATTGGCAATCAGCCTTAATTTTCGGCCCAGAAGATCGAGGATTGAGTAACGAGGAGCTGAACTACGCGCAGCGGTTCATTCGCATTCCTTCCAGCCCAACCTATCCTTCGCTGAACTTAGCTCAAGCAGTCGCAGTCTGTTGCTATGAGCTATATCAATTTGTTCAGATGGGTGCAGAAGCAATGGTAATACCTCAAATTGCCCCTAGACAGACTTCCCTAGCAACTCCTCAGCCTTCGGCTGCTCCAACTTTGAGCGCTCCTCTAGAGTCCTTAGAAGCGTATTATCAACAGCTAGAAACTTTGCTCTTGAAAATTGGTTATCTTTACCCGCATACTGCAACCAGCCGCATGGAAAAGTTTAGACGCTTATTTAATCGAGCTGAACTTTCGGTTGCTGAGGTGGCAATGTTGCGGGGTATTCTCAGTCAAATAGAGTGGGCATTGCAACAGAGCCAGAAATACGAAGAGGTATGAATTAACCACAGAACAAGGTTAAAATTCATCCAAATTTGTGTGATTAACTGCAAATACGACTAACCTAACGGCAGCGTTGCTCAACGCCAACAATGAGAAGCGAGGAAGATCGGTGAGAAGTGAGGGGAATCGGTGTGACTAGAGGTGTACAGTTTAATTTGTTGTGTCGGGAGGCTCGCTGATGACAGATCAAGGTAGCACTATGAGCCGTCGGCACCGTCGTCGCCAAATGTTGCAAGCATCACAGCAACAAGAAGGTACGAAAAGACCCTCTAGCCAACCCGAAACTTTGCTCTCCGCCCAGAACTCTATTCCTAATGCTCCTGCGCAATCGCGGCATCGGGCTAGCCATCGAGCTGGATCTCAGCCACACTTGCGCCTCAATTTAAAACAGCTCTTGTCAGGCCAAACAGATCACCGTTTATTGCCTCCCGCCACAGCAACTGGAAAATTGGTTGTTTCGCCATCCAGAAGCAGTGCGATCGCCCCTACAACCCGCCGTCCAGCTAGAGAGAGTGCCTTACGCTCCTCTAGCACTGCTCAGCGTCTCTCCGGATCGCGAGATGCCCACTCAATCGACGATAGCCTCTGGCGCGATCGCCTCCTGCCACTGACCCCAAAAGAAACAACTAGAGAAACCGCCAAGGGGTTAGGCACAAAAAATCTGTCACCTTCTGAGCGACGCACTCAAGCCAACAGCTCCATTCCTGACAACTCACCTACCAGAACTCGATCAGGCAAGCGAACCAGACAGCGCAACCCTACACCCCACCGTCCCCAACCGCCAGCTCAGTCAATGGCTGAGTTGAAGCGTAAAGCTACTCAGCGATCGCAGTTGCGGCGCTCGGTGTCGCCTTTGTTGTATGGCACCCGACTCTTGATTTTGGGCTTAGGCATCGGCGTGATTGCTGGAACCTTACTCTCCACCTTAGATCCCAGCCGATTTATGGCTGGAGCTTCTCAAAGCGCTATTAATCCGAAGAATCAGACTGAACAGCAGGCAGCAGGACGGAGTACCTTAGCTAAAGTCCCCACGCCTTTGAAGTTAAGCCAAGAAGCAGCTCCACTCAAGGCCGAGATTCAAACGTTAACTCGACAAACATCTGGTTTAACGCCAGGAATGTTTCTGATCGATTTAGACACGACAGCTTACGTAGATTTGAGTGGAACGGCAATTTTTCCAGCCGCTAGCACGATCAAAGTTCCAGTTTTAGTGGCCTTCTTTCAAGATGTAGATGCTGGCAAAATTCGTCTTGACGAACTTCTAACCATGAGGCCAGAGCTGATTGGCTCAGGGTCGGGCGATATGCAGTACCAGCCGCCAGGGACAAAATTTAGTGCGCTAGAAACGGCGTACAGAATGATTGCAATCAGCGACAACACCGCAACCAATATGCTGATTGCTCGCCTGGGTGGATCTGCGGCTCTGAATCAACGGTTTCAATCTTGGGGACTCACCGCCACGGCAATTCGGAATCCTTTACCAGATCTTCAGGGCACGAACACCACTAGCCCCAGAGATTTGGCAACCCTAATGGCTTGGGTAAACCAAGGAGATTTGGTATCGATGCGATCGCGCGATCGCTTGCTGGATATTATGCGTCGCACCGTAACGGATACACTCCTACCTCGTGGCTTGGGAGAAGGCGCGACGATCGCCCACAAAACCGGGGACATTGGTTCCCTGATTGGAGATGTCGGTTTAATTGACATGCCGAATGGCAAGCGCTACGTCATGGCTGCTTTAGTAAAACGGCCTTTCAACGATGAGCAGGGGGCAGAGCTGATTCGCCAAATGTCACGGGTGGCTTACAACAACTTGAGCCAAGTCGGTAGTGCCACAAATGGACTTCCCCTCAGCCCTAATGCTGCTCCTGCGCCTGGAGCGAGGATGACAAGTCCTACTTTCAATGTACCGCCAGGGGCTCCGACTAGCCCCACCGGACAAACTCGCCCCAACGTTCCTGCGCCCCAAACCAACCTTAATCAACCCCCGCAGTTCAATCAGCAATGAGGCTTTCAGGGAGTCTCTCAGACAAGTTCTCTGATAGCTCCTCAGTCAGACTTTCAGCTTCGATCGCTGCCATTTGGTCTAGGGTTTGCCAAATCTCCTGCAATAACGGCTCTAGACCAATATGAGCTACGGCAGAAATTAGAAACACAGGGGCTTGACTGATTTCTCTTAACTGAGCTGCAACTCCCTCTAAAGTTTGTGTAGCTTCTTCCTGGTTTTGGATGGCGTCGATCTTATTGAGAGCAATGATTTGTAGGCGATCGCCTAACCCTCGACCGTAGGCGTGCAACTCATCTTGAATAGTCTGGTAAGTCACGATCGGATCTTCGGCGGTGCTGTCAATTAGGTGTAACAAAAGTCGAGTCCGCTCAATATGGCGTAAGAAGTCGTGGCCCAAACCTGTGCCGAGATGCGCTCCTTCAATCAACCCAGGGATATCAGCAAACACAGTGCCATCTCCCGTTGGTTTGCGGACGACTCCTAAGTTAGGCACCAAAGTAGTAAAGGGATAATTGGCAATTTTGGGTCGAGCAGCAGATAAAACCGAAATCAAAGTAGACTTGCCTGCATTGGGTAAGCCAATGATTCCAACTTCCGCTAGCAGCTTTAACTCCAACCGTAACAAGCGGGATTCACCAGGTAAACCCGGTAAAGCGCGTTCGGGAGCACGGTTATGGTTGCTGAGAAAGTGCTTGTTACCTAGCCCCCCTTTGCCACCTTGGGCAGCACAAAAGGTTTGCCCAGGGGTAATCAAGTCGCCTAATACTTCGTCCGTCACAGCATCGTAAATCACCGTACCGCAAGGTACTTCAATGATCCTGTCCTCTCCCGATGCTCCAGTTCGGTTGCTGCGGCCACCCCGTTCCCCATCTTCCGCTTTAAAGATGTGCGCATATCTGAAGTCAAGCAGAGTTTGCAAGTTTGGGTCTGCCTTTAGAATCACGGAACCGCCTCTGCCACCGTTGCCGCCCGATGGTCCCCCTGCGGGCACATACTTTTCACGCCGGAAGGCGACTAAACCATCACCGCCGTTACCAGCTTGAACTTGAATTTCTGCCTGATCAATGAATTGCATGGGGATGAAAACTGAACCGTTATCTATCCATCATAGGTAACTAGCTCTTTGTTGAATCAGCTTAACTTCATCTGATAGCGACAAAATCAGGAATATGGAGAAGTCTGCCTTCACTGAGTAACCAGTTGAGCCAGCCGTTTCAAATTGCTCAAGACTCCATATAAATCATTTCCAGGATTTAGCAAAGAAAAGATTTTAGATAGAGCGTACTGAGGTGTGGGTTGTTGAGTCAGTTTGACAAAGATGAAGTCGCTGCCATTGGTAATTAAGCCAAAAGCAGGCTTAGTAGAGCTTGGGTTGCTCAGCAGATAAGCGAGGAGCTGAGGCAGAGCTAGGGAAACAGAAAAGGTAGTTCGTTTGGACTCAATCGCTAGCACCCACAACTGTTCTTGCAACACCAATACATCAATGCGTCCCTGAACCAGCACTCCTTCATCTTCAGCGGTTACTTGGATCGACTCCTCTGAGGTAACGCGAAAAGGTGGTAGATAGAAACCAGCTAAGTCCAGTAATGGAGACAGCACGACCATTTTGACGGTATTTTCTAACATCGGGTATTTAGCCAAATTGAGATAGCTTGCCTTTACCCGGTCTAAAGCCTGTTTTTCTGAAGCCGAAATTTCTAGAAGCTCCTCTGACCACTCGACAAAAAATTGCGGATCTACCGTGAGCTGTAACCCAAATTTTGCTTCTACGTCATGGAGATTAAGGCTTTCAGCTCGAATTGTCTGTACCATGACTGTCTCTCCTGAGCGTAACGATCTCAGCGATAATCAGCGATCGCCTCTTGAATCTAGAGCGATTAGCCATGTTCGTTCACCTGCTGTTGCAGCCACTCATCTACAGGTTGACCGTCTCGCCGCTTTAGCTCGATTTCGACAACCAAAACTTCTTGAGAACCCGGAGGGGCAGGTTTTTGGTGAAACAAAATCTCGTAGGCCGCAGGATCTTCGTTGCGCTCCCGTAGCCAATCTTGCACCTTCATCGTGGCAAATAGCGATTGCCCCTGCTCAAACATGCGCGTAATTTGCATTTGCAGGGTATAGGGATTGTACCGAGGCATCGCTGGCTCCGATCACTGAACAGTACCCAGATTTTAGCTTGGGAAGCGATCGGCAGTTCGCAATTAGCGGTTGATGGTTAGCAGTTAGCGGTTAGTCAAAAGCCAAAAGTCTAAAGGCCAACCGCCAACCACTACTCCTTATCGAGCAATGAAATGTGCCCAAACATTGCCGTCTGGGCCAGCGACGCGATCCATGTAGCTGTAGGGATAAAGCAACTTGCGGCCTTCGGTGTCGTAGTAGCCAGAAAGCGCATCGCCCCAAGGATCATTCACGATAAAGCCTTGAGGGGTATAGCCTACTACGCAAACGATGTGACCACTTGCTGTAAAGTCACCTCCCATGACCACAGGGCGACCATTGATCAGCTCGTCCTTGACTGCTGCCCAGTTGCGAGTGGTGCTAAAGCTGGTTTTGAAACCATAAGCTTTAATCATTTCTGAGAGAATCGCATTATCAGTTTGCGATCCTTCTCCATAGCGACTGAGGCACCATTGCAAGAGTTCATCTTCCAATTGACCACCCCGCGATCGCCGCCCGTAATAGTAAAAAATCATCGCGATCGAGGTGACATTGCAAGTTGCCCAGGAATAGCGGGGGTTGTCTCGCTGGGAGAAGTAAGGAACATTGAGTTCCACCTGGGGTGGCATCGGGTTAAAGGGCTTGGTACCCCGCTTCATCTGGATAAAGTCGGGGAAGAGATAACCCGTGTTACCAAACTGAGGCAGTTCTTCGGTGAGGGAGGCTTTGATATGGCCATCGGCGATCGCGTAACCCGCCACCCCATAGATACTGCCTGCCGTTAGCGCGAACTTTTCTTGAGCTTGCAAACTCGCAGAATCAACCGGACGTTTTTTAAACACAGTGGTTTTAAGCACCGTCACAGTGAGGGCATCTGGGTCAAAGGACACCACTTTATTGTTGTGCTTGATCTGAATGTGCTCCCAATAGATATAGCCTGTTTGCCCAAAACCCTGAATAGGAGCAGCCAGAGATACTCGAAAATGGCCCTTAATCGCAGCGTATCCAGTGATTTGTAGGGTTTGGCCTTGTAGCAACTCGGCTTTCTGGTTTGCCGCAAGCGAGGCGGAGTCAGCGGGTTGAGCCTTAATTAAGGTGGTTTGGGTGACGAGAACCTGAGCACTTAAAGGCGTGTTAGGAACATCGCTGATATTAAACTTGAAAACCTGGGCTCCCTTGCTGAGCTGCACATGCTCCTCAAAGAAATAGCCAAATTCCCCAATCGGGGCGATCGGTGGATCGAGTACCACTTTGAGATGTCCATCCACTGAGCCATAGCGACTAACTGTAAAAGTTTGGCCTGCCTTTACAGCTACCTTCTGCTGAGCATTGAGACGAGCTGAGTCAATGGCCCGAAACTTAAATAAGGTATCTCGCAGAACTTTCAAGGTTAACGACTGGCCCACGGTCATCGGGTCAGTGCTGACAGTCAGGTAAATAACTTCATCGTCAACCAATTTGCCAGCGCTGTCGGTGCCTTTGAGTTTTAGCCAGCGAGAGCCTGCTGCCTTAAAACCTTGGTTTAAGTTCACCTGCCAAGTGCGTTTTTGAGCATCCACCGTCACTTCCAAGGGATACTTGTCTTCTGCGGCGATCGAGACTTTGGCAATTCGCAACGAGTCATAGGTTCCCTTCAGAACCACAGCCTGATTGATCAGAACTTCTCTGGGGCCACTGTAGGTGAGTGCGGGTGGGGCTGAAGCAACTGCTGGAGTACTGGGGGGATTCTGGGCTTGGGGGTTGGTCATAGTGTCCTCAGACTGTGGATGACTCTTGTCTAGTTTTGATCTCTAGAGTGGCGACTTCATCCGATGGAAGTGGCACCCTTAAGCTTTAATTTGCATGGCTCGCTTCTGATCGACTCACTGAGAGCAGGGGGCAAAAGCAAAGCACTCAAGGCAACTACAGCCGAAAAGAAATACTTTCCGACACAGTGCAAAAATCAGGCTAACACTCTAGAGCTAAGCTACTAGTTGAGGCTTCAACTCCCATCTAGCAGAAGGTTGAAAAGAAAAATCCCAAGATGATGGTCACCTTGGGACTTGATGAAATTAATGCAATTGAACAGGGTAAATGCTGCTCTCGGAACTACACACCCAAGTCAGCCAAAATATCAGTTGCGTGGGTGTCGGTCTTCACAGTGGCGTAAACATTGCTGATGGTGCCGTTGCTGCCAATGACATAGGTGACGCGCTTAGCATAACCGCCGCCATCGACATCGTAGGCTTTCGTGATGGTACCGTTGACATCGGCGAGGAGAGGAAAGGGGAGATTAAACTTCTCTGTAAACTTCTGGTGGGAAGCTTCGTCATCAATGCTGACACCCAGCACCACAATGTCTTTGCCTTGATACTGGCTGTAGTTGTCTCGGAAGCTGCAAGCTTCTTTGGTGCAACCGGGCGTATCGTCTTTGGGGTAGAAGTACAGCACAACCGCTTTGCCTGCAAAGTCAGACAGCGAAACAGTATTACCGTTGGTGTCTTTGGCTGTAAATGCGGGGGCAGTATCGCCAACAGATAAAGGCATAGATTCGGCTTCCTTCTAGTTTCTAGGTTCAGTTCCAGATTGTAACTTACCGAGTTTTTTAGAACGCTAGCGGGATTGATTCCAGAAGGAGGCGATCGCTGCCTATTACTGCCGCTTATTACTGCTGCCTATTATTGGTGCCTACCCCTTGAGACTGAGCCGCAAAACGTAAAGTTATACTTCAGGTGCTTGATCTAGCACTTCGACATTCTGTAGTCTTTGTTACAGAAATATTTTTTAGTTCTTAGCAGCAAAGTCACTTGACTGATGGCAATCTGCCAGTTGATTTAGCAGTTGCAACTCAATCTCAGACTAAGGCTTAGGTTAAGACTCAAATTAAGGAAACTGACTTATGAAAGCTCAAATGCAATACTCCCAAACTGCTTTTGCTCAGACTGCTAACTTTTGCTGGCTCCCTGGTCTGGCTCCTGCCCCCACTGAAGCCGAAGCTTCTACTTGGGTGCATTTGCTCCAGCCTCCTAGCACTTTTAGCTATGACGAAGCTTTGCTAATTTGTCAGCAGTCTGAAGATGAGTGGCTGGCTTGGGTACCTGAGCACGGTGAAGTAGTGCTGCACGTCAATCAGTTTTATCGCGCTGCTTAATTCGTTCAGGGTTTATTGGGAGTGCTTTCAGTTGGATTGAAGCGACGCGATCGCCTCAGCCAATGCTAATCCGACGTTAATCCGATGCTAATGAGTAGCGGCTAGCTCTACACTCTCCAAATCATTATCACTATCATCGGGTTTAGGGAGCACAACTTGGGTGCGTACCCACTCAAACCAAGCTTCTAAGCCTTCTCCAGTTTTGGTAGAAACCGGAATGATCGTGGCGTGAGGATTCATTTGCCGCACGTTAGCCACAATCTGCTGAATATCCACGTCCAAGTAGGGTGCTAAGTCCATCTTGGTAATCAGCAGGCAGTCAGCTTCTTGGAACATCACGGGATATTTCAGTGGCTTGTCTTCGCCCTCAGTGAGGCTGAGCAACGCGACCTTGGCATGTTCCCCCACTTCAAACTCGGCTGGGCAAACTAGATTTCCCACGTTCTCCACTAAGACCAAATCGAATTCGGTGGGGTTGTATTGGTGAGAAAACTGATGCAAGCCCCCTGCTACCATTTTGGAATCGAGGTGGCACGATCGCCCTGTATTAATGGCAATTACCGGAACCCCATATTGCCGCAAGCGATCGGCATCGAGTTCGGTGGTCATGTCGCCTTCAATCACGGCAATTTTGAGTTCACTAGTTAAAGCGGCTAGAGTGCGCTCTAGTAAAGCTGTTTTGCCAGCACCAGGACTGCTCATTAAGTTGAAGCAGGTGATACCCCACTGATCAAAATGAGCCCGATTGTGGTCAGCTCCAGCTTGGTTGGCGTGGAGCAGGTTAATGCCGAGGGCAGCGTCGAAGGTTTGGTGCATGAGTTTCAGTGAGGGGTTAGGAGTGAGGGGTCAGAAGGAAGGGTTAGGCGATCGCTACGTTAGCTGCATCAGAATCAGCTACGTTAGCCGCGTCAGAAACCACATCAGAAGAGTATTCGATGCGGTCAATTTTGAGTTCGCGGCCTGAACGGATGTCCTCCATTGGGGATTGGCATTGGGGGCAGGCGTATTGCAAGCCAATCTCAGGGGCATATTCCGATTGGCAACGATGACAGAAGGCAATCAGAGGCGTTTCTGCGATCGCCAGTTCTGCGCCTTCGAGAAAGGTATTGCGAGTCTGCACTTCAAAGGCAAATTGCAGACTAACGGGTTCTACACAAGTGCATTTGCCCACCGTCAAATGAACTCGGCTCACCTTGGGTTGCTCTGGCTGCGCTTCCCACCAGTCCTTCACCGTGAGAATGAGCGCCTTGGTCATGTCAGTTTCGTGCATCTCTTAGCTCCACTCTGCGACTAATTCTGGGGTTGCTTCTGGATGAATGAAACTAGCCTTTTCTTTGCGCGGCAGTTGACCAGACAAGACCAGATGAGCCATCGTGTCGCAGATGACACGGGTGGCCATCAGGGAGGTGATGTCGCTGATGTCGTAGGGAGGCGAAACTTCTACGATTTCAAGGCCGCAAACGGGGGCACGCTGGACAATTTTGCCGAGGAGATAGAGGGCTTCACGCGGCATCAGGCCACCGGGTTCGGGCCAGCCTGTGCCGGGGACAAAGCCAGCGTCAATGCAGTCAATGTCAAAGCTAATGTATACGCAGTCAGTGCCATCCATAGCCCGCTCTAGAGCAAACTCTACGGCTGCATCTAGGCCCATTTCCATGATGTCTGTGACGGTCAAGATGTTGGTGTTTCGCTCGCGACAAACTTTGACCCCTTGCCGAGGCACTTGCCAGCCCCCAATGCCTAACTGCACCAAGTTTTTGGGGGGTGCGTTCTTGATGTTGTTGGCATGGAACCAAGGGCAGGTATGCATGCGCTCGTCTAAGTCAGTCTCTTGAGTGTCTACATGGCGATCGAAGTGGATAATGCCAACTTTCTTATCTCCCAGATGGCGGCAAATTCCGCGAACAGTGGGATACCCAATCGAATGATCGCCGCCCATGATGATGGGAAAAGCACCCGAACTAAAAACGTGGGCAATGCCCTTAGAAATCTGATCAAATGATTTTTCGTTATTCGCCGGAATCGTGAAAATATCCCCTACATCACAGAGGGTAATCTGCTCTCTCAAGTCAATGCCCAGTTCAAAGTTGTAAGGGGTATAGAGCGCTGAAATCCGGCGAATTCCCTGGGGGCCAAAGCGAGTTCCGGGGCGATAGGTAGTACCCGAATCATGGGGCACTCCCACGATCGCGACATCATATTCTCCAACTCTTCTCACATCTTCTAAATAAGGCGCTTTGAGAAAAGTATTAATACCTGCATAGTGCGGCAATTCTCCGCGAGAAAAAGTGGGGATGGTGCGATCGCGAATGCTTTCAGCCGCTTCCAAGCCATACTCCAAGCCTTTGGAAACTTCTTGTTGCCAGCCCGTCAGGGGCAAATGCGTCTCTAGTTCGAGGGCACGGTTGGCTTCGGTTTGGCGCTGTGGTGAATCACCATTCGGGCTGCGAAAGAGAGAATCTTCAGTCATGGTTTATGGCGATGCGAATGGATTAAAAAACAGAAAAAATTGCAACACAAAAGCCCAGGAGAAACATAGCAGCCCAACTCTGCTAAGTACCTCCCGGGCTTTTTTCCCGCCGTGTGACCAGCTAGTGTTTCTACAAAATTGTCGAAATACTTAAAGACTGGTTGCCTCTCTCGGACCAGACGTTGCAGCCGCTAAAGCTGTAACCGGAACCCTAGAAGCAATTGAATTGTTGTCATAGTTCTAGCAACAGCTCAAAAGCAATTATGTATCGAAAACTACAAACTGCTGCGATCGCCTGCCATCAGTTTTGCTTTCTCTCAGTCAATGCGTCTAACTGTCCTCATGAGTTCGCCTCAATGGGCGATGTCACACCTGATACTTTCCACGTAATCTAAGCTGGAAAGTTCTAATCTGCTTGCAAAAAACTTGCAAAAACACTTTCTCCCACTGTGTCCGCTCAACCTCAGGCTCTCTAAATCTCGGAGTAATCTTAGGCACATTCCGGACTGGTGGCTATATCGCTGAGAATCTAAGATTAGGAGATAATGCAAGCAACTGTAATTTTCAGATAGCTGCATTACAGCCTGATCTTTGACTCAACATCTTTGTGCTGCTTAATGACTGTAGTCAATCCCAACCTTTCTAAAACCATTCAGTATCCCAGTCGAACAGTCAAGCGGGCCAAACGGGCCATGCGTTGTTCTCCGTTTCGGGGTTCCTTATATGTGGCCATGCGCCAGCAAAGTGTCTCTTTGCAAGCGATCGCGGGGCATTCTGGAGTGCAGCAGCAATATACCCGTCAGCCATTGCCCGAATTGACGGCTGAGAGTGCCTTGCTATGGCTGATCCAGGTAGGCGTGCTGCGGCGAGAAGTCGATGGTCAAGGTCTGACAGATAGCTTTCGGCTCACCCCACTGGGTCGCCAGATTGTGGAGCAGTGGCAGTTGCAAGGAGGGATCTGGCCTGCTGCCACGTTCTGGGATCACCTTTCTAACGCCTTGAACCGTTGGGTGAGATTACCGTTCTAGGCGGTGCTGATGAATAATTTGGATGGGATAGCCAGCGAGGATCTCGGATGAAAGCCATTATGATTGTGGGCACTACGTCCCACGCTGGAAAATCGCTACTAACTGCGGCTCTGTGCCGAATTCTAAGCCGTCGAGGGTGGCGAGTTGCGCCCTTTAAGGGCCAAAATATGGCTCTCAATTCTTATGTGACGCCGAGTGGCGGAGAGATTGGCTATGCACAAGCAGTGCAAGCTTGGGCCGCAGGGGTCACACCTCGGATTGAAATGAACCCCATCTTGTTGAAACCACAAGGAGACATGACATCTCAGGTCATTCTCAAGGGCAGGGCAGTCGGCAAGGTCAGTGCTACCGAGTATTACGAGAATTATTTTGATGTCGGTTGGCAGGCGATCGAAGAATCTGTGCGGCGCTTGGGCGAAGAATTTGACTTGTTGGTGTGTGAAGGGGCGGGAAGTCCAGCCGAGATCAACCTGAAACACCGTGACCTAACCAACATGCGGGTCGCCAAACATTTGAATGCTTCCACCATTTTAGTCGTCGATATTGAGCGCGGTGGGGCTTTTGCCCATGTGATTGGGACTTTAGAACTGCTAGACCCCGACGAAAGAGCATTGATTCGTGGCATTGTGATCAACAAGTTCCGGGGACAGCGATCGCTTCTGCAATCCGGAATTGATTGGCTGCAAGAACGCACAGGTATTCCTGTCATTGGCGTGATTCCCTGGATGGAAGACTCTGGTTTTCCCGCCGAAGACTCGCTAGATTTATTTGAGCGCCGTACTAGCCAGAGCAATCGTGACCTCGCGATCGCCGTGGTTCGTCTCCCCCGAATTTCTAACTTCACTGATTTTGACCCGTTGGAGTCAGAATCTACCGTATCTGTGAAATATGTCGGCCCCAAAGATTCCTTGGGTTATCCTGATGCAGTGATTATTCCGGGATCTAAAGCCACGATCGCTGACCTGCTGGCACTGCAAAAAACTGGCATGGCGGAAGAAATTCAAAACTATGCAGCCGCTGGCGGGACTGTGCTAGGAATTTGTGGCGGCTTCCAAATGTTGGGTAAGATTCTCGCTGACCCAGAAGGCTTAGAAGGACACGAAGGCCGCTACAAAGGACTGGGTTTGTTGCCTCTGAGAACGGTAATTACAGGCCAAAAAGTAGCGCGTCAGCGTTTAGTCAGCTCTAACTTTCCGCAAACTGGGTTGCCTGTGTCGGGTTATGAAATCCATCAGGGGCGGACACAGGTAATGGAAGGAGAAAGCGTAGAGCTTTTGTTTGAGGATGCCAATCTAGGCGTAGTAGACAAGAGTTTTTCTGTTTGGGGTACCTATCTGCATGGCCTGTTTGACAACGGCCCTTGGCGACGTGCTTGGCTCAATCGTCTACGCCAGCAGCGCGGTCTCAAATCTCTGCCAACCGGAATCTCTAATTACCGCGAACAACGAGAAGCTCTTTTAGATGCTCTGGCGACCCAAGTGGAGTCACACTTAGATTTAGGTCCAATTCTTCCCTAAAGAAAACTTACCCAAAAAATAAGCGCACCCGCTATTCAAGGTGCGCTAAATGTCCCTAACCCTTTGGGTGCAACATACCCATTTGTCCTTAAGCTATACAGTAAAGGCTTGCGCGTCAGAATGCCGTTAGATTTAGCTTTATTTTAGGGTTTTGTCATGAGTGTTTGCATTCGCTTTCTGCCAGACGATGTCACAGTTGAGGCAGAGCCAGGAGAATCCTTGCTGGAAGTCGCTGACAGAGCGGGAGTTGATATTCCAACGGGTTGCCTGATGGGGTCTTGTCACGCTTGTGAAGTAGAAATTGAAGGCGGAGAAACGGTGCGTAGCTGTATCTCGGCAGTTCCTCCAGGGCGATCGCAATTGACGATTCAACTGTTCTCCGATCCGAGTTGGTAAATTCTTTGGTCAGAGTAAGTCTCTCGCTGGATAGATGTCAAGCTGACAATGACTTGCTTCCCCTGAGAGACGTCAGGATATTTTTTGATTCGTACCCTGATCAGTAGCAGCACTAATCAGGAGATCCGATTCATGATTCCCAAGGGTTTTGCCATTTTGGGGGCAGGTTTACTGAGCCTCAGCTTTTTGCCTGCTGCCTCTGCCCAAACGCCTCAACGAGTTGCGACTGGTAACTTTACATTGTCAGGAGAATCACTGCGCGGTGTGGAGGGGCGTAGCATCAGCCAAGATTTTCCCGTGGGGCAAGCAAATAGACTACTCGTCTCGCCGACTCGCTCCAGTGCTTCCATCCCTTCTACCCCACCCGCTGACTTGGCCCTAGAACCAGTGCCCAGAAGTTGGACCGTAGGCGATCGCGTGGATGTGATCCTCGATCGCTCCTCTGGCACAGCGGTCAAAACCACACCTCTGTTGGTTCAAGATGCCCCTGCTACTGAAGCACCTGAGTTGCGAGTGCAGTATCAACTATTGCGCGAAAACCAATAACTCAGGTTTGGACGGCAAATTCTGCTGGATCAATATCCCAGTTGACCCATTGAATCGCTTCCTGAGCGGAATCAAAGTCGGGTGGCACACGGGCAACGTGAGTTAACCCCGTACTGGGACAGGTCATCTTGAGCAACAACATCGGCTCATCATCAATCTCGGCATCCACCCCCAACAAGGTGTATTCGCGCCAAGTATCGATCGCGATCGCCTCTAGTTCTTGGCTGACTCGCTCATACCCAATTCCTTGCAACAACACTTGCCGCAGCTCAAAGTTGAATTCTTCTAGCAACCACTGCGATCGCCAGAGAACAGGAGGCAGTTGTCCATATGCTTCTGGCAAACGCACCCCTTGATATGCATAGACATTAAACCCATCGGCAAACGCGATCGCAGGTTCTCCTTCGGCATGGAGTCGGCCCAGGTCGTCAAAGCTGACAGTTAGGGGGCGATCGCAGACAATACAAACATTCTCGTAAGGCAGCAACCAACCGCACTCTTCGATCAACATCTGGAAGGACAACCACTTGTGGCGATCGTAAGAACTATCCAAAGCCGAAATTGCTAAATCCAGCCAGATGGCATTGCGCATCCAAGTTTCTAGCCGCAGGCCATCATGCCAATAGTCTTGCAATTGGGGGGTGAGTTGCAGTTGTTCCCAGAGTTGCAGTTCATAGGATTCGGGCCAAAGTTGGCTCTCTAGTTGCGATCGCACTTGCCAACTCAACTGTTCTTCCACCTGTCGCCGCACCAACCAATGTAGTTGTTCTTCCAGTTGGCGAGTCAGTGGATTGCCAAGCCGCGATCGCAATTTTGCTCGCTGTTGTTCTGGGCTGTAGCTCTCCACCACCCAAGCTAAGCCAGAACTTAATTGTTGTTGCAACAGACGGGTCAAAACCTGCGGTACGGCCAACGGACTCTCGCAAAACAAAACCTGGGGTGCGGGTTGAGCGGTTGCCGCATAAACTGTCTTAATTGCTTCTGTGGCAACCGCGCGATCGATTCTCTCGGTAGACAACGCAACTTGTCGCCACTTATCTCGACAGACCGGAATTAATGTTTCTTGTTCGGGTGTAAGTTTGCCTATTTTGGTCGTCATGAGTTTAGTAGATAGGCAATCGCCCTTTTTGATCAATCCCAAAGTTCTAGCGCTGCCCCTAATCCAGGTGAGAAAGATCAGGGGGAGTAGAACCTTAATCTTCTACATATCTCCAATCGCCTGGTTCGTGTTGGCGTTGAATGCGAACAATCCAATTACCTTGAGGAACCTGAATGGGTTTGTGTTCTTCGTGGGTGAGGGTAGCAGAGTCAGAGGTGATCGAAAGATACAGTGTGCCTTCGCGATCGCGTAGTTCGGCTTCTCCAGTGCTGATCCGGTGGCTGTGTCCAGTGACTTCTCCTTCGGCGAGGGTGAGGTGGGGCAGTTTTTGCCCGTCTTGGGTTGCCATCTCAGCAGCAGACTCAACGGGAATCAGAATGACATCGCCTTGACGAATGGGTTGCATAGTGAACTCCTTTTTAGAGATAGAACTTGAATCACTCAGGGACGCAGGGTTAGGAAGCGGGAAACTGACTAGCGAGCGATCGCAAACAACGGAGCAACAGCGTGTAGAACATGGAGGTGTGGTTACTTGTTCTTGGTCTGAGTCTTCGCTTGCTCGATCGCGATTTCGCGCATGGCTTGGAAGGAACTGACATTAGCGGCCCCTTCGATCGCTTTGACTGCCAAATCCTGAACCTGTTTGAGGGCAGCACTAAGCTGTTGTGAGAGAGCATGAATCCGGGTCTCCTGATTTTGTAGGGTCTCCTGTAGGGATTGGATGCGTAATTCATAGTTGCGCTTGTTCCCTTCCACGTCTTTGGCATACAAATCTGCTTTGACCTTGGCTTGGTGATGAGCGATGCCCTTGCCCTCTTCCTTGGCGCGTTTGATCGCCGACTCCAACTCTTTCGGGAAGCCTTCCACCTTTTCTCTCAGCTCGGCAAACTGTTTCTCCCGTTCCGCGATCACCGTTTCTCGCTCAGTCCACTGTTTTTCGTGCGATCGCTGGAGTTCTTCTAATTCTTGGTACAGCGCTTTTTGGGCTTGCTCATAGGCGTCAGTGTCGAGCTTGCGTTGCAGCGTCAGGTTATAGGTGTACTCTTTGGTATCGCGTTGGCGAGTTTTGGTCAGCGTCTCATTCCGCTCTTTCAGGGTGCGGCGATGTTCTTCCTGTTCCTTGAACCAAACCTTTTTCGCCTGCGAGAATTCCTGCTCTAGGGTTTCGCGACGTTGACCCAGTTCTTCATTGAAGGTTTTGAAGCTAGTACCATACTGCTCAATCAGCGTTTCTAAACTGGAATCATCAGCTCGTAAGCCATGCAACGTTTCTAATTGCTGCACTTCGGTTGTCACAGCCTGTCGAACTTCTTGCAGTTTCACCGCTTCTAACGTCAGCTTTTCTGAGAGATCGCTGACCGCCCCACCAAAGTTGAGTTGCAGTTTGCTCAATCCTTCCAACACTGAGGCCATCGTCGGTGACTCTGGTTGCACGACCGTTACTTTCAGCGCAGGTTTCTGGTTCGATTCTGGCGATCGCTCTTTTGTTGCCTGTGCCGCGTGAGTTTCCAATACTTTCTTCTCTTTCAGCAATTCATCAAAAGCTGCAAGAATTTCCGCCTTCGTGTTCTTTTCACTCGGTCTGCGGACCATAAAAACCTCTAAATGTAAAAAAAACTGGATAGTGTGAGGGCAATGCCTAGGAACTTAACTGTGAGCTGAATGATGCGTGTTGTCGTGTGGAGAGTGCCTGCAACAGGCTACACATTCAGTTCCAGAAACTGCCCAATGATTTGTAGCAAAGAGTTGATGCGATCGCTGACGCTTATTTCTTTCTCTTACGGCCCTGTGTGGTGTAAGTTTCTAGCCACTCTGTCAAATCAGCATCACTACTGAAATCCCAAAGAGCAGTTTCTAAACTCCAGAGTACGTTCGTGGAAAGACGAGAAACTTGCTGTTCTAAAGCTGATTCAAGGCTTCCAAGCTGATGATGTAACCGTTGCAGAACTCGATGTTGTTGGTACTCTGCTTCAGTTGTAAATTGATGGATTTCTGGCTCAATGACTTTGTAATCTAGAGTCACGATCGCCTCTGTTATTCCAGAAAATTCTGCGTCTGGATCGTCCCACCGGGGAGGCTCAAACATTACAAGAAAGTAGTAATACTTTTCGCCATTTCTGAGCATTTGAGAGGAAAGTTCAAGCTTTTGGAATTTTGGTTTTTGGTGGATCACCCGATGAATATAGGCAGATGCTATGTCAATTACGGCATCAATGCGAACATCCAAAGAAGATTGACCATTCCAAGCATAAGTACGGTGTTCATCACCAACATAAAAGGTATGTTCTACGATCGCCTCATTGCGATGTGAGGTATGACCGCAAAGTAATTGCTTCATGAATTGAACCAAAATTAATGGCTTGTGGAGAAATCTGTGTAGGGGCGAAGCATTCAACCACAATTCTTTGGTCGTTGAGTCAATGCTGCTATCGAATGCTTCGCCCCTACGGTGCGTAATACTTAGGCAGTCATGCGATTGGAGGAGTTTTCAAACGCACGCATCGCGAGGTCTTGAGCTTGGCGCATAGCGGCTTGTAGTTGATTAGAGATCTCGGTAATTTGCTCCGTTTGTTTTTGAATTTTGGCTTCCAGCGATTGGATTTGTAGTTCGTAGGATTGCTTGATTGCTTCCCATTCTTTCTCGAACAAATCAGCTTTCACTTTCGCGTCTTGGTTGACTTCACGAATGCCTTCTTCTCTCGCTTTCTTAATCGCTTCCTCTAGCTCTGTGGGGAAAGATTCGACTTTTTGGCGATAGGTTTCTAACTGGGTTTGGTTTGCCTGCAAGACGCGTTCCCGTTCTGACCAATCATTTTCTTTGGCTTGAGCCGTTTCTCGCAGTTCTCGCTCAATTTGGCGTTGCTTGGCTTCGTAATCGTCAGTGGCAATGGTGCGCGATCGCTCGGTCTCGTACTGGTACTCTTCTTCCTGGCGTTGGCGTTCGCGAGTCAGCAGTTCTTGGCTTTCGGTTTGAGCCGTTGCAAATTCTTCTTGCTCCTGTTGCCAAGCTTTGTGAGCTTCAGTAATTTCTTTTTCAAGGGTTTCGCGATCGCGGGTGGCTTGCTGCTCTAGGTCTTTGAGTTTTTCTTGATGCTCTTGGGTCAGGATGTGCAGCGCATCGGCAACGACACGAGTTTGCTGAAGTTCTTGGAAATGTTGGGTTTCAAAGGCGATCGCTCGCTTCAACTCGTCGAATTTGGTCGTTTCGCTGCTTAAGCGACTGGATAAGTTAGTGATGATGCTGCCAAATTCGATTTGCAGATCTGCCAAACCCCGCACAATGCTGTCAGAAGTGTATTGCGAGGCGGTTTCTAGAATTTGTTGATTCTGGGCTTTCTCGGCTTCTTCTTCCTTGGTGGCGACCTTGGACTCACGGGTTTGCCGCTCCATCAAAATCTGTTGAAATGCTTCTAAAATCTTGGCTTTGCTGTCTTTGACGGCACCTGAGGTCATGAAACATCTCCTGGAACTAGAACTTGAATCTTGGTGGTGGGGTTTATATGAAGCAGGCTTTGCCCGCTCCACATAAACCTTCTTCGTGAATCACTGAATCTGGAAAGAACTTGTTTTGAACTAACTCGAACTCGCGGCGGGGGATGTTTTGGGGGAATTTCTGCTAGAGTGGAATCAGGTTTGCAAACTGCAGTTTACATTTCCTGAACACTATTATGGCATCTACTTCAGCAAAAGTAAAGCAAACAGACAAAATTTGCAAACCATAGTTGTCAAAATTTTGTCCTAACTGTCAATGCAATGGAAACCGATGACTTTGGCAAGAAGGTGCGCGATCGCCGCCGCGAAGAAAAACTCAGCCAAGAAGAACTGGCTCAGCGGGTAGGCATTTCCCGCAACTACCTGTCGCAAATTGAGCGTGGGCAGGCGACCAATCTGTCCTGGCAAGTAATGGAACGCCTCACTTCGATGCTGGGGCTGAAGCAAGAACAAACGCGAACCTTAGAGGCAATGGCAGATTTGCCGTCCAGCTTGGCGGAGTTTGCCAAAACCGCAGACCTCCCCCCGGATGATGTGCTAATGTTGGCGCGGCTCAAATACCGAGGCCAGCAACCCACCACTCCAGAAAAATGGGAACTGCTCTATAACGTGATTAAAATGACCGTTGGTAAGTAGCGCCAGTAATCCAGTGAGTGAGGCAGAACGGTTCCATGCAGTACAGGCATCCTGGGCAAGCTTTCCTGTCCCGTCATGGACTACTGCAAACTGAGCAAGATGTGTTCCGCTATGTCGAATTTCTGCGGCAAGAAGTGGGGCTGAGCGACGAACCGCCGATCGATCTCTTACGCATCTACCAAGAATTCGGGATGCCTACGCCTTTGCGGGCACCGCTAGCTGATCAACAAGGCATTCTGGTCGATAGTGATGCAGGCTTAATTCTGATTAAAGAAGATGACCCCTTGGGGCGGCAACGCTTCACCGAAGGCCATGAGCTGATGGAGTTGTTGTTTGATGCTCAGGAGCGGTTATTGCTAGGCACCAACACCCAGATGCCCTGGCAGGCTGAGCAAAAAGAGCAGTTGTGCGATCGCGGAGCTGCCGAGTTGTTAATGCCTACCTCTTCGTTTCTGCCCCAACTCCGCAGTCTCGGCTTCTCCCTCCGCACCGGACAAATTCTGGCAAATCTCTACCAAACCTCGTTGCTCGCCACCTTGCTCCGCATGGTGCAACATGAATCGGGAGCCTACGCTGTGGTGATGTGGCATCGAGCATTAAGCCGTCGAGAAGCACAAGGCTGTCTCCCCACGAAACCACAACCCAAAAAGAAATTGCGCGTTTGGTGGCGAGCCAAGGCTCAAGGCTGGACTAGTGGGTTCATTCCCAAAAACAAGTCAATCCCCCACGATTCCCTCATTGCCGAGGCGTTTCACAGTGGACAGCCTCAAACAGGTACAGAAGCCCTAGACTTTGGCTGTGGCCCGCTTCACTGTTATGTAGAAGCACTGCCCATCCAGTTAGGCGACAAACCCTGTGTTTTATCTCTGTTGCATCTACCTGCCAGTAGCTAAAGGTCTTGCCTAGATAAAACTTCAGCGCGGACAGGTTGCCCACGCTCCTAAGCATTCTAGATAATTACTGGGACGACTTTGGCATTCTCATCATTCCTGGCATGGGTTGCGTCATGTCTTTTTTGTTGTGATTCATCATGCCTGACATGTTGCCGCCCATCATGTTCTTACAGCAGCTACACCCACCCTCGTTAGCTGGCTGCATCGTTGGCTGTTGCCGAACAGCAGGTTGATTCAGCGGTTTCTGAGTAACCGACTCACGCTTTGTGTCTACAGCCGTCGCTTTCTTTTGATTTAAGTTGTGCTCATTCGCTGATGCGGAGCTTACTGCTACGGTGAACAGGCTCAGCGTCGCGATCGCACCACTCACAATGGCTACTTTGCACTTTGTCGTACTCATATTGAACGCTCCATTCTTAAATCACTTGACTCAGCGAGAGCTGAGAATGAAGCCATCTTAAACTCTCCACTCAGCTAGAGAGTCAAGTTGTTCTGAGCGATCGCACCTGCTTAGCTCTAGATCGGCAGGATTAAGCTTCTACCTGGGTTTTAGCTTGCAGAGCGTATTGTTTGAACCGTTCCAAATCTGCTTGGATGGTGGATTCCACCACTCGTCCTAAAAATAGATTGTCCATCAGCTTGCCAATGATGCCAGGAATGGCGTAGGAGACACTGAGTTTGACGATGCTGCTAGTGCCGCGATCGTAGAAGCGAATCGCTCCTCTGTTGGGCAAACCACCCACCGATTCCCACTGAATAATTTGCTGCGGCACAATTTTGACAATACGCGATTGCCAGCTAAACTCCAAACCGCCTGTGGCGAGCTTCCAGCGGGATAAATCTGGGTTGTCCTCTTGCACTTTCACCGAGTCAATCCACTTCATCCAGCGGGGCATTTGCTCCAGGTCAGACCAGAGACTCCAAGCCAACTCAATAGGGACATCAACTTCAACTTGGACGCTGTGTTCTAGCCAATCGGACATGCTCAGATCTCGCTGTGATGGTAAGTTAGATCTCCCCAAACCCTCTTAATAAAGAGAGGCTAGTGAGTTAAGCGTTCATTGTTACAGGTTGACGATTCTCAGTTACTTGAGAAAAATTAGCCAAAATTTCTCTAGCAGCTTGCCGCCCAGACAGTGTGGCTCCTTCCATACTGTCGATGTAGTCTTGCTGAGTGTAGCTGCCTGCCAGGAAGAAGTTGGCGATCGGGGTTTTTTGGGGAGGACGGTAGGGGTCCATGCCTGGAGCCTCGCGGTACAGCGATTGTGCCAATTTGACGACACTATACCAGGTCATGTTCAGTTCTCGCGAGGAGGGGAACAGATCATGCACTTGCTTGAGGACGTGCTGGGCGATCGCCTCGTTACTTTGCTTGATAAACGGATCGCCCGGAGTCAACACTAACTGTAACAGCGACCCTTGGCCTGGACGGTAGTAGTCAGCAGGGCTAGACAGCGCCAAATCGGAGAAGCAAGAGAAATCTGCATCAGCGGTGTAGAGCAGGTTATCAATTCCCGCCGCGTGCTCTAGTTGTTTACGAGCTTCGGGGTCTTGCAGTTCTGTCACCCAGCCATCAAACCGCAGTTGCACCGTTGCCACTGGGACTGCATCCAGTTTGTAGATATTGTCGAACTCAGACCATTGCCGCCATTCGGAAGGTAACAGGCGTTGAACCCCCGGCACATCACAGGCGCAGAGATAGGCATCAGCGGTAACGGTTTCTTCCGCGTCACCGTTGGCAATCACCAACCCAGTGACTTTGGTTTGCTCTGCTGCATCTTCAAATAGGACTTTTCGGACACCGTGACGGGTATGAATCTTAGTGCCGCGCGATTCCAAATAATTCACAATCGGCTTGAGCAGATATTCGTGAGGGGAACCTTTCAGCATGTTCAGCTTAGAGGCTTCAGTTTTGGTAGCAAACATCTGGAAGATCGTCAGCATGCAGCGAGCCGAGATGTTTTCCGTGTCGATGAAGCCCAGAGCGTAGGCGATCGGGTTCCACATCCGCTTCAGACTGCCATTCGAACCACCATGACTGCGGAACCACTCGGCAAAACTGACGCGATCGAGCGCCCGGATTTGTTTCATGCCGCCTTCGTAGTCGATCAAGCCGCGAATCATCGGGCTGGTGCCAAGAGCGATCGCATTTTGCAGCTTATCGAGGAGCGACAATTGCCCCGTGGTGAAGAAAGCTTTGAGGCCGTTGAAGGGTGCTCCAATGGGAAAGCGAAAATCGAGTTCTTTGACGACGCCACCGCGATTGATGAAAGTATGCGTATGTTGCTTGGGCAGCAAATTCTCAAATGCACCAATCTTTTTCATCAACGCAAATAGATTGGCGTAGTTAAAGAAGAACACATGCAGGCCCATCTCGATGTGGTTGCCGTCAGCGTCTACCCAACTGCCAACTTTGCCACCGACAAACGGGCGAGACTCAAAAATCTCTACTTCATGCCCTGCATCGACTAAATCGACGGCTGCGGCCATGCCAGCAAGCCCCGCCCCAACGATCGCAACTCGCATTCTGCCTTTCCTGATAATTGCTTTACATATTTTAATGGCGTGGGGAGCAAAGTGAGCAAACCCTAGACCCAATCGATCTCTAACTTCAGCTCCATCGGGCCGATGCCTAGTTCTTCAGCGGAGAGCGATCGCGCTTCCATCAGTGCCAGCATGTCTTTGACGGGTGGTTTGCCACGGGAGGCTCCGGTGACACCTTTGGCAATCACTAAACCGCAATAGCCTTTTGTTTTTTTACAAACCCGTTCCCACTTTTTGCGGGCAGCTTTGTAAGCAGCATTTTCGTCAATAAATTCTTCAAATAGATGCAGATCGCCGTTATTGGTTTGCAGAACGCCTAGATCGTAGGTCATGCCTGAAAATGGATCTTCGCCAGGGTTAAAACAGATGGCGCTCAAGCCTTCTGCCGCTTGTAACCCTTGAATTAACGCTTTGGCTTTGGGCTGCGAGCTTTGAATAAACACCACAGGCAGACCTTCGCCTACAGGTTCTACAGAAGTATCGGCAGACTGGTAAACCCCTGAGCCTTTCCTGAGTAATTCAACTGTTTCCCAAGGCAAAATTTCTAGCCAGCGTAGACAGTCTCTAGGAACTAGATCATCACGTAACACTGGGAAATCTAGGTCATCTTCATCTTCGTCATCGCTCAGCTCGGCCAGTTCATTGGCAACATCAGGCAGGGTAGAAACTTGAATCGAAAGCTGGGATGCTGTGGCTTCTATACCCAGTTCAGCCAAGGGAATTCGATAGCGGCTCTTAATCGCAGGAAAGTGATCGAGGGATAGTTTCTTACCATGCTGCTTAAAAAAGCGATGGAGGGCTTCTAAGGCAATTAGACAGGCGATCGCTTCTTCTTCATACAAGAACGATCGCATTCGCTCTAGGGGGTGCAGGTTGCCAAAATTGGGTTGAACATCGCAGAGGGGCAATTCTGATAAGTCAAGCGTTTCGTCGTCAGTGGCGTCTTCAGTGCGCTCGAAGGTGACAAACATGCAATCTTGCTTTAGAAACGCCGATTCCATGTCCTCGCCAGAGTCTTGGTTGAGGACTTGCTGGCGAAATTGCTTAAGAGAGTCTAACGAGCGATAGAGCAGAATGCCATATTCCATCCCCATCATGCCCATGATGCAGGCATAAAGCGTTTCGACATCCCACTGATTGATCTCGATCGCCAGGATTTGATGCTCCCCCAAAATTTCCCACGGTTCTCCTTCCCAAAGGGCGTACGTTTTTTCAATTAAGGTTTTGGCGTAGGCTGGTGGTAGTTGGGGTGGATGTACACTGGCCGATTCTTGAAAGCCCTTAAAAATTTCATCAATCAACGGCAGGTCTGGCACATAATCAATCACAATGTCTAGGTCTTGTAAGACTCCCCGCAGGAAAAACTGCAACTCGCGATCGCGCACCACAATTTTTTGTGGCCGACCTGGGGCTGCTGGGCTATGGGGATGCTCCATTGCTTGTAAAAGCGCTCGGACTACCGCTTCCGATCCCGTTTCGGGGGCTACAATGTCCATCGCCCGCACCACTGCCTGCGAACCATCGACCCACAAAATGCACTCTCCTTCCCCCTTCAGCTCTGCCCCAACACTTGCGGCGGCTTCTCCAGTCAAAGGACGGCGATCGCCCTCCCACACGCTAGGAATTTGCTGCAAGTTTTGAAGACGACGACAGGTGGGGCGAGTCAGAGTAGTCATAGACCGAACCAGTGATTATAGAAGGCTAGGACAAGGGGGAAAGCTCAATGGTAGCCATATTAAACCTTAACCGTGGGGCTCACCTGACTTAGACGCGATCTGGGGCGCAATCTGAAACGCGATCGTGTCAAGCCTGGGTTTCTGTCAGCTGACCAATCCGCTATCGGAGTTAAGATCTAAAGTAGACCCATCACGGTTATTTCGAGGGGTTTAGCCTGTAACAACCAATTTAGCTGAAATCCCCTCCAGAAAATAGACTGAAAAGCTGAAGCAGTCTACGTTTAAGAAGCATAAGGAGTCGCACCGATCAATGACACAAGCAACTCAGTCTCAACAAGGAATTTTGCTAACTGAAAATGGCCTCCGTCAAGTGCTTTCCCTGCGAGAAAAGCAAGGTAAAGACCTTTGCCTCCGGGTAGGAGTCCGTAACGGAGGTTGTTCGGGTATGTCCTACCTGATGGATTTCGCAGATCCCAAAGATATTCGCGAAGACGATGATGTGTTTGACTATGACGGTTTCAAAGTCATCTGCGATCGCAAGAGCTTGCTTTATCTCTATGGCTTAGTGCTGGACTACAATGATGCCTTAATTGGGGGTGGCTTCCAATTCACCAATCCCAACGCTTCTCAAACTTGTGGTTGTGGGAAGTCATTCTCGGCTTAATTTGCCTTAATTTGCCGTCTTTGAGTTTAGAACCGTAGCCAAAAATTAGCCCAAAACTACGAACCATGCTCCCCTCAGCATGGTTTAATTTATTGCTGCCATCTCAACATTCAAGTTTTGAACTGATATGACTCAGACCATTGAAGATCTTTTTGATGCGAGCATTGAACGCTACAAGGCAGGCGAAGGGCCAGATACCTTAATTCCTGTGTTCAAAGACATTTGCGATCGCTCTCGCAAAAGTAGCCCTGCTTGGACTTGCTTGGCTTGGCTGTATCTATTAGATGACAAACCGACGCAGGCTTACAATGCAGCCCAAAAAGCAGTCAAGCTTAATCCACAAGATCCGCAGGCTCAGCTAAATCTAGCGATCGCCATGCTGGAAACTTCTAAAAAAGGTGTCCGTGATCATGTGGAGTTAGCTCAACAGATCATGATGGTGGCTCAAGAATTAGAGGACGAAGTTAAACAAAATCTTGAAGAAGGGTTAAGCAGAAAACCAGATTGGAAGAGTTTGAAGCGAGTTCAGCAGTGGTTATTTGAGTCCTAGCAGGCTCATGGAGTCTTGGATTGAGCGTTTAGAGAGACAAAACTCTCTGTCTATTTATATCGCTCAACAATTACTCAAACAACTTAACGATAAATCCGAAACTCTAATGATAAGATTTTATGAACTAAGCGATAAGCTGAGCTTTTAGCTTTATCGCTGGTTCATTTTTAACATTCACGGAGTTAGGCCGCCATGATCATTGAAAATGTCGCTGTTAAGCCAGAAACTCGTAATCACAAAGGATTTTTTGTTCAAGAAACCTCTTACAAGCTGGTTGGGATTGATCAATCAGGTTGGGCTTTGATTTGTATTGATGATGCAGTTTGCCACTATGTAGACCCAGATGATCTGAGCATGCCCGGAGAAGCGATGAATGATCTGGACTAAGCAGACCTTTAGATAGTTAATTCCAAAATTATCAATTCTGCTTCTACAATTGTGGCTGTACTCATTGCAAGTACGGCCATCTTTTTTTGTTGATCTATTTTTGCGGCTCTGAGCCTAAACAATTGATGAAAGACAATCTTTTAAAGTGGATTAATCTGGCGCTGGTCGTCGATTTATTTTTAGTTCTATTTAGCTTTTTCTGGCTGGCGATCGCGGTGGTGGGCCGTTCTGCGGGCGTTCCTCTAGGCTTAGATTTGTGGTACAAGCTCTGGGAACCTGTATTTACCCCAGCCCTAGGAATTCTGATGGCAGGAGCTTTAGTCAGCGGAGCCGTTAGCTGGATTTCGCAAAAACTGAACCCCAAAACTTGAGGTTTCCAAAACTGTAACTTACCAGCCCGCCTAATGAGCCAGTGACACAGTAGACATATCCGCTCGATTTAAGTGTTGAGGATATATGAACTGTGACCCTCTCAGTCGTTCTAGAGCCAGAAATCATTACTTAAAAGCTGCATTCCTGTTACTGGGTGTCATCGGTCTATCTGCTTGTCAAGCTCCATCCAACACCAGCTCACTCACCAGAACCTTGATAGTTTCGGGCAAAGGTGAAGTCAATATTCCCACAACCCTCACCCAAGTACAACTGGGAGTAGAAGTCCAGAATCAGACGGCTGAGGCTGTGCAACAACAAGTGGCGCAGCGATCGCAAGCTGTAGTCAAGCTCCTCCAGTCTCGCCAAGTCGAAAAGCTAGAAACCACTGGCATTCGGCTCAGTCCTCAATACAGCTACAAAGATGGAGAACAAAGCATCAAAGGCTATTCGGGGGCAAACATGGTCAGCTTTCGCATGCCAACAGACAAAGTTGGCACCTTACTAGATGATGCTGTCAAAGCAGGCGCAACTCGGATTGATAGCGTTTCCTTTGCTGCCTCCGATGAAGCGATCGCCACGGCGCAACAAGATGCAATCCGGGAAGCCACTGCCAAAGCTAAAACTCAAGTGAGTGCCGCTTTAGGTGCTTTAGATCTCCAACAACGAGAAATCGTCAATGTTCAGGTAACAGGGGATAACCAAATGCCCCCGCCCATGCCAATGGCGATCGCCGGAGAATTAACTCAAAATGCCAAAGTGCCTACGCCCATAATTGGCGGAGAACAAGAAGTAGCCGCAATTGTGACGCTACAAGTTCGTTATTAGCAGGTTTAAAGCTCAAAACTTAAATGCTAAAAAGACAAAGCGATCGCGACCCAATGAAGAGTGGCGATCGCCTGATAGACAACCTAGGTATTAAGCTAAAGCGCTAGACAGGGTCAGAGCTTCCTTTAGTAGCTCCGCCTTATCGGTTTTCTCCCAAGGCAACTCTAAGTCAGTGCGGCCCAAGTGACCATAAGCAGCGACATCCTGATAGAAGCGGCCACCCCGTTCGCTTGGGAGTTTTTGCAAGTTAAAGGCTTTGATGATACCCGCTGGACGCAACTCAAAGTGTTGTTGAACTAGCTCTAGGAGTTTCTCATCATCTACCTTGCCCGTACCAAAAGTCTCCAGCATGATGCTGACCGGACGAGCTACACCAATCGCGTAGCTCAACTGCACTTCACACTTCTCCGCCAATCCAGCCGCCACAATGTTTTTAGCGACATAGCGGCAAGCATACGCAGCACTACGGTCTACTTTTGTGGGGTCTTTTCCAGAGAAAGCGCCACCACCGTGACGAGAGTAACCTCCATAGGTATCCACAATAATTTTGCGTCCCGTCAGACCAGAGTCACCCTGAGGGCCACCAATGACAAACTTACCTGTAGGATTTACGAGGAAGCGTGTGTTTTCATCAGGTTCCACAGAAATATCTGCAAAGATTGGTTCTACAACCAAAGACCAGAGATCTTCCTTAATCTTGGCTTGTACCGCAGCTTCATCGGTGATATCACCGATCGTCGCCGTATGCTGTGTGGAAACCAAAATAGTATCGATGCCAACCGGACGGCCATCTTCGTAAGCGACCGTAACCTGAGTTTTACCGTCTGGGCGTAGGTAAGGCAGTTGCCCAGTTTTTCTAACGCTTGCTAAGCGACGAGCAATTCGGTGAGCCAGACTGATCGGCAAGGGCATCAGTTCTGGTGTTTCGTTGCAAGCAAAACCAAACATAATGCCTTGGTCGCCAGCTCCGGTGACATCCAGGTCTTCTGTGCTGGACTCTTCACGGCGCTCCTGTGCCGCGTTCACACCCTGAGCGATGTCGGGGGATTGCCTGTCTAAAGCGACTAAGACGGAGCAACTATTGGAACAGAAGCCGTTCTCAGCACCTGTGTATCCAATCTCGGCAATTTTCTGGCGAGCTAGTTCAATGTAGTTAACATTGGCTCTGGAAGTAATTTCGCCAGTAATCAAAACCAAACCCGTATTGACAACCACCTCAGCAGCAACTCGGCTAGTGGGGTCCTGAGCCAAGAGAGCATCTAAAATGGTGTCAGAAATTTGATCACAAATTTTATCAGGATGGCCTTCTGTAACTGATTCAGATGTAAAAAGGTAGCGACGAGACAAGGAAATATCCTCTCTTTAGCTAAACGAACTAGCGCTCAGGGGTTAAGTTCCGGAATTATACCACTTGTGGTTAGGCTCCTAGCCCCTCGATCTAGGCTTCCACGGGCAAAGCGGTTCTCTGACTGAGATCAAGACTGAGATGAATGAGTTGCAAGCAATTTTTAGCTTGCGCTTAATACTTCAATTTCGTCCCACCGCGCGATCGCTACATCTGCATCTGGTAAATCGAAGGATTCAGCCCATCCCCAGGTTACCCCAATTCCACCCGCTGCTCCCGCTGCCTGTGCCATGATTAAATCTGCACTAGAATCACCCACTACGAGCGTTGCCGCAGGTGCTACTCCTAGGGCTGCACAAGCTTGATGAAGCAATTGGGGGTCAGGTTTTGTGAGCCTAGATTCAGTACCCATCAACAAGTCAAAATACGGCTCCAACTCATACCTTTGAGCAAAGTCTTGAACATTCGCAGTGCTATCTGAGGAGAGAATGGCCGTTTTCACACCAACTGCTTGGAGCGATCGCAAGCAGGGCAATGCACCTGGATAAACGGCTGTGTAGTCAGCCTTACGCTGAAAATGCTGATCTGCTGCTTTGAAGGCTGCTTGAGCGATCGCCAACGACTGCACCCAATCTCGACCTGTAGCTGCAACATAAGCGGCAGCAGCAATTTCGTTCTCGTGGCGACTGCCCACGGCTAAAGCTCCAGCGGGGTTGAGGCGATCGCCTACTAAACCAAACATTCGCAACAGTGATGCTTCTATGCCTGGGACTTCGAGATTGAGGAGGTGCGATCGCGTCTGACCTAACTTGATCAAAAAAGATTCTGAATTCGCCAGCGTCCCATCTTTGTCAAAAACCACCGCTTCAATATTAGTAAAGGTTAAGTGCTGGCAGCGCACGATCGCCAAATCTATCACTCCTGCAAACTCGTTAAAACAATACAACTAAGACAATAAAAATGAAGAGGAGTCAGCCCCCTCTTCATTCAAAAACGCTTAGATAATCGATCGCTAACTTACAGAGAAGAAACGCTCTGTAGCAGCACTAGCCCAGTAGCTTAGACCCAGTAGCTGATCAGTCTAGATTTCTACAGCCGAAGGTTGTTCTTCTACCACTTCTTCAGGAACTGCTGCTTCTACCACTTCTTCCTCAACTTCCTCAACTGCGGCAGGAACCTCTTCGATGGTCACGCCCTCTTGCTGAGCTCGGAGCTGCTCACGATACTTAGCGGCCATTTCCTCTGCCTTTTCATAGACAACTTGAGGATTCTTCACCATGTCGCCGGGTTCTGGCTCCAGTTGCTTGGTCGAGAGAGAAATCCGACCGCGCTCAGCATCCAAGTCAATGATCATGACCTTCACTTCATCATTGACATTGAAGACGCTGTGGGGGGTGTCAATGTGATCGTGAGAAATTTCAGAGATGTGCAACAGACCGCTCACACCACCGATATCGATAAATGCACCATAAGGCTTAATACCGCGCACAGTACCAATGACCACCTCACCAACTTCTAGGCGGTTCATCTTACGCTCAACCAGCGCCCGCCGGTGACTGAGGACTAGGCGGTTACGATCTTCGTCTACTTCTAAGAATTTTAAGGGTAGCTCTTCGCCAACCAGTTCTTCTTTAGGCTTACGAGTACTGATGTGAGAACCAGGAATAAAGCCGCGCAATCCTTCAATTCTGACCAGCGCACCACCCCGGTTGGTCGCAAATACGCTAGAGCGAACCGTCGCATCTTCTGCTTGCAACTGACGAACCCGCTCCCAAGCTCGCATGTATTCAATTCGACGAATAGACAGAGTCAACTGTCCATCTTCATTCTCATCCGTCAAAATGAAAAATTCGCGAGTTTCGTTCGACTGTAATACCTCTTCGGGAGCGTCAATTCGGTTAATTGACATCTCCTGAATGGGAATATAAGCAGCCGTCTTAGCACCGATGTCAATCAGAGCGCCCCTCGGTTCCAAACTGAATACTGTGCCGGCGACCACATCGCCAGGGCTGAAATGATAATCGTATTTGTCGAGTAGGGCTGCAAAATCGTCGTGTGTAAAGCCAATGTCCTTAGCCGTTGTTTCCTGATTGACCATGCTAATTGTTTCCCAGTGTCTAATCTATTTGGTAGTTTCGTCTCCTATCGATGTACACGCACGTTTACTAATGTGCAGCCTACACCTGTATCCCCCCCAAGCACTATTGTAGGAGATTTGCTCTAGATGGTTTGTGGGTTCAGAAGAACTATCATAACGCAATAGCTTCCCCCTCTAATATCTTTAGAGGGGTTTTTGTGACTTTCTATGACAGTTTTTTAATTCTTAGGAATGGGCTTAGGAATAGGTCACAAAGGAAGCAGGTGTTTCCTGCTCAGGTTCTGCATCAGCACTAGCTCCCGCATCTATTCTGTCCTCGGCAGCTGTACTCACACACTCTCCTTGGTCAAGACATCCTTGTAGGTGATTAAGCGTATCAATGAAGTCTCGAATGCCACGAAACTGACGGTAGACCGAGGCAAATCGAATATAAGCAACTTCACTCAGAAATTGTAGGCGCTGCAATACTAATTCACCAATCTCGGTGCTTGGTACCTCGCGTACCGCTCTTTGCTGTAGTTCAGCTTCAATTTCATCAACTAAGGCTTCTAATCGGTCTGAGCTGATACCTGTTTTTTCGCAAGCCCGTACAATTCCTCGAAGCAGCTTGGAACGGTCAAATGATTCGCGATCGCCATCTCGCTTAATGATCGCGATCGGCACATACTCAATTCGCTCATAAGTGGTAAAGCGGCGGTTACACTTCAAGCATTCCCGTCGCCGTCGCACGCTTTGGCTCGCCTCCGCAGAGCGAGACTCAAGAACGCGATTATCGGGGTGCTGGCAGAAGGGACACCGCATATTTACCAAATCCTTTGCGCCGGAAAAAACAAAGGTGAAAACCTGAGCCACTCAGGATGCAGACTGTTCAGATTGAGAGCAATATAACTCTCTACGAGCAGCGCCAAGGCTCAGGTCATCAAAAACTTTGAATTGTTGCTTTTGGGAGAATTTTACCCTAGTAATGTCAGATTACCGAGTCCCGCCAGCCTCTCACAAATTGTTCTTTGTGAAAAATACTGCCTGTAAATAGTAACTATTTACCAGCGACTATTTACCGATCCGAGGAGGTTCGCGGAAGGCAATTGCAAAGAACAGCACTCCGATCGCCAAAGTCAAAATCAAAATGTAAGCAACGGCTTCCATGTCAGAAATTCCTGAGCATCTAGCTAATTGTTAGTTTATCAAGAGAACGGGAAGAACGGCCTAACGAACTAACCGCTATGGGTGAGATGCCGCCAAACCATTCTCCCTTCTCATACAGAGGTTTAGACAGCTTCCTTCCGGCGGGTGCTCTTGTCGCCCACTTTCTGGAACAGACCCCATTCAACTTGCTCCTCTAGGTCAGCCTCAACCCCAGCAAACACGTCGCGGAACAGAGTCCGAGAACCGTGCCAGATGTGACCGAAGAAGAACAAGAGGGCAAAGACGGCGTGTCCAAAGGTAAACCAACCACGAGGGCTGGTACGGAATACCCCGTCAGAGTTCAAAGTTTCGCGATCGAACTGGAAGGGCTCACCCAATTGAGCTGCACGAGCATAGCGCTTCACAGTTGCAGGATCGTCGAAGGTTTTGCCATCGAGTTCGCCACCGTAGAGGCTAACAGTCACTCCAGTCTGCTCAAAGCTGTATTTAGATTCAGCCCGACGGAAGGGAATGTCTGCCCGAACTATGCCTTCGCTGTCTGTCAAGACAACTGGGAAGTTCTCAAAGAAGTTAGGAATACGACGCACAAACAGCTCGCGACCTTCAGAGTCTTTGAAGACAGGGTGGCCTAGCCAAGTTTGAGCAATCCCATCACCTTTGTTCATGGGACCAGTACGGAACAAACCACCCTTCGCAGGGTTGTTGCCGACATAGTCGTAGAACGCAAGTTTCTCAGGAATTTCAGACCAAGCTGCTTGTAGGCTGCTGCCTCCAGCAACGCTCGATTCAACGCGACGGTTAATTTCTTGCTGGAAGTAACCTTGGTCCCATTGATAGCGAGTGGGGCCAAACAATTCGATGGGGGTAGCAGCGTTGCCATACCACATCGTGCCTGCAACCACAAAGGCAGCAAAGAAAACAGCCGCAATACTGCTAGAAAGTACAGTCTCAATGTTACCCATCCGCAACGCTCTATAGAGACGCTCAGGAGGACGAACACTGAGGTGGAATAAACCAGCAATAATGCCAACCGTTCCAGCCGCAATGTGGTGGGCCACAATCCCACCAGGGTTGAAGGGGTTAAATCCGGCGGGTCCCCATTCTGGAGCCACAGGCTGAACGCTGCCTGTTAAGCCATAGGGGTCGGAAACCCACATTCCAGGTCCAAACAAGCCTGACAGGTGGAATGCACCAAAGCCAAAGCAGAGTAGACCAGACAAGAACAAGTGAATGCCAAACATTTTTGGCAAGTCGAGGGCAGGCTCGCCAGTCCGAGGATCTCTAAACAGTTCTAGATCCCAATAAACCCAGTGCCAGCAGGCAGCGAGGAATAATAGACCGGAAAGGATAATGTGAGCAGCTGCAACACCTTCAAATGACCAGATACCAGGATTGGCAGCTGCTTCACCTGCAATGCTCCAGCCACCCCAAGATTGGGTGACGCCCAAACGAGTCATGAAGGGTAGAACGAACATGCCCTGACGCCACATGGGATTCAGGACGGGATCGCTAGGATCGAAAATAGCCAGTTCATACAACGCCATTGAACCGGCCCAGCCTGCCACAAGGGCAGTGTGCATTAGGTGTACAGCAATCAGCCGCCCTGGATCATTCAGAACGACTGTGTGTACTCGGTACCAGGGTAGTCCCATTGACTACGCTCCTCCTCTAAATATTCCTACTTCAACGCTTCTTTCAGCATTTTGTTAAGGTGCCGGATACTGATAAACCTACCAGATCTGGAACCGCTGTAACTCTTTTGCCGTTTAGCACTGTCTACCAAAATTGTCTCTAAACAAGACAGCTTAAGCAGTTTGACAATGCGCTTATAAAGATGAAATGTATAAAGAAGTGTAACCAGTGTTAGAGCCTAATGCAAGTAAAGTTGATGGTTCTGCAATAGTCCTTTGTGACTTGTAATTACTCTTCAATATCCTGGCATCTTTACGGTTGTTGACTGAAAGCTAGCAGGATACAACGTTCTGGGTCAGGTCAGCATCAATTCATTTGTTAGCTTAGAAACGGGGAGCTTTGATTCTGAGAAAGAATTTGCGTTTCTTGAATCTTACTGGTTAGGCTGTTACATTTTTGCGGCAACATCTATGCCACTGGGATAAAGCAGCTTTTGTGATGACGGGTGAATGTAACGAAGCGAGAACGAGGGGAACGGGTATGGGAAATATTAAGTTCGTCAAAGAAGATAAAGAGGTGATCGCGGCGGATGGGGCCAACTTGAGGTTTAAGGCGATCGAGAATGGGATTGATATTTATACCCTCATTGGCAAAATGACGAACTGTGGCGGGTACGGCCAATGTGGCACCTGCATTGTTGAGGTTGTGGAAGGTCTTGATAATCTTTCTCCTCGGACTGAGGTTGAGGATCGTAAACTCAAGAAGAAGCCTGACAACTATCGGTTGGCTTGCCAAGCTTTGGTGAATGGGCCTGTGAGCGTAAACACTAAGCCCAAGAGCCGTTGATGGGAGATCGGAAGAGTAGGTGTTAGTAGACAGCCCATCTGTGATACAAGATAGACAGGGCACTTAAGGCTCTTTCAAAGCCCAGTTCTGACGACAGCATTGCCAGTAAGCGGTAACTTGTTTGCTTGAGTAAGCTGGGCCTGCTAGTAACTTTGAAATGAAATTGAGGCTGGGTAATGGAAGTTAATGAGCTAGGATTTGTCGCAAGTATTTTGTTTGTGTTGGTTCCCACTGTGTTTTTGCTGATTCTTTATATCCAAACTGCTAGCCGCCAAGCAGCAGACGAAGACAAGTAGATTGCTTAGGAGACCGAGCAACTATGAGTTGGTGATTTTACTCTCCTTCCAACAGCTTCAAAACTTGCGTTAATTTACGTTTTTGATCAATCAACTGAACAACTGAATTGGATTGATACTGCTAAGCGCCTACTTCTCAAAAGTGTGGCGCTTTTGCTATGGCTGAGACAAAAATCTACGTTTGAGCAATGTTCTTTGGTGGGGCAATGTGTTGCGCTCCCAGAAAACGCGATCGCAGTAGCCTTGAATGTGGCGATCGCTCTCTGCTAGGGCTAGACGTTTTAGCGCTAGGCAAGCATAGTACTCATCTAGCTCAATGCCGACAAACTGTCGCTCTAGCTTCTTGGCAACAACCGAAGTAGTCCCTGAACCGAGAAATGGATCGAGGACGACAGCACCCACAGGTGAGCTAGCCAGAATGATTTTGGCAATTAGCTTCTCTGGCTTCTGAGTAGGATGGTCAGTGTTTTCGGGCATAGACCAGAAGGGCACGGTCATATCCGTCCAAAGATTAGAAGCAGCTGTGAGCCGAAAGTTACCTTCTGCGGTATTTTGCCAATCTTTGGGTTGCCCTGTCCCGTCGGTATAGGGAGCACGCACTTGGCGCTTCAGTTGCACTGCCTCAGCATCGAAGTAGTAGTCTTTGGAGACGGTACAAAACCAAATATCTTCGGCACAGTTTTTCCAATTGGCTTTGGCTCCCCGACCTTTTTCGCGTTCCCAAGTGATGCGATTACGCACCGTAAAATAGCGCGAGGCGATCGCGTAGAGGGCCAAGGAAGATTGCCAGTCACCACAGAGATAAACCGAGGCTGTGGGCTTGAGTACCCGTACCAGTCGAGACAACCAGCTATCCACCCAATCGCTGTATGCTTCGAGCGATCGCTGCTTTACCCATTGTTGATTGAACTGTTTGGTGAGGTTATAGGGAGGGTCAATAACCAGCAAATCGACAAATTGCTCTGGGAGCCAATCCAAAACTTGAAACAAATCTTGGCAAATCGTTTGATTGAGAATCGTCTCAGCGGTGACTGGGCCAGATAGCTGTAACAGTTGGGATGGGTAATGCGATCGCTCTGCCTCTGTCAACGTCAGAGTACGATTTCGAGCCGCTCTGATTCTTTCTGCCACGTTTCACCCTTCAAACCAGGCTTTGCTCTAAGATAGCGCCACCGGAACAGCTCTGAGGTTAGTTCAAAAAGAAACAACCTGGGGCAGATCTTAGCAATGTTTGCTTCTGGCCCAGGTTATTTGACTCAACTCAATTTAACTTCAGGCTTAGCCGACTGTTCGCTCTAGCAGTACAGGGCAGTTGGCATAAACTCGGACATAATCTGATAGGGAGCCACCGAGGAGACGATCGAGATCGGGCAAGTTTTTGCCAATCATTGGACGGCGATCGGGAGAGCCGAGCATCAATAGGTCAACGCTCATCTCTTCGGCTAAGCGGCAAATTTCTTCCCCTGGCTTGCCACTCGTGGAAATGCAACGGTAGGCAATGCCCCACTTTTTCGCTGCTGCCACCGCAGGAGCCAAGACAGGATCTTGCTCTGGATTTTGCATGGTTATGCCTGATCGCTCCTTCTTGGGATTGACGTGAGTCAAGAGCAACTGTCCGCCCTTCACATCGCGCAGCAAGAAGGTCGCTAAGTCAAGTGACTTTTTAGCTGAATCAGAGTTATCCATCGCCACCATGACACGATGGATTTGCTTCACATAAATGTCGTCCTTCACAAACAACATGGGACGAGAAGAAGCTTGGAACACATACTGGCTGACAGAGTCTTCTAAAATTGCCTCTAGGCGCTTGAGGCCACGGGAACCCATAATCACGAGATCGGCATCAATCTCATCAGCGACGCGGCAGACTTCATCCTTAGGATTGCCTTCCCGTAAAATCGTCGTAACATGGCCCGAATCAAGGTGCAGGGATTGCACAGCCGCCTCTAAGAGCTGCTGGCCTTGCTCTCGCTTTGCAGCCATTGCTTCAGCCGTAATTTGGGGCTGTACTACGTGGAGAACTGTAACGGATGCCCGTTGCATGGACGGAATGGCCATTAAAGCCTTGAGCATCTCTTCAGAGTGTCCATTTCCGGAGTCAGCTAGCAGAATTCTCTCAATCATGGTTTCGCCTCGTGCCCAAAAAATTGTCTAGTTTCTTAAGTTAATGCCCGAACAGTTCAGTGAGATTAGTAACACCTTTTAATCATTCATTACGTTGAATGATCAATTGGCTGAAAAACTTTAGCCTTCTTCTTACAGGATCATCATATCTACTGATAGTGAATGGTCTCATTCTCTTAAAGATTTGTGATTCCAACTTCTTGTTAAGAAGTGTCACGATTATTAGGCCAAAAGTATCTGTGTAAAGGTTTTGTAGTAATCCAAGTCAGTTTTTGTCCTAAGTAGGGAAGCAAAAAGCGACAGTTTGAATTAGTTGAGCAAAACTGGGTCTAGGCAAACTTAAATAATGTGAACAATTAGTGTAAAAATTAGTTTAGAAATTAATGTAAAACTTAGATTTTTTAGGCGATCGCAACGTGTCGGAAAGTAAACAAATACAACCTCAAGTCCCTACTTCGGGAGCCATTCAAAGCCCACCGTTGTTTGCATCGGGAAGTTGGTTTGAGTACCCGGTGCGGGTTCATCCTAACCATACTGACTATGCAGGAGCCGTTTGGCACGGTGCTTATGTGGCTTGGATGGAAGAAGCTCGGATTGAATGCCTACGCGCGATCGGCATTGATTATGCTGACCTAGTCGCGTTGGGTTGTGACTTACCTGTAGTGGATCTGTCGGTGCGTTACCACCGAGGTCTGCGCTTAGGGATGTCAGCGATCGTCAAAGCTCGGATGGCTGATGTGGATGGGGTGCGAATCAACTGGGATTACCAGATTCAATCTCCGGACGGTGAGGAACTGTATCTGACAGCGCGGGTGATCTTGGTAGCAGTTGACCGAGAAAAAGGCAAAATCATGCGGAGGCTTCCACCCGCTGTTAAAGACGCCTTAGCTCGACTAGTAAGCGTGAGCTAAAGGATTGGCAATTCACCACTGAAGGTTAGCCACCAAACACAAATTGCCAAACAGCCTGCACAATTTGGAGAACTTGATTCCACACTTCTTGGAAACCAATCCCAAACAACAGTTGCAGCGCCAAAATCACTAAGGCGACCAAGATGGCCGTTTTTACAGTGGTTTTGACCAAGTTGACTAAAGCTGTAAAGACCAACGCCGCCACGATCAGGGCAGCTAAGAGCAGGATCAGTTCTCCACCCATCATGTCACCTCCGACTTTGATGTAGCTAAAATTGGTTCCTACTTTAACGATTGCTGCAACTCTTGGATAGTGGCGATCGCAGCTTGGCGATCTGATTGGTCTTCAGGCAGGGTCAGCCGTTTAACGGCCTGTTGTAAATCTGTCAGTGCTTTGGAGCGATCGCCTAGACTCAGATACGTTTTCGCTCGATAGTAGTACGCCTGACCGGAACTTGGAGCGCGCTGGATCGCTTGGTTGAAGTCCTGCATAGCTCTTGAGTAATCCTTCAGTTTCAGATGAATCTTGCCACGACTATGATAAGCACCTGCGAACTTGGGATTGAGTTGAATCACTCGGCTATAGTCAGCAATCGCCCCTTGATTGTCTCCTAACTCTGAGCGCACAAATCCCCGATTGTCATAGGCAATCATAGAGCCAGGGTTAAGTTGGATCGCTTTGGTATAGTCTTGCAAAGCACTGGCGTAGTCTCCAGCTAAGCGATGTACCAAGCCCCGGTGATAGTAAGCATTACCATAACTAGGATCAGCCGCGATCGCTTTGTCCCAGTTTTCGAGTGCTCCTGGATAGTCCTTCTCCTCCAGCCGAGCCAATCCAGCTTGATAGAACTGCTCAGCTTGGTGATTTGAGTTTGCTGAGTTGGCGAGAGAGCTAGTTGTGGCACAACCAGTCAGAAATCCACCCACTAACACGATCGCTCCTAGAATTTGCGGAACGTGCTGATGGGTTGGGCGCTGCATAACTCAAGTGCCAAAAGAATAAGTGGAATGAGTCGATATTAGCGCAGAGAAATCAGGCGATCGCCTTGGTTCAGTTCCTCAGTGGCTTGCAGAACGGCTTGTCTCGCCCACTGGTCAGCAGCCACAATATCTTCTAAGGAAGGAGTGGCTGAGTTTTGGGTTTGGTAGCGATCGCAAGCCGTTTCGATTAAGCGAGGGATATCCAAGAAGCGAATTTTCTCGTCGAGGAACAGAGCGACTGCTTGTTCGTTTGCAGCGTTGAGGACAGCAGGCATAGAGCCACCTGCACGGCCAGCAGCATAAGCCAACTGCATACAAGGATACTTCTGGTGATCGGGGGCGCGGAAGGTGAGGTCGCCTGCTTTCACCAAGTCGAGGCGTTCCCAATTGGTGTAGATGCGATCGGGCCAGGAAAGGGCGTAGAGCAACGGCAAGCGCATATCGGGCCAACCGAGTTGGGCCAAGACAGAAGTGTCTTGTAATTCAATCAGTGAGTGAATGATGCTTTGGGGATGGATAACGATTTCGATGTCGTCGTAGTCCATGCCGAAGAGGTAGTGCGCTTCGATGACTTCCAAGCCTTTGTTCATCAAGGTGGCAGAATCTACCGTAATCTTCCGACCCATTGACCAGTTGGGATGCTTGAGGGCATCGGCTACCGTCACTTGGGGCAGTTTCTCCACAGGCCAATCGCGGAAAGCGCCACCGGAAGCAGTCAGGAGAATTCGTCGCAGTCCACCTTTGGGGACTCCGTGCAAACACTGGAAAATGGCGGAGTGCTCAGAGTCAGCAGGCAATAGTTTGATGCCATGTTTCTCGACTAAGGGCAGCACCACAGGGCCACCTGCAATCAAAGTTTCTTTATTGGCGAGGGCAATATCTTTCCCTGCTTCAATGGCCGCGATCGTGGGGAGTAAGCCTGCACAGCCGACAATCCCTGTTACGACAGCTTCTGAGTCACCATACCGCGCCACTTCCACAATCCCTGCATCCCCCGTGAGCAGAATCGGTTGGGGGTCAAGGTCTGCGATCGCCGCTTTCAGCTCAGGTAACTTCTCCTCGTCACAAAGGGCCACAATTTCTGGCTTAAATTGCCGAATCTGTTGCGCCAGTAGTTCGACATTCCGTCCCGCTGCTAACCCAACAATCCGAAATTGATCGGGATATTGAGCCACGATGTCTAGCGTTTGCGTACCAATCGAGCCAGTGGAGCCGAGGAGAGTAATTGCTTTCACAATCGCTTAAGAATTGACTGCAATTCCACTATAAATGGCGATGGACACGTTCTAACCAACCAAAGGCTGGGTTTATTTCTGTCCTAGTCGTGCTGCTGGCTCTACCGATAGCGATCGCTAATCTACTCACTTCTAGCCACACGAAACATGATTAAAAGGTCGAGGGGGTCAGGTTCGCTAACACCGAGCGCTGTCAAAATGGCGTGAGCTTGACCGCGATGGTGGGTTTGGTGATTGAAGACGTGAGCCAAGATTTCGTGGAGAGGTTGGCGGTGAGGCGTACCGTCGAGGGTTTGGTAGCTCCACTCTTGGTCGAGGTCTGCGTCTGTCAACTCTTCAACAAATTGCAGGATGCGATCGTCTTCAGTTTCTCTAGCAGCTTGGAGAGCAGGCAAGTCATCAAAGGCGATCGCATTCAACTTATCCGGATGCTCCCCAGTTCCAGTTATCCGGCGCATCCAATGCGATCGGCGGTGAGGATGTGGTTGAGGGTTCCTTGCAAGCTGCCAAAATACGCCCCTACATTTTTATGATAGGCTTCATCGGGTAATTCACAAGCCATTTTGTAGAGTCTGGCATTCGCCCAAGCGTTATATTTTGCCATTATCACAAAATGAGATTTTAGGTTCATGGCTCTACTTATAATGATTAGCTTGAAACTTAATATTGTGTGTCAATCCAATTTTTGATTGGCAAAGTGGGTGGTTGCAAATCTTTTCTGCAAAATTGTTTAGTTCAGAATCAAATTATAAGAAAATTTTCTTGCTTAGGAAGGTACAAAATCGCATTGGCATGAATTACACTCTGGACACACATACCAATTGCAAGATCCACACACTTTATCACCCGGACACAGGTATGTTTTGCAATTCCAGCAATGTGTTACTCTCACAGTAGTTAGCTCATTCCACATATCCTCATTCCAAATTTTTTCATTACAGGTTCCTAAAACGACCAAATTCTCTAGCCTATGCCATGCATAGAGACCATCTTTTAAGTTTCTGATTTCATATATCTTTCGCACAGGCTTCCAATCATCAATGATGCCTATAAAATAATCAGTTTCATGAAAAACTACTGTTCCTCGTCGAGGAGTAAAAGCTTCTGCCTTGAAGTAACTCTCCGCTTTGCAAATTCTTTTTCCCGGAAAGAGTTTAACTAATTGAATTCTTTGCTTAACATCAGGATCAAGAGTAGATTCTATCTGTCCTTTTAACTCCTTAATACGATTTATGATGACATCCGAAAACTCTTCTCTATTGGAAATATAAATTTCACGCAGATGCATTAAGATTTTTTTGTAAATATTTTCTTGCGCTCGCACTTGAATATAGACTTTGGATAATTTTGTTAACTCTTGAATTAGTCTCTCAATTTCAGCAACCATAGAATTAGACCTAAATATGTTGTTTCAATCTGCCCACTACAGCAGGCTATAAAACAATAAAATTAAGACTTCAATAGACTAATTTACTTATGGATCCTTAAAAGACTCTCAATCAAATACTGAAAATTTTAGGACTCCTAGCCTTAAGTTCATTTTTTATCATTATGGTTGTACTCGACACGCTAAGCAATCGCTTGAATTAAAAATCAACTTCGGAAAGGCATCTGGGGTTGATATAGTAACAAAGTGATCGCTTAACAAAAAATTAGCTTGCTTGCCTATCGCCACCACTTTCGATATGACGACGCAAGACTGAATTAATGAGTTTTTTGTATTCTGCATCTTGAGATTGAAACCAAGAAATAATATCAGGATCAATTTGAACCAAATTACGAGCTTGAGGGGAAGGGACTCGTAAAGTAGCTTTGTCAAAAAAATCTTCTGCAAGAGGCGGAATATCAGAATAATCAATTTCTTCATCTGACATTGCCTCTAAAGCTGCCCAGTTAGTACGAGAGGTATTGCTCGAATCGCTTGCGTTCATACCGATTTGCCCTTCGTGCTGAAATAATTCGGATGACATCACCTTGTCGCTCTGTCCAAACCACAACCGCTACGCCGTTTCGCAAAAAACCGATGCCGACCCAGCGGTCTTCGCCATAATTCAGGCGATCATCAAGCTCAATTAGCATGGGGCTTTCAAACATTTCCGGGACATCTACGAAATCAATTTGATGTTTGCGAATATTTTCAAGATTTTTCGCTTCGTCCCACTCAAACTGCATGTAAGCCTGGAAAATACTAACGAATCTATTTTCTATTATTGTGTATTCGGCAAGGACAGTAGGTGAGATAATCTGCCCTCAGCGAGCTGACTTAGAGAGGCGTTTTGGGTTGATATAGTAACAAAGCGATGCAACATTCCCGTGACCGCTAGACCAACTGAGCCACGATAGGATGAAGAGGCGTACCTGCCTTACTGGAGTGCTTTAGATGGTTTCGGCGGATTTACTAGCCACATTGCGAGGGCTTGACCGTGCAGATAAGTTTTACGTTATGCAGGTCTTACTCTCAGAGCTAGCCCAACAGGAAACAGATCTAATTCAACCTGACCAAGAGTATCCTGTGTGGTCGCCTTACGATGCCTTTGAAGCGGCAGATACCATGCTCAAGGTTCTACAAGAAGCTAAAAATCAAGATCATGAATAGCGGGGGGCGGTATCCTTTCGTCTCGGCTGACGTTGCCTTAGGTGCGGCTGCTTTTCGCCCATATCTACCCATTACCCTAATTCATCAGCAACAATCTGTAGTCACAACTGGCCTACTAGACACAGGAGCAAGCGTCAATGTCTTGCCTTACCCCATAGGCGTTGAGCTTGGGTATGCATGGGAGCGCCAAACTACTGCTTTAAGCTTGACAGGTAACTTAGCCCAATACGAAGCAAGGGTTGCTGTGGTACAAGCAGTAATCGGTCAGTTTGTACCCGTACAACTTGTATTTGCTTGGACGCAGGCTACAAACGTGCCATTGATTTTAGGGCAAGTCAACTTCTTTATGGAGTTTAACGTTTGTTTCTACCGCTCCGAATTGCAGTTTGAGGTGAGTCCAAGCCACAAAGAGGCTGAGTAAAGCACTTTTCTCGGTTGATATAGTAACAAAGCGATCGCAAACCCTGACCCTTATTGGCATTCTCGACCATGTCCCCGGTGGATTTTTCACAGCAGACCATTTCTGTCACCCTAGATGCAGCACTAGTGCAACAGGTAGACCAACTAACCAGCGATCGCGACCAAGCGATTGAGGCTGGCTTGCGCTGGTGGTGCGAACAACAAAATGCGGGGCAACTCCAGCAATTTGCTCAAGCTCGCCATGAACGCCACGAACGTGATGAAACAGGGTGGTTGGTTTAGGCAACATGATTGCACTCGAAGCTGACAACCTGAGCAAAACCTATCGTGATCGCGGCAAACAGATTCAAGCCGTGCGCAACGTTTCCTTAAGCATCAAAACCGGAGAAGTTCTAGCGTTTTTAGGGCCGAATGGAGCGGGCAAAACCACCACCATTAAGATGATTGCGGGCTTAATTCGTCCCGACTCTGGCTTCGTCAAAATAGCTGGTAGCGACCCCCACTGCGACCCCCGCGCCTTAAAGCTGCTGGGTGCAGTCTTGGAAGGCAATCGCAATGTCTACTGGCGGCTCAGCCCAGAAGAGAATCTGGAATACTTTGGCATGTTGCGGGGATTAGACCAGCGCCACGCTAAACGGTACGGGCGATCGCTGCTAGAGCGCTTTGGCTTGATGGATAAACGCCGAACCCCGGTACAAGCGCTGTCTCGCGGGATGCAGCAAAAACTGGCGATCGCCGTAGCTCTGGTGCATCAACCGCAACTTTTACTGTTAGATGAACCCACTCTCGGTCTCGACGTAGAAGCCACAGAAAACGTCAAAGCTTTGGTGCGCGAAATTGCTCAAGAGGGACGGGCGATTCTCCTCACCACCCATCAACTCGACATTGCCGAGCAACTCTCCGATCGCGTGGCAATTATTCAAGCAGGCGAAATTATTGCTGAGGAACCGACGCGAGAATTGATTCGGCAGTTTTCTGGTTCCGCTTACACAATCGAACTCGAAAGCCCGCTGAATGACAAGCAGAGTCAGGCGATCGCGGCGCTGGGTGCAGTCGTTGAGGCTGAGCAAACTGTATATGTACAGGGTGCCGACACGCTGTATCAGGTGTTTGCCATTTTGCAACCGCTACCAATTCTGGGCGTGAAGAAGGACCAAGCTGATTTGACAGGCATCTTTTTGAAACTGGTGCGAGAGGGGCGAGATGCTTAATTTGTTTTGGGCCGAACTGCGACGGAGCTGGATTCAGTTCATTCGCTATCCTGCCGATGCGATCGCCGGAATTTTCATCATCACACTGGTGTTTTACGGGCTGTTTTCCAGTGTTCGTTACATTGCTGGCCCTACCATCCAATTTGGCGACCGCCTAGATTCAGCCATCGTTGATTATGTGCTGTGGACGCTGTTGATCTTCATCATGAACGATATCGCCATTGGCTTACAATCAGAAGCTCAAACTGGGACACTAGAGCAGTTATTCCTGTCTCCCTTTGGAGCGGCGCGAGTCTTCTTGATGCGGGCGATCGCCAGTCTCACTCTTCGCTTAGTTTTGACCCTCACGGTACTACTGATTATTTTGGTGATCACGGATGCTCAACTCAATTTCAGCTTCACGATGTTGCTACCCTTGGGAAGTATTTTGTTAGGCGCTTACGGTTTGGCATTTGCTCTAGGTGCTTTATCCCTCTTGCTGAAACGGGTGCAACAACTGTTAGGCATCTTTCAATTCGCGCTGTTGTTCCTAATTGCAACTCCCACCGAAAATTGGACAGGTTCCCTGCAAGTGTTATCAAGAATTCTACCCATGACCCCTGGGGCAGGAGTGCTGCGAGAACTGATGGCAGAAGGGCAAGCCCTAGATTGGAACGAGTTGGCGATCGCCTTCATTAACGGAGTCGTATATCTAGTAGTTGGGGTGCTGCTATTTTGGCAAGCTGAACGCCGAGCTAAGCAACGAGGTTTGTTGAGCGGATATTGATCCTAAAATGCGGGAAGAATAAACCCCTCCAAACCCTCCCTGTGTCGCTACCGTGTCCACACGCCCTACAAACCTCTCCCCAAATCCCTCTCCTGCGAGGCGAGGGGCTTTGAATCTAGCTCCCCTTCCCTGGCAGGGAAGGGGCTGGGGGTTAGGTTTCACGAGAATTTGCACTCAGCAAATGACTGGACACGGGAGCTATGCAGGAGAACTTCAAGCCCCCTATCCCAAACCTCTATGCAATCCCCAATTTCTGCCCCCGAAGATCAAAGTGTTTCTCCTACTCAGTTCTATACCTGGAAAGAATATCGTTGCGCTTATGAGGTGCAAACTCCAGCCGATTCATCTACGGCAAGTGGAACGCCCCTCTTATTGATTCATCCCATTGGTGTAGGTTTATCGCGGCATTTTTGGCAGCGCTTTTGTCGCGAGTGGTATCAAGCGGGTCATCGCAACTCCATCTACAACCCTGATCTTTTGGGCTGTGGAGAAAGCGAGATGCCTCACTTGACTTACACCCCCGAGGATTGGGCGGAGCAGTTGCAGTACTTTTTGCAGACGGTGATTCAGCAGCCTGTGATTTTGGTGGTGCAGGGAGCGTTGTTTCCAGTTGCGATCGCCTTGACCCAACTCCAAACCGAAACCAATCTGATTCGTGGTTTAGCGCTCTCTGGCCCTCCAGCTTGGCCCGTGATGACTAAAGCTTCCAAGCCTTGGCAACGACGGCTCTCTTGGAATCTATTTGACTCTCCCTTAGGTGCAGCCTTCTTCCGGTATGCTCGTCGTCCTCAGTTTTTGCGATCGTTCTCTACCAAACAACTGTTCGATCGCGCCGAGGCTGTGGATCAAGAATGGGTAGACATGTTAGTGGAAGGCGCTCAAGATCCAGCGAGTCGTCATGCAGTGTTCGCGTTCCTCGCAGGCTTTTGGCGACAGAACTATCAGGAAGCGATCGCGGCCATTCAACAACCCACGCTGGTTGTGGTGGGAGAAACTGCATCCAGCATCAGTCGTTCTGGAAAGCAGGAAACCCCCGATCAACGGATTGCTGACTATCTTGCCCATCTCCCTCAAGGCCGTAGCCTCAAGATGACAGGCCGAAACGTTATGCCCTACGAAACAACTCCCGAATTTGTCCAAGCGATCGCGCCTTTTATCCAGGAATTGTCAGCTTAGGGCACGTTTTCTGCGTACCTTAATTTAGGTCAAGGCACCTACAAGAGATGCCTCTACCCGTTGTGACTACGAAGGATAGTAAAGCTCCAAACGTTGCGGTATAGTACGGCTTTGGTACAGTACTGGTACATGAGTGAATCTTGGGGCTGAGCCATGAAAATCTGGGCAACTACTTTTGTGGTCTTGTTTGGCTTGGTGGAACTGTACCAATGGGTGCAGCATTTCAATTGGACAATTACCTTACCGTTGCCTGTGTTTATTTTGGGTGGAGCGGCTTTAGCGATCGCCTCTAACTATGACAAACGGACTGGCTTACCCTTCGCCTTGAAGTTCGAGGACTCAAGGGCGATCGCAAATCAATCCGCTCATTCGTTACAGTCTTCAGCCTCCACCCCAGCAAACTTCAGTAATCCCCAATCAGCTCAAAAACCTGAGCTTCCCAGATTCGACACTTCAACCCCTGCTACTCAATCCCAGCAGCCTATCTCTTTCACTATTCAACGCTCGAAGCAATCAGAGCCAAAATAGGTTGTATTAAATACTAAATTTCTGTAGCTTGAGCAGCCAACAATTATCCTTGCTATCAAATCTGTATCAGGATTTCAAGTAATCAGTATTCTAGTTCTGCAAGGACACTATTCTCATTTTTCTAAGGGGACTTTATTAGAAAAGCCCCCTTAGAATCTAAACAATAGGAGGCATGGATTGATGAATATCAAGGATAATCCTTTCAAACTCTTGCCGAATTGCAATCAGTTGCTTGACCCATTCATTTGAGCCAGCGATCACGCTCTCTTCAGTGTGACGAGCCTCAGCAATCTTCTGATCAATCTCTCCATAAACTTGAGATTCAAACTCTCGAAGTTGGCTTTCAATCTGAGTTTCTAAATTCTTTGCGATCGATTGAAATTGACTTCTAATATCGTTGCGAGCATCAGCCATTTTCTTCTCATTTTCCTGTTCTTCACGGCTTGCGTAGATGTCAGCTCCAACTGAGACAAGTGCCATAGCAGGTCCAAGAAATTTGGCTGCGTTACCAATATTTTTAGCAATACCAACAGCCTGCCAGGGTTTGAACTTAAATCCTATAAATCCCCCAATCTTTAGAACACCTTGATGGAGACCACTTCCCGCCACATCCATAGATCGAAGAAATACTGGGCCTGATCTAGCCGTTGGCAATAGCCCTCTACTGGCAGAACTTGCTAATTTAACACCAGCCTTTCCTCCGATCTTCTCAAGCAACTTCACTTGACATTTCAGGGAATCCAGATCAGTGTTAAGCTCTGGATTTTGCGTTGATATTTTCTGATCTTTTTCTAGACGGGCAATGAATGCTTGAGTTAAATCGTTTTGGAGGACTTTTTCTACCTCTACTTGTATTGATTCAATGGCCGAATTAATAGCATCTTGCAAAGCATCTTCAGCTTGTTCATAGTGTTGTCGAAGATTAATTTCAGCTTGTTGATCTAAGGTCTTGAGTTCGGCTGTAGTTCCCAACGCTGTAGCCAAGATTGAACCTTCTTGAACAACTGCACCTGACATCTTAAGAATAATTCCTTGAACTTTTGTCCGTAAGCGATCACGCTCTTTACGAACTGTGCGAGAGAGGCGTGTGAGAACTTCAAGGAAAGCTGAATCTTGTTTCGAGTTACGAGTAAAACTAACCTGAGCTTCATCAATGCAGCCTAGAGCAATCCGAACGGGAGTATCTAGACGAGCAAGAGAAGCACGGCGCTCTGCAAACTGATTCAGCTCATCAATAAATGTATTGAAGCGGCTAATCTCCATCAGGAAATCTTCTTGGTCGTCTACGCCATCGCAATAGTCTTTTGCGTCAATAAAGCAAACAGGAAATTCATCTAAGTTGTAAGGCTTTAGGGCGTCAGTGAGGCTCTTACGATAACTAGCGATCTTTTGGTCCTCAGTTCCAGCTTCGTCAGACATTTTGTTGACGAGCAGCATAATCTTCCAGCGATAGCCTTTATCAAATGCTAACTTTTTGAAGTTCTCAACCGTGATTGAGTCAAATAGCATATAAGTCAGGCAAAAAACTAACAGGTCTGATTTCTCAATGGCATTGTAAGTAATGTCATCGTGATCCTTCCTTTCTGTAAAAAGCCCTGGTGTATCTATGACTTTAATACCGTTCCAGCCATAGCTGGAGGTCTTATCAGTTGCAATATCAGCATCAATGCGAATATCTCGTTGGCCTGTAAGGGCAGAAATAATGGTGGATTTACCTGCACTATACTGTCCTACAAAGGCAACGCTGAGTACTCCCTGTTGCTGGTAGTCTTTCAATCCTTCGCGTAGTTTCTTTCGAATCGCTGTGAGTTCTTCAGTACTTCCTTTAGCTAATAAGTTATCGAACTTGACACAAGCATTCTTGAACTTACTACCAATGGTGGCAGCCTTAAAACCATTATTACTTTGAGTCATGGCTTAATTCCTCTATTGGAATTTGACGTTGGGAATAGAGATGTTTTCTTGAAGAACTTCTTTCAGCTCGTTCAAAGATTTTTTTGACTGTAAAGGCAACTTGGTAGAAATAACGATGTTTCGTCCAAAGTCTCGTTTAACTCTGAGTACGCTCTTGCTGATGTTTGCCTCAGTTAAAGGCTCTCGCTGTTCCAGGCAGTAATCAATGATACGCTTTGCATAAGCACGATTCAGATAATTGGATGAGGCCGATAGCTTAGTTTGAGCTTCTTCAAGATGAGCTCTGATTCTGGTTAAGCCTTCAATCAATTCATCAAAATAATCTAAAATACTTTTTTCTATGGCTTGACAGTTTTGATCGAATTGAGTTTGTGCTTTCTGAATAACAAGAACTCTCTGCTCCTGAATCTGACTTCTTAATGAGCTTGTGATCTTCTCTACAGCTTCATGCCGTCTTTGGCCTTTACTCTTAAAGAACTTATCTAAAAAACCAGCAACAAATGCTGAGAAGCCAAAGGCAGCTCCAATAGGAGCTAATGGTGGAAAGAAAACTAAGATGGCTCCAGCAATTCCTAAGATATTTCTAGTGATTCTTAGTAAGTCTCTATCCAAGCCTCCAGACTTCTGTTTGGAAAATTTAAATCCATCGCCTTTTAATTCCGCAACAAGTTTTAATTCGTTTCCAACTTCCTCCAGAATCTCTTGGACTTCTTTTGTAAATTTTTGGCTTGCCTCTTGATTGGCAAGTTTCAAAGAATCCTCAAATTTAATAGCTTTGAGCCTTTCTTCCCATCCTGATTTCATGCTGCTCTCATTAGAGCTCCAATGGTCTTCAGCGAAAGAAGGTACTAAATTCAAAACAACTTGGAAATTAGATTCAAGTAATTGCTTTAGAGCCTCTACTGTATCTTTTTTAGCTCTCTCAAGCTTTTGTTGAACAGTTTTACGCTTATCCTTGAGCTTTTCTATTAACTGCTCATACTCTTGAGCTTCTCCTTTTATCCACCTTTCAGGTTCTTCAATTGAGCCGACAGTAGAACCAAGTAGTGTTTGCGATCGCCGAATCACTCCATGCTTAATGAGAGACACTCGAATTGAATCTAGGAAGTTTTGTAGTTTACTGGCTTGAAAAAGCTGCTGCTTACGCTTCTGATCCTCTGTTTCGCGAGATATTTGTGCTGCAATCAACATTGCTGGGACAATGCTGAAGTAATCGTTAGCATAATTCTGCTTAGCATATCTGCGAATACGTTCTATATGCCCGCCCAAACCGCTCTTGCCATCCATTGCAAACAGCTTTTCAGGATTTTGTAGAAAATGCTCTAATCGTCGCGAATCCCGCAAATTATGTTTAACATTGAGTAAAATAATTAGCGGCTTTGCTTTCTCTTTCAGGACTTTTAAGAAATCGAACTCTGTTTGAAGAATGTTGTCATTGGTCACTACATAGCAAACGACATCCGCTTCTTCAATAATGCTCTGAGCAATTTCCTCATCGGTCTTTCCGCCTGGGGCACCGATACCAGGAGTGTCAATAATGCGAACGTTCTTCCATTCGTACACGCGGTTGTAGCGAGTAGTACGCTGCTTACCAACGCCAATTGCATCCCAGCCCTCATTTGTCACAATGGCATGAAGGGTACTTTTACCAGCTTTGGTTCTACCCATGAAAGCGATACTGAAGTGATTAAGAGCACGTTGTTTCGCTTGGAGAGATTCACGAACCTTACCCAAATCTTGAATAATTTCAGCAGTTAAACTTCGTCTTGTATTCTCAAGCTGCTTAGCAACCTCTTTCGCAGTACCAGCCTGTCCTTTGCTAGTCGTTTTATTTCTGATCTCCCCAACAACTTGCTGGATATTGTTTCCCAACTCTTGCAGAGCTGCATAGGTTGACTTTAAAGCCACTTCTGCAAATTTATAATCCTCACGGGCGACTTCAGAGCACTGATGAATTGCATCATCATATTCAGGGCCAGCCAAAAGAATTTCTTGTCGTAGTTGCTCAACTTTACGGCTAACATCCTGCGGAGCAATTTCTGATAGCTTGTTTACAAGAGAGCGAGACAGTAGAGAGTCAGCTCCCTTTAACAGACGGGCACCAAACGATAGAGCTTGGGCTTCTCCAGGGTTACTCTCCACCTTGGCGGCAGCACTCTCTGCTTTGATCAGCAACCGCTGTATAGTATCTGGTGGAATGCTCCAAAGCTGAGAGATACGTTCAATCATCGCTCGCTCTAACGGTGAGCAAAATCCATCAACATAAGCGATCGCAAGAAGTTGTTGTATTGCCTCTACTCTTTGTTTTCGGGGTACTGCCTGAGCTACAGAATCTATAGGAAGCTGCTGTTCATCTTGCGCTAAAATCTTCTCCATCTCATCTAGCGTTTGCTGGCCTACTTTAGCTTGAGAGGCTAACTCTCGCAGGCTTTTTGCCTCTTGATTATGGATTTGCTGATCCGCACAAACCATGTGAGTGATCAGTAGAAATGGATAGCTTAATTGCTCATCAGCTACTACAACGGGCTCAGTTGTCTGCATGAAGTGTTAGTTCAATAGAGCGACAGAGGTAGAGTTCCCTGTACAACTCGATGACTAGCATTGATGGGAGAAATTTGCTTTTATGAAGAGACAGCAAAATTATGAAGCCTTACGATATAGTACGGCTTTGATACAGCACTGATATATGAGTGAATCGCTTGGGACTAAGCCATGAAAAGCTCGGCAATTACTTTTGTGGGTTTGCCTTTCCCAAGCAGTTTGAACTATCGCCCCATGTTGCGCTTTAGTTGATCTAGTTCTTCGTCCATTTCCCAGCGCTTAAATTGGGCTTCCAAGGGGTCGGCGCTGTTATGCAGATAGGTGTTGCTTTGATTCCAGCCAATCGTTTGCCAACTGGGTTCGGTTTTGGCACTAGCATTGGCACTAGCTGTAGCACGAGCCGCTTCCGCTTCCACCGCTTTAGCCCTCACTTCTTGGCGACGGGCCTGAATTTTACGCTGCAACTCTTCTGCTTGCTTCATGCGTTCCTTCAGGGCTTGCATCTGGCCCCAACGCTGATTGCCTTCGCGCAACAGAGCGGCTTCTCGTTCCTCCGCTGGCTTCACCAAGTCCCATCTTCCCGCCTTTTTAGCCTTTTCAATCCGCTCATGCCAGCGTTGAATCTCTTGAGCGGTTGCCAAAATATTGTCTTGGGCTTGCTTCTCTTTCAGGCGCAAATCTGCCATGAGCCGCAGCGATTCTTCTTCCTGTTCCCGCAGTTGTTCTTCTAGGGCTTGCAACTCCAGATGAGGGTTGTTCCGCAGAAACTCCTCTAGTCGAGTTTCCAGAAAACGGCTGAAATCTTCAAATAAACCCACGGCCAGAACTCCTGCGGTCGGATAGAGCTTTGTCTGATGGTAGCAAGGGGTAACCCAAAGTCCGCTACAAGCTTAAGGAAGAACTTACGAAGAACTGGCTTCTGATGTCAGCTTAAAACTGCTGTCCTACATAGACCGATCGCACCTCACCATTGCGACGAATTACTGCTTCTTGATTGTTGACTTTTACCAACGTCCAGCCGCTGGAGCCAATGTTTTCGCCTAGGTTAATCCGCTGAGTGCTGCCACCAATTTCAAATAAAGCGGCAGAGCGATCGCCCCACTCTACAACCCCTTGCAAAGTCACTTTAGGCGCGGGTGCGGCAGGTGCAGCAGGCGCAACGGGTGCTACAGGCACAGAAGCAACAGGCGCAGGAGCCACGTTCGGCATGGGCACTACGGGGCGCACCACCACAGGACGCGGTGCCACAGGTGCTACAGGCGCAGGAAGCTTGTAGGGACGTTGGGGTACCTTGGGTAGAGTATAGATTCTCTCTAGGGCGCTAGGAATCCGAGTTGGGGGCTGAGCTAAGTTACCCGTCACTGGCACAGTGGGTAGAGTGCCCACAGGCTGAGGAGCGGTGGTAGGAACTGCTGCAACTTGTTTGTTTGGGGTGTCGAGTTGAGCGATTACCTCTAGCGATTGCAGCACATACTCCCCAAATTGAGCGTCTGCTAGCTCTTTAGCCGTGGGGGCGGGTGTAGTAACGGTTGGGGTGGAGTTACTAGCGGAGAAAAAACTCCCCAGCCTCCCCTGACTGCCCAACCAAATGAGAATCGTAACGATGATAGAAGCGCAAGCAGCACCCAACAGCAACTTATCAAACGACTGGCTAAAAGGGCGATGCTTGGTAATCGCGCCATCGGTTTCTACTAACGCCGTATCAGATGCTTCATGGCGAACAGGCTGAGAGGTGAGACCTTGGCGGGGCATTAAAGCCGAAGCCAAGATCATTTGAGGGATGGCGAGGGTTTGTAGGGGAGGGGTCTCGATCGGCGTGGTTTCGGTTGGTAGTGAGGTGCCACCTTCCACGACACGATCCACATCCTCAAATAGCTCATCCATCAATTTGTCAGCATAGTCTTCGACTGACCAAACCGGACTCGGCATTGAGCCCTCTAGTGAGTCTGAGGCCATCTGATTTGTTACGACATCCTGGGACATAGACTGCTCGCTCAGTGACAGTTCAATCGTTGCTGGAGAAGGCGATCGCGGCCTCATTTGCCGCAGGTTCTGCTGGCGAGGCGAAAAGTTATGAGTAATTTACAGGAAGAATACAATGAATTTTGTGATCTGAAGCTGAAACTGCGATCGCTGGATCTACAAAATTTAGCAAGGGCCGTGATGATTCCAGCCAGAAGGATTGAGATTTTAACTAGTTGTTACAGAAATATTAGCTAAGTTTTAGTGGGTAAATCTTGAAGATATCTTTAGGGTGCTTTTGGTTCACATACTTAGTAAATTAGAGCGGTGTAGGAGTTGCCAAGCTGAACTATTTGCCAAGTGCCTTTGCCAGCCAGTATCCTGCTTAAGGTTAGTTGCCCGACTTCTGGACGTTTCTCTGGATTGCAGACCGAATAAAACTTATGCAAACCATTCGCTATTTGATGGCTGTAGGTGTGAGTGCGGCGATCGCCTTGGGCAGTACGTTGGGTACCCCCGAACCCAGTGCAGCCCAGTCTAAACCTTCGGCTCAGCCTTCCACTGATGCAACGCCAAAGAGTGCTGCTAAGACTGACGCTACCGTTTCCGACTCTACCTTCGAGCAGACGACTAAAACTAGTTCTGATAGTTCTGACGCTACTACCTCTGGTTCTAAGCGTGTGACTAAGGCTAGCTCTAGCCGCTCTACTCGCTCCTCGCATTCTGCTAATCAGAGTGCTGCTAATACGAGCGCTACTTCCAAGAGCGCAGGACAGACTGGCCTAACTAGCCAGGACAAGGCTCAGAACGACTCAGTACAAAAAGATTCGGCACCCAAAGATCCGGTACTTAAAAACACGACTCGTCCCAAAACCAAGAGTAGTCGTAAGATTCGCTCCACCCCCAGCTCTGAAAAAATTACCGTTTCCGGTGTGAAGGCAGCACTGAAGGAGATAGCTCAGGAAGAAGCAGCTCAGAAAGCAACCCCTCAGCCAAACTCTAGCCGCTCTAAAGATAAAACTCAGGCAGAGAGTGAGGTGCAGCCTAGTGCTACTCCTAAGCGAGCCGAGAAGCCAGCAGAAAAGCGCATAGATAAAACCACGGCCCCTGCTAAAAAAACGGCTCAAACCAGCGCTCCTTTACCAACGCTAGAACCTGCTAACCCTAGTGGTTCTGAAGCACCGCGATCGCCCCAACCAGTGCAGCCAAATAGTTCGAGTCCGACGCTGCCCGTCACACCAACCGCAACTCCCACAACTCCTGCTGGCAATCCCACCCCATCGATCAGACCTGTTCCCCGTGGTTATCTCAATCCCGACCCTAATCCGTTGAGGTTTCCGACTAGACCCAGCGAAGTCGAAATTCAAGGGACTCAACCGATTACCTTACAAGAGGCGGTCGCCCTAGCCGAACGCAATACACCTAGCCTGCAAGTTGCCAGATTAACTCTAGAAAGAAGCCGTGCCGCGCTCAGAGAAGCCCAAGCAGCTTATTACCCCGATGTGACCGCTCAAGCCAACATCACGCATCAGGACTCTAACCAAGCCAATATCTCACAACAACCCCAGTTTGATGATGGCGATACTGCCAGCACGTCCTTGAGTGGCACAGTTGGCGTTAGCTACGACATTTTCACCTCAGGCCGACGCTCTGCCACCATTAGAGCGGCAGAGAAACAGGTGCGTTCTAACGAATTAGAAGTTGAAGCGCAGCGAGAGCAACTACGGTTAGATGTCACGAACAATTACTACGACTTGCAGCAAAGCGATGAACAAGTTCGCATTTCGCGAGCTGCGGTCGAAACGGCTCAGGCTAGTTTACGAGACGCTCTGGCTCTAGAACGAGCAGGGGTTGGTACCCGCTTTGATGTGCTGCGATTTCAAGTAGACCTAGCTAACTCTCAGCAGGATTTGACTCAGGCTCTTAGCGATCAGCGGACGGCTCGACGGCAACTGGCGCAGCGCTTAAACGTTATTCAATCCATTGATTTATCATCGGCAGACCCTGTAGAAATAGCAGGCTTGTGGAATCTCTCGCTAGAACAGAGCATTGTCCAAGCTTTTAAGAATCGGGCCGAGCTAGAGCAACAACTGCTACAACGGGAAGTCAACGAGCAGCAGCGCCGAATTGCGCTTTCAGAGAACAGACCACAAGTAAGCGCTTTCCTGAACACCAGCTTGCAAGATCAATTTGATGATGACCGAGATGCCTTGAGAAGCTACTCTCTAGGGGCTAGAGTCAACTGGAACTTGTTTGATGGTGGAGCCGCTAGGGCGAGAGCTAGACAAGAAGAAATCGATGCGGAAATTTCTGAAACCCAGTTCGCAGATACGAGAAATCAAGTTCGCCTGGATGTAGAACGGTCTTTCTTTAACCTACAATCCAACTTCGAGAATATTCAGACAGCTTCGGTCGCCTTGGAGCAAGCACGGGAGAGTTTACGTTTGGCACGGCTGCGTTTCCAGGCAGGGGTTGGTACTCAAACAGACGTAATCAGTGCTCAAAACGAGTTGACTAGAGCGGAAGGCAATCGCCTAAATGCGATTTTGAACTATAACCGGGCTCTCGCTACTCTTCAGCGATCGATTACTAACCTGGGAGCGGCTCCCATCTCCCCTGTCGGTACGACTCCTGCTGCTACCGCTCCATAGCCATCGGGCAGCTTGGCTCTTATTTAGAAGACCGACTGGCTCAGTTTTTCAGCAAGGTGTTGAAATCTTGGGCCAGCTTTTCCAGTTCGTAAAGGGCAACGGTTAGGTCTTGCAAGACTTCAAAGCTAGTTTCTGAGCGATCGCCAACTTCTTTTATATTCCCTAGGGAATCCACACTACTTCTGACCAGGTCTGTAGCGATGGCAAGACGCTGATACGCTTGTTCGACCAAGTTAGTTCCCACTACAAAACCCGCTAGTTATACAGTGATGCACTAGAACGTGAGGTGGCTTAAATACCTATTAGATTAGTGTGGATGATGTGGTGAAAATCTTCTTCCCCCGAATGAGTGAACGCTTGCGCAAAGCTCGCTAGATGTCAAGCTCAGCCGTCTTTCTGGGTGCAAACTAAGCTAGAGCTAGACAGCCACTCTAGGACTTGCTCTGCTGTAATTAAGCGCTTGAGTACAACTTGCCCAATGGCTTGAGTGCTGAGATTCAGGTCTGCTGACTCAGTGGGCCTCACTTCTACCATCAGCACTGCATCTTCTACTCGGTAAAGCCACAGCTTTTCCCCTTGCTCTAAGATTGAGACGTTCATCTTCTCAATGTCTGGTTTTCGTCGCCAAGCTACTTCGCTCCATAACCCTGCTGACTCCCACACTCGTCCTACCGTCCAACCGTCTGACAAAAAGAAGTACTTCACAAGCGATTAAAAATGAAGAATGGCTCTGAGATTATGGTGTTCTAAATTCAGTATTTCGTAATTCTTCAATATCATTCAGTATTTGTTGCAACTCGCCAGGATAATCAGCAAAGTCACAGTTAGATGGAGAAAGCTTCAATAGAGGAGTGCGATCGCTAGCTCAATAACCAGAGCACAGCACCTCCCAAAATTGTTTTTAATCTGTTCTGTCAGACCGCATACATCCTAGGGAGCAATATCGAGAATTATTAAATGGTCCTCCTATAAGCATTGAATGAGATGCTTTGCCGCATCGATCGCATGTATATAGTGGGGATGGTGGAGGTGGTGAAATTATTGTTTTCTCTATTTTAATAATGCGATTTTCAAGCATACATATTTTCTCAGCTAGCTTCAAACCATTTTCTTCTAAAGCTTTCGAATACTTCTTTAACTCATTTTCACCTTTATTGGAAAAACTAATGCTTTTCTGACAATCCTTATTCATTTTCTCTACTTTCTGCTCTACAGAACTTATCATTTTTTGTAGTTGGGTAATTTGTTCCCTCAAATCATTGAGGGCGAGTTCTCCATCAACTTCTAGCGGTTTCTTTATCAGAGCCTCTAGTTCTTGAATTTCTTCCAAAAGTATTTGAATATCACTGCGTACATCTTCTGGGTTGAATTTTTCCAGTAAAGACAGCCTCGACACCTTCTCACTTAGTTCTTGAAACTGCTTTTGCCAATTTTGATATTCGTCTGAGAAGAAGCCTTTAAAGTTCTTTTGGTCTGCGGTTAGTTTCAGGAGATAAATAATATTTTGTTCAGCCTTGGATACTTGGCCTTCTAATTGAATAAGTAAAGGCTGATGGTTAAATTGTTTTTCTAAATCTCTAGCTTTTGATTCAAAGTGAGCTTTTAAGTCATGAATTCTGTTCTGAAAAGAATCCATATCCACAGGTAGAGTGGATTTTAGAGTTTGATGAAGAGAGGTTAATTCATTTCTTGACTGGCTAAGCTGCCACTCCTGATTTCTTAGCTCCTCATGCAATTGCTCAATTCGTTTTTGATGGTCAGCTTCCAATTGCTCCAGATTGTGCTGTAGATCTCCAAGTTCCTCGTGAGTGGGTAGCTGCCGTGTTGCCTGCTCAATTTGAGCGAAAGAATTTTGCCCTTGTGAAAGTTGTTGCTGCAATTGAGTAATAGCAGCTTGGTTTTGCTGATTTACTTCATCAAAGCGTTTGCGGCTCCAAGAATTTAGACCCACTACAAAAGAAAGCTGAATTGATGTAATCGCTGCAAAGGTGACTTGCTGCAACACAACCGCTGCGACTGAGCTACCAATAGAACCTGCAATGAGTACAGTTTCGGCCCTATTGCACCAAGCTGAATTTTTGGAAGGAGCAGACTGAGGCATGTTTTTAAGTTGGGCTGGGCTAGAGAATCGGCTACAGCACGCAACCCCAATATTCCCAGTTCCTAAAAGAGTGTTGAAGTTATAGAGCTGATTGAGATAGAAGCCCACATGGACTCGCTAAGATTAAACATGGGTTCTTTGCATGGGTTAAAGCGTAGGTATGCGATCGCCAAGTTCCGTAGAATTTTTAGATGCTTTTGATGTAATTGTGGTTGGAGCGGGTCACGCTGGTTGTGAGGCAGCCCTAGCTTCCGCGCGTTTAGGTTGCCGTACCATGCTGCTCACCCTCAACCTCGACAAAGTTGCTTGGCAGCCCTGTAACCCAGCCGTTGGTGGACCCGCAAAATCTCAACTCGTGCATGAAGCCGATGCTCTGGGTGGCGAGATTGGTAAAATGGCCGATCGCACCTACCTGCAAAAACGCATCCTCAACAACTCCAGAGGGCCAGCCGTTTGGGCCTTACGCGCACAGACCGACAAGCGCGAATACGCCAACATCATGAAAGTCATCGTGGAAAACCAAGAGAACTTGGTGCTGCGAGAGAGCATGGCCACCGACCTGATCTTGGGCGAGAACGATGAAGTGATCGGTGTGCAAACTTACTTTGGCGTGGCCTTCCAGTGCAAAGCTGTGGTTTTGACTACAGGCACATTTCTGGGTGGCAAAATTTGGGTCGGTAACAAGTCAATGGATGCGGGACGAGCGGGAGAATTTGCTGCCGTAGGACTCACCGAAACCCTCAACCGACTTGGCTTTGAAACTGGACGACTCAAAACTGGCACCCCAGCCCGGGTCGATCGGCGATCGGTAGACTACAGCAAAATGGAACCCCAGCCCCCCGACGAAGATGTGCGCTGGTTCAGCTTCGACCCCGAAGTGTGGGTAGAGCGAGAGCAGATGAATTGCCACCTGACTCGCACTACGGCTGAAACTCACCGTCTGATTCGCGAGAACTTGCACTTATCTCCGGTTTATGGTGGTTGGGTCGATGCCAAAGGGCCACGCTACTGCCCCAGTATCGAAGACAAAATTGTGCGCTTTGCCGACAAAGAGAGCCACCAAATTTTTATTGAGCCAGAAGGCCGAGACATTCCAGAACTCTACATTCAAGGCTTCTCTACCGGACTGCCAGAAGGCTTGCAACTGCAAATGCTGCGATCGCTTCCGGGGCTAGAAAACTGCACCATGCTGCGGCCCGCCTACGCCGTGGAATACGACTACCTACCTGCTACCCAGTGCTACCCCACCCTGATGACCAAGAAAGTAGCGGGTCTATTTTGTGCAGGACAAATCAACGGCACCACGGGTTACGAAGAAGCCGCCGCTCAAGGACTAGTCGCAGGTCTAAACGCCGCCCGTTACGCCTACAACCAGGAAATGGTGATTCTTCCGCGCGAGCAAAGCTACATCGGCACTTTGATCGACGACCTCTGCACCAAAGACCTACGCGAACCTTACCGCATGCTCACTAGCCGCTCCGAGTACCGCTTATTGCTGCGCTCCGACAATGCCGACCAACGCCTCACCCCCCTCGGTCGCGAAATTGGCCTGATTGACGATCGCCGTTGGGAACTCTTTAGCCGTAAGCAAGCCAACATCACCGCCGAAAAAGCACGTCTCCACGGAACCCGGATCAAAGAAAACGATCCCGTCGGCAAAGCGATCGCCACTGACACCCAACAAGCCATCAAAGGCTCTGCCACTCTAGCCGATTTGCTTCGTCGTCCCGGATTCCATTACGTCAACCTTGACCACTACGGCCTAGGCAACCCAGAACTGGAACGTGTCGAGAAAGAAGGGGCTGAAATTGACCTCAAATATGCAGGCTACCTACACCGCCAACAACACCAAATCGAGCAAATCGCCCGTCAAGAACACCGAAAGCTGCCCGCTGACCTCGACTATGCCGCGATCGAAACCCTCTCGAAAGAGTCCCGCGAAAAACTAGCTAAGATCAAGCCGCTCACCCTAGGCCAAGCCACCCGCATTGGCGGAGTCAACCCAGCCGACATCAACGCCCTTTTAGTTCACTTAGAAGTCCGTGCTCGTCAGCTTGCAGCCAGTGAAGCCGAGGTTTTGGCATAAGGGTAGGCCAATGTTAACAAACGCTAATTGCGGTTAATCGGGCTTGGAATGGGCTGATTTGCGATCGCCACTGAAACTACTACCAGATTTGGAGTGGGTTGGTGGCGAAGTGTTCCTTAAGACAACAGATGTAGCGAAAGATCACTCAGCAATTCCAACGCTACCCAGTTGGAAACAGCCCTTGCACTGAGGTTGCGGGATCAAATTTTATTTAGAGCCTCGTCATTTTACTACGAGGGCATTAGCATGAAGGTGTGACTAATTTCGACCATCCCTTACGTTCTCTAAGGGAGGGACGCTGGTTCAAGTTGATTTGCGGAGCCAGTTTCCAACATCTCCCTGCCGTCCGAAACTTGACCCTAGCCTATGCTTTGGCTGGTGCTGATTGTATTGATGTTGCCGCAGACCCAGCAGTAATTGCGATCGCCCAAGCCGCTCTAGACACAGCGGACCAAATTGCGATCGCCGCTCAGCATCCCGCCCTTGCTTGGAGAGGCCGTCCCTGGCTGATGGTGAGTTTGAATGATGGCGAAGATCCCCACTTTCGCAAAGCAGAATTTAACCCAGCTTTATGTCCACCTGACTGCCCTCGCCCTTGCGAGACCATCTGTCCTGCCCAAGCAATTGTCTTTAAGCAATCAGCTTTTGAGCAACCAGTCTTTGAACAACCACAGCAAAACCAAGCGGAGCAATTTTCTGGAGTTATAGATGCCCGTTGCTATGGTTGTGGACGGTGTTTGCCTATCTGCCCAATTCAGCAAATCACTACCCGCGCTCATGTGTTTACCCCAGAAGCGATCGCGCCCTTAGTGCTGCAAGCAGGGGTAGATGCGCTAGAAATTCATACACAAGTGGGTCGGCTGGCTGACTTTCAGCGGTTGTGGCGAGCGATCGCCCCTTGGGCGGGACAACTCAAATTGTTGGCGATTAGCTGCCCAGATGGCGAGGGCTTGATCGACTATCTCTGGTCAATCTACGAAACCATTTCGCCGCTTACCTGCGCCTTGGTTTGGCAAACCGATGGTCGGCCTATGAGTGGAGATATTGGAGATGGAGCGACTAGAGCTGCGGTCAAGCTGGGCCAAAAAGTGTTGGCAGCAAACTTGCCAGGATTTGTGCAATTAGCAGGAGGAACGAACCGTCATACTGTCGAGAAGCTAGCCAGTCTAGGGCTTCTAGCGGCTCAAACTCTAGACCCAAACAATTCGGGCCAAAAACATATTGCTGGAGTGGCTTATGGCAGCTATGCCAGAGTCTCGCTATCCCCTGTGTTAGACCCATTAGAAACTTTGGCCTTACCTGCGGTTGAAAGCCCTCTAGGCGCGATCGCCTTAGCAGAGGCTCAACCCCAATTTTTGCCATTAGAAGCTCAACCAGACCTCCTGTGGCAAGCCGTTGAGTTAGCTCGCTCCTTAGTGGGCCAAATCAAGTCACCCCCTGCTCTCAACCAACCTTTACCTTCCGAAGCACCTGCTGTTAACTCAATTTTTTGATCACTATGGTGAGCCTTAACGGTATAAATTCTTTTGGAAACTTTGACAATCAGGAAAATCTGCCGGGTGCTCCCGACTCGCTGCCAGCTTCACCAAGCCAGAGCCAAAAACCGCAGCCCGCAACAGCGCCTCTAGAAAAGACAGCAGAAACGGTAGCGATCGAGCCTCAAAACGTCACGATGAAAAATATGCAAATTACAGACGATCTCAGTAAATTGCTAGATATTTTGCCCAGCGAGATCCGCCAACGCTTAGAGCAGCATCCTGATCAAGACAGCTTGGTTGAGGTGGTCATGGATATAGGCCGTCGTCCAGAAGCCCGTTTTCCAGGTAAAGCAGAGTACCTGTCCGAAACGGCAGTTTCCCAAGCAGACCTCCAATACTGCATTGAGCGAGTGGGAGATTTTGGTGGAGACAATCGTGCTGGCATTGAGCGGACGTTGCACCGCATTAGTGCGATTCGCAATCGACGGGGCGAAGTGATCGGTCTCACCTGCCGAGTGGGGCGCGCCATTTTTGGCACCATTGGCATGATTCGGGACTTGGTCGAGAGTGGCCGTTCGATTTTGATGCTGGGGCGACCCGGTGTGGGTAAAACTACAGCGCTGCGCGAGATTGCTCGTGTTTTGGCAGATGAGCTAGAAAAGCGTGTGGTCATCATCGACACCTCCAACGAGATTGCAGGCGATGGAGATGTGCCCCATCCCGCGATCGGACGTGCCCGTCGGATGCAAGTTGCGCGACCCGAATTGCAACACCAAGTCATGATTGAGGCTGTGGAAAACCACATGCCCGAAGTGATTGTGATTGATGAAATTGGCACAGAACTAGAAGCTCTAGCAGCTCGGACGATCGCAGAACGCGGAGTACAACTGGTTGGTACTGCTCACGGTAACCGCATTGAAAACTTGATCAAAAATCCCACGTTATCGGATCTAGTGGGCGGCATTCAATCCGTGACCTTGGGTGATGAAGAAGCGAGACGACGCGGAAGCCAAAAGAGTGTACTAGAGCGCAAAGCTCCACCTACCTTCGATATTGCGGTCGAGATGCTGGAGCGGCAAAAGTGGGTCGTGCATGAGCATGTGGCTGACACTGTGGATAGCTTACTGAGAGGTCGTCAACCCAATCCGCAGACCAGAACGGTGAACGAAGCGGGTGCAGTGGTGATTACCCACGAAGTACCGAATGCGATCGCCGAAGCCCCAACTCCTCCAAATCGCTTTGCGGCGGCGAAGGGAACTGTCAGTTGGCGTTCTTCGGGTCAGATGATGCCACTTCCAAACCCTAGTTTTGGGGAAAAGCGTTTGTCGAGGCGATCGTCAGCTCTTAATAGCCGCTTAGATAGCTCTCCGGCGGCTCAAGAATTTGAGCAACTGTTGGATGCCTCTTGGCAACAGGCTAACTTTGGTAGCAGCAGCCCAGACTTCGTCACTGATCTCTCGGCTCGCACCGCAGGGCCGAACGGAGAAGATCTGCCTTTGCATGTCTATCCCTATGGCATTAGTCGGCATCAGCTTGACCAAGTGATTCAAACCCTCAATTTGCCTGTGGTATTGACAAAAGATATTGACAGTTCTGATGCTGTGTTAGCCCTGCGATCGCATGTCAAAAACCATGCCAAGCTGAGAAGTATGGCTAAAAATCGCCATGTGCCGATCCATACAATTAAGGCCAATACAGTCCCACAAATTGTCCGTTCACTGCGGCGGTTGTTAAACATGGACGACCCAGCGATTCCAGAAGCATCGGACTTGAGCCTGTTTTACCGCGATAGCGATGAAGACGAAATCGAAGCGCTAGAAGAGGCTAGACTTGCGGTGGAGCAAATCGTGATTCCCAAAGGTCAACCCGTAGAGTTGTTGCCGCGATCGTCCAAGGTGCGAAAAATGCAACATGAGTTGGTAGAACACTATCATCTCAAGTCTTCTAGCTTCGGAGAAGAACCCAATCGCCGCTTACGGATCTATCCAGCGTAAAGCGGGCCTACCTGAAACTGCTAGATGCAGTAGGGAGCAACAACTTGTCTACGTTGACATAAAACACAATGCGGCTATCTGCAACGGGAACAAGTTTTTCGATAGCTGGGGATAAATCGCCTTGACAATAGACAGGGGGTAGCGTTTCTAGTTTGCTGAGGTCAGCTTCCAAAATCGTGGGCATTTCAGAGACAGGAATGCCCAAAAGCTGGCTGTTATCTAACAAGCAGACGACCAAAAATTGGGGGTGAGCGATCGCCAGATTGCCTGGAAATAGAGTGGCAACATCCACCAAAGTAATCATCTCTTGGTTGTGGATGACTATACTTTGGCCCGTTTCTAGCGACGCATGAGCTGTAAAGTGATTGATGACAGAGTGCACGCGATCGACTGGAATCGCATACTGCTCACCACCCAGTTGAAAGGCAATTAGTTTTTCCGTAGCAGATGGGGTTCGAGTCTGCTTCTGAAATCTGCGGCTGTAGGGAGCGGGTGACATAGCAGTATCCACGACAATAAAGCAATCAATTGAAGCCGTAGCGCTTAAACAGATACCTGCTTACTGGCTAAAAGGCTGGCGAGGACTTCTAAAACATGGGCTTCGCTGTAGGGTTTAGTGAAGTAGTGAGCGGCTCCTAAATCCTGCGCCAACTGTCTATGTTTGGCACCGCTGCGAGAAGTCAACATGGCAACAGGAATGTGAGCAAATTGAGGCTTGGTTTTGAGCGATCGCAATAACTCAAACCCATCCATGCGGGGCATCTCAATATCCGCAATAATGCCATCACATTGCAGCCCTTGTTGGAGTTGCTCGATCGCATCCTGTCCATCTCTGGCTTGTGCGACTCGGTAACGGGCGCGGGTGAGGGCCAAAGACAGGAGTTGTCGGATCGTATAAGAATCATCTACCACCAAAATCTGGGGTTGTGTGGCTGGCACCGCAGCTAAATTTTGAGGACTTCTATCACTGATGGCGATCGCTTGATGGGTTGGACTCGTGAACTGTTCCACCAAATCATCCGTATCTAGAATCACTGCGACCTGACCATTGCCTAAGATGGTGCTACCTACGATTCCCTTTGGTTTAGAAAGAGGTGCAGGAATCGGTTTAACCACCAGTTCTTGTTGCCCCATGAGCCTTTCTACGGCGATCGCTACCACCCCATCCCCTGCGGTCAGAACCAAAATGGGGATTGAGTCTTGAGCTAGCGGATCAGGAGAGGGTAGCTCAGAATCAACCACATGGTAATGTAAGAGATCCTGTAACCGAGCCAACCGGATAAATTCATTGCGCCAACGAATCATTGGCTGATTACCCGCCATTTGGATCTGATCGCCTTGAATGTGCAAAATCTCCTCAATGGCATCCAAGGGAACGGCCACTATGTTGTGATCAATCCGCACCATCAAGGCTTCGGCGATCGAAAGCATGAGTGGCAACTTCAAAATGAAGCTGGTGCCTTTGCCTGGGCGCGAATCGACTTTAACGGTGCCTCGAACCTGCCGCAAATTAGAACGGACAATATCTAGCCCCACGCCTCGCCCAGACAGGTTGGTGACATCTTTAGTGGTGCTAAATCCGGGCCAGAATAGAAAGTCATAAAGCTCTGCTAATGACAGCTCTTGGGCTTGTTCGGCAGAGACAAAACCTTTCTCCACAACTTGCTGGCGAATGACCCCTGGATCAATCCCTCTGCCATCATCGGTGACTGTGACAATGGTTTGTCCACCCTGTTGAAATGCCGCAATTTCAATTTGACCGCTTGGTGGCTTACCAAGGCTGATCCGAGTTTCAGGTGGCTCAATGCCGTGATCAAAAGCATTGCGTAATAGATGAACTAAAGGCTCCCGCAAAGCATCTAGTAAACTCTCGTCAATTTTGGTATCTCGACCCAACAAAAGTAAATTCACCTCTTTGTTATAGGTCAGACACAACCCTCGTAAGGCACGGGGTAGGTGATCGACGGCTCGGCTGAAAGGCACCACTCGTAACTGCATGACGCGCGCTCGCAGTTGGTCAGTGATGCGACGGAGTTGGTCGGTGCTCTGCTCAAAGGTCACGACTAGATCATCGATTTTGTCAGTGGATTGGAAGACTGTATGAGTCGTCTCAATCACAGACTGCGCCCTAGAATGAAAATCTGTGTACTGGTCTAGCTCTAAGGCATCAAACTTAGTTAGCTGAGGGCTGAGGGGTGGTTGAGTCGAGCTGTGACTTAAGCAGGATTTAGCGATCGCAGGTTTCCGATCAGCCACACTTAAGCGGTCATATTCTTCCCGAAGCTGCCCCCCAAACTGGTGCAAATTGGACATGCCGCGACGAATTCGCTTAATTTCTGAGCGTAATTGGGTTCCTTGCGCTTCTAGATTGGTGCGGTTGATCACCAGTTCTCCTACTAAGTTGACCAACTCAGTCAACCGATCCACTTCGATGCGAATCGTAGGACGCTGCCAGTTGTTTAAGGAAGCAGTTTCCGCTCTAGTATCAAAGGCTGGAGTAGATGTTTCGGTTACGCCTGTCGCGGCCGTGGCTCCTGCCTCTAGTTGCATTGCTGTTGATTCAGCGGCATCACTCACGGCTTGGAGATTAGGGGGAGTCGTTAGCTGCGGTGAACTTTGCGGCTCCATCAACAGTTCACTTAGCAAGTTAGTAAGCTGATCAGGAACGGAAGGCGTAGCGATCGGTTGTCCTTTCAGAACTTGCTGACGAGCCATTTGTAAGTTTTGCGCGATCGCCCAGCCTTGTTGCTGTAGCTGCTCAAAAGTGAGGTCTGGGGAAGTGAGTAAAGCTTCCAAAGGGTCAGCAATGCGACCAAACTCAGGCAGTTGTAGCATCCCTGCCACGCCAGAGAGTTGGTAATAAACCTTGGAGAGCACCGTTACGGTTGTGGTGAGCGTTTCTGGTTTTGCTTGGGATAACTCTGCTTCCAACAGATTCAACACCATCGGCAACTCATGCTCAAAAATAGCCTTGAGCACTTCATAGTTAGCGGGCGCATTCATCACTGAGATGGCTGGAGCTGGCTCTCGTTTATAGCGTGCCTCTAGCTGCACTTTGATCTGGGCGATCGCTTGCAATTCGGCGAGGAACTCATCCTTACCGTGAGAATGGCTGTTAGCAATAGTTTTGAGACAATCCACCCCCTGCAATAGAGCCGTGATCGTCGGAGCGTCTAATTGAACCAAGTCAACGCGATCGCGCAGAATGGCAAAACAATCTTCCAGGTCATGAGCTGCCGCTGAAAGGCTCTCAAACCCAAACATCAAAGCTGAACCCTTAATAGAATGGGCCGCCCGAAACAGTTCCTTAACTGCTTCTGCACGATGATTAATTTGAGAATTACTCTCGATCGCTAGCAAATTAGTTTCTAGAATCTGGAGAAATTCCTCGGTTTCGGCTATGAAAGCGCCGATCAACCTGTCTAAATCCTTTGCATTCATAGCCTGATCTCAAGGACTTTTAAACGAGGAACAACGCAAGCAAAATTGGTTAAGACCTGGGCCATTACGAGGAGCGGAAATTAGTGACCGAGCTTTGCAGTTTGTTGACCACTACCGCTAACCCATCTAAAGCGACAGTGACGTTCTCTGCTTTTTCGGCGGTGTTGGTAGAAATCTCACTCACCTCTTGGATGCTGCCAGAGATGTCTTCAGCAGAAGTAATTTGTCGCTGAGCCGCCTTGGTAATGTTCTGCACCAAACCATTAATCTCTCGGCTCACTTCGATGATGGCATTCAGATTGGTTTTAGCTTCAGAAGCTAGTTGGGTACCGCCTACTACCTGTTGGGTTCCCGCTTCCATCGCCACCATGACTCGGCTAATTTCATCTTGGATGGTACTAACAATGTCAGAAATCTCTTCAGTTGCAGAGGCAGAACGCTCTGCTAGCTTGCGAACTTCTTCAGCTACTACCGCAAAGCCTTTGCCTTGCTCTCCAGCGCGGGCTGCCTCAATGGTGGCATTGAGGGCCAGGAGGTTAGTTTGGGAAGCAATCTGAGAAATAGAAGTAACAATTTTGCCAATTTGCTGCGAGCCTTCTCCTAAGCGCTTCATCATTTTGGAGGTCTCAGAAATCGTTTGACGGAGGTCGTTGATGCCATCTACAGTGCGATCGACTGCTTCACCCCCAATTTCTGCGGTTTGCGCGGCTTGTTTCGCTACATGCTCAGCTCGATTTGCCGCTTCTGCAACATCTTGAATTGAGTTCAGCATCCGCTCAATTTGTCGCAAGGTACTCTCGATTTGAGAAGCCTGCATCCGGGCTTGCTGGGCTAGCTCATTCGTGTTGCTAATGGAGTCTGTGGTGGACTGATTTACCTGGATTGCAGCAGATTGAATATTGAGAACCACCTTTCGCAACGAGCTAATTAGGTAGTTAAAGGAATCGGCCAAAGCGCCTAAAGAGTCGTTGGTGACTGCGGCCTTGACGGTTAAATCTCCCTTGGCTGCACCCTTAATCTCGTTGAGCAGTTTAACAACTTGTTGGGTAATGGCATCTGCTTCAGCTTTGCGCTCTTGAGCCTGCTTCTCCAAGCGCTCCTCAGCTTGCTTCCGCTCAGTGACATCGAAGCGGATGCCAATGTATTTCATAATTTTGCCGTCGGGGTCAAAGATGGGAGCAATGGTGGAATCCACCCAGTAGAAATCTCCATTTTTGCGCTGATTTTTAATCTCACCTTTCCAGACTCGACCCGTGGAAATCGTGCCCCACATTTCGGCGAAAAAGGTTCTGGGATGATGGCTAGAGTTAACTACTCGATGGTTCTGGCCTAGTAACTCTTCGCGACTGTAGCCAGAGATTTCACAAAACTTGTCATTGATAAAGGTGATGTTCCCCTTGCGATCGGTTTCGCTTACAATGGCGGCTTCATCCAGTACGCTTTGTCGATTTTTGATTTCTTGAACTAAGCTAACTTGCGCTAAAGCTAGGGCTTGGAAGCGTTCTTCAGCTTGTTTGCGTTCCGTGACGTCAAAGCGCACCCCAATGTAGCCAGAAATAATACCTTTGCTATCAAAAAGGGGCATGAGGGTGGAATCCACCCAGTAGAAGGAACCATCCTTACGTTGGTTCTTGATTTCACCACGCCATATCTTGCCGCTTGCGATCGTTGCCCACAGAGTCGTGAAGAAGTCTTTAGGATGAATTCCAGAGTTAACAATCCGATGATTTTGGCCTAGGAGTTCTTCGCGGTTGTAACCAGAAATCTCGGAGAATTTTTGGTTGGTGTAAGTGATGAGTCCTTTACGATCGGTCACTGATACGATCGCGGATGCATCCAAAGCTTTTTGCTGATTGCGTAATTCTGTAATTAGAGTTTCTAGCTGAGACCCCATCGAGTTAACTTGGTTGCCTAACTCTTGCAGAAAACTCGGTTCTGGAAGAGAGGTTCGAGCATCCAATTTGCCTGTACTCAAGTCTTGTACCGTCTGAGCGATCGCTTGTGCCTGCTCTTGCCACTGGCTTTGGTGTCTTTGGTGCTGCTGCACTTGCGCCTGATTCTGCTGCAATAGCCCTTGGATTCGCTCTGCTAGGTGATTCACGCCTGCACCTAACATGACCGCGATATCATTGGCTGGCCCTGAGTTCTGCGCTGGTACACGAGCACTCAGATCTCCCTGGCTAACCTTTGTCGCTACAGCCGCAGCCGTCATTAAAGGATGGAGAGTGCGACGGGTGAGAGCTATGGCGATCGCTCCTGCGACTACTGCAATCAAGCCTGTCCCTGCTGCTAGGGTCATGAAGAAAGACGACTGCACCCCCGTTGTTTCTGGCTGAGTCGTGAAATAGATGCTAGCAGCGATCGCCAGTCCTCCCATCAGTAAGGGGGGCACAATGCTGAGGCCCAGAATTGCGACAATGACTTTTCGGCTCAGCACAGGATAGCTTTGAGGATGAGTTTGAGGCTGACCTTGAGTATGGATTTGAGGCTGACTTTGCAACTGGCTAAAAGTTGACGGTCTTGCAGTGGCAAAGGATGTAAACGGGTCTACCTGGGGTAATCCCAAGTCCTGTGCCCCGACCCAAGGCACTTCAGCCACCATCCACTGATCACCCGCTGCTTGGGAGTTGGCTTTTGGCTCGATAGCGGAGTCGAGTGGCCCATTGACAATGTTCTGATCGAGAGGCTGAGATTGGGGAATCGGAGCAACGCTGTGAACTTTAGCATTCTCAGACTCATAAATTGCTCTTTGGTAAGCGCGAGCTAGCCAGTAGTGCAGGTTAGAGTCTTGGGGATTTTCTGCTTGGGCAGACTCCAGCAATGCAATCGCTTCTTGATAGTGGCCTGACTGAAGAGCACGGACGCCAGCTTCTAAGCTTGAATGAACAGACATAAGGGCAGCCTTCTAGGAAAGTGAGCAGCAAGTAGACAGTGAACTGACAATTACCAATGTTCCGATTGAGCGATCGCTTCTGCATCTAAAATCATGAGAAACCGCCCCTCATAGTCATATAACCCTTGCAAAACTGGAGCTAATTCCTGGCTCACATCTACAGCAGAAGCAATTTGATCGGGATAAAGAGAGACCACCCCTTCCACTTGAGAGACAGCAATCCCAATATGTAGCGGTAATAATTGCAAGTTTTGAGGGTCGGCAATTTCTAAGACCAAAATGCGGCTCTGAGCTTGCTGCAATTCCACTGCCCCCGCATTAATAAAACGTCCGAAGTCTGCCACCACTAAGATTTCCCCCCGCAGATTCGTTAAGCCCAAGATAAAAGGAGCAGTATTAGGAACTGAGGAAATCGATTGTTCTTTAAGCGCCAAAACTTCACAGATCCTAGTCAGCCCGATCGCAAAATAGCTTGATTGTTGCCGAAATAGGAGAAACTGCTGCATTGTAGTCGAGATGTCGGAAGCAAGAGCGGGAAGAACAGTCATGACAACAACTCTCAGTAGTTTTGCAATATTTGTCATCAGAGCCTAAGCTGATCAACTGTACAAATCTCTGTCAGTGGCAGGCAGTAATAAATTCCTATAAGAAACGCTGTACGATGTTGAGTAATTGTTGCGGATCAAAAGGTTTAGTAATATAGGCATCTGCACCAATTTCCATGCCCCAAATCTTGTCAATATCAGTATTCTTTTGAGTGCAAATAATAATAGGAAGCTTCTTGGTTTTGTCATCATCGCGCAGCTCACGAATGACTTCAAAACCATTGGTTCGAGGCATGATCACATCTAAAATGACCAGGTCAGGAATCTCTTTTTTAATCTTCTGAATAGCTTCTTCTCCATCCTGAGCTTTCACTACATCAATTCCTGCTTTTTGCAAGATGAGGGAAATTCTCTCTAGCTCACTCTGAAGGTCATCAACAACTAATACTCTTCTCATATCCCCACCTGCACTTCCTCTCGTATCAAGCTAGTTCTTTGGTAGAAGTTAACAACGTGCCGTGATCCTGCCAAGTCAAATTTTTTAACCAGCAGTGGCAGCTTTCAAGAAGGCTAGCTTTTCTCCTCAAGTTCGCTCCCGGAAGGTAACTCATTCATGAAGGTGACATCAACAAATCTTCCAACTACTTGAAGAAGTTGATCCGTATCAAAAGGCTTTGTCAAATATTCTGTCGCCCCTGCTAACCTTCCTTGAACTTTGTCAAAGAAGCTATCTTTTGCTGTCACCATAATGATAGGCAGTTGGTGAAATTGAGGCAGATTACGAACAGTTCGGCATAACTCTAGGCCATCAATTTCTGGCATAGAGACATCTAGTAACAAAATAGAAATATTTTCATGATAGATAGCCGCCAAGGCATCAACTGCATTACTGACTGGCAAGACTTGATATTTAGGGGATAATGCTGCCTGAATCAAATCTCGCATCACCGCACTATCATCAACTACTAGGGCAGTAGGTATAGAACTTGAAGAAGATGACATAAGCTTAGAGTAAACATCACAGTTGACTTACTAGCTAAAACTAGAGCATTAAAGTATTGGGATAAAGAAGGTTTGGTCAGAAAAACTATGGTTCTATCTGAAGCTAAATAAAAAAAACAGGATAAAAACTTAAGAAAAACTTAATCTTTGAGTTGTAAGGCTTTCGCTTTACTACAAGGCTGAAAATAAGCCAATCTCTGTTTCTATCCTGTCTTGAGCTTCACTTCAACTAAAGCTATAAATTCCCAATTCAAAAATCTAAATATCTTTTAGTTAAAATATCTTAATATTCAGAGATTTCAGTTAGCCAGACTTACTTTTAGTCAGACTTAGTTATAGCTGTCTCAAAAAAATATAGGTCTTATTAACAAAGAATTAATATTCCATAATTTAGTAGTTTCAAAGCCTTTAGATTGAAACTCTAGAAGCATTGGTTGGGTAAATGGATCAGGCTCCTACCCGTTCTAGCAGTCGCTCACATAAGTCCACATAAATATATCCACATAAATATAAATGTATAACCTTCGACCTTTTGATTCTCATTAGTGGTTTCTTGGGCACGATAAATCAGAACGCAAAAGGCCGTGTCTTATTGACTAGCAAAGGCTGAGCGTTGCGTTGTTGACCAACCACCGGATCTACTGCTGATGTTGCAGTCATTTGCCCAGAACCAGCCGCGATCGCCTATGAATAGTTGCGTTAAGACTGTCTTGAACTTCCCTTAGGCACATCCAGCCAAATCATTACAGTTGGTCAGTTAGGGATTTGAGTATCGATGTTCTGTGATCAGCCATCGGAGCGCACTGTACAGCAGTAGCTCAACTATCGCAGAACCCAGCTAGTAGGTAGTAAACCCGATTATGCAAGCACCCATTCCTAGCAACGAATCAGCCAGACTAGCTGCTTTGCACCAGTATCAGATTCTAGACACTGGCTCTGAAGCTAGTTTTGATGACATCACTCGTTTGGCCGCTCAGATTTGTCAAACCCCGATTGCTTTGGTGAGCTTGGTGGATAAGAGCCGCCAGTGGTTTAAGTCCAAGGTTGGGTTGACGGCCTGTGAAACCTCACGGGAGGTAGCGTTCTGTGCTCACGCGATTTTGCAGCCAAAGTTGTTTTTGGTTGAGGATGCGTTGTTGGATGAACGGTTTGCGACTAATCCTCTGGTAGTTGATGCCCCCTATATTCGGTTTTATGCGGGAGCGCCTTTAATCACGCAGGCAGGATTTTCCTTAGGAACCCTCTGTGTAATCGATTATGAGCCTCGAACGCTAAGCCAAGAGCAACAAGAAGCGCTGTTAGCGTTGAGCCGTCAGGTTGTGACTCAACTGGAGTTACGTCTCAATCTCCGAGCTTTGACTCAAGCGGTTAGCGATCGCCAGCAGGTTGAACTAGCGCTCCAAGAAGAACGCAACCTCTTGGCAACTGTTTTGGATTCAACCGATGAGCTAGTTCGTAACTTTGTTTCTACCGTACTAGAGACAGCCAACGCCCTAGTGGTTGTGTTAAATCCTCAAGGACAAGTGTTGCGGATCAATGAAGTTTGTGCTGACACAACCCAGTACACCTTTTCGGAAGTCAAAGAGCGTTATTTTTGGGACTTGTTTGTCTCGCCTCAAGATATAGAGCAAGTAGCAACAATGCTACAGAAGTTGCAGTTGGGGCAGCCTATCAACCAATACGAAAGCCAATGTTTAACCAAGCTTGGCGATCGCCGCATTATTGCTTGGTCACATACGGTTTTATTGAATGCCGATGAATCGACTAAGCATATTATTTGTACAGGGATTGATATTACAGAACGCCGGAAAGCTGAGGAAGAACGCGATCGCTTCTTTACCCTCTCCCTCGACATGCTTTCTATTACTGATTTTGACCACTATTTTAGATATCTCAGTCCAGCTTGGGAAAAGAACTTAGGTTTTACGCAGCAAGAACTCTCGGCCCATCCCCTCAGCCAATGGGTACATCCAGAGGATCAAGCAGCCACCGCAGCCGAACTAGAGAGATTGAAGTCAGGTTTAGAAACGCTTTGCTTCGAAAACCGCTATCGCTGTAGAGATGGCTCTTACAAATGGCTTTCTTGGAAGGCCACGTCTTTAGTAGAGCAAGGCTTGATTTATGCAGTTGCTCACGACATCACAGAGCGTAAAGCTTCCGAAGCAGAAATCCGGCAGACCCAGATGTTTTTAGACTCGATCGTCGAAAACATTCCGCACATGGTTTTTGTGAAAGATGCCCGCGATTTCAAGTTTGTTAAATTCAACAAATTTGGTGAAGAACTAACGGGTCTCTCTAGAGCCGAAATGATTGGTAAAGATGATTATGATTTCTTTCCTGAATCAGAAGCTGACTTTTTTAGAGCCAAAGATCAAGAAGTAATCCAGGTTAAACAATTAATTCATAGTTCAGAAGAAAAAATTCATACCAAGCACAGAGGCTCTAGGGTTTTACATACCAAAAAAATTCCTTTACTGGATGCCACTGGAAATCCTCAATATCTATTAGGGATCTCAGAAGACATTACGGAGCGCAAGCGAGCCGAAGCCGCCCTACAGGAAAGTGAAAGGCAGTACCGCTCTGTGGTCGAGAGCATCAAAGAAGTCATCTTTCAACTAAGCGTGGAGGGTCGCTGGACTTTCCTTAATCCTGCTTGGACAGAAATTACGGGCTTCTCGTTGGGAGAATCCATTGGTAGCTCCATTACTGACTACTTGCATCCAGACGAGCATGAGTCTACCCAGGCCCAACTGCAAGCGATCGTGCAAGGAAAGATAGATAGTTTTCGGCAGCAACTCCGTTTCTTCACAGAAGCGGGGGATCTCTGTTGGCTAGAAATCTATATACAACAGATGTGTGCGGCGAATGGCACCGTGATGGGTGCGTCTGGCACGCTGAACGATGTGACTGAATGGGTGCAAGCTCAAGCTGCCTTAAAAGAGAGTGAGGCCAACTTCCAGAAGATGGCGACCACGATTCCTGGCATGGTCTACCAATTTCTCTTGCGCTCCGATGGTTCACTGGCTTTTCCCTTTATCAGCCCTGGTTCACGGGAATTGCTGGAGTTGGAGCCAGAAGCTATTCAACAGGATGCTGATGCCATTTTTAGTCTCATCCACCTAGACGATCGCCCAGGTCTAGATCAGTCCATTGCAGTTTCAGCCGAAACCCTAGAGTCTTGGGCATGGCAGGGGAGATTTGTTTTACCCTCAGGCCAAGTGAAGTGGATACAAGGAGCGTCGTGTCCGTCTCGGCAAGCCAATGGAGATCTCCTGTGGAATGGCATTTTAATTGACTTCAGCGATCGCAAATGGGCCGAGGAAGAACTGCAAAAGTCAAACAAGCGCATCATCAACATTTTGGAAAGTGTCACCGATGCGTTTTTTGCTCTCGATCGCGATTGGCGCTTTACTTACGTCAACTCACAAGCTGAGCAGATCCTATTTAGGGACCGAGCAGAGTTGATTGGTCAGCGGATTTGGGACCAGCTACCGGAGACTGTAGGATCTACATTTCACCGTGAGTATCACAGAGCCGTGAGTGAGCAGGTAACGGTGCATTTTGAGGAATTTTACGCCCCCCTAGAAACTTGGTTTGAAGTGCAGGCGTATCCGTACCAAGATGGCCTATCGGTTTATTTCCGAGATGTAACGGCCAGAAAGCAAGCGGAAGTAGCTCTGATTGAGCGATCGCGCCTTTCAACCTTAAGCGCTGAAATTGGGATTGCCTTAGCTCAAGGCGGAGATTTACCAGAGGTGCTGGATCGCTTTGTTAACGCCGTGGCTCAGCAGCTAGAAGCCGCCTTTGTACGCATCTGGACCTTCAACGCTGACACCAATTTATTAGAACTCCAGGCGATCGCGGGACAACACAGCCACACAGAAGACTTCCCTAGTTTGATCTCTCTGGGCATCTCTATTGTTGGCTTCATTGCCCAAAATCGGACGCCATATTTAAGTCATGATGTGTCCAAGGATTTGTGCGTTGGAGCGACCGAGTGGGTGCAGCAAGAAGGGATGCAGACCTTTGTAGGTTATCCGCTAATTGTGGAAGATCGACTTGTCGGAGTGATGGCGCTCTTTAGTCGCAAGCTAATTACGGACACAGTCCAGAACTTTTTGGGCTGGGTAGCCAACAGCATTGCAGTTGCGATCGACCGAGCTTGGGCAAGAGAAGAGTTGCTGAGTCAGCGCGAAGCTTTAATGTTGCGCTTAGCCAACCAAATTCGTAACTCTCTCGATTTAGACACCATTTTAGAAACGGCTGTCACCGAAATCCGTAGTTTGTTGAAAATTGATCGATGCCATTTTGTTTGGTGCTGGCCGCATCCAGAGCAACCCACTCTAGCCGTCACTCATGAGGCTCGGCATGCCACTCTCCCCAGTTTGTTAGGAGATTTTCCGCCCCAGTATACCGATTTGGTAGTGAGGCAAGTTCTGAGCGCCGATGTCATTCAGATCGATGATGCTAGCAATGATCAGAACATCGATGTGGATGTGCAAGCTTTGTTGTCCCATTTAGGGATGACTTCGCAATTATTGCTTCCCTTAGAAACTCGGTCAGGGCAATTTGGAGCCATTGTTTGTAGCCATGCGAGTGGCCCTCGGCAATGGACTGAGGCAGAAGTGGAGTTGTTGCGAGCTGTGACAGACCAACTGGCGATCGCGATTGACCAGGCCGAACTGTATGCTCAGACACGGGCTGCTGCCTTTGCCGCTCAGACTCAGGCAAAACAGTTGACCGAAGCGCTACAACATCTGAAGCAGACACAATCGCAACTTATCCAAACCGAAAAAATGTCGAGCTTAGGCCAATTGGTGGCGGGTGTTGCTCATGAAATCAATAATCCTGTGAATTTCATCAGCGGCAATCTCATCTACGCTGACAACTACATTCAAGATTTATTAGAGTTGCTGCACTTGTATCAAAAGTGTTATCCCGAACCGGAGGAGAGTATTCAGCAGCAGATTCAAGAATTAGATGTTGAGTTTATGACTGAAGATCTATTGAAGTTGCTTTCTTCTATGAAGATGGGAGCCGATCGCATCCGCCAAATTGTGCTATCACTCCGCAACTTCTCTCGCTTAGACGAAGCGGAAATGAAGCCAGTAGACATCCATGAAGGGATTGATAACACTTTACTAATTTTACAAAACCGTCTCAAGCCTGCTGGCAGCAATCAAGGGATTGAAATCATTAAAGAGTATGGAGAATTGCCCTTAGTTGAATGTTACGCAGGACAGCTCAATCAAGTCTTTATGAATATTCTGAGTAACGCAGTTGATGCTTTAGAAGAACAGCCACAATCTGGAAAAATCACCATTCAAACAGAACTATTAACGGCTGAGTTAGCAGCTTCTCTAGAGTTATTAGGTTTAGGGCAAATTAGCACAGTTCCTCAAATCCTCATTCGAGTCAAAGATAATGGCCCTGGGATGAATGAATCTGTGAGAGGACGGTTGTTTGATCCCTTCTTTACAACTAAACCTGTAGGCAGAGGAACGGGTCTAGGATTATCGATCAGCTACCAGATTGTGGTAGATAAGCACGGGGGAATGCTAAATTGTCTCTCGGAGCCAGGGCAGGGGTCAGAGTTCTTGATTCAAATTCCCATAGCTCCTCCTACAGCTCTACGGCCCGTTGAAGTAAATGCAAATTACGCAGCTTGATTACAGCAAAGTAGGTTGTTCTGTTTCTAGTATTTCATAAAGTTAAAATCAATTATTTTTTAAGATGCAGGCTCCATAAATTATGTTTTCTACTCAGGATGAATTCCTGCCAGCTTTATTTCAATTAATTTCTATACGAACAGGATTACAGATCCGATCGCAAGATCAGACTAATATTTCTAAAAAATTTATCACGAGGATGCAAACCCTCAAACTATCAAATCTTTCCCAATACTACAGTCTTCTAGAAGGTTCAAGTCCCCAGAGCGATCGCGAATGGCAAGAGTTAGTCATTTTATTGACGACTGGAGAAAGTTACTTGTTCCGAGATCAGGGACAAAACAATCTTCTAAGAAATAAAATATTACCAGAAATTATCAGTTATCAAAGAAATCTAAAGATTCAGCAGGGTAAGCCCAAAGCTTCGCTCAAAGTCTGGAGCGCAGGCTGCTCTACAGGGGAAGAAGCTTACTCGCTAGCCATTTTAATTAATGAATTATTGCCAAGACAAGATGATTGGAACATTACTATATTAGGAACTGATATTAATTCAGAAGTAATTCAAAAAGCCCAGCAAGGGATTTATAGCTCTTGGTCTTTTCGGGTTGTAAATGCCGAATTACAAAAGCAGCATTTTTCTCAGACCAAATTAGGTTGGGAGATTGACACTAAAATTCGTCAAATGGTGAAGTTTTCGGCGGGAAATCTAATCCAAGACAAATTTCCTAATTCTTTGTCTAACATCTGTGATTTAGATCTAATTCTTTGTCGCAATGTATTTATCTACTTTGATGCTGCTGCGATCGCGACAGTTTTAACGAAGTTTCATGATTCTTTGAGACCAGGAGGATATTTAATGACTGGTCATGCAGAACTTTGTAATCAAGAGCTAAGTCAGTTTAACGCTCAAATTTTGCCGGAATCAATTATATATCAACGTCCTATTTCCGCCCCCTCGCCTCAGGCTAAACAACCAGAGCAGCCTCGGTCATTACCTTCACCGGAGCCAACGCCCCAGCGATCCCCTGTCTCCCCAATTCCTGAGAAAACGCAAGCCGCTTTATATCAAGCAGCACTGAAACAAGCTGAGAAGCTAGTCAAGGAGGGTGCCTACGTGCTCGCTTTACAAGCAACAAACCAAGCTATTAAGCATGACCCCAGCAGTTTTGAGGCCTATTATTTAGCCGCTCAAGCCTATGCCAATCTAGGTCAGTACCAAAAAGCTCAAGATTGTTGTCAGCAAGCCATTAATTTAAAGGCTTCATCGGTCAAACCTTACTATCTATTAGCTAAGATTGCTGAAGAACAAGGGGATATAGAGCTAGCCAAATCTATTCTGAGAAAAATTATTTATTTAGACCCTAAAGCGATCGCTGCCTACTTAGATTTAGGATCTATTTACAACCAAGAAGGTGATTTTGTCAGAGCTAGAAAAATGCGCAACACAGCCTTAGATTTGCTGAGGCAAGTATCTCCACATGCAACTATAGAGTATCAGGAACAGTTGGTGGCAAGTGAGCTGATTCTATACATTAAAAAACTGTTGAATTAGGCACAATCTCAACAAGCCAAATTTAAATACATCTCCAATTACTCAAAACTATATTAATTTCTGAAAATGCTGTCAGATCCCTACTTAATCTTTAGTCTTCATGGTTCACTGTATGGTGTAAAAGCTGCCCTCGTTTATGAAATCTTTTATGTACCAGAGCTAACAGAGGCTTTGGAGGCACCACCCGACATTATCGGCATGATTAATCTGCGGGGTAAAATCGTGCCAATCATGGATCTCGCTCGTCGGTTGGGACGACAACCAAAAGATTATCAGTTAAGTGATAGTGTGGTTGTAGTGGAGTGGCAGGAACTCTTGATTGGCATCTTAGTAAATCAAGTTCATGCCGTTAAAAACCTCGATTCCGCTACTATTGAAGTGGCAGTTCAGTACGGTAGAGAGCAAGAAACCGCATCCAGATTTACCTCTGGAATCGCTAAAACTGATGGCGAGATTATTACTATTCTCAATCACGAAAAGTTGGTTCGTCAGTCTTCGCTGAATGAAACATTAGCCGCATTAGAAGTTGCAACCGATCAGGCAGATGAATCAAGACAAACAACAAAGCTATCTCGCCATTTATCGGTAGCAGAACAAGCAGTCCTACGAGTCCGAGCCACTAATTTACTGCAATTGCCTCAAAACCAAGACTTTACGGGTTTGATGCCGTTAGCGGTGATTGGCCTCAATGGAGAGTATTTTGGGTTAGATCTCAAGTTTGTCCGAGAGTTTACAGATATCCAAAAGGTCACACCGATTCCCTGCTGCCCCGCTCATATTGTTGGGAACATGAACCTAAGAGGGGAAATTGTCACACTGATTGATATTCGAACTTTGCTGAATTTATCGATTAGTCCTAGTAGTTCAGCCATGAAGTCGATGATAGTAGATATTGCTGATGTGATTGCTGGCATCACAGTGGATGAGGTCTTCGATGTAACCTACCTACATCCTAATGAGCTAAAGCCTGTGCCTGCTGCTATGTACCTTGAAGCAAGTGACTTTTTGAAAGGAACTGCACTTTATCGCGAAAAAATGATGGGAATTTTAGATATGCCAAACATTTTACAGCAAGGTAACTTATTCGTTGAGGAAGAGCTATAAAGTTTTCACTACACATCCCTAGTTCTAGTTAAGAACTCCTACCGAATAGCTCATTTGCAGACAAGATCGCAATTAATGCGATCGCTTTTTTATGTATTTTTACAGATATTAACCTTTATATTCAAACCATAAAATTTATTAAAGATCTCTACTTTATTAAACTGAGATGGGCTTGCTAAAGTAGCTAGGTCTTGATTGGTGCTGAAATAAATTTCAGCAGAACAATTGTTTGATCATGACTCTAAATAGCAAAAATCAGCATTTACACTGTTTTTTTATTTTTATGAAATACCCGTACCAACCTCTGATTACGCTTTAGTTTTTTCAGAGTCCAACTCAGAATATGACTGAGTTGGATAGTTATTTTATCTAAAACAGGACGATCGCTCGTAAAAAGGAGCTGATTGCGCTCATGGGATCACTGGAGTGGAGGGACTGAAATGTTACAAAGAAACATGAAATTGAGTCGAGTCGTTCCGATTGGCTTTGGAGTTATTTTTGCGCTCATGGTTGGGGTCGGCTTGGCCTCAAAATTGAGTATGAAAATTTTGGTTGACTCCATTGCCTGGGTCAATCACACTCATCAAGTTAAACAAGATCTTCAAGAACTAGAAACTATTTTGGTGAATGCCGAAACTGGTCAGCGTGGGTTTATCTTCACAGGCCGAGAAGACTTTCTAGAACCCTACAATCAAGCCACAGAGGTGCTTGATGACCATATAAGCCAACTAACAAACGAAATTAGAAGTGAAGAACAAAGACGAACGCTTGATCAAGTAGAAGTTTTGACCGAACGAAAACTAGATGAGTTAGCCCGCACCATCACGCTCAAGCGGCAAGGTCGAGAGCAGGAACTGAGAGCTTTAGTGCTGTCAGGTGAGGGCAAGGCAACAATGGATGATATTCGCAAAAACCTGACTGCGATGCAAGCTGTGGAAGACAAGCTTTTAGCAGATCGAGAGGCTGCGGCAAACAGAGCTGAACGCTTTGCTTCCTTTATGTCTCTTGGTGGAACTGTAATTGTGATTGTTGTGGGTTCCTCTGTCGCGTTTTTTATTGCTCGTCGCATTGTGCAACCTATCAATCAAGTAGCAAGCGCGATCGCCAGTTCTGCAACAGAAATTGCGGTGGCTGTAGACCAACAAGAACGTACCGCTAGCCAACAGGCCGCCGCAGTCAGCCAAACGACCACAACGATGGATGAGTTAGGGGCTTCTGCTCGGCAGTCAGCACAACAAGCTGAAGCTGCGGCAGCTAGCGCCCAAAAAGCCCTAGTTTTAGTAGATGGTAACGGCTCAATTGGACAACAAGGGGGAGCACATAACTCCAGCTTACGGGACAAAGTAGGGCAAATTGCCGAGCAGATTTTGCGTTTGAGCGAGCAAACTAGCCAAATCGGAAGTATTTCCATCTTGGTGAGTGATTTGGCAAATCAAACAAACATGTTGGCTTTAAATGCAGCCGTAGAAGCAGCCAGGGCTGGAGAGCATGGCAAAGGTTTCGCAGTAGTTGCCGCCGAAATTCGTAGGCTGGCGGATCAAAGCCGTAAGTCAGCCGAACGAATTAGTTCACTAGTTTCTGATGTCCAGAACGCCACCAACTCTACAGTCATGGTTGCTGATGAAGGCAACAAAACGGTGGGAGGCATTGTCACAGCGATTGACAACATCACTGTCAATAATCAGCAGATTTTACTAACCGCCAAACAACAGGCGATCGCAATTCAACAAGTTGTGGATGCAATGGGGTCCTTGAACCAAAGAGCGCTAGAAACAGCAAGCGGCATTAGCCAAACCAAAATCAGTACGCAGAAGCTGAATGAAGCTGCTCATGATTTAAAGGCAGTGGTATAGCAAGCAACTTCACTATTAACTTCATTAGGATTCTCTAATGTTCAAGAGCATGACGCTACAGGGCAGGCTCATCGGTTCATTTCTGTTTATGGGGTTTATTGTTTTCGCGTCTACTGCCTTGGGTTGGAATAGTACAGCTCGGCTCAGTAGTCGCATTGAAACATTTAGCAAAATCAGTATTCCTAGTATCACTGGGTTATGGAAGATCAATGAAGGACAAACTCAAATAGAGTCCTCCATGCGATTGCTAACTAATCCCCGCTTAAGCCAAGAGGATCGCAAAGTTGAATTAAACCGAATCCAATCTGCTTGGCAGCAAATTAACGAAGGATTTGCGGAATACGAACCAGCTCCCCAAACTCCTGCCGAAGCTAAACTCTACAAAACTCAGTTCTTACCGGAATGGGAAGCCTGGAAAAGAGAACAGGCTAGGTTTTTGCAGCTTTATCAAGAACTAGAAACAGATGGCATTTCTTTAACTGAAATGGATCGACTCAATCGCTTTTTAGTGAATGAAGAGCGGACGGCCTTTGACGCTGCTACCAATGACATGCTGGCTCTGCTTGATGTTAACTATAAAGTTGCCAAAGAAGCCGAAACCCTAGCTCTAAACGATGTTAGACAGACTTCAACCCTAGCAATCTTAGGGATGGTGTTGGGGCCTGCGATCGCTATTATTTTTGGTTTCTACTTTACTAGAGCGATCGCCAAACCATTGAGTACCAAACTCAGCAATGTCATCAACACACTCGCATCCTCATCCACAGAAATTGCAGTGGCCGTTGAGCAGCAAGAGCGCACCGCCGCTCAACAAGCCGTTTCAGTCAGCCAAACTACCGCAACGATGGATGAGTTGGGAACTTCTGCACGTCAGTCGGCTAGTCAAGCGGAGGCTGCCGCCACCGGAGCGCAACAGGTGCTAATGCTAGTGAGCGGTAATGGTAGCGATGAGTCATCCGCTAGGGGCACCAGCCTGAAAGACAGAGTTGGGCAGATGGCTGAGCAGATTTCGCGCTTAAGTGAGCAGACCAACCAAATTGGTAACATCTCCGATCTAGTCCGGGACTTGGCAAATCAAACCAATATGTTGGCTTTGAATGCAGCCGTAGAAGCAGCCAGAGCGGGAGATCAGGGCAAAGGCTTTGCAGTGGTAGCTGCCGAGATTCGCAAACTGGCTGACCAAAGCCGACAATCTACCGAACGCATCAACGCCTTAGTCACAGACATTCAGAATACTACCAACGTGACTGTCATGGTGACGGATGAAGGCACTAAAACGGTAGAGACAATTGTGGTTGCTGTGAATAGCATCACGATGAATAGCCAACAAATTTCGCTCACCGCTAAACAGCAAGCGATCGCGATTCAACAAGTGATTGATGCCATGACTGTACTCAATCAAGGAGCGAGTCAAACAGCGAGTAGCATCAGCCAAACCAAAGTAGAAACTCAAAAGCTGAATGAAACAGCGTTGAACTTAAAAGCTTTGGTATAAGCACTCTCAGCAGGTTAAATCTTATGATGATTGATGACGAAGAACTCCGTGGTATCTTCAAAACTGCGAGCGAAGAACATCTACAGCAGCTTGAAGCGGGCTTACTGTATTTAGAACAACATCCCTCCGAGCGCACCAGGCTAGAAGACTTATTGCGAGAAGCGCACAGCCTGAAGGGTGATGCCAACATGCTAGGGGTTCGGGATGTAGGCACCTTGGCACACCAGATTGAGGATGTCTTAGGCACCATTAAGCATGGCAAGCTAACCCTAGCAGCCGTAAGCGATCGCCTTTATTACGGCTTAGATGCAATTCGTAAACTGGTGCATGAATCTGTCACAGGAGAACCTGCGGATGTCAATGCTTTCCATGTTCTAGCCCATTTAATGGGAGTTGCAGACTCAGAAACATCACCAACCGTTGTCGCTGAAGCGGTGGATGATCCTGAAGCGAATAGTTCTGAGACTGCCCTTGCCGTGTCAAACATAGGAGCGTTAGACAACAGCAGCGCTCAACCTATTTCTACAAATATCTCTACAAATATCTCTACAGAGAGCATGCCTGAAGTGCTGAATGGTCATCTGGTAGAATCCGGAGAATCTAGAGAGCCAAACGTCAACACTGACATCAATGCCACGAACTCCAACTCCCTGAATGTAGTAGAACTACCTCCCCTCAGGGCTGAGGATATAGTGTTTGGAGAACTCATTGCAGATGCGCCTGTAGAGCCTACTAGAGAGCAAGCTACTTTGGCTCAGGAGTTCCCCCAGCTCGACACTGCACCCCCTCCGCCCAATCTCCCCAAAACTCCAGCGATCGCAGACGCTAACGATTCGGGAAGTTACCGAATTGAAACGATTCGGGTAGAAACTCAAAAACTAGATGCGTTAATGACGCAAACAGGCGAGTTAACCGTCACTAAAATCCGAGTGGCCCATCGCTTAAGCGAGATTGAAGCGATCGCCAGTTTGTGGGAAGAGTGGAGCCGCGATGCCTTTGTCAATCGTTTCGCCTTCAGTAGTGGCGATCGCCGCACCAACCAGAGCGACCTCAACCAACTCCAAACCTTTTATCACCGCACAGAAGAACGCCTAGACCGTCTCGGATTGCTGATTAATCGCTTGCGAACTACAGCCTACGAAGACAATGCTCGCTTGGATGTCGTGGCAAGTGAACTCGAAGAAGGGGTGCGAACTCTGCGCCTCTTGCCCTTATCAACTATTTTTCAATTAATGCCTCGAATGGTGCGCGACCTAGCCAAGCAACAAGGCAAAGAAATCAATTTAGTGATTGAAGGCGGAGAAACGCGGGCAGATAAGCGAGTGCTGGAGGAGATGAAAGATCCCTTAATGCACATGGTACGCAACGCCATTGATCATGGACTAGAGTCTCCCGCAGAACGCGAAAGCTTGGGCAAACCTCGTCAAGCTACCATTCGCTTAAAAGGCTACCAAACAGCCACAAATATCGTCATTGAAGTTAGTGATGATGGGCGTGGTCTAGACATCGAAAGCATCAAACAGACCGCGCTCAAGCGAGAGGTGGTGAGAGAAGCCGATTTGGTTGCTATGACTTCCAGCCAAATTCAATCGCTGATCTTTGCCCCTGGATTCTCTACTCGGAGCTTCGTGACGGAGATCTCTGGTCGGGGAGTCGGGCTGGATGTTGTACGAACCAACGTAGAGCGTCTCAAGGGAACGATTCACGTAGAGTCTCAGTTAGGCCAAGGCTGCACCTTCCGCGTGCAAATGGGCACCACCTTATCCACCGCCCATGTCTTGATTGTGGAAGTCCAAGGAAGGTCTTATGCCATTCCGGTAGAAGCGGTACATACGACTCTGTTAGTCCAGCCTCATGAAGTTTTCGCAATCGAGGGGCGGGAAACTATTATTTTGGCAGATCAACCTGTATCCATTGTGGAATTGGCAAATCTACTAGAATTAGAATCGAGTCAGCCCAAACGCTCTCAGTCACCTGGCCTTAATTCCAAGTTGTTACCTTGCATCGTTCTCAAAATTGGCAGCGATCGCTTAGGGCTTCTAGTAGATTCTCTTCTAGATGAACAAGATGTTGTCCTCAAACCTCAAAGCAAGCTGCTAAAGCGAGTACGGAATGTCTCCGGAGCTACAATTTTAGGTACTGGGGAAGTCTGCATGGTGCTTAACCCCCACGACCTGATCAAATCAGTGCGTCAGCGAGCTAACACTTTGGCTCCAAAAGTCTTTGCAGAAGTGCAAGCACCCAAGCAAACCGTACTACTAGTCGAGGATTCCATCACCATTCGAACACAAGAAAAGCGGATCTTAGAGAGTGCAGGTTATGAAGTCGTGACCGCCGTAGATGGCTTAGACGGCTTTAATAAACTCAGAACTCGTGAGTTTGATGCCGTAGTTTCAGATGTGCAGATGCCTAATTTAGATGGCTTAGGGCTAACTGCTAAGATTCGGCAACACAAAGAATATAGCGAATTACCCATTATTTTGGTAACGTCTTTAGCGACCGATGATGACAAACGCCGAGGAGCTGAAGCGGGCGCTAACGCCTATATTGCCAAAGGTACTTTTGACCAAAAGGTGTTATTAGACACCTTAAGGAGACTTGTATAAATGCCATCTCTGCCAATTCGGGTTTTTCTAGTAGAAGACTCTCCAGTATCTCTGGTGATCCTGCAACGGATGCTAGCTTCTACCCCAGACATCCAAGTAGTTGGAACCGCCCGGAATGGTATTGAAGCCTTGGAATTAATTCCGCAAGCGGAACCGACCGTTATTTGTACAGATTTCTATATGCCAGGAATGGATGGGCTAGAGTTTACCAAGCACATCATGGCAGAGTATCCTCGACCCATCCTGGTGATTAGTGCTTCTGTACAACCCAACAACACGCATAATATCTTTCAATTGCTAGAAGCGGGAGCGGTGGATGTCTTCCCAAAACCCGGTGCAGGTTTGGCTGCTGATTACGAACTGGTCAAACAAGAATTAATCACTAAGATCAAAGTCTTATCCGGTGTGACTGTCTTTACAAAGCGTCGCCTGCCTGATCTCTACAATTCACCATCAGTCAGTGTGCTCAATCCTACCCACCCAGTTTCTCTAGGGACGAGTACAGGAAGGATGCGGGCACTCGTCATTGGAGCCTCAACGGGCGGGCCTCAGGCACTGCAAGCAATCTTGACCCATCTTCCTGCTAACTTGCCGTTTCCAGTCCTTTGTGTGCAACATATCAGCGAAGGATTTTTGCAAGGATTGGTCAACTGGCTGAAAGCGGAGTGCCGCCTAAATGTCAAAATTGCTCAGGCAGGCGAAGTGCCTCTCCCTGGAACCATTTATTTTGCGCCAGAGCGGGTTCATTTAGAGCTAGATAGCCAAGGAAAGTTTCTCTGTGCTGCTTCAGCATTGATAGACGGCCATCGCCCTTCGGTGACAGTGACATTCAACTCCGTGGCTAAGTTTTACGGTAAGACTGCGATCGCTACCCTCCTAACTGGAATGGGACGAGATGGCGCAGAGGGCATGCGAGCGATCGCCCAAGCGGGAGGCATGACGATTGCCCAGGATGAAAAGAGTAGTATCGTCTTTGGCATGCCGAAGGAGGCGATCGCATTGGGGGTGGTGCAACATGTACTCCCTGTCACCGAAATCGCCAATTTTATTGTCAATAAGATATGGCTAAAAAAGTAATCATCTTTTTGCTAGGAGTGGCTTGAGACACCTTCAGCCGTGATCAACCTCACTGCATAATCACCCAAAATGGATAATAACCAGGGGAAATGCTTAGGTATGCTGTTTACTGAAGCAAGTTGGTCGAGCAACTCTTAAAGGATCTACGTTCGTTCTCATGACAGATCTATCGAAGCTGAAAATTTTGTTAGTAGAAGATAGCCCTGTCAGCCAAAGACTTGTGAGTCGGCAACTCAAAAGCTTAGGCTGTGAACCGGATGTTGCAGCCAACGGTCAAGAAGCTCTGGCTCTACTGGCTCAAACTCACTATACGGTGGTGCTGCTCGACTGTCAGATGCCTATCTTAGATGGCTATGCCACAGCACAAGCAATTCGTAACCTTGAAGGACAGAATCGGCAAGCTATTGTGATTGCCATGACCGCGAATGATTGTGAGGGCGAGCAAGAAAAATGCCTGAATGCGGGCATGAACGACTTTCTCAACAAACCTTTTAGCGAACCGGAACTGATTGAGAAGTTAAAGCGTTGGAGTCTTGCTTTGGGATCTGAAGTGGGAACAGAGGAAGCCTGGGAGTCGGCTCCTTCAGAAACCGAGCCAGCGGCAGAAATAACTGGGGTCGTGACACCCGAATTAGCGACCAGAGTTGGCTTGGACTTAGACCGATTCCAGCGTATTACTCGCGGCAATAGTGTATTTCAGCAACAAGTGCTACAGCTATTTCTGCAAGATACTCGTAAAAACATCACTCTGGTCAAGACAGCCCTACAGACTCAAGACCTTAAGACGCTCGAGCACAAAGCTCATCAAATTAAAGGAGCTAGCGCTAACGTCGGAATTAAAGTCGTCCAAACTCTGGCTGAGCGCATGGAACAGCAAATTCAACAAAGAAGCTGGGAAGAGATCACAGTAGGCATCGCGCAAATTGAGCAAGCCTTGAATGACATTGACAGCTTTATTGCCGCCTAAAACAGCTTGATCATGAGATATAGCGATATAGCAATTGGTCTCAGCCAGCTCTAGTTGGTGTTACCAGAAGCTTGAGTGCCAACAAACTTTTGAATCAACTGGCGCAATTGGGCCGCATCAAAAGGCTTGGTTAAATATTCTGATGCTCCTGCGAGTCGCCCTTGAACTTTATCGAAGGCGCGATCGCGGGCTGTCAGCATAATAATGGGTAATGCTGCAAACTGAGGGAGTTTACGCACTGTTCGGCAGAACTCCAGGCCATCAATTCCAGGCATAGAGACATCTAGCAGTAGGAGTGCTACCTTCTCACGACCTAGCACTGACAAAGCATCTACAGCGCTATCAGAAACCAAAACTCGATAATCGACTGCTAATACTCGCTTAATCAGTTCTTGCATGACAACGCTGTCATCCACTGCAAGAATCGTCGCTTTATAACCTAAGTTTGAAGACATATTCCTATCTAGTCTGCTGATGCAGTCTAAGTGAACGGTATGGAGCGAGAGAACCCAATGGGGGATGCTAACTGAAACTAGGAGCGATGGTTCGGCTGCATATGTCTCGCCTCAAGCCAGTTGATTTAACCTTTAGGGTGCCCAATTTTTAACTCAGCCCAACAAGAAAACCCCATAAGAAAAGGGTTGGAAACTCTGTCGTAGCGATACTTCACCTCAGTTAGCCATCTAAAAGTTTGAAAAAAAGTTAAGTTAAGCGCCGAAAAATGCTTGACAAGCTATGGGATTTTGCTGCTATTATTAGCAATGTGAAGCCGATGGGGCGTCGCCAAGTGGTAAGGCAGCGGGTTTTGGTCTCGCCATTCCTAGGTTCGAATCCTAGCGCCCCAGTTCTAACTCCAGCCCTAGAAATAACAATTATATTCGGCATTTAGCCCTTAGGTGAAAAAGACAGGTAAAACTTGTCTTAGGTTCAACCTGGAATCATCCTTATGTCTGCGAATGTGCCTAAAGTCTTAGCACTTGACTTTGATGGGGTTCTTTGTGACGGTTTGCTGGAGTATTTTCAGACCGCATGGCGAACTCATTGCCACCTCTGGACTGGGCCTGATGCTGTAGCTGATCAAGAGGCTACCCAGGCATTGGCTGAACAGTTTTACCAACTCCGCCCAGTGGTTGAAACAGGCTGGGAAATGCCAGTTCTAATCCAGGCAATATTGCTAGAAATTTCAGCCGCCAAAATCTTTGATGATTGGCCCGCGATCGCCTCACAAATTCTGCGGGAAAGTAATCTACAGGCGGCGCAAGTGGCAACCGCTCTCGACCAAGTACGGGACGAATGGATTGCCACCGACTTAAAAAGTTGGCTAGCTTTGCATCGCTTTTATCCTGGCGTAATTGCTAGATTAAAACAATTCCTAGCTGAGGCAGTGCAGCCTGTCATCGTAACGACTAAAGAAGGGCGCTTTGTCGAGCAACTATTGCAAGAGCAAGGCATTGACTTAGCTCCAGCTCAAATTTTTGGTAAGGAAGTGCAACGACCTAAACACCAAATTTTGCGGGAATTGCTAGCAACGGCTACATACCAGCTCCAAGATGCTTCAGAGTTGTGGTTTATTGAAGACCGCTTAAAAACTTTGCAATCCGTTGAAAAGCAACCTGACTTGACAGGTATACGACTTTACTTAGCAGATTGGGGTTACAACACCGCTGTAGACCGCAGCCTTGCGGTGCAAAACTCCAGGATTCAATTGCTCTCTCTAGCTCAATTTAGCCAAGAGTTTGCCGCTTGGTCTGCGGCTGCATAGGGTGAATTCATGCTTGATTTGACTAAACTAGCACAGCAAATGCAGGGGATTAGCCAGCACTTAGCGGATGAAGTAACGGCTTCACGGCAACGCTTGGAACTAGCCCAAAGATTGCTTACCCAAGCCCAATCTCGGCAAGCAGAACTGGTTTTGCAACGTCAAACCTGGAACGATCGCCTCGGCTTTGCAGCGGCGGAGCCTGTAGAACCACTCACCACACGAGTGGATTTGAAGGTTGCCCCAGCGATTCATACCGCGATCGCCACTGATGGCTCACAAATCGCTCCCAGTCACCACGAGATTGCTTACTGCTACTTAATCAATGTTGGGCGAGTGGTGCTGCACTACGGGCAAAGTTTGCATCCCCTGCTCGATAGCTTGCCAGAAGTGTTCTACCGTCCTGAAGACCTCTACGTTTCTCGGCAGTGGGGCATTCGTACCGAAGAATGGATGGGCTATCGCCGTACGGTATCAGAAGCGACTGTACTAGCGGATTTGGCTTGTCAGGTGAAGGGTGAGATAGGAGAGAGGGGTGAGGAGAGAGGGGTAAGGAGCCAGGAACTAGAAGGAAGACAGGATGCCCTTGACGCTCTAGAAGGGCGGAATGAAGGACAAGTTCCTTTGTTAGCGATGGTGGATGGTTCGCTGATTTACTGGTTTTTGGAAGCGCTGCCAAATGAGGCTCGCGATCGCCTGTTACCCGATATCTTGCAGGCTTGGGAGCAGTTGCGGCTCGCTAAAATTCCTCTCATTGGGTATCTCAGCGCTTCTCGAAGTGGTGAAGCGCTCAACTTCTTGCGTTTACAAACCTGTCCTCACCCTGCCCCGGATTGCGCCACTCATTGCCCTGGGCAGAGCGATCGCGCACCTTGCCATGTGTTTGATCCACTACGAGACATTGCGCTGTGGTCTGCCTTTTTGGAGCCAGGACAACGCAGCCCTCTTTGGCGTAGCTCAGCCCGCATCTTGGATTTATATGGCCCTCATAGCATCTACTTTTGCTATGTTCATGTCGGCACCGAAATCGCTCGCGTCGAGTTTCCCGCGTGGGTAGCTGAGGATAGCGCTTTATTAGAAATGGCTCTAAGCCTCACACTGGCTCAAGTGCAGAAGGGCTATGGGTATCCAGTCGTGTTGGCGGAGGCTCATAACCAAGCAGTAGTGCGGGGTGGCGATCGCTCTCGCTTCTTTGCCTTACTAGAGCAGCAAATGCTACGAGCAGGATTGCGAAATATTGGCACCTCTTACAAGGAAGCCCGGAAACGGGGCAGTATTGCCTAAAGTTTGCGATCGCTCCCCGCAATCAGTCAATTCGCATCAGCACAAGGATGGCAGGCTTAGTACGATTCAGGATCATCCACTAACTTTTCAATCAACAAATCCATTTGTTGTTGACGTTGGTGTAAGAAAGTTTCACATTGTCTGAGTTGGTCAACGGCGGTGGCAAACTGATCAAAGACTTCAGTCAGCTCCAACTCCCCAGCTTCAATCCGACCAATGATCGTCTCAATTTGATCGACCGTCGCCTCATAACTCCAATTGGCTGATTCCAAATTAGACGATGCACTAGAATTCACGGTGACATCAAGGGATTCGGCAGGGTTTTGACTCAGGTTGGTGAGGTCATTCATAGCGAAGAGAAGCCGTTAGCATCAGGGATTGGCGGTAAAATTTCGGTCACTTGCACTTTGAGTTGACCTTGACCGAGATTGATCTGTAACTCTTGGCCTAGGCTTAACCCATTGGTAGAACGAATAATGGTTGCATCTGCTTGTTTGACTATGGCATAGCCTCGGCTCAGCACGGCTTGGGGATCAAGATTCGCTAACTTTTGCCGTAGGGTTTGGCAGTGATGGGTGGCTTGTTGGGACTGTCGCAGGGTGCCCTTGATCAATTCTTGTCGGAGCCGAGTCAAGTTACTTACTTCTCTCTGGAGCTGGCGCTCTAGGGGCAGTCGGCGCAAGCGGTAGCGCAACTGACGGAGTTCTTCCTCCAACAGCTCAAACTGATACCTCATGGCTGACTCTAAGGCGGTCATCCGCTTCTGATGCTGCCTGTAAAGCTCATCTAATTGAGGTACTGCTTGCTCCGCCGCCGCTGTGGGAGTGTGAGCATACACATCCGCAGCTAGATCAGCCAATGATTCGTCACGTTGATGCCCGATCCCCGCAATGACCGGAATGGTACAGTTGGCGATCGCCCGCACCACTCGCTCATCGTTAAAGCAAGCCATATCTTCGGTGGCACCACCCCCGCGCGACAAGATCAGCACTTCTGCGCGACCGTCCCGTTCCACCCGCTCGATCGCATTCACAATCGAGACAGGGGCTTGATCACCTTGGACTAACGCTGGGGAGAATAGTACCTGTAAGCCTGGATAGCGCCGCTTGAGGGTTCGCTGAATATCGCCCCAAGCCGCAGCCCGTGGGGATGTGACCACAGCTACAACCTTAGGATGGGGAGGGAGCGATCGCTTGCGCTGGGGATCAAACAATCCCTCCGCTTCTAGCCGATGCCGTAACTGTCGGTAACGTAAAGCTCGCAGCCCTTCACCTGCCGGGAGTGCCTGCCAAACTATTAATTGATAGTGCCCCCGTTGAGGATGCAGATGAATTCGCCCTAGAATAATGATCTGTTCACCCGGCGTAGGCAGGGTCACCATTTTGCCAAGCTGACTGCTCCAAACCACGCAGCTAATGGCAGCTTTAGCATCCGGGTCTTGTAGCGTAAAAAACAAGCCGCTCCGATAGCGGTTGGCACTCGAAACTTCTCCAGTGACCCAAATCTGCTGCAACTGACTGTCTTGTTCTAGCAGGGCTTGAATGTAAGCAGTCAGACCTGCCACTGAAAGCGCTGTATCGGGAACGAGAAGATCGGGAAGGTAGAGGGTCATCGTAACATCATCTAGAGACTACAGCCCTTGTCCTAGGGGTCTACCGACAGTGCCTGAAAACCTTAATTCTTTTTTAGTACGACTGTACTGAATCTGTACTAAAAACAAGGTAAAATTTTAGAGGGAGCAATTAGACTGTTTGCCTGTTTCCACAGTAACGAGAGTTCAGCTAATTGGATAGTAAGTTTAACTGTATTACGGTAATTTCGCTGCTGTTATTACCCTCATATCAGCTCTAAATTTCTAGAATAGAGTCTCACCCCATCATCTTGTCCAGCCTGTTACATCCTGCAAAAAATCCTGTCTTGAGGCGTTAATGGCTACCAAAATTACTGATAACCCCGATAAGCAAAAAGCCCTGAGCCTAGTACTCAGTCAAATTGAGCGCAACTTCGGCAAGGGGTCGATCATGCGTTTGGGAGATGCTACCCGGATGCGGGTAGAGACTATTCCCACTGGAGCGTTGACCCTCGACTTGGCCTTGGGTGGCGGGTTACCCAAGGGACGGGTAATTGAGATTTACGGCCCTGAAAGCTCCGGAAAAACGACTCTGGCTTTGCATGCGATCGCAGAAGTGCAAAAAGCAGGTGGGATCGCCGCCTTTGTAGATGCCGAGCATGCTCTTGACCCATCCTATTCCGCAGCTTTAGGCGTTGATATTGAGAATCTGCTGGTTTCTCAACCAGACACGGGTGAGGCAGGTCTAGAAATTGTCGATCAACTTGTCCGCTCCGCTGCTGTCGATATTGTAGTAATTGACTCCGTTGCAGCCCTTGTTCCACGGGCGGAAATTGAAGGTGACATGGGTGACATCCACGTCGGTCTTCAAGCTCGTTTGATGAGCCAAGCCTTGCGGAAAATCACTGGCAATATTGGCAGATCCGGCTGTACGGTCGTTTTCCTCAACCAGCTGCGCCAAAAGATTGGCGTCACCTACGGTAACCCTGAGACGACTACAGGGGGTAACGCTCTCAAGTTCTATGCCTCGGTTCGCCTGGATATTCGTCGAATTCAAACCTTGAAAAAAGGCACTGAAGAGTTTGGAATTCGGGCTAAAGTGAAGGTCGCCAAAAACAAAGTGGCTCCGCCTTTCCGCATTGCTGAATTTGATGTCATTTTTGGCAAAGGAATTTCAACGCTGGGTTGCTTGATTGACCTAGCAGAAGAAATGGGTGTGATCAGCCGTAAAGGAGCTTGGTACAGCTACAACGGCGAGAACATCAGCCAAGGCCGTGATAATGGCATCAAGTACATGGAAGAAAACCCCGAAGTCGCTAAAACCATTGAGCAGCAAGTTCGCCAGAAGCTCGAAATGGGCGCGGTGGTTTCTGCTAACTCCGTGGCTCCCTTAGAGGTTGAGGACGAAGAGGCTTTTGTTGAAGAAGAATAAACCTAACCCCCAGCCCCTTCTCTAGTAGGGAAGAAGAGCGAGATTTAGATAATTTGCCTCCTTGAAAAGGGAGGTTTTTTATTGGCGTTTTTTCTCGACTAATTGCCGTACAAGCGTGGCTAATTGCTCGGCGCTGTCGGCTATAGCAAGAGATTTTGTCTTGGTTGCCATATCTTGTAAGAGATTGGGCGATCGCAACAGTTCCAGCACTTTTGCTTCTAGCAGGTCTGGGGTCAGGTCTGCTTGGCGATAAACTTGGGCCGCTCCTGATGCTGCAAAGATAGCTGCGTTATGTGCTTGGTGGTCTTCGGCAGCAAAGGGGTAGGGAATCAAAATCGAGGGGGTGCCTGTAATGGCTAGTTCCGTCAGTGAACCCGCTCCAGCTCGGCTAATGGCCAGGGTAGCCCGCTGAAATAACCCAGCCATGTTGTCGTAAAAGGGCAAGGCGAAATAGTGTGGATGCTGCAAGCTTTGAGCGTCCGGATCGCTGTCCCCTGTGAGATGGACAATCCAAGCACCTGCCTCTAGCCAAGCGGGGGCACATTGCCGTACCAACCGATTCACGGCCACTGCACCTTGGCTACCACCGACGACCACAATTAATGGAACATCGGTTGGGATAGACAAATTCTCCAGCGGCTGATCTGCTGCGGCTCGGAATTGCGATCGCACTGGAGTTCCGACATAGACATTGCGGGCTTTGGGCAAATATTTCGCTGCGCTTTCAAATCCCAGGGCGACTGCCGTACACCAAGGACTAAACCAACGGGTGACTTTTCCCGGCAAGGCGTTAGATTCGTGCAAAATTACGGGTAATCCCAGCGATCGCGCGGCAATAATACTCGGTCCCGCAATATAACCGCCTGTCGTAAGCACGCCTTGAAAATTGCCTTGCTTGAGTAAGCGCCGCACTTGACCAATGGAGCTAATCAGACGGAAGAGAACTTTTAGCGTTCCCAGCCCTAGCTGTTGTTGAAAGCCTTCAACTGGAATGGTTCGCAATGGATACTGAGCTGGAACCAATTGGGTTTCGAGCCGATTCGGTACACCTAACCACTCGATTTTGTAGTCGGGAAGTTTCTCAGCTACCGCGATCGCCGGGAACAAGTGACCGCCAGTGCCACTCGCAGCAATCAGTAATCGAAGGGGAGGATTTTCCACAGGACTATTCATGGGCCACAGTTCAACTACTAGGCGATCGCTTAGGGTACTCTACAATGCAGAAAGCAGTTAGAGGCTGCAACTGTAGATCAAACCGTTCACATCGCTCACTTCACATCCAAAACACTGATCGTCGCTATTCAACTATCCAGGCTATCACTTATGCACAACTCGCTCACGGCTCTGTACCGCATTCTCCTACTTAGCTCTCGCGGCATCCGGGTAAAAGCAGGGGCTTGGTCGCTCCTGGGGTTGCTGGCGCTAGGATTGACTGTTGTAGCGACAGGGGAAGTCAGGCCCGTAGCGGTGAATGCCCAATCTACGCCCGTGGCACAGGCGACCACAACCCCAGCAGCACCTGCACCCTTGAAGAATTTGCTGGCTCAAATCGATGCGGCAGCGAATAGCCACAATCTTCAGGAAGTCATGAAGTTTTATGGCCCCAACTTCACCCACTCGGATGGTTTAACCCGCCAAGGGGTTGAGAAAGCTTTAACCACGTTGTGGAAGCAGTATCCTCAACTCAACTACCGCACTGAGTTGAAATCTTGGAAGGCGGAAGGGAAAGGGTTTACAGCAGAAACCGTGACTTATATCAGCGGTGTGCAGCAGTTGGGTGAGCGTAATTTGGTTTTGAATACAACCTTGCGATCGCGGCAACGCTTGGAAAACCAAAAAATTGTGCGGCAAGAAATTCTAGCTGAAGAAACGCAGCTAACGACAGGGGAAGCGCCACCCCGTGTAGAAATCACGTTGCCAGAACAAGTGCGTCCTAATCAGGAATACAGCTTCGATGCGATCGTGCGCGAACCTCTAGGAGATAGCTTGCTGCTGGGAGCAGCGGTAGAAGAGCCGATTAAGCCGAATAATTATCTCAACCCTGCTACTTTCAACTTGGAGTTGCTCTCGGCGGGAGGAATTTACAAAGTCGGTCGTGCACCTGCTAGAGCGGAAGATCGTTGGATCTCAGCAGTTTTGGTCAGAGAAGATGGCATGACGATTGTGACGCAACGGTTGCGGGTGGTGGGTCAACCTGTGGCGGCTCAACCTCCCAAGCCTTCACGCTAAGCTAAATCTGGTGTGAATCAGCAAGCTGCAATTGGGGTGTGCTGTGGTTACGATTAAAGACCAAGTGGTTTTGATTACGGGAGCGAGTAGTGGCATTGGCGCTGCTTGTGCCAGAGTCTTTGCTGAGGCACGCACGAAGCTGGTGCTGGCGGCTCGGCGGCGCGATCGCTTGGAACAGTTGGCCGATGAGCTAAATCAGGAGTTTGCCAGCGAAACTCATCTGTTGCAGTTGGATGTGCGCGATCGCCCCCAAGTCGAAGCGGCCCTTCAATCGTTACCCGAATCTTGGGGCAATATTGATATTTTGGTCAACAATGCGGGCCTCAGCCGTGGCTTGGACAAGCTGTATGAAGGTGATGTCCAAGATTGGGAGGAGATGATCGATACCAATATCAAGGGGTTGCTCTACATGACTCGCTCTGTGGTGCCTGGAATGGTGGCGAGGGGCCGAGGGCATGTGATTAATATTGGTTCGATCGCAGGACACCAAACTTATCCCAATGGCAATGTTTACTGTGGGACGAAAGCGGCTGTCAGAGCAATTTCGGAAGGGTTGAAGCAGGATTTGTTGGGTACGCCTGTGCGGGTAAGTTCTGTTGATCCGGGTTTGGTGGAGACAGAATTTAGTCAGGTGCGGTTTCACGGGGATACGGAACGGGCGGGGAAGGTGTATCAGGGATTGATGCCGCTTACGCCTGAGGATGTGGCGGATGTGGTGTTGTTTTGTGCAACTCGTCCGGCGCATGTAAACCTAAGTGAGGTGTTGTTGTTGCCAACGGATCAGTCGGGGCCAACGTTGGTACATCGACGCTAATTCGAGCCTTGAGGGCACCTGCCCTCAAACTCCCGCTGAGGGACGGTTGCGTCCCCCAGACCCCCTCCAAACGAATCTGATTGTGGGCGTTTCGATTCTTCTAATTCCTGGCTCCTGACTCCTGACTCCTCACCCCTCACTTCTTCATCCTTCATCCTTCCCCTCACTCCTCTCCCCTCACCCTCTTGCCGTGACTGAGAACTTGCTGGAACTGGCTAAACAAGGTCATCCTGATGCGATCGCGGCTCTAATGAATCGTGCTTTGCAAACTCAGGGGATGACGGCGACGGTGAGAGTGTTGGGCGATCGCTTGCAGGTGATTTTGGTGTCGGAGCGGTTGCCGAATCAAGCAGCGGCGGTGGATTATGTGCGCCGGGGACTGTTGGCGTTGGGGGTGTTAGGTATCTCGTGGGTGGAGGTTTGTGGTCAGCAGGTTAATCAGGAGATGCCTGGCTGGAGGGAGGAGTTTGCGATCGCGGATCGAGATCCTGTTTCTGATGCTTCGTCTGCTTCATCTGTTGCAAGTTCGCCTTCTAGAGTTCAGGTGCGCTCTAGTCAGGGGCAAAAGGTTGGGGCAACGAGTGCGACAGGGGCGATCGCGGGTAAGGATGCTTGGTTGGCAGCGAATTTGTCTTTGCTGTTTCCGGGGTTGGGCCAGATTTATGTGGGTCAGCTCATTCGGGGGGTACTGTTTATTGGGATGGCGATCGCCCTAATTTGTCTAACTTTCTGGTCGATTTTGAGTCCGGTGGGCAATACAGTGATTGGGCTAGGTTGTATCCTGCCTGTTGTCTTCCTCTACATTGTGGATTTGTTTGAGGCGTACCGAGGCGTCACGGGTGGCAGCATTCTGGAGATTCACAGGCAGGATGCGAGTCAAAAAGAGAGTTGGTTGGCTGTTTTTTTATCGCAACTTCTTCCCGGATTAGGGCAGATCTACCTGCAAAATAATCTTTTGGGCGCTGGCTTGATGGCAATGATGGCGATCGCAGCTAGTGGTTTGGTGGGCCTCAAGATTCATGTTTGGCTACCTGCCATGATTACAGGTTTTGCTTGTTATCACGCCTACACGTATGCACCCAGAAAACCAGCCATTCGAGCAGGATATATTTTTGTTTTAATGCTTGCAAGTATTGTCGCAATTCGGTTGCTGATGGGAGGAGTGCCCGCTTTTCTTCAGCAGCAAATTGAGAGGTTTGTGATTCCTAGTAGCTCGATGGAGCCAACTTTACAAGTTAAGGATCGAATTTTTGTTTCAAAATCCTTAAGATATGTACCCAGGAATGGCGATCTAATTGTGTTCAATCCTCTGCAAAGAAATTCGTCAGATGGGCCAATTAAAGATAGATTTTTTGTTAAACGAGTAATTGGCACACCCGGAGAAACCATTCAAGTTAAAAATGGGCTGGTCTATCGTAATGACCAACCTTTGCGGGAGAACTATATTGCTGAACCTCCAGCCTATGAATGGGGGCCAGAAGTCGTACCCAATGATGCCTATTTGGTTTTAGGAGACAATCGCAACGATAGTTTTGATTCTCACGTTTGGGGATTTCTACCGGATAAAAATATCGTAGGTAGAGCTTACAAAATCTATTGGCCCCCAACCAGAATTCGCTCTTTGGATCAAAAGCAAACACCGTAATGACGTAGCGTGTGTTAGGCGTAGCCGTAACGCACGAACTAAAGCAAAAGTGAATCAGATTTAAGAGGCAAGGGTTGGAAAATCTGGGAAACTTAACCAGCCCTCGCAATCATCTCTAACAATTGTTCTTCGGTGAGTTGAGGAATGCCTAAAGCTTGGGCTTTTTCTAACTTGGAGCCTGCGTTTTCTCCTGCTACTAAATAGTGGGTTTTAGCACTCACAGAATCGGTAACTTTACCGCCTGCTTGCTGAATCATGGCTTTGGCTTCATCGCGCTTGAGCGTGGGTAGGGTGCCTGTAATCACGAATGTTTTGCCTGCTAAAGCGGGATTCTCGCTAGTAGGCTGAGCAGTGACTTCCCCCGTAAACTGCAACCCTGCTGCTTGCAATCGTTCGATTAAGGTTTGGTTGGCGGGGATGCGGAACCATTGATGCACGGCTTGGGCGATCTCGGAGCCAATGCCATAGACGCTGGCGATCGCGCTGACATCAGCACCAGCTAACTGTTCCACGCTGGGAAACTGAGCGGTGAGGGTTTGAGCATTGACGCTGCCGACATGACGGATGCCTAAGCCGTAGAGGACGCGGGACCAAGGTTGATCTTTCGAGTGAGCGATCGCGTTGACGAGTTTCTGCGCGGATTTTTGGCCCATGCGCTCCAAGGTCATGAGGCGTTCTGTGGTGAGGTCGTAGAGGTCAGCGACGGAATGCACCAAGCCGTGTTCGACAAACTGCTGCACGAGTTTCTCGCCTAAACCGTTGATGTCTAGAGCATCGCGACTGGCCCAGTGAATCAAGGCTCCCCGGAGAATTGCGGGACAGGAGGCGTTGATGCAGCGGGTGACGGCTTCGGTTTCGGGTTTGACGACGGGTTGGTTGCACTCTGGGCAATGCGTGGGCATGGTGAAGGAGCGGGCATCAGCAGGGCGCAGTTCCTTCAGCACTCGCACCACTTCGGGGATAATTTCGCCTGCTTTGCGGACAATCACCGTGTCGCCAATGTGGATGTCGAGTTCGGCAATGCGATCGCGGTTGTGCAGAGTGGCGCGAGAAACGGTGGTACCTGCCAGTTGTACAGGCTTGAGTTCGGCAACCGGGGTAATGGCTCCGGTGCGACCGACATTGACACTAATGTTTTCTAGCAGAGTAGGGGCTTCTTCGGCAGGGTATTTGAGTGCGATCGCCCAACGGGGAAACTTTTGGGTAAAACCAAGCTGGGTTTGCAAGTCGAAGGAGTTGATTTTGATCACCACGCCGTCGGTCATGTAGGGCAGTTCGACCCGTTCGGTAGACCAGCGATCGCAGTAGGCTTTGACGGCTTCTAGGTTGGGGCAGCGATCGCGGTTGGGGTTGACGCGGAATCCCACTTGTTGCAACCATTCCAAAGCTTCCCACTGGCTTTGAATCTGGAATGGGTGAGCGATTTCTCCTTGGGCCGAGGCATCGGGGATGTGCAAGGTGTAGGCGAAAAAGTCTAGGCGGCGTTTGGCGACGATGCGGGAGTCGAGTTGGCGTAGAGTTCCGGCGGCGGCGTTGCGGGGGTTGGCAAATAGCGCTTCGCCTGCCTGGGCACGTTCTTGGTTAATTTGCTCAAACACGTCCAGCGGTAAAAAGGCTTCGCCTCGCACTTCTACTAAAGGAGGTGGGTTGTCGAGGTTGAGCCGTAGAGGAATGGAACGAATAGTTTTGATATTCTGGGTAATTTCTTCGCCAGAAATACCATCGCCACGGGTGGCACCGCGCACCAGTAGACCGTTTTCGTAAGTCAGGGCGATCGCGTTACCGTCGATTTTGAGTTCACACACATATTCTGCTGCGCCTATGTCTGGGGCAACTCTGCGCCAACGCTCCTGCCAAGTATTCAAATCGGCGTTGCCAAAGGCATTTTCTAAGCTGTAGAGCGGCACGTTGTGGCGGACGGAGGTGAATTGGGAAGCGGGCCGTTCTCCCACCCGCTGAGTGGGGCTGTCGGGGGTAATCAGCTCTGGATACTGAATCTCTAAATCTTTGAGTTCGCGGTAGAGCTGGTCGTAAACCGCGTCGGGCATGGTCGGAGCATCGAGCACGTAGTACTCGTAGCTAGCCTTTTGCACTAGTTTCCGCAGTTCTATCACTCGCGCTGCGATCGCAGGGGTTGGCTGTGCCGTTGGCTGTTCCACAGAGACGCTCCGTTGCCCATGAATCAAAACTCCAGACGCTAGTTTAACGCTCCCACTTCCTATTCTGGTTGAGGAATAAAGACCAAAAGCGATCGCGATTTAATCAACTCCTAAACTGCTATTAACTCATAGCTGGACTCAAGCTTAATCTCCACCACGTATTTTCACTGAAGAGGAAGTTGATAGGCCTGTATGAGGAGTGATGATATGTTTCATCTGTTCAAGTTAGGATTGCTAGCAAGCGCAGTGTTAGCTGTATTGCCGATCAATGACGTGAAAGCTGCTACTTTAACAGGTCAACCTCCGATTGTGATTGGACATCGAGGCGCGAGTGGTCTGCGGCCAGAGCATACCTTAGCGGCTTATGAGTTGGCGATCGCGCAAGGAGCCGACTATATTGAGCCTGACTTGGTTGCGACCAAAGATGGGGTGTTGGTTGCCCGTCACGAAAACGAGATTTCTGGCACCACGGATGTAGCGGAGCGTCCCGAATTTGCCGCCCGGAGAACCACCAAAGTTATCGACGGTACAATTTTTACCGGATGGTTCACCGAAGACTTTACCTTAGCCGAACTGAAGACACTACGAGCCAAAGAGCGGATTCCCAATATTCGTCCCGGAAATACAGCTTTTAATGGTCAGTTTGAAGTTCCTACCCTGCAAGAAGTGATCGATTTAGCCCAGCGTAAGAGTGCTGAGTTAGGTCGCACGATTGGCATTTATCCCGAAACCAAGCACCCTAGCTACTTCGACTCTATCGGTTTATCGCTCGAAGAACCCTTGGTCGAAACTCTCAACCAGAATGGTTATATCGGCCTCAATGCCCCAGTGTTCATCCAGTCGTTTGAAGTAGGCAACCTCCAGCAACTCAATCAACTGACAGAGGTGCCTTTGGTGCAGCTATTTGGGGGTGCGGCTGACCAACCCTACGACTTTGTGTTGAGCGGAGATACTCGCACCTATGGCGATTTGACCCAATCCAGTGCTTTGTCAGCGATCGCCTCCTACGCGAATGGTATTGGCCCTTCTAAGCGCTTGATTGTGCCTGCCAGCACCGTTGACCAAAACCAAGACGGCAAACCAGATGACCTCGATGGAGATGGAGTTATCACCGATGCCGATCGATTCTTGCGAGCGCCTACTACCTTAGTGGCTGATGCTCATGCGGCTGGTCTGTTGGTGCACCCTTACACCTTCCGCAACGAAAGCATCTTTTTGGCGCAAGATTACAACGGCAATCCCGAACGTGAGTACGAGCAGTTCTTCGCGTTAGGGGTAGATGGCGTTTTCAGTGACTTCCCTGGAACTGCGGTACCAGTGCGGAATCGCGTTGCTGGTGATCCAAATGACACTACAGAAGTCCCCGAACCCGGTATGGCTTTAGCCCTAGGAGCCATTCCCGTTGCAGCTTTCCTCCGCCGTCGTCGAAATCAATCTGAACTGTCTTAGGCTTTAAGGACGCGATCGCTAAGCTACCATTCATCGGATGGACAACTTAAAGCGATCGCGCTTTTCCTTGATTAGTCTAAACTCCAGTCTTAAACACAGCGACCCACGTCACGAAATTATTTGCCTTTATTCCCCAGTAATCGCTAAACCATCAACCCAAATGCGAGGACAGACTCCACCAGGAGTTACCTCGGCTTCTGGCTCCACATAAACGATCGCCCTGAGCACCGCCAAGAAATCTCCTGCAACCGTGGCTGACTCCACACTGACGCGATCGCCTTTGTTCACGACCCAACCATCAAACGGTAGTGAGAACGAGCCTTGCAAGGACTGTACTCCTGCATGGAGGGCTTGCAAATCGTCAATCAAGACCACATTTTCAGCGGTGTCGAGGCTGTAGGTTTTATCTGTCGATTGACCAGGTGAAACATGGTAGTAGTGCGGCCCCACAGTGATTTTTGCGCCCATGTTGGCGTTGCCTGTCGGCTGCGCGTTCATCCGCTTGGCAGTTCCCGCACTGTGGAGGAAACCACTCAAAACACCTTCGGTAATCAACGGAACTTTGCGAGTTGGGGTGCCTTCGCCATCAAACATCTCCGCGCCAATGTTACCAGGATGATGCGGGTCATCACAGACGGAAAGTAGAGGTGAAGCGATCTGTGTCCCCAAGGATTCTGGAGTCGAGAGGCTTTGTCTGTCGAGGATACTTTGGGCGTTGTATAGGTTAGAGAACGCCCCTAGCAAGCTCAAGAAGGCTTCTGGGGAAAACACAACCAGATATTTACCCGACTGAATTTTGTTGTAGTTCAGGTGGCTGATAGTTTTCTCCGCCGCTTCCTGCACACAAGATGACACATCTAGCTCTGGAAATCCGTAACCCACTCTGAACGCTCCAGCACTACGCGGCTTTCTACCCTCTTCTTCAGTTTTGCTGTAGAGATACACCGAAGCATAGGAGCCACCTTCATATCGCTGTGCCCCTTCACTGTTGAGGTAGAAGCGATCGAAATCTCGCTGGGCCATGCCGTTGTAGGGAACACCAGCGATCGCGGGATGCGCTTCTAGCAGTTCTTTTTCAGCCTTCGCTAGCGTCTCAATCAGCGTGGAAACTGGAGCTTGGGGAGTCTTCTCATGAGAGGTTTCGGGAATCGGAGCGGTGGCTTCAGGGCTGAAGTCAGGCACATGTTCTTTAGCGCCAAAGAAGCTGGCTTCGTAAGCAGTTTTCAGCGCCAACTCCACACCCGCCGGATCAACATCGGTGGTAGAAGTAATCCCAACGCGGTGTTCTTCGTTCCACACCCGCACCGTTACACTGGAGCGATTCGACGCCTTAACCTGCTTCGGTTCTCCCTGGTCTACCTGAGCGCTAGTTTCATCCACCGAGGAACCATAAATATCAAATTTTTGGATGCCAAGTTTTGTGGCGCTTTCTTTGGCGTAAGTCGCTAGTTCTTGAATATTCGGCATATTGCAGTCTTACTGGCTAACGTATGTCTTTGCAAAAATCTTGTATTGAGTCCTAGCTGACCTCTCCCCAAACCCCTCTCCTGTGAGGCGAGGGGCTTTGAATCTAGCTCCCCTAGTAGAGAAGGTGGGTTCTAGCTCCCCTTCTCTACTAGGGAAGGGGCTGGGGGTTAGGTTTCGCTTCAAAACTAACGACCACCGACCGTGATCGAATCCACCTTGATGTGAGGTTGGCCAACAGTGACATAAATGCTGCCACTGACCGAGCCGCAGAAGCCTGCTGCTAAACCCAAATCTTGAGAGCACATGGAGATCTTGTTCATGATTTCCTTGGCTTCCCCGATCAAGGTTGCGCCTTTGAGTGGCTTGGTGACTTTGCCGTTTTCGATCAGATAGGCCTCATCCACGGCGAAGTTGAATTGTCCGGTAGGGCCAACACTGCCGCCACCCATCTTCTTGCAATAAATGCCTTTGTCGATCGAAGCAAACAAATCTTCAACGGAGTGTTCACCAGGGGCAATGTAGGTGTTTCTCATCCGGGACGCCGCTGCATGGGTATAGCTTTGGCGACGACCACTGCCTGTACGAGGATGGCCTGTGCGGATAGAACCCGTGCGATCGCTCAGGAAGTTCTTGAGGATGCCATTTTCAATCAACAGCGTCCGTTGAGCGGGCATGCCTTCGTCGTCCATGTCGATGGTGCCAAACTCGTCGGTAGATAGACCTTCATCCCAAGCGGTTAAGCTTTCATGAGCAATCTTTTCGCCTTTCTTGTCAATGAAGGGAGTAGTCTTGCGCTCGATTTGAGTAGTTTCCAGCAAGTGACCGCAAGCTTCATGGAAGATCACCCCACCGAACTTATTTGCCATGATGATTGGGTAGGTGCCCGATTCTACATAGTCGGCGTAGAGCATCTTGCCAGCGGATTCTGCCACATCTTCAGCCGTGGCAGTGTAGTCCCAACCCCGCAGGAAGTCAGGGTTGCTGGTGTCGCCCACCCGCTGACTAATCGAAGAACGGTTCGCGCCATCCGCACAGAGCAAGCTGTAACCGACAGATTGAGTCAGGCGAATATCTCTAGCAAAGGTGCCGTCACTGGCTGCCACTAAAACTTCTTGCCAATCACGGAAGTAGGCTGCTCGTCGAGACTGGACGTGAGTGGCCTTGGTTTGCAGTTGAGCATTCGCAGCTAAGAGAATATCTCCCATTTCTCGCATCGAACTGCAACCACCGAGCCAAGCCTCTTTGCCTTTCTTGGTGGCGTAGTCGCGTAGCAGTTCCAGGTTGATTTCGGGAACGAATGCGCTAGGCGCAGGTAAATGCAAACCTAAAATCGATAAGCCTTTTTCAAGCGCTGCTTTCAGGCCCGTAAAAGTCAGGTCATTGGTGCTGACATAGCAGTCGGCTTTACCGCGAAACACCCGCACGCCTGCACCTGTCGATAAGCGCGGCGCAATGCTGCTGATGCCGTCATCTTCTGCTAGACAGCTGATGTAGTTGGTGCGCTCCAAGAAAAATTCGATAAAATCAGCACCCGCTGCTCGTCCTAGCCCTAACAGTGTGGAGAGGGGAGCTTGCCAGGTTTCATCAAAGCGATCGCGGGTGGAGTTGTATTGGAGAGTGGGTAATTCTTTAGAGAGCAACAAAGTCCTTGGAGGCATCGATAACGTCATCTGCTGGCGTCCTTACAGAAAGTTGACTGACAAAGCCTAGTAAGCTCAGTCTAACAAATCGCCAAAAAGCCGATGACTGCTACCGTTTATCCTTCTTCGGCATCTCCAAAGCGGATGATGTCGTCTTCTCCCAAATATTCGCCATTCTGCACTTCAATCATCACCAGTGGAATCACTCCCGGATTCTCGACCCGGTGCGGCATACACATCGGCACATAGGTTGATTGCTTTTCAATCAGGATTTTCTCCTGACCGTCGCAAATTACCTTGGCGGTTCCAGAGACAACAATCCAGTGCTCGCTGCGGTGATAGTGCATCTGAGTGCTGATGTGATGCCCCGGTTGCAGTTCAATACGGTTGATCCGGTAGCACTTGCCTTCTTCCAAGGCAGTCACTGTGCCCCAGTTGCGCATTCGAGTGGTGGCTGTCGTTGCCAACTGGGAGTTGGTGGGAGTTTGCTCGTTATTTTGGTTGCCAATCATCGGCTGCCCTCCCTAGGTGAATAGTTGATCCAAGTTGATCCAAACAGATGCCGCTGTTATTCAAAATTTACCCTACACTTTGAGCCTGTCCAACAATCTGGTGAAGTACTTTATCAAATGGCTGCTTTGAGCGGCATCACATCTTTATCAGATATTTATCACAGCTCCGCACGATTACAGTCACATATTTATCGAGACGTCATCACCCAGTCGTACGAAAAAATAGTCCAAAGTGAGAAAACGGTAAAAACACTGAAACCGAGCGTAACCATTAATAAGCGTAGCCATTAAATAGATCGACCAACCCACGAGCTAAGGTATTGGCTTTGGCCTTGAGATTGCTTTGGCCTTGAGATTGATGGCCTTGGTTTCAGAATTTATTGCATTTCTTCCAGGTAGCAACCAGGGTCCAGCTACCACACTTAACCCTGGCTGCTCTCCCAAGTCTGTATTCTCAGGAGTTACCTTTTATCATGACAAATAAACGGCGGGAGTTTTCAAAGGATCAGCCTTTTGTAACTCACCCCTCAGCACCCCTTGGCACGCCGCTGACCTACATCGTGTTGCCACTTTGCGGGGGTGTGGTTGGTGAACCGATCGCGCCTTCTGAGTTACCGACCGCTGACAATCCCAAAGCAGAAGACCCATTGGCAGCGGCTCAGTTTGCTGCGATCGCCCACTCAACTCTTCCTCCTACCCCGTCAGGAGCCAGCCCAACCGCAACCTGTGAGGAAGTTGTGGGCTTTTGCGAAGTGGCGATCGCTTTTCTTATTTTCGGGACGATTCTAGGCTGGTTAACCACTGTTCCTCTGTGGCTTCCGCAATTTGCTCCCAAGCCCTACTCCGTGACTCCCTGGTGCGTACATTTCTACTCCAATTCCCAGCCGTTCGACCTGGTTTCCTCACCCCTCTTCAGCCATAAAAAATTCCCTAGAACCATAGAGGCGGCCTAGGGAATGGGTAGGAATAATAGAGAAGGAGAGAGCAATGAGTCGAGTCAAGCGAGTCGGATTAAGCAGGATTAGCTTGGAGGTTGCCCTGAAGTAGGCGTAGAATCGCTGCTTTTTCCAACAGACCTACAAGCACGCCATTAGGCCGAACCACGGGTAACGCTGACAGTTGTTGTTGCTCTAGTAGACTTACCACCTCGATCAGGGGCTGGTCTGCTTGAATCGTTGTGTCAGGATTAATGGGTTGCATTACATCCCAGACTTGCGTGGTAGCCCAGCGCTCTACGGGGAGTTGCTGTAAGTCAGCCACCGCGATCGCCCCCATCAACTGTCCGGTGGTATCTGTGACCAAAAAGCGTTGCCAAGACATCTGGTGGAATAATGACCAGTCGGCAAATTCTCGCAGCGTCCAGTCAGCTTGCACGACTGGGCCATTCGGTGTAACAGCATCAGATGCCGTAAATCCAGACAGCTTGGATTGCACCGTGGCGTACTGAGCCGATTGACCTGCATTTTTTAGCAAGAACCAACCAATGAGTAGGTTCCAAAGGTTTGCAGCGCTGCCGAACACTAAGAGAGGAATGAGACCAGAGGCGATCGCCACCCAACCAATCACTTGTCCGACGCGACTGGCAAAGGCAACCCCTTTATAGGGATTTCCAGTAATCTTCCAAACTAGCGCCTTGAGGACGTTGCCACCATCCAAGGGCAAGCCAGGAATCAAGTTGAATAGGGCTAAGGCCAAGTTAATAGAAGCCACCAGTCCTAAGACTGCGGATACTGGACCCGAAATAGGGCTAACAATCTGAACTAGGCTGAGCACACCAAAGATAGCGAGACTGACAGCGGGACCCGCGATCGCCACCCAAAATGCCTCGGCGGGTGTTTCGGATTCTTTCTCTAAATTAGCTAGACCCCCAAACAGAAAGAGAGAAATTGACTTCACGCCAATGCCCTGACGTAGGGCTACAAAGCTATGACCCAGTTCGTGAGCCAAAACTGAGGCAAACAGCAATAGTGCTGCAAATAACCCCAACAGTAAAGGGAATAAACCAACCAAACTAGGAAACTGAGCGGCCAAGCCACTGCCATAGCTCCAAGTGACAAGTCCTAAGACCAAAAACCAAGATGGATGGAGATAAAACGGAATACCAAACAGGTTACCAACGCGCAGAGTGCCGTTCATACGGGGCACCTCTAAAAATTGTTTACTTTCACTGTAAACAAATGTAAACAATTCTCTCAGCTTTCACTAGGGCAAAAGCCGCACTTTAGCGTTCGGTTATCGGAACCTTCACCCCTAAGGATGGAGTTACTCCACCGCGATCGCTCGTAAAAGGTAATAGAAAGGCTATTCGAAACAGCTCGGTGCCCCGTACCATGATGGCAGTCCCCAGAATTCAGGTACGTCCGATTCATTTCCGCTTTCCCGATACCATTGAGCGCTATTGGCTCGGTGACAGCGCTTACAATACTCATCTGCTAAATAGCTTGACGTTGCTGCTCCCTGACATCGAGCACTACATCAATCACATCATTAAGCAGCAATTACCTCACATTACTGACCCCCAACTTCGGCAACAGGTACGAGCCTTTGTTGCCCAGGAGTCTCAACACGCTAGCCAGCACACCCATTTTTGGAAAAATCTCCAACAACAAGGGTATCGCTTTGAGGGATATGTCCGTTGTGCCCAGGGGATTTGGCGAGGGCTGACGCAACATGGAAGTTTGGCCTTAAATTTAGCGATCGTGGCTGGGTTAGAGCACCTGACCTCGCTGATGGCCGAGATTGCCTTGACCGAACGCTTCCTCGATCCAGCAGAACCCAATCTCAGAGCGTTGTTTGAATGGCACGCTGCCGAAGAAATAGAACATCAAGCGGTAGCCTTTGAGGTGTTGCAATCTGCCACTCGTAATTATGGAATGCGCCTATTGGGTTTAGTCATCTCAAATCTTTTAATGCTGGGCCTGATGAGCTGGGGCATAGCACTGCTGTTGCAGCAAGACAAAAAATGGGGCGATCGCCAAGTTTGGCAAGACTTAATGCAATTTTGGTTCTTCAAGGAGAAGCTTTTGTTCAGGGCGATCGTCAGTGGGTTGCACTACGCTCGGCCTGCTTTTCATCCCTCTCAAAAACACAACCAAGCGCTAGCTGTGAGAGTGCTAGATTCCCTCGCTCCTCACCCCAACTCCCCACTCCGCTTGTAACGAATTTTGAGGCCCAAAATGATTGAGGAAAGAATTAGGGTCACGACATTGGCGCAAATGACTGGAATATCGTGGACATAACTGCCGTAAACCAACCACAGTACAATCCCAACGCAAAGCGTGATCAGCATGCTCCAAGAAAGGTCATCGGCTGACTTAGATTTCCAAGTTTTGATCAGTTGGGGCAAGTAGGCGATCGTGGTTAAACTGCCTGCAATTAGTCCTAGTGTGGTGGTAAATTCCATGCAACTCTACTCCAGCGAATTGAATTTCAGCGTCAACGGATTGAGCCGCGATCGCGCTCTAGCTCCTTGGTTGTAACTGGGAATCTTGAAAGGTGCGATCGCAGGTTTACCCAGACTGCTGTGATTACCTACTACCCTCTGCGTGGAATTTCGGATTTAGATTATTGAGATTTCGCTAGAAGAAGCAAATTTGCTGGGGTGCAGGAGTAACCTCTAAGTACTACTTCTCAGGTGGGATCGAGCCAAAATTAATCAAGATGAATACAGCTCAGACTGACACCCTAAAAACTGCCCATCAAGCTTTTGAGTACTTTACCCACGGTCTAGCAACGGGTGAATGGCAAGCGTTTTTAGACATGCTCAGCGAAGATTTCAGCTTCTGGTTTCCGATGGGGCCTTACCACGGACTCAATACTGGCAAAGCGAGGACGGAGGCTTTCTTGCAGTATCAGTAGATCGCAAATTCTCTAGGAAAGGGGTAGGGTCAGGCTAAAAGCATTAGATCAAGCCATGACGACCTACCCATCTTCATTATCTCCTGCTCCCGCTCTGACCGATGAAGGGACACTGGAAGCTGCCCTTGATTGTCTACTCGAGTCTGTTCCACTGAACATGGAAGGCGGATACACCCCCCAAGACCTATTCGAGATCCTGCTGCGGGCTGCCAGCCGAGGCGATAGCATCGAACACACGGCTCAACGCTTGCAAGGTACACCCAGTGGTAATGGTATCCGCTATCACTTGGACAAATTGGATGAGATGGCAACACTGGAGAGCCAACTCAATGCGGCTCTGCAAAGCCGAATTCCACCCAAGATTTGCAGAAGGCAGCATCGCATTGCCATCGATTTACACTTAATTCCCTACTACGGCAACCCAAGTGAGGTGGAGGCTCCCTACATCTACCGCTCTCAAGCTAAAGCTGGAACTACCTCATTCTTCGCCTATGCCACAGTCTATGTTGTCTGTCGTCACAAACGTGTGACCCTAGGGATTCATGCAGTGCATCGTCAAGAAACCTTAGTGGCGACCCTGACTTATTTGCTCGCAAGGTTGAGTCCGCTGCGAGTCCGAGTCAAACGGCTTTACCTGGACCGAGGGTTCTATAGTGTCCCTGTCATCCGTTGGCTGAAGGCATTGCAGATTCCCTTCCTGATGCCTGCGGTGATTCGGGGCAAAACTGGAGGAACCCGTCAACTGCTAAGGGGACGGCGCAGCTACCAGACACCCTACACCCTCAACAGTCCCCAGTATGGTTCGGTCAGCTGTCAGATGCGGGTCATTTGTAACTATTACAAAGGGCTCAAGGGCAAGCATGGGATTCAATACACTGTCTATGTGCTGCATCGGGTGAAGGTTGCCCTGCACCAGACCCATCGGCATTACAGAGACCGTTTTGGCATTGAAACCAGTTACAGGATCAAGAACCAGTGTCGCATCCGCACCACGAGTAAAAATCCTGTAACCCGCTTTCTGTTTGTCGCTCTAGCGTTTGTCCTAGTCAATCTTTGGGTGTATTTGCTGTGGTTCTTTATCAGTTGGACACAACGAGGAGGGCGAGTGGTTTACCGAGAACTGTTTGCCCTCAAGACAATGCTGGAATTCCTGTCCCAGGCAGTGGAGCGGCATTTTCCAGTCATCACAGCCATCTACTTACCCGCTCTGGAATGAATTTGCGATCTACTGAGTATGTCTCTGCCACGTTTGAACAGGGCTTAATGGTAACGCTCGATCGCGTCATGAGCAATGACACCACCGTAGTTTTTGAGTTTCGGGATGAGGGTGTGATGCGAGGTCAACCCTACAAAAACCGAGTGGCGATCGCGTTTGATGTGCGTGCAGATAAAATTTGTGCCTACCGTGAGTACTTTGGCAGTGATGGCAAGTCTTATTGATTGCAGTTCACTTCAGAAATAACTCTCGAATTCCCGAACTACTAATTTCGATCGCTAGCGCCGCTAATAGGAACCCCAAGAGTTGCGTGATGATGATCGCGCCTTCTGCCCCTAACCAATGATCAATCCGGGACGACTGCCGCACGATAAACCAAGTGACGAACATCGCACCAACAATGCCAAGCGCGACACTGAGATGACCGATTGCAGTATCTGAATCAGACATCAATAACATCACACTGGTTAACGTGCCAGGGCCAGCCAACAGCGGAAACGCCAATGGAGTAATCGCCACATCCCGCCCTTGCTCCACCAGTGGTGCTTCTGTATGTCCTTCCAGCATCTTTAAGGCAATCATCAGCAACAACAATCCACCTGCGATCTCTAAAGAACCCATGCTGATGTGCAAGTAATCCAGAACGGTTTGCCCTCCAAAGGCAAAAGCCAGGATCACCGCTGTTCCAATCAAGCTAGCGCGATCGACCACACTATTTTTCTGCTCTATTTCCATGCCCTTGGTCAGCACCAAAAAAATTGGGGCATTCCCCAAAGCATCAGCCAAGACGAAAACTGCCACAAATGTTTTGACCAGAACCGGAACATCGATAAATGTTTTGACTAGGCTGAGGATTTCCATGCCAGAAGGTGAAAGAATTTTTTTCAACAGTAGCGCGATCGCCTGTAACTCCACATTCCCTCCTTGAGAGATTTAGCAGGCAGAGGACATGCCGCAAGTTGTAAAAGCCTACGCCCTGCCCAAGTTACAGAGTTGCTATATTGACGCTAGAGAGCTGAAGCCGTGGGAGCAGGAAACGTGGTGCAGTCACGGATCATTACAGATTTGGAGTTGATGCAGTTAAACTCTCAAAACCCAAATCTCCGCTTCGAGCGCAACGCAAATGGAACCCTTGTGACTATGGCACCGACCGGAGGCACTTCTGGCAATCGTGAGGCCAGAGCTATTACTTACCTGATGCTGTGGGTAATCAACCACGATCTTGGCGAAGTCTTTAGCTCCAGTACAGGGTTCAGATTACCAAATGGTGCGGTGCGATCGCCGGATGTGGCATTCGTGGCTAAGGAACGCTTACCAGAAGGCTGGGATCAGGGAGAAGATGAGTTTCTAGCCCTTGCACCAGATTTTGTGATCGAGATTCGCTCTAAAACTGACAGTCTAGACACGTTGCAAACCAAAATGCAGGAATACATTGCGAACGGTGTGCGTTTAGGTTGGCTGATCGATCGCCAAAATCAACAAGCTTGGGTCTATCGAGCCGATCAATCCGTGACCCAGTATCCAGCCACAGCGATTCTCAGTGGTGAGAATGTCGTGCCTGGTTTCACCTTGGAACTAAAGGTATTGCTGTAACCTGTTAAGTGTCAAAATGCCCAACGTTTATCGTCCGATTTATCTGGATTGCCACGCTACAACTCCGGTAGACCCAAGGGTACTAGAGGCAATGCTGCCGTACTTTACCGAGCATTTTGGGAATCCGGCGAGTGTGACTCATGCCTATGGTTGGGAGGCGGAAGCGGCAGTCAAAAAAGCGCGAGAAATTTTAGCAACTGCGATCAACTGTGGCCCAGAGGAAATCGTTTTCACCAGTGGCGCTACAGAAGCAAATAATTTGGCGATCAAAGGGGTGGCAGAAGCTTACATCAGCAAGGGACGGCACATCATCACTGTCATTACTGAGCACAATGCCGTGCTTGACCCGTGCCGCTATTTAGAGTCTTTGGGATTTGAGGTTACTTATTTACCTGTGCAATCTGATGGCTTGATCAATCTGGCAGAACTGGAGCAAGCATTGCGGCCTGATACGATTTTGGTTTCGGTGATGGCGGCAAATAATGAGATTGGGGTGTTGCAGCCACTGGCTGAGGTTGGGGCGCTTTGTCACCAGCATCAAGTTCTCTTTCACACCGATGCGGCTCAAGCGATCGCTAAAATCCCTTTAGATGTGGCAGCGATGCAGATTGATCTGATGTCGCTCACAGCTCATAAGGTGTATGGGCCGAAGGGGATTGGGGCGTTGTATGTGCGGCGGTGTAATCCTAGAGTCCAGGTGGCACCTCAACTACATGGAGGTGGGCATGAGCGAGGCATGCGATCGGGGACGCTTTACACCCCACAGATCGTCGGTTTCGCCAGAGCAGTAGAGTTGGGACTGGCAGAACAAGTAACAGAAGCTCAACGGCTGACGCAACTGCGCGATCGCCTGTGGCAGCAGCTCAACACGGTCGGCAATATCTACCTGAACGGTCATCCTACGCAACGGCTTGCTGGCAATCTCAATGTCAGTGTGGCAGGGGTAGATGGGCAAGCGTTGTTGTTGGGGTTGCAACCTATGGTAGCGGTTTCTTCTGGTTCTGCTTGCACATCGGCTGAAATCAAACCTTCCCATGTGCTGACTGCTTTAGGGCGATCGCCAGAATTGGCTTATGCTTCGCTGCGGTTTGGTATTGGGCGGTTCAATACAGAAGTGGAGATTGATCGAGCCGCACAACAGGCGATCGCAACCATCCAGTCTTTGCGAGGTACGACCGTTTCTAGCCCAGCTTAGAAAGTTGATCCATTTTCTAGAGCAGTCCTAAGGCTTCTAGGGCTTGTTTGGCGGCACTCTTTTCCGCATCTTGCTTTCTGTGCCCCTTGCCTTCGCCGTATTTTTGGTCAGCTACACGCACCTCGGCGGTAAATTCTCGCGCATGATCTGGGCCAGATTGAGCAATGATGGCGTACTTGGGGTTCTGACCTACTTCGGCTAAGGCCCAAGCTTGAAAACGACTTTTGAAGTTAATTTGGGTTGCGGTATCAACCAAAGTATCCGCGATCGCTTGAAACAGCGGTTCTACATAGTTGCGGACTGTCTCAATATTGGAACCTGTATCTAGGAAATAAGCCCCAATTACCGCTTCAAAGGTGCTGCTAAGTAAGTTGGGATTTTCCCGCCCACCATTAATTTCCGCCCCTCGGCCCAAATGCATGAGGGAACCAAGGTTGAGGGCGATCGCAAATTTGGCGAGCTGTGACTCATCCACCAAGGCAGAACGTAGCGGCGTTAATTCTCCTTCTGGTTTTTCAGGGTAGTGCTTGTAAAGAAATTCACCGCTGAGAAAGTTCAAGATGGCATCGCCTAAGAACTCCAAGCGTTCGTTATCTTCCCCAAACGCCGGATGCTCGTTGGTGTAAGAACTGTGGGTCAGCGCTCGTTGTAACAAAGCGTTGTTTCGGAAGATGGGCAGTTTTTTCATCTCTACGTTGGTATGGCTCAGGCTCACCCACCTAGGTAAGCCAACTGGAGGGAGCAAAGAGGTCAACAATTCAGGGAATATACAAATTAATAGAGCTTCTTCATGTTTTCCTTACAGAATCGTCCTCATGAATACTGACAATAGCAGTCTTGGTTCTGCCATTGGGCCAACTATCCAGCGCATTTTTATTTCTGGAAAAATTACCCAAGCAGATGAATGCGAATTTTTTATGGCGATCGCTTCAGACGCAGTGTTGAGTGCTGAGGAGTTGAGTCAAATTCGGCGGATTTCTGACCACTTGGATATGGGACTCCTAAAAGTAGTGGATTGAGTTCTAACTGCTAGAGCGAGTAACCTGATCAACTGACAATTAACTTCCACAACAGCGAGCCGATGGCGATCGTGGCTAGGTGTTGGGGTAACAGACTGAGTAAAGGCTGACGCGCAATTTTCTGAGTCAACATCACACTCAACCAGACTGAAGCAATGAGCGTCACCGCTTGCAGAAATGCGATTACTGCGGGTTCAGCCACGGCGATCGGCACGTTAACGCTGCTGTAGCCAAAGGTAGCGAGGGTGATTGGCAGAACTCGGCCCGCTTCGGTTAAACCCAAACGCAGATAGTGAGCTAAGCTGCCGCCCAGAACTAAAGGCAAATAGCCGTAAGCTAGCTCCAGAAAGGGACGAGGTTTGAGGGTGCGGTTGACTACTCGAATCAAGAATTGGGCCAAGAGCGCGATCGCCACAGGGAGCAATAATGCTGCTACAGAAACCCCAGCATGCCAGCCAAAATTCTCTAAATGCAGATTCCAGCCCAACTGGTTTTCGATCTCAGGTAGGCGATGGAGGAAAACCGCTCCGAATAATAAAAATAGCAGCGCTACTTCTGCATAAGTCGGCTGATGAGTCGTCCAAAGTTCAATGCCAGGAGGCCGTAGATTCACTTCCACTGAGCGGTGTGGGCAAGCTTTGAGGCAGGTCATACACAGCACGCAGTCACGGTTGTCTTCCAATTGCGCTGGGTGAGAGTAGAGTGGGCAACCCAGACTTTCTTGTCCTTCGCCTTTTTCAGGGCCGCCTTTGTAGCATTGGTAGGTCGTGCAAGTGGCAGAACAAATGCCTTGTTGTGCCCGCAACTCAGTCATGGAGAGCTTGGCGAACAAGCCGTTCATCCCCCCAATTGGGCAGAGATAGCGGCACCAAAAGCGGCGCTCAAACAACAGCGAAAAGATTACCGCCCCAGCCGTAATCAGCAGTAAGAGACAACCCGCCAGATAAGCTGTGTCTTCTAAATTCCAAAGTTCTTCCCAAAGCAAAATCAGCGTGAATAAGCCGAACAGAAACCAGCCGCCCCACTTCTCCGCTTGCTGGCGGGGCCAAGGCAGTAATTCACGGGGAAAGACTTGTAAGGAAAGCTTCTGAGCTAACTCACCGTAGATCATGAATGGGCAAACCGAGCACCACAAGCGCCCGACAAAGGGAAAGGCAAAGAGCATCAACGGCCACCACCAAGCCCAAAATAAATTGAGGCCAATGTTGCTGTCGCGCGTTTGGGGGCCGAACATCAAGATGGCGACGATGACGGCAAACATACCCAAAGTAAAGCCAAAGTTGATGCGATCGGGCCACCAATCACTCCGTAAAAACTGCCGTAGCTTGGGATAGGCGTTGAGCAGGTTCACTCGGAAGCGTCGGGTTTTGTTGCTCACGGCCCAAAAGACTTCTTCCGTGAGTTCTGGTGCGCCATTCGATTGCGCGATCGCCCGTTCAATCAGTCCTTCTAGTTCTGTGAAGTTGCCCGGAAAGTCATAGCCTTGGAGACGGCGTAAGGCTTCTGGGGTGACGTGGGGACGAGTGAGGTTTTTAGCTCGACAGGTCAAGCTGATATAGTACTCAGCCTGAGCCGCAATGTCAGCTTTCCGCACCCGCAACGGTGGCACTTTGATCACATGGGGGACGCAGTGCTTTCGCTCCAACTGGGGCAGCGTTTTTTCTGACACCATCATGATCCGAGCTTGGCTTTGCTTAGGTTCTGGTGCGGGTTCTCCTTCACGGCTAATTGGAGTGTAGGTTCCGGTTTCGAGTAAGAGCAGAATTTTTTCTAGCAGCGCGGGGGGTAACTCTTGAATGTTGTTGAGCAGGAGCGTGCCCTGACCAATCCACTCTAGTAGCCCTGGCTTACCTCCCGCTCGACCAAACAATTCTGCGCCACTGGCTTGCAGCGTGTTGCAGTTGATTTTGATCATCGGTTGGTGGCGATCGCGAGAGCCGAAGTGAATCAGTGCTGCGGTATTGTCTTTGCCCAACCCTGGTTCACCAAACACCAAGACAGATTTGCGATCGCCCGCCGCTTTTTTAATTTCCTGACGCAACCGCACCGCATAGCGACTAGAGCCGACAATCCCCCGGCGTACTTTTGGCACGAGGTAGGGACGCAATGCAGTCTGGCGTTCTTGCTCAAAGGCCAGTTGAGAGGTAACTTGATCCAGTTCAACGGCGAGTTGTTGGGCCGAGCGGAACAGATCAGCCGTCAGTTCAGCCGCGCCATTCGATTGGCTGATCGCTTGCTCCAGCAGGCTCTCTAGCTCTGGTAAATTGCCAGGGAAGTCGTAACTGGCTAAAACTTCCGCCGCTTCCGAGGTGAGTTTGGGCCGAGAAATTCCTTCTCCCCGGGCAAAGCAACTAATGTGATATTCGGCTTTGGCTTTAATATCGGCTTTACGCTCGCGCAGGGGTGGCACTTCAATCGCATGTCCCCACAAAACTTGTCCAAGTTCAAGGCTTAGTTGTTCAGTGACTTGATCGAGCGATCGCTCTGCGGTGATGATAATGCGCGCTTGACACTGCTGTAGTTCAGCGATCGGTTCGCCCTCTCGACTGATGGAGCGATACTCTCCGGTTTGAAGGAGCTGAATTACTTTAACTTGTAGTTCTGGAAGCAGATCTTGCAGGTGATCTAGCACTAAAGTTCCGCTGCCTAGGTAGGCCAGCAAACCCTGTTTACCACTCGCGCTTTGAGCCGCCCGCCCAAACAGTTCTGCACCACTACTAGAGAGAGTGCCACAGTTGAAACGAATTAGGGGTTCCCGTCGCGCCGCTGAGTTGAAGTGAATTAAGGCCGCTAAGTTAACTTTGCCAACTCCTGCCTCACCCGTCAGTAAAACGGGAGTGCGATCGCGGGCAGCATCTCGAACTTGTTTACGGAGTCCAACAGCAACCTCACTACTGCCAATCACGCCTCGCCTGACTCTGGGAATCGCGTAAGGTCGTAATGCTGCCTGCCGCTCTTGTTCATAGGCGAGTTGAGAAGTTAGTTGGTTTAGCTCCGCTGCGAGTTGGCGCGAGAAGGTACGGCTAACTTCTGGGTACTGCTGCGCTAAAGCAAGAAACTGCTCTTTGGTGATCCGCCACAACAAACCATCGTCAAGAGTAATGACGGTTCGCTCAGTGGGTTGCTCTAGCAACAGTTCCTTGAGATGAATGATGCTTCCAGGCAGCAAGCTCACTGCTTTGACAGGGCCATTTGGGCTGGTGTGGTAGCTCTCTAAATGTCCTGTTTTCAAGATGTAAAGTACATCTGGATGGGTGTCTTCTACAACCAGATGGCGATTTTCTGGGAACGGCTCCTCGACAATAGCAACGGCGATCGCCTCTAGAGCTTCATCAGAGAGCGATGCCAACTGAGTATGCTCTTTTAACCATTGAATCCGCTCAGCCCCATCCATATGCTCGCCCCCTGTGTTTGTGGTTTGAACGTGCTCTATCTAAACCGTCTTATCCAATCCACCTTACCAATCGACTTGCGATCGCTCTTGCACTACTCGTTTGTAAACCACTTCGGTTTGCTGGGCAATTTTGGCCCAACTGAAGCGCCGCTCCAAGTCTTCATAAGCATTGTCTATGAGCCACTGGACATAACCCGGATTCTTCAAGACTTCCAAAATACCCCAAGCGAGGGACTCGGAATTATTGGCCCAAGTCACAATGCCTGTTTTGGTATGGCGCACTACTTCCGGAAAGCCGCCTGTATCGGAGACCACGACTGGTACTCGCGCCGCAAAACTTTCTAAAGCCACGATGCCAAAGGGTTCGTAGAGGCTAGGGAAAACGGCGCAATTAGCAATGGTTTGAAACTTGTTTAAGTCTTCCTCAGACATGAACCCAGTGAAGTAGGTTTTGTGAGCAATGCCGAGGTTCCAAGCCTGCTGTTTCAAGTGGTCAGTATTGCCGCCGCCGATGATCACCAGCTTGGCGTAGCCACCCATTTCCGCCAACACCTTGGGCATGGCATTGAGCAGAACCGCCACGCCTTTTTCGTGAGTCATTCGGCCCACGTAATAAATAATCTTTTCACTATCCTCGGCAAACTGGCGGCGGAAACTGGCAAAGTCAAAATCTGGGTGCCGTTGTTTCTTTTCGGGGCGGATGCCGTTGTAGATGACATCCACTTTTTCTTCAGGACTCCCCAACGCCCGTGCGGCTTCAGAGCGCATGTAGTCGGTACAAACGATGACTCGCCAAGCGTTGTAGGCTAAGTGGGTTTCTTTATAACTGATGTAGTGGTGGGTATCGGTATGAATGCCGTTATGGCGGCCATATTCAGTGGCGTGAATGGTGGCAATGAGCGGAGTTTTGAACGTGTGCTTGAGGGCGATCGCCGCATCTCCAACCAACCAATCGTGAGCATGAATCAGGTCGAAGGGGCCATCTTCCAGGATTAACTTGCCACCATGACGGCCCATGCTCTCGTTCATATTCACGACCCAATGGAAAAAGTCGTGGCTATAGCCTACAGGCACCCGATGCACTTTGACTCCATCGACCACTTCATAACTTGGGGCTTGCCCAAATTCGACGGTAATTAGATGCACTTCATGGCCCAGCTTGACGAGTTCTGGGTATAGCTCGGCCACATGTCGGGCAATACCGCCCACAATGCGAGGAGGAAATTCCCAAGCCAATACCAGAATTTTCATCAAACGCTACTCCCGCACCTTCACATAAGTCCTAAGAACTTCACATATCAGTGTAGCGGCCACTGTAATTGCCGCGAAGGAATGCAGGCATGATTCCTAAATCTTCACAAAGCCTTGCTTGACTAGTCAGGCTGTCGCAGAATCGGTTCCAGTTCTTGCCGAAAGGTAGACCAGGCCGTTGCCGCAGTCGAGTCAGAATTAGCACTACGCTGCATCAACAACACGCCATCTCGAAAGCCAACTAAGCCGTAGGAGCGATCGCCCAAAAGCCGATCAACCACAGGTACCATTGTCTTCAAAAGTCTCCGGTCATCATCAAACACAACTTGGTACCGCCGTAGCTGCTGAAAATCGAGAATGATATAGTCCACCGAAAGTACGGTTCGCGCATCATTTCTCACCTGCAAGGCTGGAAACCGCACGATCTCCCGCCGATTCGACAGGTGCGGCACGATATGAGTAGTCGCCGAAACGCTGGCATCCGGTGGGATTTGAGCCATCAAACTGCGAATTGCTGCCGCATGTTGCCATTGAGCTTGAGGCGCTGAGTAAACCCAAGGCTGAAACGAATCGGGAATCAGAAAGGACAAAGCTCGATTGGGATTCGAAACAATCGTTAAAATTAGCGACACACTGAGGCAGAAAATCCAAAAGCGCCGAAACCGCCGAGTAAACGCCCCTGGATGCTTGGCCCACCACAGCACCGCCCCATAAAAGAACCCAGGAATCACCGTGAGGGCATAGCGCAGGTCAATCGACAGAGCAGTTGGGTCTTGCCGCATGAAGTTTTGTAGTAGCGGAAAACCAGCCACTAGCCAAGCCGCCGGAGCCACCGCTGGCACGAACGCCAAAGGTAGCCAATGCGCCAGCAAATAGCTGATCGTGCGATCGCCAGGTGTGACGATTTCCTGAATTAACCGCAGCGGCTGAGTGGCGATCGCCCCAATCACCTGTAATGAAGATGCTTCCTGGTTGCCCACGAAGTGCCCAAACTGCTCCACCATAAACCGCCGAGAAATATCCGGCGAGAACAGCGGCATAGCCCAGTTGGTTACCAGCAGGATGTAGGCCACACTCAGCGCACACACTCCCAACCCAGTTCGGAGATGCCGCCGACTCACCGCTAAATAAAACCCCGCACTAAATAGGACGACTCCCGCATCTTCTCGTACCAGCAGCGTCAGTCCTGCCAGCACCCAGAACAGCCACCACCAACGCTTTTCCATCGCCAGCAGCAGCCCAAAGATAAACAACGGGATCTGACACAAATCATGGAAATTAGCTACGGTTGGCCCAATCACCGCTGCTGCCCCATAGAAACTGGCCGCAATCATCACGGCTAAGGGTGGGTTGTGATGGTGCCGCGCTAAGGCATAAAGCACCAAACCAGCAGCCGCCATCAACGCCACTTGCAGCACTGACAGCAGGGCAGGCGAGGGAAACAGGGCATAAATTGGCAACCAGAGCAGCAAAGCAGGCGTGAAGTGCTGGCCCAGCCGATGGTAAAACACTTCCGGCACTTGACCGTCTTGAGTCACCGCTGCCGATAGCGTCGAAGAGAGTGAGCTTTGGAAGAAACGACCGTGCAACCCATTCCAAAACACCTGATTAAAAATGCCCTGGTCGAAGGCGACATAGGTCGGATAGAAGTTGTAATACCGATGCAGCGCGATCGCGGACAGCACGACAAAAAAAGCGATCGCCATGCCCAGCACCCACCGCAACTCCGGCTCTTTCTGCCACTGCTGCAACATTATTAGATGACTCTCTTCGCTACAGTCTAAACGTCTCATGTTGTCGGCGCTGGCTCAACCCATCCGCACAAATTTCTGCGATCGCCTAGAGCTTCTGTGAATATTTCCCGCCAAGAACTCAATTTTTGTCCAGGTTTTGCCTATGTTAGGGGTAAGAAATGCCTTAGTTCTGTTCGGGACTGGAGCCGTTAATCATGCCGTCTACTCCTTCTCCTTTGCTGCCACCCCTACTACTGGCTACGGATGGTTCTGCCAGTGCTTGCATGGCACAACGGCTTTTGCTTCCAGTGATGCCGCTTTTCTCCCATACCGAAACTGAGGCAAAGCAGCAAACCTGGCTAGAAGTCCTCACCGTACAGCCTCGCCCGGCGGGAATGCGCCCAAGACTGCCTGCCTTAGCCAGAAAACCAGCGGCTGAACCCCGAACTTCTGACGCAGAGGCACAACTAACTTCACCGTTGCCGCTCCCTGAATTAGAAAATGGTCATAGGCCTGATTTAAACCCCAGTGATCTGTTCGCCCAAATCAAAGCCGAATTGCCCCCAGAGCCTAGAATTGCTTACCAGACCCGAGAGGGGCGACCTGCAACTGAAATCTTGAACCATGCACGAACGATTCAGGCTGGCTTGGTTGCCGTGGGTCACCGTGGCCTTGGTGGATCGCGGGAGTTATTACTGGGGAGCGTTTCTTCAGCGATCGCCCGTTACGCACCCTGTCACGTCTTGGTAGCGCGAGGTTTACCGGAAGAACCAATGCTGCAACCCAAGTGGCAACATGTCCTCTTAGCGGTGAATGGCTCCCAAGCGACCAAACAAGCGATCGCCCTCACCCGCCAGCTAATTCCCGCAGGCATTCAGCGAGTCACCATCCTCTGTGCCCAAACGCCGCTCAATCCTCACTATTTGTTTGGGCCGTTCGCCACACCCACACCCAACTGGCAACTGACTCAATCGCTACAACAAGCCCAAAAAGAGCAAAGTGAACAAATTATCCAAAAAGCCCAAGAGAAACTAACGGGAGTCAACTTAACCATTACCAGCTTGATTCAGACCGGAGAGCCAGGGCCAATCATTTGCCAAATCGCTCAGCAGCAGCAAGCCGATGTAATTATTTTGGGCAGCGATCGCCATCCCGCTTTTCGCAATATTCGCCTCACGGCCACAGGCGATTACGTCTTACATCACGCCCCTTGTCCTCTGCTCCTCTGTCGAACGGTGCGATCGGAAATTGAGATTAACTCTGAATCTGCGGCAGAGATTTCGCGCGGGGAGACCTAGAACACGATAGTCTATATAGAGAAGGTGGCAGTTCTACCTAGTCTTGCTTCTATTGCCTGTGTTTGAACTAAAACCCAATCTAATTTTGCCTATCCTAGGTGCTGACGAGAGATGGCATGAAAGCATCTCCTGACAAGCCAATCGACCCTGAAACTCCGCTACAACTACTTTTATTTGTAGACAAGCGCCCCAACTCAGGAGAACAGATTCGGCATATCCGTAGTTATCTCAAAAATCTCAAAGCTCAATATTCGTTTGATCTGCAAGTTGTTGATGTAGGAGAACAGCCCTATCTAGCTGAGCACTTTAAGCTAGTAGCGACCCCCGCTCTGATCAAAATTCATCCAGAGCCAAGGCAAACCCTTGCAGGCAGTACGTTAGTTACTCAACTAGAGAACTGGTGGCCTCGCTGGCAACGCTCCGTCGAAGAGTACCTTTCAACTTTAGAACCGCAAGTCGAGACTTCTAACTCGGATCGTCCCAATGTAACGATTAATTCGGTGGCCTATTCAGCCGAGTTGATGCGACTCACAGACGAAGTTTTTCGCTTGCAGCAAGACCAAGAAGAACTCCAAGAGCAATTACGGTTCAAAGACCGCATCATTGCTATGTTGGCCCATGACCTGCGCAATCCTTTAACAGCCGCCTCAATTGCGATCGAAACCCTAGAACTCAGCTACAGTCCCAAAGAAGGGTTTAACACTCGCCTCAAACCCGGTGTTACGGCGCAGTTACTCAAGCACGCTAAAACACAAACACGCGCGATCGACCGGATGATCACGGATATTTTGCAGGCGGCTCGCGGTACCAGTGGCGGCTTTCAGATCCAACCGCAGAAGCTGGAGTTAGGGGCGCTTTGCCAAGAAGTTTTGGAATACCTGCGCGATCGCTTTCAGACTAAAGATCAGCAGATGACGCACGACATTCCCAGTGACCTACCGCTAGTCTATGCAGACCCAGAGCGAGTTAGGCAAGTGTTAATCAATCTGTTAGACAACGCAATTAAGTATGCTCCTGCCCAAGGCACCATTGCAATTTCAGTCTTGCACCGGACTACACAAAAAGTGCAAGTCAGTATTTGTGATAACGGCCCTGGAGTTCCAGAAGAAAACCAAGACCGAATTTTTGAAGAACATTTCCGACTCAAGCGCGATGAAGCTCAAGAAGGCTACGGCATTGGCTTAGCTCTGTGCCAGCGCATTGTCCGAGCGCACTATGGACAGATTTGGGTTGACTCTGTGCCAAACCAAGGTAGCTCTTTTCACTTCACCTTACCTGTCTATCGTCCTTAAATTACATCAGTAAAGTTACTGAATTCATGTATGCGATTGACAAGAACGCCATCATTAACTCTGTATTTTTAAGGTGAAAACTGTTAAATAAGCGAACTAAAACTCAACAGCTTGCAAGCTCAACATCAAGGCAAATAGCTAAGCGGGTAAGGTTAAATTTCTTAAAAATGCCAGAACCAGACTTGTCAATCTTTTTCGGGTAAATTTTATTATCTTTACAATAAAATCTCAGTCATTCCAGTGCTAGTGGGTAGAGGCTGTAACTATTTTTACTTTGACAAAATAATTGGTTTGAGTATTAGGTTTTTGTGAAAAGTTAGAAATGAACTGGCGACAAACTTAACACTTGATTCTCTCAGGGTTACTTGCCAACCTTTAAGTCTTAACTTAGGCCTTAACTATAGTAGCTGGCCGATAATTTTGCCTTGGGGTTCAGTATAACAAGGTATCAAACCTAGCTAATCAACTCCGTAGATAGAGCTTTTCTTTACTGCTAGTCAGGACTAAACCCTACAAAGTGTAATTGTATTAATACGGATAAATTTAAGCTGTTTTTGTAACTATCAAAACGTTAGGATGCTTAGCATTCTGACGGCAATAAAGCTTTGATAAAGCTTCTTCAAATCCCTTGTGAAGACGTGATAGGCTGTCACTTCTTCCGGTTGAATAGGAGATAGTGATGGATGGATTCGTTCTCTTTAATGGAGGTAATAATTAAATACATTATGAAGAAAGCGCAAAGCTAACTTTAGGATCTTCTAAGCCAATTAATTTGCTGATTTAAGTTCAGCTAATTAGCGGATTCTAAGCTTTTAGGGGCATATTAAATTTAGATAGTAAGCAAGGACTACAGCAGATTTAGGTTTTGACTTCGGGATACGCTGAAAGTTTAATAAGCTCAAAATCGTCAATAAGATCGCTGAAACTCTGCAAAGTCTAGCTTTAAACATTCCTTTACCTACAGCATGGTTAAGTGCTGCTTACTGCAATGAAACAGGATTCTCTAGAGCGCCAGTCTGCTGCTTTCGAGGTTAGTGTTTACGAATGTGAGATTCACCTCAAATTTCGTTTGATTGAGGAAAAAGGCGCACTCAGCGATCGCGACCAGCTCCTAGAGCAACTAATCGATGCCTTCACCTGTGGTACCGACGAGTATCTAGAGCAGTTGCAAGTGGTAGTGAAAGCTGAGGAAGTTTCCGAAATGTCGGCTTCTCCTGAATTGCGTCGGCAGCTGATTCGTCTACGCAACTCTAACGAGCTGGCCTAGCGGCTCATTTCACTCCAATTTAGGCATCCCTGCATCTGTCGTCACTTTAGTTCTATCCATACATAACCCTTATAGTTCCTTGCTCCAGGCATCATAGAATGCTTGCCACAAGCAACTAACTGAGTGCTCTTTCTACCCGCTACTGTATTTGGCTTCTCGTAGACTCACCACTCAGTCGCTGAAAAATTAAGAAAAATTCGAACCAGGTATTGACAGATTCAGGGAGATTGATTAAGTTAATAAAGGCGCGGCGATAAACCGAAGTAAATCGGTTGGCCAAACAAAACAGGCCCCCATCGTCTAGAGGCCTAGGACACCTCCCTTTCACGGAGGCGACGGGGATTCGAATTCCCCTGGGGGTATAAAACTAAAGAGCCGTTTGATTCCAAGATTTGGTATCGAGCGGCTTTTTAGTACTTTTTAGTAATGGTTCAACGGCGGTTAGCTATAGCCAATCCTATGCTGACTCTGCCTCGCAACCTGTTCTTCTTGGCAAGCGATCGGGCATTCTGAGAGTAATAGGCGATCGCAAGTAAGCCAGCAGTTTTTAGGGATTGTGCTTGTGCAACAGAAGTGGGATCAATGCCGCCTCCGGGCGCTCGAACTGTATAAGGGCAGTAAGTTTCGTGAATCTTTAACCCTTTCTGAAGCCAACTTAGAATTGGCTAGAAGTTTGCAAGATCAGGTTAGGGAAGCGGCTTCGCTCAGTGATCTGGGTTTGGCTTACTCTCGCCTCAATCAATTCCAAAGAGCTTTGCACTATTTCAATCAAGCTAGATCGATCTTTCAGGTTCTGGAGGATCGTGCCAATGAAACTGCTGCCTTAAGCAATACTGCTTTGGTCTATGCCAAGTTGGGACAGCCCAAACGAGCCTTGCTGCTTTACAACCAAATTTTAGCGATTCGGCAACAACTCGGCGATCGCGCTGCTGAGGCGACCACCCTGAATAATATGGGCTTTGCCTACAGTGCCTTTGGACAATTACAAACTGCTCTAGAGCGTTTTCAGCAAGCGCTCTTGATTCAGCGAGAGTTGGGCGATCGCACGGGTGAAGCCACTACTCTCAACAATATTGGGTCTATTTATAATGACTTGGGAGAATTGGCCCAGGCATGGCTGCATTACCAGCAGGTTTTATTGGTGAGACAACAGGCGGGAGATACTTCCGGCACTGCTGTCACTATGAATAATTTAGCTCTCACTTATGTAAACTTGGGTCAAGCCAATCGGGCTTTGCTCTTTTATAACCAGATTTTGCTCCTACAGAAGGAGTCAGGCGATCGCTTAGGGCAAGCGGTTACCCTATCCAATACGGGGGCGGTTCACCGATCCCTTGGCAAGTTAGAACAAGCTTTGCGCTTTTACCATCAAGCGCTGCTCATCCGACGCGAAGAAAGCGATCGCTTGGGTGAGATTAATGCGATGGCGAATATCGGCACTCTCTATGTCGAGTTAGGTAAAAAAAGCCGTGGTTTGGCCTTCTATGCCAAAGCTTGGTCAACCGCCGATCAACTGGGCAATCAAAATCTCACTGAGTGGTTGCGGAGTTTGATTGAAGGCTTAGATATCGGTTGGTAAGCTTCGGCCTGTGAGCTAGATAGTCAACAAACCCCAACTCAGGTGCCCTACAGTATCAATTAAGCTTTGCTATGGTTGGAGTACAGGTCAAGATTTAATCGATGTACTTTGAACTAAATGTCAGGTTGGTGGAGTCTGCTGCCACGACTAGGCACTGATGACCGCGATCGCATTTCGTGAATTTGTAGGGCAACCTGTCGCTGATTGCAACATTTGTTTCCGCTACGTAAACTTCTATGCTGGTAAGCGGTAGCAAAAATGTATGCTGCCCATCTCAATGGCTTGGCTGCTGCTAGTTGCGACTGCCCTCTCACTGGGACTTGATTGCTGACCGTATCCCTGCCAACTACCAGGCGCTAGGGGTTGAGTTACGCTCTCAATAATCTCTTTAATCCTGCCAATCCTTAAAATCTTGCTGATGCCTGGAGACTACTGCAATGCTTGAATCTTACCGTCAACACGTCGCTGAGCGGGCTGCCCTCGGTATTCCCCCCTTGCCCCTCACACCCCAGCAGACCTCTGAGCTGTGTGAACTTCTAAAGCACCCCCCCGCTGGAGAAGAAGAGGTATTACTAGAGATGTTGCGCGATCGCGTGCCCCCCGGTGTGGATCAAGCGGCTTATGTGAAAGCGGGATTTTTGACGGCGATCGCCAAGGGTGAAGCGACCAGTCCTTTAATAACGCCTGTAGAAGCTGTGAAGCTGTTGGGCACAATGATGGGCGGTTACAATGTGCACTCCTTGATCGAGCTGTTGCAGGTGGACAATACCGAGTTGGCAACAGCAGCTACAGCAGCTTTGAGCAAAACCCTGCTCGTCTTTGATGCCTTCCACGACATCCAAGAATTAGCTGCCACCAACGCTTACGCTAAGCAAGTTATGGAAGCTTGGGCGAATGCGGAATGGTTCACCAGTCGTCCCACCCTACCAGACGCCATTCAAGTAACCGTGTTTAAGGTGCCAGGAGAAACCAACACGGATGATTTATCTCCGGCAACTCATGCGGCGACTCGTCCTGACATTCCACTGCATGCCTTAGCGATGCTCGAAACGCGACAACCCGGATCGCTAGAAACGATCGTGGAGCTGAAGCAAAAAGGTTATCCCCTCGCCTATGTGGGTGATGTGGTGGGAACTGGATCGTCTCGGAAGTCTGCGATCAACTCAGTACTGTGGCACATTGGCCAAGATATTCCGTTTGTACCTAACAAGCGCAGTGGCGGATTTGTCTTAGGCAGCGCGATCGCCCCTATTTTCTTTAATACCGCTGAAGACTCCGGTGCCCTACCCATCCAATGTGATGTGACTCAGATGGAAACCGGAATGGTGATCACGATTCATCCTTATAAAGGAGAGATCACCAATGAAGCAGGCGAAGTGATTTCTACCTTCACGCTGCAACCCGACACAATTTTGGATGAAGTCCGGGCAGGGGGTCGGATTCCGCTGATTATTGGGCGATCGCTCACCGACAAAACCCGGACAGCGTTGGGACTCGAACCTAGCACTATTTTCGTGCGACCCAACGCCCCAGTCGATACAGGCAAAGGTTATACCTTAGCCCAGAAAATGGTCGGTAAGGCTTGCGGTTTGCCCGGTGTGCGTCCTGGTACTTCCTGCGAACCCTTAATGACCAGCGTCGGCTCGCAAGATACCACTGGCCCGATGACTCGTGACGAACTGAAAGAGTTGGCATGTCTAGGTTTCAGTGCTGACTTAGTGATGCAAAGCTTCTGTCATACTGCCGCCTATCCCAAGCCTGCCGACATCAAAACTCACCACGACCTACCCGACTTTATTTCCTCTCGCGGTGGGGTAGCCCTACGTCCGGGTGATGGCATCATTCACTCCTGGCTGAACCGGATGCTGCTACCGGACACCGTAGGCACTGGGGGCGATTCCCACACCCGCTTTCCCCTAGGGATCTCCTTCCCGGCTGGTTCTGGTTTAGTGGCGTTTGCTGCTGCCTTAGGCGTAATGCCCTTGGACATGCCAGAGTCAGTGTTGGTACGTTTCAAAGGTGAACTGCAACCAGGCGTGACCCTGCGCGACTTGGTGAATGCGATTCCTTACGTGGCGATTCAACAAGGGTTGCTCACGGTTTCTAAGGAGAACAAAAAGAATATCTTCTCCGGGCGGATCATGGAAATCGAAGGGTTGCCTGATCTTAAAGTGGAGCAAGCCTTTGAGCTAACAGATGCCACTGCGGAGCGTTCCTGTGCGGGATGCACAATCAAGCTTAGTACTGAAACCGTGGCTGAGTACTTGCGATCGAACGTGGCTCTGCTGAAAAACATGGCGGCGCGTGGCTATACTGATGCCCGAACCATCATGCGGCGGGTTGCCAAGATGGAAGAGTGGTTAGCCAACCCATCCCTAATGGAAGCAGATGCAGATGCGGAATACGCTGCCATCATTGAGATCGACCTCAACGAAATCAAAGAACCGATCGTCGCTGCTCCCAACGACCCCGACAATGTGAAGCTGCTGTCGGAAGTGGCAGGAGACAAAATTGATGAGGTGTTCATCGGTTCCTGCATGACCAATATTGGTCACTATCGCGCTGCTGCCAAAGTGCTAGAAGGTGCCCCTCCAGTGAGTACTCGCCTGTGGGTTGCACCTCCGACTCGCATGGATGAGCACCAACTCAAAGAAGAAGGCGTTTACAGCACATTTGGGGTAGTAGGAGCCAGAACTGAGGTGCCAGGTTGCTCGCTCTGTATGGGCAACCAAGCACGGGTGGCCGACAACACCACGGTCTTCTCAACTTCTACCCGCAACTTCAACAACCGCATGGGTAAAGGTGCCCAAGTCTATCTCGGCTCAGCAGAACTCGCTGCTGTTTGTGCCCTCCTGGGTCGGATTCCCTCGGTGCAGGAATACCTCGACATTGTGGCAAACAAGATCAACCCCTTCGCGGACGATCTCTACCGCTACCTCAACTTCGACCAAATCGCTGGTTTTGAAGATGAAGGTCGTGTGATTCCCCTAGAGGAAATGCCTAGAATCGAAGACATCTTAGGGATGCCAACTGCCGCAGGTCGCTAATCCTTCTTAATCAAACCAATGCAGCCGCCAGAGCATTCATGTTTTGGCGGTTTTTTTACAGCCCTGCACAGTAAAGCTACGGGTATTACAGCTCCATTCTGTCTAATTCGGTACTTTCTGGAACAAAATATATATTTTTTTTCCGTGAAATTCCGGTGGTATCTCTGGGCAGACCTGCTACAGAGGCCATATTCTGGGAAAAGGTTAGAGGTCAAGTCCCAGAAGTGGTCAAAAGGATTTTATAACTATGCCCATTCTGTCAATTGTGATTCCCACGAGAGAAGGCTTTTCAGAACACTGGCTAGCAGAATTACTTACCGTAAAGGGAGACATTGAGTTTATTCTGGTTCATCCGCCTGGGATGGCAAAGCATACGGTTGATGACCCCCGATTAAAGCAAATTAATAGTTGTTTTAGAGGTGAGATCATTCAACGCGCCAGCGGGCTCTTGAATGCGATGGGCATTTATACCCTAACCCTTAACTGTGACGAGTATCTGACGCCTGAAATCCTTGAAATCACTTCTCAATACTTTCAGAGATTTCCAGATAGTTGGGTTTTACGACTCGCTAAAAAGGGTTTTGATTTCGGTGATCTAGAAGGACTCTCTAAGAGCTGGGATACTATCACCCCAATTGCAGAATTAGATATCTGTGGCAAGGCGAAGCCAGATCGGCACTTATTTAGTACAGATCAGTACTTACTGGAAATACCGATCGCGCAGATGAATAAGAAATTTGATCCTTTGTGCTTGATTCGAGGCAGAAGAGATCATCACGGTCCCCATACAGAAAACTTTGACAAAAAAGTATGGAGAACTGAGATAGTACAAGCTGCTCTGCTAGAGATCGTACAGTTGATGGCGATCGCGGGACCGATTAAGTACGTTCCCTTCTGGTGTCTGGATCGCTTGCTAGGGTTGTTTATCCAAGCGAAGTTTTTTGAGAATGATAAAATTATCGGCCATCAGTTGCCTCAGCCAGAGCAGATTCGTGTTGAAGAAAACCCGCCTCAATTCAAAAGAACTCGCCGCTTTTATGTTTTCGCTGAGGTTCTGCTGCTCAGACGCTTTCCTCAGTACCCCTATCTTTGGCATTTAATTATTCACCAAGTTATAGAAATTCCTCTGCGGGCCTTCGAGTCGGTCAAAAGGAAATTACTTCAAGTGCGACTGCCTGAAAGCGTACCTCCAAGGAAACTTCAAGAAGAGCCTAATAAGTGAACCAAAAGTCAAAAGCTGTTGGCTCACGCGATCGCTCTTTCCTCCGTATTCCTCTCCAGTCGTCCTGCTGGGCTAGGTTTCGGTTATACGGTAACTCACCGGATGAGCGCAAAGATGTCTTTAAGTTAAGCAGTCTTTAAAAGAATTACCCCATGTTGCGGACTTGAGTAAGTCATCATGGGAATTACTAATAAAGCTGTTTTAACGGTAGGCAAGTCGTGAGCCAAGGCGATTCTCATCCCAAATCCTGTGCTTGCTATAACTTGGCCTCCTGTGGGGCTGGTGAGGCAGGTAAGCTATTTCTATGGCTTCCGGTTCCACATCCTCTTAAGAAAATCCTGCCTTACTTGCAATCTGCAAAGCTCAGTTATGAGGTGATGCCAGAGCGGTATGGCTTGAGTATTGCTTGCGAGCCAGGGCAAGCCCAAGAGCTAGCTCAAAACGTTGGTTGTCTGCTGACTCCGATAGAATTGCAAGAAACTCAAGCGTTGTTTATTCGGGGCAATGTTCAACCCCAAATTCAAGACTTCAGCGATGTTACCTCGCTCCAGCGTTTCATCAAGTTTACTCAGTCTGATTGGCTCGTAGAGATGCTGGCTGCGAAGCGTTTTACCAGCTTTTTTCAACCGATTGTTCATATCAAAGATACTTCTCGGATTTATGCTCACGAAGCGCTGCTACGCGGGTTTGATCAGCAAAATAATTTGATTATGCCAGGGCCTATTTTAGAGCTGGCAACTGAAGCAGGTTTGCTGCCTCAAGTGGATCGATTGGCTCGTTTAAGCGCGATCGCCCAAGCGAACCAACATCAAATTTCTAGTCACATTTTTATTAATTTCTCACCTACTGCTTTATACGATCCTGTTTCTTGCCTACGCAGCACCGTTGATGCCATTGATGCCGCAGGGATTGCTCATGAGCAGGTTGTGTTTGAAGTCATTGAGTCCAATCATCCCCAGGATTTAGACCATCTCAAATCAATTTTGAAATATTACCGAGATGCAGGGTTTCTGATTGCGTTGGATGACTTAGGTTCTGGCTACTCGAGCCTCAATTTGCTGCATCAGTTGCGCCCAGACTTTCTCAAGTTAGATATGGGTTTAGTGCAAGATGTGCATCAAGACCCGTACAAAGCTCTGATTACAGAAAAGATTTTAGAAATTACGCAGCAGTTAAATATCCAAACTGTGGCTGAGGGCATTGAGTGTATAGAGGAACTGGGGTGGCTGCGGGAGCGAGGAGCAACTTTTGCCCAAGGATATTTGATTGCGAAACCAAGTGCCGTGCCTGCGACTGTAACTCCTAGTTTGGGGGCGATCGCGACCTCCCCTAAAAGCAGCATTGCCCTAAAAAGCGCAACTCTAAAAAGCACAACTAAAGGGCTGACTGAAGCAGAATTGCATAGCAAACAGAGGGAATCAGAGCGGATTGTAGCTGCTATTACGCAACGGATTCGGCAATCGCTGGACTTAAATGAGATTTTGCAGACTACTGCCGCAGAAGTTCGGCAACTCTTTGGCGTAGACCGTGTGGTGCTGTATCGGTTTGACTCCGACTGGAGTGGAGTTGTGGTAGTGGAGTCTGTGGCAGAGGGTTGGTTGCCTATTCTGGGATTGCATGTCATTGACACTTGCTTCCAAGCCAATCATGCCTACGACTACCAAAAGGGGCGCAGTAAAGCGATCGCAGATATTCATGCGGCAGGACTCACTCCTTGTCATGTACAACTCTTGCAAGATCTCCAAATTCGAGCCAATTTAGTCGTGCCCATCTTGCAGCAGGAGAAGCTCTGGGGATTGCTAATTGCTCATCAATGTAGTGAGCCTAGAAACTGGCAACCTGCCGAAATTAGTTTATTTAATCAGTTAGCGAGTCAAGCCGCGATCGCGATTCAGCAGTCAGAGCTTTATCAGCAACTACAGCAGGCCAACCAAGAGCTACAGCGGCTCGCCTCTTCAGATGGGCTGACTCAGGTGGCTAATCGCCGTTGCTTTGATGAGTTCTTGGCCCAAGAATGGCAGAGATTGGCGAGGGAGCAGTCTCCTTTGTCAATGATTTTGTGTGATGTGGATTGCTTTAAGCTGTACAACGATACCTACGGGCACTTAGCAGGCGATGATGCTTTGAGGCAAGTGGCTCAGGCGATCGCGCAAGCGGTGAAGCGTCCCGCCGATTTGGTGGCACGTTACGGGGGTGAAGAGTTTGCGGTAATTCTACCCAATACTGATGCTGCGGCTGCCGCGATCGTTGCAGCGCAGATGCAGGCAAATGTCAGAGCCTTGCAGATTCCCCACGCGAGTTCTCAAGTCGCTGAGTTTATTACGCTCAGTCTGGGAGTTGCAGCCACGATTCCCCAAAACCAATTTTCTTCTGCGACGTTAATTGTGGCTGCTGATCAAGGGCTGTACCGAGCTAAGGCTCAAGGCCGTAATTGTGTGTTTCAAATCAACTCTGAAGAAGCTATTCCTACAGTAGTTATGGAAAATTAGCTTTATTTGTAGCTAGGGCGATTGCTTAGTCAGTATTGTGGAGCAACTTTTGAATAAAGTGAACAGGTAAACATCTAATGGTAAATGCTGGAATTATCTGGTTATTGTTGATTTTAGTTCAACTTGTTCTTTTACTCTGGTTCATTAGCACTCTAGGGCAAATCAAAATCTACTTGCGTGAAATACGCGATATTTTGCGACAAACAAGCAGAAATCCATAACGTAGAGAGTTAAGTTACACAGGATAGTTACCATTGATTTAAGGACTCAATTGATTTGGAGAATCACTTGTGAAAACAGCTATTTCTCTTCCAGACTCAATTTTTGAAGAAGCTGAGGTGCTGGCACAACAGTTGGGGATATCTCGTAACGAACTTTATACCGAAGCATTGAAATCGTATCTAAAGCGGCATAACCGGGCGCGTACTCTATCGCGATTGAACGAAGTGTATTCAGAGGAATCTTCAGAATTAGACTCAGGGGTGACAACAATGCAATTTATGTCTCTGCCGCGTGAGGATTGGTAGTGTATCGGGGTGTTGCAAGAGGAGGTAGATGAAGGCTTACGCTTGGTTTTGTATCTCTGATAGAGCGGCGGTTTATCATGTACCCAACTAAAGGTAGAGCACGCTGAGCTCTCTTCTAAAACTCTATGCAATACTCAATTCAACCCCTCACGATCGCGGATGAGCCGTTTTTGTGGGAGATGTTGTCTGAAGCAGCCCACCTACGAGACGAAGGTGAAACGAACATTGATGCCGCTAAGAATCATCCTTTGTTGAGGCGGTATGTCGAAGGTTGGGGCCGAATCAGAGATCTGGGATTTGTGGCGATCGCCTCTGCTACCAATCAAACCGTGGGCGAAAAAGTGGGAGCTGTTTGGATCAGGTTGTGGATAGGGGCAGAAAAAGGCTTTGGTTGGGTCGCAGATGACGTGCCAGAATTAGCGATTGCTGTCCTGCCAGAACACCAGAATCGAGGCATTGGCAATCAATTAATGGCTCATTTGCTAGAAACGGCAAAGCCAGTTTATCCAGCGATTTCTCTCAGTGTTAGAGACAATAATCCTGCCTTGCGATTGTATGAACGATGGGGATTTCAGGCGATCGCAGGCAGCGAAGTGGTTAATCGCACAGGTGGCATCTCTTTCAGCATGAAACTGGATTTGCTACTCAGAAAGACTGGTTAACTCCTCGCATTGCTAAAAGAGCAGTCCCATAAGCCGCTTCAGTTTGAGTAGAAGGCAGGACTGGCATTCCCAACTGGCGCGATCGAATTTGGGCCCAAGCTGAATTTTCTGCTCCACCTCCGGCTGTATAAACCTGCTTGAGGGGGCTAGCACCTAGCTTTTGCAAGAGGTCATAGCCTTGAGCTTCAATTCGAGCCATGCCTTCCAACAGGCCGTGGAGAAATTCCACAGGATTTTCGGGGCGTGGATCTAGTTGGGGCGCTAGGGCTGGATCGTTAATCGGAAAGCGTTCTCCAGGTTGCTGTAAAGGATAGTAGTGGAGAGTGCTTTCTTGATCTGCTGAAATTTTTGTACTGAGGATTTCTAGTTCTTCAGCACTAAAAAATTCTTGCAGAACCATGCCCCCTGTATTAGAAGCACCACCCACCAACCACCAGTCGCCTAAACGATGGCTGTAAATCCCAAACTGAGCGTCATCTACCCGTGTTTTGCTCAGAAGCTTGAGGACTAACGTGGAGCCGAGGGAGGTAACTGCTTCACCTGGGATTTCGGCTCCACTGGCAAGAAAAGCGGCAATGCTGTCGGTGGTGCCAGCACAGACTACACAATCCGATCGCAGCTTAAACTGAGTGGCGATCGCGGCTTTGATAGGGCCAATCGGAGTACCAGGAGCCACGACCTGCGGCAGTAGAGGTGACATGGGCAAACTCTCTAGCCAAGCTGGGTAGCACAGTTGCTCTGCGTCGTAGCCTAACTTCAGGCTGTTGTGATAGTCACTGATGCCGAGTTTGCCGTGGAGCAGAAACCCCAACCAATCCGCTTGGTGCAGAAAATAGCGCACCTGAGTAAACTGCGGTTGCTGAGTCCACCACAACAGCTTGGCGAGACTAGAAGTAGCACTGATGACGCTGTGATTCGCAGGAGCGATCGCCTGCACCATCTCTAGAACTGCCGCTCCTCGCCCATCGTTATAGAGAATCGGTTCACCAATGGGTCGTCCGGCGCTATTGCAAACTAATACGGTGGAAGAGGTGCCATCGATCGCGATCGCTCGAATCGCCTGCCGTAGGTCTAAGGGAATTTTTTCAATTAAGGCAAATAAAGCCGTTTGCCAACTTGTGATCCAATCCTTGGAAGCTGTTGCCACATAGTCATAAGTGACTTGCGCCTGAACAGTACCCTCCGCATCAATGGCAATCGCCCGTGCTCCTGAGGTACCAAAATCTAGACCAAGGTATAGGTTCATTAGGTTAAAAAGGTATTAAATCTATCTACTGACGTTAGACGCTTGGTTTTATACTCACTACAATTAATTTTCCATAAGAGGCCATAAAAACTCTTTAGGAGTTTCACATGACATACACATTTGAAGTCCTAGGTGTCTCACCCATTTTACATTTCTTCAATCATCAACAAGAAATTATCCAAAAACAACTAGAACCTGGGGTGGAATATATCGGTTCTTATCGCTGTACCCTGGATTCTTTTATTCAATCCGTCGAAACAGTACCACCCAAACGCAATTGGGATTTAGATCAAGCGGTACAAACTGTGGTCGATTTTTGGATGAATAATTCCGAAAAAATTCACCTTTGGAAACATCGATTAGAAGATGCAGGCCAAGAGAACTTAATTGTGGCTAGAATCGCAGATCTCCAAGCTTTGCGAGCGACGTTTGAGTCTTTAATCTGTGACTAAAGTTACTATTTGTAACGCTCTATTTCTAACAGATAACAGAGTTGGATTCAGGCATCTTCGGTTTAGTAAAGATCGTCAACATCACAAGACCGAGCAAATAGTGATGGCCTTGGCAAATTAGTCCTGCCTGCTGTCCTAACTGCTTGCGCGCTTGCTGGCTGTAAAGCCGAATATCACCCGGCGTAATCAGGAAAACCTGATTGTCTGACCAGGGTTGCCAAGTTAAATCAACCAGGTAGAAGCAACCTGCTGGATTTAAGACGCGGCTCACTTCTGCTAAAACCTGCTCTGGCTGTGGATAGTGCAAAAAGCTAAGGGTGTTAAACACAGCATCGAACTGTGCCTCAGCGAAAGGTAACTGCTCAGCATTACCCTGAATATAGGTGAGCTGGGGGTAGTGAGGTTGTCGCAGTTGAGCTTGCCGTAGCATTTCTGGTGACAGATCTAGCCCTGTGCTTTGCAGGGTGGGAAACTGCTCGGTTAAACGATGCAGTAAGCGCCCAGTGCCACAGCCTAAATCTAAGACTTCAGCGCGATCGCCTAGCTGGACATATTCCAACAATCTCCGATGGATCGCCTGGTAAAACACCGAAGGAAACAGCCAGTCATAACTGGGTGCCCAGCGATCGAACAGTTGCTTTTTATCTAGTGGGAAAAGGCTCATGAGTTTAGCAGCGAGCAAAGCGTTTCTTTTATTCTCGCGATCGCGGACTACAAATGTAGGGGATCGGAACCTTACTCAAGGCATAGGAAGCTCAAGCCCAGTTCCTTCCCGCCGAAGGAATCACCCCACCAGAGAACTGGGATAGCTTTATAGGCGTTGGATGCGCTAGCTGCATGACTTGTGGCAGCAGAACTGAAAGCTCGGAAAAATTAGGAGCCTAATTCTGCCCAGCTAGCCTCAATGCTAAACACGGAGAATAGTCACCATGAGTCAAGAACAAGAATATAACGTTGGTAATCCTGAGAACGTTCAACCTGGCAAAGGTGCAGGTGGCGATCAGTTTGGGGTACAGATGGCGCAAAACCCGGCTGTGAATCCTGCTGATGAAGAAATTCCCTCCAATGTAGATGTAGATCAGAACATCAAGAATCTAAACGCTGCGGTGAAGCAGGAAGAAAACACTGACCTAAAGACCACGGATGGTTATGTGATTGATGAATCTGGGCGGATCGACAACTTCGCGATTGAACCCCCCATGTATGTAGAAGAGTAAGCCCTACTCAACGCTGTATGGAGAGCCGAATCTAGATGAGTCCACAGCTAGCCACTCACACCGTGCCTGAATTGGGATTGGTTTGCATTACCTCGTCCAATCAGGTGCGCTATCGGGCCATGACCCGGAAGCGGTTGTTGCAGCTAGAGTTACCGGAGCAAGAGCGAGCGCTACGTGAACTCTATGCCGACAACCTACGCCGCTTTAACTTGGCGCTAGACTTCTGTGTGGAGCAAGGGATTCGGCTCTATCGACTCACATCGGCTCTGTTTCCCTTTGCGGATGAAGCGATTGGTGAAGCAATTTTGTTGGAGTTTCAAGAGGTGCTGCGGGAGACAGGCGATCGCGCTCAGGCTCTAGAAATTCGCGTCGTGATCCATCCCGATCAGTTTGTCGTGCTCAGTTCCGACAAACCGGATGTGATCGATAACAGTATTAAAATCCTCCGTGCTCAAGCCCGAACTTTCGATTTGCTGGGCTTACCGCGATCGCCTTGGGCCATGATGGAAATTCATGGTGGTAAGGGCGATCGGGCCGAGCGGTTGGTGCAAGTGATCCGCGATTTACCCGATGGAATTCGTTGCCGTCTGGCGCTAGAAAACGACGAGTACGCCTACAGTGCCGAAGAAATTTGGGCGGTCTGTCATGAAGCTGGAGTGCCGATGGTGTTTGATGCTCACCATCATGTGATCCACGAAAAATTAGAGAGTTACGAGCACCCCAGCGTTGCGGAGATGGTGCTAGCAGCGCGTACTACTTGGCCTGTTCCAGAATGGCAACTCGTTCATATTTCAAACGGTTGTGACACCTTTGCGGACCCGCACCACAGCGACCTCATCACCGTTATGCCCAGCTCTTACCGCGAGGTGCCTTGGATTGAGGTAGAAGCCAAACTAAAAGAGCAAGCGATCGCCAAGCTCCGCGAAGAATGGCTAATTCCTTCCCCTGTAGCCAGTCGTGCCAGATAATTACTCAACAACGCCAACTCCCGCTCTTTGTTGTTGGTAGAGTTGCTTGAATAATTTTTGCTGCTGGTTGTGGTCCACAATTGGGGCGGGATAACCACAGCGATCGCGCTCTAGGGGCAAAATTTTACCACTGAGCAAGTCTTCTGTGTCAATGCTTCTGAGTTCTGGTAGCCAATGACGGATATAGGTAGCATCCGGGTCGAATTTCTTGGCTTGGCTAGCAGGGTTAAAAATTCGTAGCGGTTTGGGGTCCATGCCGCTAGAGGCGCTCCATTGCCAACCGCCGTTATTAGCGGAAAGATCGCCATCAAATAGTTTTTGCATGAAGTACTTCTCACCTTCTTGCCAATTGATGATGAGGTCTTTGACCAAGAAATTAGCCACGATCATGCGGCAACGATTGTGCATCCAGCCTGTTTCGTTCATTTGGCGCATGGCTGCATCCACCATTGGGTAGCCTGTTCTGCCTTCGCACCAAGCTTGCAAATGGTCGTCATTATTTTGCCAAGGAAAATCTTTGAGTGGTTGGCGGTAAGGGCCATCCGCTAGTTCTGGAAAAGAGTACAAGACATGCTGGTAAAACTCGCGCCATGCCAGTTCTTGCCGCCAAGTTTGTACCCCGTCCCTAGCTTCATCGCTGCGGGCTTGCTCCATTACTCCTGTCGTTGCAGCCCACACATGACGCACGCCAATTACGCCAAACTTCAGGGCCGCGCTGAGTTGAGAGGTGCCATCTTCTGCCGGGAAGTTGCGCTGCTCAGCATAACCAGACAAAGCGCGATCGCAAAACCCGTCTAGCCGCTCTTGGGCCGCTTTTTCTCCAGGCGATAAAACCAGTTCGTGTTCCCAAACAAACCCTAAATCTTTAGCCGTAGGCAGAGCGATCGCGCCTGCTTGTTGCGCCGCTGCTTGCTCGGCGGGCGTTAAACCCATTGCACCTTGTAGAGTGGCTGCGGGTTCAGCTTTGGGGCGGCTATTCCAGTTTCTCCAGTAAGGCGTGTAGACCGTGTAAGGATTACCTGAACCCGAACGAATCTCCTCCGGTGCATGGAGGAGTTGATCCCAGAAATTAACTGCTTTAATCCCTTTTTCGTGCAGCGATTCTAAAACGGCGCGATCGCGTTGGCGGGCATAAGGCTCCACATCCCAATTCCAAAATACTGCCTGAGCATTGAGGGCTGTTGCTAAAGCAGGAATACCCACATGAGGATCAGCCTGTAAAATCAACAACTCACTTCCCGCTTGGGCATAGCTCTGTTGCAATTCTTGCAAGCTGCCGATCATATACGTAACTCTGGCAGGAGCAACATCATGGCGCTGCAAAATATTGGGGTCAAGGCAAAACACGCCTACCACTTTGGGGCTTTGCTGACGCGCTTGAGCCAAGCCAATATTGTCTGTGATGCGCAGATCACGACGGTGCCAAAACAAAACTAGATCAGACATCCAGGCTTACTACAATTGCAAAAACTATTTAAGTACTACTGTACTGAACTCTGCCAGATTTAGCTCAGGTTCTGACAGCCTCTAGGTTAGAAAAGGGCGGGCTAGGAAAAAACTAGAAATAGACTTAGCATCAACAGGTTGTCCCGCTAAAATGGCCTGCTCCAATTCTTCAGGAGTCATCAAGACCAGTTCAATGTCTTCATCGACATCTTGGGCAGGTGGCGTTTCTAACTTTTCCAGATCTTGAGCCAGAAAAGCGTAGATAATCTCATCTGAATAGCCCGGAGCTAGAGAAAATTGTCCTAGCTTCCGCCAACTACGGGCGCGATACCCAGTTTCTTCCTCAATTTCTCGCCGAATGGTTTCCGCTGGATCTTCGTCAGGCTCAATGGTGCCCGCCGGAAACTCTAGAATCCGTCCCTTTAAGGCAAAGCGATATTGCCGCAACAAAATGAGTTTGCCATCCGGGGTCACAGGTACCGCCAGTGCTCCACCGGGATGCCGCACACATTCCCAATCTCCCACTGCTTTGTTGGGGAGACGCAAAGTATTAACTTCAAAATTAAACTTGCGGCCTCGGTAAAAGAGACGTTGCTTTAATAGTTGTGGGGGTTCGGAACCAAAACCCATAGGATCTCCAACTCACAATCGGCGCACTCCCGAACAGTCTACCGCCTGAACCAAGTCTGCGATCGCTTTTCCAGAAACTGGCTCCACCCAATCTGGAGCGATTTCAGCGAGAGGTACTAGCACAAAGGCTCTTTCGGTCATGTGAGGATGTGGCAGGGTGAGACTGTTAGTCTCCAAAATCAGATCATCAAACAGCAACAAATCGAGATCGAGCGATCGCGGCCCCCATCGTTCCTGCCTGACTCGGCCAAATTGCTGTTCTATCTCTAATAAAGTTGCCAGTAAAGCTTGCGGTGTCAGCGTGGTTAAGAGCAGAGCACAGCCATTTAAGAAATCTGGTTGTAGCGGGCCAACCGGAGCCGTAACGTACCAGTGCGATCGCGCTTGCCAAGTAATTTCGGGTGTTTGATCTAGCGCCACCAATGCCGATTCTAAAGTTTGCTGCGAGTCTCCTAAGTTACTGCCCAAAGCGATCGCGGCGCAACGAAGTGATTCCTCAGGAGAGCGATTGGGAGAAATGGGTCGTGGCATCTTCACTCAACGGAACCAGATGCCTTTAGAGTGACAGCGATCGCCAATCCTTTCAAGCTTCTGGTAGGGCTGGGCGGAAACACAGGTAAGCCAGTGGCCCAAACAACGGAATCAAAGCCACAGTCCAAAATAGCCGCGCATCCTTCAGTCCCCGACGCGCCATGTCATCTCCTAGTAAGGTCGGAAACAACAAACCAAATAGACAACAGGCCAAACTCATCATATGAATAAAGCGACTGGTTTGAAACTCTTGCACAAAGCCAGCCCAATCACCCAATAAAGTGCCGTAGGCGACAAAGGCGATCGTGCTGAGGCTAATCAGCCATGCGGTGCGGCGGGAATCCCAAAACTTCAGCCAACTATCCTTCGTCCCAGAAAAATGTTGGTTCGGCTCACGAGACGCTAAATAAGGAATCAAGCCCAGCACACCTGTCCCTAGCGAACCTAAAATAAACGGCCAAGCGGGAAGCTTTTGCATGCGGCCATCGGCAAACATGAGGCAACTATAGATCGCTACCCACATACCGATCAGACTAAAGATCGCTAGCACCACTGCATTGATGTCAGTCCAGTTCCCTGCCAATAAATTTTGCAACCGACCCATATCAGGTTGCCACGGAGGAGCCAGGAAGACAGCGTAAGCAATGAAGCCAATCCAAAGTAGCCACAATCCCACTTTCCTGAGCATTGCTCGTCTCACACCACGATTAGATCAACCATCCAATTCAGTTAGTTACTTAGGAGCGTCACTCTTACCCGCCTGTCTGGTAAATAGATAAACCGCGCCCCAAGCCAGCAGAACAATAATTAATAGGTAGCTCATTGCTTTTCTCCATTCTGCTCACAGCGTAGATAAATCCAGAAACGCCTCCCTCTTTCCTAGGGCAGGTCACCCAGCTATATTGCTACCTATGAAAAAACCAAATTGGGTTGGGTGATGAAATTTCCATTAGAGAACTCGCAACCAACATTTGTGCCCTTTTTGGAGGGAGCCTGAGGGACGCGACCGTCTCTCAGCGGGGGTTTGGGGGCAAGCGCCCCCAAGGGTTTGGTTCTTCAATACTTAATGCTTAAAACACCTAACTGCAACTTAGCTACCCTGCGCTTCCTGCTGCTCCAGCTTCTCCTTCGAGTCGCCCCAATAAGCGCTATAGGTCCACTCCTCGCTGCTTCCTTTGTCTTCCATAGACCAGCGGTAAATAGCTGACTTTGGATTCACCCCAATTTCCAAAAGTTTAGCGCCCATATAGTATTCCATCTGGCGCTTCGTCATTTCCTTCCAAGCGTCGGCTCTGTTCTTCTCCAAAGTCTTGGACATATGGGCTTGTGTATGCTTTGCCATCCTATTTAGGTGCCTCTGATTGAATTGAATTATTCTACGCGCTGCAATGCCGTGACCTTAGGGTCAATAATTTTCTGACCTAAGCCTGGAAACTTAATGGCGAGGCAAATTTTGTCACCCTTGCCAAAAATATGCGTTACCTGTCCTACCCCAAAAGCTTTATGCACAATGCGATCGCCCACAGTCCAGTCATCTTCATGGCTATTGGGCCGAGCGGAGCCGACAGCAGCACCTTGGCGCTTGGCAGTCGCAATTCCCTGAGTCATCCGCGTGGGGATGGCCGTAGAGACGTTACTGGTGAGTAACTCTCTAGGTAACTCCGCTAAAAATAGCGAGGGACTAGCAGGCTCACGAGAACCGTAAAGGCGACGCTCACGAGCATGGCTAATGAATAACCGCTCTTGGGCGCGGGTAATGCCAACGTAACAAAGCCGACGTTCTTCTTCCAGAGCAGTAGGGTCTTCGAGCGATCGGAAGTTGGGGAACAAGCCTTGCTCTAAGCCCACTAGAAACACGACCGGAAACTCCAATCCCTTTGAGGAGTGCAGTGTCATCAGCGAAACGCGAGCGTCATCTTCTTTCAGGTCATCCAGGTCGGAGGCGAGAGAGGCACTGGCGAGGAAACCTGATAAGCTTTTGTCTTCGTTATCTTCCTCAAATTGCCGCACCGCGTTGTAAAGCTCTTGGACGTTTTGCACGCGATCGAGGGCTTCATCGGTGCCTTGGTTGTGCAAGTCTTGAATATAGCCAGAGTCTTCTAATACGCCTTGCACAATCTCTGTAGCGGGAATTGTTTCTAACTTGTCTTGCCAGGTTTGGATGATGTTGGCAAAGTTGAGCACGCCTTTAGCAGAGCGCCCCGCCAGGGTTTTGACTGACGTTTCATCTTTCAAAATATCCCACAGTGTGACCCCCAGTTGTTGAGCCGCATTGGTCAATGAGTCAATTGTGGTTTTGCCCACTCCCCGTCGGGGGGTGTTGATCACGCGCAACAAGCTCAGGGTATCTGCTGGATTGGCGATCGCTCTCAGGTAGGCCAAGACATCTTTAATTTCTTTGCGATCGTAGAACTTGAGGCCACCCACCACTTTGTAAGGCACACCCCAACGCACCAACGATTCCTCAAAAGCGCGAGACTGAGCATTGGTGCGGTAGAGAATGGCAAAACAGCCCCAGTTGAGTTCGGGGTTCTGACGTTCCAAAGTGCGAATTTGTTGGATGACGAACTCGGCTTCAGCGGTTTCATCATCAGAGCGATGGCAGAAGATGGTTTCGCCACTACCGCGAGTTGGCTTCAGGACTTTGTCGATGCGCTCGGTGTTGTTCTCGATCAGTTCGTTCGCAGCCTGGAGAATATTTTCGGTGGAGCGGTAATTCTCCTCTAGCTTCACCATTGTCCGGGTATCGTCATCGGGGAGGCGGTCGCCGAAGTCATCCTGGAAGCCCATCAAAATTTTGAAATCGGCTTTGCGGAAAGAATAGATCGACTGGTCGGCATCGCCCACGACAAAAATCGAACGGTAATCCCAACTCTTAAAGTCGCGGGAGTCTGCACCGTTGGTCACTAGTAAGCGGACTAAGTCGTACTGGGTGCGGTTAGTGTCCTGGTATTCATCCACCAAAATGTGACGAAACCGCTTGTGCCAATGAGCCAACACCTGCTCATTCTGCTGAAACAGTTTTACGGGGAGCAAAATCAAGTCATCAAAGTCTAGAGCATTGTTCGCGGCCAGAGCATCTTGATAGCAGCTATAGACGTTGGCAATGACGCGGCCTCTAAAGTTGGGTTGCTGCTGCTCCAATTCTTGCGGGGACAGCCCTTCGTTTTTGGCGTTGCTGATGGCGTAGCGCACCGATCGCGGGTCGAACTTTTTGTCATCCAAGTTCAACTTGTTTTGGACAATATCCTTGACCAAACTCTGCGCGTCCGATTCATCAAAGATCGAGAAGTTCTTTGTCCACTGACGACCATTGCTGTCTTGATACTTATCAATGTCGAATCGCAAAATGCGGCAACAGAGAGCGTGGAAGGTGCCAATCCACAATTCTTTGGTGATGCCTTTGTAAACCCGCGATCGCAATTGCTTCTGTTCGTAGGGCGCGAGTAAATGAAAGGGCTTGCTAAATTCATCCAGAGCTTGCCGCTCGGCAAACAAGCGCTCAATCCGCTCTTTCATTTCCTTGGCGGCTTTGTTGGTAAACGTCACTGCCAAGATGTTTTCTGGGTCTACTCGGTGGGTCAGCACCAAATTGGCGATCCGGTAGGTCAAGGCACGAGTCTTGCCTGATCCTGCTCCCGCTACCACCAACAGCGGCCCGCAGAAATGTTCCACGGCTTGTCTTTGCGAAGGGTTGAGATGGCCGAGAAAGTCAGTGGTGGCAGTCATAAAACTCTAGGTGCGATCGCGAGCAGGAACACTCATTAAACTGGGTTAGGCAGCTTCAGAGCAAGCGGCATTTTAACCCAGCACAAGCTCCATCTCACATACTACAAGGTTGCTCAAGGATAGGGGTGGGTTGATGAGGCGCGATCGCCGTCCTCCAGCGTTACGCCTATCCGCCTCTACCAAAGCCCCAGATTGGGCTTAGCTTGCTGAAACGCCTGTACTAATTTCCCATCTCGCTCCAGAATGGCATCGGCTAGCGTCACGATCCAAGCATTGGGTCGAGCTTTGGGCCTTACTGCCAGGACGTACGCTAAGGCTTCTGCTTCTCGTCCCGCGCCCAGTAAGGAAGCACAAACGGCTAGGGCGATCGCCGCCGACCGACTGATCCCAGCCTGACAATGTACCAGCAACGTCCCGTCCCATTTGCTTTGGTCTTGGGCGATCGCTTTTGCAAACTGCACGACTTGGTGAAGGTGTTCTGCGGTAGCCAGTGTATATTCTGGATCGTCAAACGGTGCGTCAATATCATCAAACTCTAACCGCAAGCGCTGAGCCACTTGGTGTAACTCTCTGGGTGGTTTCGCGCCAGGGCTGCCAATGGAAATCAGGTACTTCACTTCTCCAGCTAAGGCAGGGTTGGCAATATAGCGGCTGACTTCTGCTTGCGAAGTGATGATTAGGGGTGGCAGATCGGGATGCTGATTTTGTGCACTGAGTTGCACTTCCAAACCAGACTCCGAAATGTCTGTCGCTTGGCGTTGTAAAACTTCAGCCACAAACTCTCGCACTGTCGCATCGTCATTCTGGAGCGAGCGCTGGAGTGCTGCGATCGCCGTTGGTGTCTCTAGAGCCACTAACATCTGGGCCGATCGCTTCTGAATCTGTCTATTGACATCTTGAATCCCTTGCAACAAGCCAGGGATCACAGCATCGCTGCCGATCTCGCCCAACGTCCAAATAATGTGGTCACGCACCTTCGGATCGGGATGTTCTAGTGAATCGAGTAGCTTTGCAATTGCAGTTTCGGTGGCGATCGCTCCTAAAGCAACAACAGCTTGCGATCGCACCGAGGGTTTTGAATCGTAAAGTGCCCAGAGCAGTCTTTCCACCACGACATCATCAGCAAAATGCCTCAGCGCTAAAACGACTCGCTCCCGTACGTAAGGGTCAGGGTCAGCCATTGCTTGCAGCAAACTATCCCTAACATGAGGCTGCTTCGTTTTTCCTAGAGCTGCCGCCGCCTTCCACCGCACCGCTGCCTCTGGAGCTTGTAGCGCTTGGAGTAAACCTGTTATCGCTGCCTCTGTACCAATTTGGCCCAGTGCCCAAACTGCCCAGCCCTGCACAGCTATAGATTCATGCTGGAGTGCTGCCAAGAGGCCCGCGACTACGGTTTCACCACCGATTTGACTTAAAGCCCAAGCTGCCCAGCTTTGCACCTCTACGTTGGGATGAGCCAAGGTGGATAGCAACTCAGCTACTGCCGCTTCACTATCGATTGGTTCGCCAGTGATGGCAATATTTTGAGCTGCCTCTACTGCGAATTTTGGCTCTAATGCCTGAGAGGTCGTTGCCTGAATCACAGAGTGTATGAGCGCGATCGCCCGATCGGAACCTGTGAGTCTCAGCAGTTGATACTGAAACTCCAAAAGGGCATCTTCTGAGGGCATGAGCGGCTTTAGCTAGTTGCCAAAATTTCTGAGAGCGCTTGCTTTACCGTAGGGTATTGATATTGCAAGCCATTGGCGAGGGTGTGCTTTGGCAATACCTGCTGGCCTTCTAGGACGACCTTAGCCCCATCTCCCAGCAAAGCTTCTAAAGCAAAATCAGGGACTGGCAACCAGGAAGGACGATTCAGCACCTCGCCCAACACGTGACAAAACTCAGCCATGCGGACTGGATTAGGAGCGGTACCGTTATACACCCCTTGCAGGTCGGTTTGGGTCAGCGCTTGCAGAATTAGACTGACCAAATCTTCGCGATGAATCCAAGAAAACCATTGCCGACCACTCCCAATCGGCCCACCTGCGAATAGCTTGAACGGAGGCAGCATCTTAGCCAATGCACCGCCCATCCCTAGAACAATCCCAATTCGCACAATTACCAAGCGGGTGCCACTGTCTTTGACTTTCTGCGCTTCGGTTTCCCAGGTTTGGCAGACTTGAGCCAGGAAATCTTGACCCGCAGCACTGGTTTCGTCAAAAGCAGCGGTTTCACTGGTGCCGTAGTAGCCCACTGCTGAAGCGTTGACTAGCACGGCAGGTTTTGGGTTGGCTCGGTTGATCGCTGCCACGATGTTTTGGGTGGCGAGTTGGCGACTGCTCAAAATCTCTTGTTTACGGGATTCAGTCCATCTGCCGTCTGCGATCGCTTCTCCTGCCAAATTCACCACGCCGTCACAACCTGCAACTGCCTGCTGCCAATCGCCAGGAATCGTAGGGTTATAAGGAACAATCTCTACGTCTGAGAAAACGGTGCGAGGAAACAACCGCTCAGCGCGCTCACGACTACGGCTAAACACGACGATTTGATGGCCTTCCGCCTGTAACCGCTCGACTAAACGACTGCCGACAAAACCTGTTGCACCTGCGATCGCGACTTTCATATTCTCTTCCGTTACTTAAAAATTGCCTTCAAAAATCTGGCTTAAAGGAGACTGACCTGGGATGTAAAAACAGCAAGGAAACTTAAAGCTCAGTATACAGAACTGAAGCTGGAGCCGTCTTAAGAGCACCACAAGCGATCGCACTCCTAGCTAGGGCAGCCAGATTCTAGCCAAGATCTAATAAAGTGAAAAGGAACCCCTATCTGTGTTCTCGCTTTGCTGACTGAAGTACTTGGCCTTGCTTCCCCACCCAGCTTTTGGGTTCAGTTGACTGTTGTCGGAGTCTGGCTTAGTTGTGTCGTGCTCTTAGCAGAGTGGCTAGGCCGCTACACTGAGACCGATGCCGAGATCGTGCGGAAAGTCGTCCATATTGGCGTAGGCAATGTCATTTTGCTGGCTTGGTGGCTCCAGATTCCTGCTTGGATGGGAATTACGGCTTCTGTTTTGGCAAGCGCGATCGCCTTTATTTCCTACTACATCCCCATCTTGGCCAGCATGAACAGCGTGGGCCGCAAAAGCTGGGGCACCTTTTTCTATGCCGTCAGCATTGGGGTGTTGATTGCTTGGTTTTGGCCCACCCAGCAGCCCCAGTACGCAGTTCTCGGCATCTTGGTAATGACCTGGGGAGATGGGCTAGCAGCTTTGATTGGTCGCCGTTTTGGTCGTCATCCTTACAAACTTTGGGACATGCAGAAGAGTTGGGAAGGATCATTGACGATGGCAGCAGTGAGCTACGTGGTCAGCAGCGCCATTTTGTTCGGAGTGCAAGGAAATACTTGGCAAACTTGGTGCATTCCGTTGGTAGTGGCTACCATTGCCGCTGGATTAGAAGCTTTCTCTAAGTTTGGAATTGATAACTTAACCGTACCCATTGCCAGCGGAGCTTTAAGTTTCTTATTACACAAAATTCTTTTTTTAAACTAATGAATTAGCTAAGTAATAAATTTATGACGCTAATAAAATAACTGGTACCTCAAATAATTGGTTAAATTTGTATCAAAAAATTGAGTTTTTCTGAAAAGTTAAGACTCAATCAAAACTGAGCGTAAAAACAGATACAGTTTCAATCTTCTAGCCAGGATAAGCTATTAATCTTTAAACTTGGTGCAAAGCTGGCTGGAAGATTGCAGTCATTAATCTCAAGTAAAAGCTAACGACTTCAGGTACTTCTGTTGGCAGACTCCAAGATCCGTTAAACCGCTTCTGCCGATAGATTTAAGGCGATACATGAGGAGAGATGATTGTATCGTTCCGATCAAAGGAACGACATCGTTTTATTTTCAATCACCTTTTGAAGTCAATGAATTTAGTTAGTCAAATTAATCTAAATTTTTTTAATTTCGATATTCCTTTAGTTCGCTTTAAAGAATCTGCTTTTGCGATCGAAGATTTACCTGGTTTGTGGCGAATTCATTGGCAAGTAGGCGGTCAAACTATTATTTCCACCTTTTATACACGCATCGATCAAGCTTGTATTCTCTGGGGAGTCATCTCGATCGCTATTTTCGCAACGGCTCAGTTTTTGCCTATTAACTGGAGTTTGCAAGCTGTTCTGTGGTCGGTCTTAACGGTTTTAGGTACATTGGGCATGCGTAGATTGACAGCACCTTGGAGCCAATTTGAGCATTTCAAATGGGTGCTGCGGTGGTGGGCTTGGTTGATGCTAGGTGGTCTGGTGATTACTGACCTCAGCATTTTTCTCGGCTGGAGCGGCATGTTGCTTCAGCTTTGTCCGCTATGGCTGGGATTAAACGCAGTGGGTTATTTGGGCACAGGTTGGCGGATGCGATCGCGAGCCTTCATCTTAGTCGCGCTCATTCACTTGCTCGGTATCTTCATCCTGCCTTATTTTGCCGCTTGGCAATTTTTGTTGACTGGAGTCGTGATCGGGGTCAACGCTTTGCTATTAGCAGAATTGCAATGGGATTCTAGCGGCAACTGTACTCAAGAGATTTTGTCGGATTAATTGTTTTATGTAGGTTTTATAGGATTTATGGGAGCTAGTTAATTTGCATTGGCGATCGCTAAAACATGCCATAAAACAAATTAAATCCAACTAAATTCATAAATTTAAATATTCATAACTAAACTCGGTGAAGAATAGGTAGAGTAATTCACCGAGCCAGAAAGATTTACTAGTAAAAGTCACAGATTAATTTAGACAATTCACAACAGCAGTCATGCAATTTAGGATTGCAATCACTAAGGTTAGATTCGGCTCCTTTGGGTCAAAGCAGACTTGGCAAGCGCCTGACTAGCTAACGATCATAAGACCGTCTTGATCTCAGATCTCCCTCAAAAGGCTGGACACCAGTCGCAGGGTACTCATCGTCGGTAGGGCTAAAGATCCGGTTGACCGCAGCAAAAACAAACTGAATTAAATCATTAAAAGTTCTACGTAACTTCATAAGGTTGCTCTCAAGATTAGTGAGTAATGACTCGCTCTAAACCAAGCTATGTAACCTGATACCTTTATTATCGCCAACTCCTTTAAAGAGAGCCGAAACACGTATAATTCTTTAGCTTAGTTGGAGCATCATTTACTCTTCTTGATACTGCTTTACCTTTGATAATTAATCAAGATGTGCTGAGTCTGCTAAGACGTGCGATCGCCCAACGTCTATTTTCGTGAAATCACCATAAATCCGATGTGTAAGTAAAGGTGCGCTGCAAGTGCTTCGTCACTAGCTTTGGACAAATTAGGCGAACCTGAGCAAAAGCTTTATCTAATTTTGGTAAATTTGACTATAATTAAACGAAAGCTCTGTTGCAATGAGACCCAGCGTGCCAATAAAGGCCAGTTGAATTTGAAACAACTGACACGGCAATCGATAGCTAGTTGTGAAAAAGTGATTTGAAGCAACATGGCCGAATTGCTGGGCTGAGGCAACCTAGGGGGTTGAGGGCAAACTTGCTGCCTTGCAAAGAATCAAACCTGAAAATTTGCTGGTCTAGGAGAGAAGGGTGGCCAATTTAGAACTGACGCTACAGCCAGAAGACTATAGTTTGCTGACCGATCTCTACCAGCTCACCATGACCGCCTGCTATACCGGGGAGGGCATTGAACAGCGTCGGGCTAGTTTTGAGCTAACCGTGCGACGCTTACCAGAGAATTTTGGCTATCTAGTGGCGATGGGTTTGGCTCAAGCACTGGAGTACTTAGAACAACTCAAATTTAGTGCAACGCAAATTGCAGCTCTACAAGCTAGCGGCATTTTTAGCCAAGCCCCCGGTCGCTTCTGGAGCTTGCTAGAAACGGCTCGCTTTACCGGAGATGTCTGGGCCGTTCCAGAAGGGACTGTTGTCTTTGCCAACGAACCGCTGTTAAGAATCGAAGCACCTTTGTGGCAAGCCCAAATTGTAGAAACCTATCTACTCAATGCACTAAACTACCAAACGCTCATTGCGACCCGCGCCGCCCGAATCCGAGATGCGGCGGGTTCGCAAGCCGTATTGCTAGAATTTGGCACTCGTCGCGCTTTTAGCCCCCAGGCCGCACTCTGGGCCGCAAGAGCCGCTTTAGCCGCTGGCTTAGATGCCACTTCCAATGTGCTGGCAGCCCTCCAACTCGGTCGTCAGCCCGCTGGGACGATGGCTCACTCCTTAGTGATGGCTTTGACTGCCGTCCAGGGAAGTGAAATCGAAGCGTTTACCGCTTTTCACCGCTACTTTCCGGGGGCTCCTCTGCTAATCGACACCTACGACACGATCGCCGCTGCCGATCAACTCGCTCAGCAAGTCAAAGCTGGCACCATGACCCTGGAAGGGGTAAGAATTGATTCTGGCGATTTGGTGACACTTTCGCAGCAAGTGCGATCGCGGCTTCCGGGCGTACCTATTTTTGCCAGTGGAGATCTAGACGAGTGGAAAATTGCAGAACTGCGGGCCGCAGGCGCTTGCATCGATGGCTACGGTTTAGGCACCCGATTAGTCACTGGAGAGCCTGTCAATGGCGTGTATAAGCTAGTTGAACTGGATGGTCTCCCGGTCATGAAAGAGGCTAGCGGTAAATTAACTTATCCAGGACGCAAGCAAATTTTTCGCCGCTTTGAACACGGACAAATCCATAGCGATCGCTTAGGGTTGATCACAGAAGTTTTTCAGCACGAGCAACCATTGCTACAAACCGTCTTTAAGCAAGGAGATCGCTTACACCTACCCGAATCCTTAGCAACGATCGCTGAACGCACAGCCACGGCTGTGGCTAGTTTGCCCGCAGAGCTACGTCGCCGCGATCGCCCATCCCCATCCCCTGTGGAAATTTCCGCTCATCTCCTAGAACTAACAGAAAAAACCCGCCACGCCTAACAGTCAGGATTTACGACGCCTGCCTCTAGACTCTTGCCTCTGGACTCTTGCGTTTACTGGATGCTCCTTCATGACTCACCCATTTTCCTTGTCACTCCCTATGCTAAAAATTGCTCTCTTTGGCACTAGTGCTGACCCACCGACCGCCGGACATCAAGCGATCTTAAGCTGGCTATCCCAACGCTTTGACTACGTTGCAGTGTGGGCTTCTGACAACCCTTTCAAATCTCATCAAACACCTCTAGAGCATCGAAGCGCTATGCTGCGACTCTTGATTCAAGATATTGAACCGCCACGGCACAATATTAGTTTGCAGCCAGAGCTGAGCAGCCCTCGAACCTTGATCACCGTAGACCAGGCACGCAGGCAATGGCCTGATGCAGATCTCACCCTCACGATCGGGGCAGATTTGGTGGCTCAATTGCCTACTTGGTATCGAATAGAAGACTTACTGCAACAAGTCAAGCTTTTGGTTATTCCACGGCCAGGTTACCCTCTAAAGGATAATGATTTGGCGGAATTAAGACGGCTGGGTGCAAAAGTTGCGATCGCTGACTTGACTGGCCCTGCCATTTCCTCCACCGCCTACCGTGAAGCAGGCCAATCAGAAGCATTATCCCCAACCGTTGAAGCCTATATTCATCAAGAGCAATTGTACGCATGCCAGGACACCGCCCCAAAAAGAGTGCAGATCCGGTAACCCAAACAGCATTAGCGGACTTCAAAGTTGGAGTAGACAACGTCATCTTCTCAGTCGATACTCTTCAGAACCGCCTCCTAGCTTTATTAGTCATGCGGCAAGAGGAACCATTTCTAGGTCAATGGTGTTTCCCCGGAACCTTGGTGCGCCAGGGAGAATCCCTAGAAGAAGCTGCCTACCGGATTTTGGCTGAAAAAATCCGTGTCAAAAACCTTTACCTAGAACAGCTTTATACCTTTGGTGAACCAGGTCGCGACCCCAGAGAAGCCCCTGATAGTTATGGCGTGCGCTATCTTTCAGTCAGTTACTTTGCCCTCGTACGGTTCGAAGAAGCAGAACTAGTTGCCAATGGTGTGAGCGGTATTGCCTGGTATCCCCTAGAGCAAGTACCCCAACTAGCCTTTGACCACAATCGAATTCTGCAATATGGGTATCAACGACTCCGTAACAAGCTGGAGTATAGTCCTATAGCATTCGAAGTACTGCCAGACGTCTTTACGCTCAACGACCTCTACCAACTTTACATAACTGTGTTAGGCGAGAACTTTTCGGACTATTCCAATTTCCGCTCTCGTCTACTCAAACTCGGATTTCTCTACGACACTGGTATCAAGGTGTCACGAGGAGCAGGACGCCCCGCAAGTCTCTACCGCTTTGATGCCAATGCCTTTGCTCCGTTGAAAGACAAACCGCTTGTATTCATTTAACTTTACTTAATATTTACATCGCCTTGAAGAATACATAAAGCAGCCCTGGAAGTGCGTCTAATCACCGGAACAGATTGACTAACATATAGCGGAACCAACTATATTTAGTGAATCATCAAGTACAGAAAAGGGAAGTCTTAAACTCTAGAGCTGAAAATGGCGATTTCAAAAATAAATTTTAGTGAGATAATGACAATTTCAGATATTAGATATAAAAAATTATTTGTTTTTAGCTAGAAACCATTAGCAGGAAACAAACAGGAAACACTGAATGTCTCCCAACCAGTTACTGATAAAGTACGCTCTTCGATACCCATTCTGGAATTTCATTACCATCATATTGGGCTTCTCAGGAGCCCTCTTTAATGGTGTCAGCACCACTCTAATTGTGCCTGTAGTCTTGAGCTTTCTAGGCCAAGATGTGGTTTTGAATAGTGGCCCACCCATCATCCGCAGAATTCTGGGTCTTTTTGGCGGTGCTCCTGAGCAGTATCGACTATTGCTAATGCTAGGAGCCATTCTATTGGCTATTGCTCTCAAAAATGTAACTGGATATATTAACTCCTTGTCTGCAGGCCACTTAGCTCGCTTGCTAGTCAATGATCTCAGAAAGGAAGGATTGAGAATTCTTCTAGAAGTTGATTTGGATTTTTATAGTCAAATTAAGATTGGTGATATTACGAATCGAATTGGAAATGAAGTTGGTCGAACTGCCAAGTCAGTTCAAATTATCTTTCAACTCGTTTCTACGGTTGCCACCATCTTGGTATTTGTTGGGATATTGCTGTCAATATCCTGGCAGTTAACCTTGGTCTCTACGGGCTTGCTGCTGTTAGTTAATCTAACTAATCAATATTGGATTCAGCGCTCTAAAGAATTTGGTCGCACTTTGACCGAAGTTTCGAGAATGTATTCTAATCGTCTCCTAGATCTCTTGATTGGCATTCGTCTGATTAAATCTGCTGGAAATGAGAAAAAAGAATATGGACAAATAGAAGAACTCATTCAAGCGCGAGAAAAAGCTGAATTTCGCTCCCAAGCCAACTCTGCAGCGATCGGACCCGTGAACGAAATGTCTGGACTGCTGGCAGTGTTGTCGATCCTTTTTGTGGGGCGGACTTTTTTCTTCCAGCAACTAGAAGCTGTCTCGGCTGTATTACTGACTTACTTATTTGTTCTCTTTCGGCTCCTTCCCGTTATTGGTCAATTAAACAACGCTCGCAATACATTTGCTAACGCTACTGCCAGCGTCGAAGTTGTGGCTGACTTTTTGCGTAAAGATAACAAACCGTTTATGGCAAGCGGTTCAGTAACCTACAAGAAATTAGAAAAGGGCATCCGGTTTGAAAATGTCTCGTTTGCTTATCCTAGCCGCAACAGCTTAGTTTTGAAGAATGTAGACCTCTGGGTACCACGGGGAACAACGTTGGCTTTGGTAGGAGCCTCTGGTGCTGGAAAGTCAACGATGGCTGATTTGTTGCCTAGGTTTTATGATCCTACGGAAGGCCGCATCACTATAGACAACCAAGATCTGCGAGAGTTCAACCTCCAATCCCTGAGAAGGGCAATGGGGATCGTTAGCCAAGACACCTTCTTGTTTAATGATTCAGTTCTTAACAACATTGCCTACGGTAAAGAGGATGCCACCGATGAGGATGTAATTGAGGCGGCTAAGCGATCGAATGCTTACGAGTTTATTGTCCAGTTGCCTCAAGGCTTTGATACACCTTTAGGCGATCGCGGTGTTTTACTCTCTGGTGGCCAACGTCAGCGTCTTGCCATTGCTCGCGCCCTTCTGCGTAATCCGGAAATCTTGATCTTAGATGAAGCAACCAGTGCGTTGGATACAGTGTCGGAGCGCTTAGTGCAACAAGCTATAGACGAACTGAGCCGCGATCGCACAACTCTCGTGATTGCTCACCGTCTCTCCACTGTGCAAAAAGCACATCAAATCGCAGTAATGGATAAAGGCTCTGTTGTAGAACTAGGTTCCCATGAAGAGCTATTAAAGCAAGGCGGCTATTATGCGCGCCTGTGTCTAATGCAGTTTTCTGAGGATACCCAGGAAGCGCTCAAGGTTAGCAAACATGATGCCTTATCCAAAACCTCTTACGAAATTCGCACTCGTCTGAATTCAATGATTGTCTCCTTAAAGCTGATTGTTGATGGTATGGCAGAAAATCCAGAAGAAGTTAGTGAACTCACAGAAGAGGCCTATTATTCAGCAGTTAAGTTACTAAAAACTCTAGAGTCTCTTGAAAGTGAAGTTACAGTTTAGCCTTGAAGTTGATTTTGTTTTGATCAATCTTCGGATTAAAAGCCGTTAGGCTTTTATGTCTATTATCTACTTGGCCGCATCTAGATTAATCTCTTAATTAGCAAGCCTTTAGTGGATGTAATGACAGCGTACTACCTTTTTTTTGCTAGAGATACTTTGCCGCAACCTAATAAAGCTTACTTAGTACAGATTGCTAACTCTGCTAATGCCGCAGCTAATCTCGGAATGCCAACAGTCTTGACCTATCTTGAAAAGGGAGCACAAGCTCTCAACCCATTAACATGGATTCATCCTTTTCATCCTAAAACTCCCAGCGTAGAACTTGTAAAATTCTACAACTTACAAGAAAAGCTAAAAGTTGCTTCACTACCCGTAGCATGGCCTTTTGATCAAGTACGGAGTCGTTTTCTCAACTCTAGTACATTAGTCTGCAAGTACCACTTTCCGGTTCATATTCGACCTTTCACTAAACTTGTGCATACTCGTGACTGGAACTTTGTGAAAGCAGCTGTTCGACAAGGTATTCCTGCGATTTATGAGCACCATCATCATGAAGAGAAACAATTTGAACTAGATATTGTTCAGAACCCTTTGTTTCAGATTGCTGTTACAGTAGCGGATACAGTCCGTGAAAGTATGATTCAACATGGAATGCCACCTGAAAAAGTCATTAAATTGCACAATGGCTTTAATCATCTTTTCTTGTTTAGGCAACCTGAAAAAGCAGCAGAGTGGCGCAGTAAACTACTTAAGAATGAGCGCCAATCCTTAGTGGTATATGCTGGAGCTCTTCAGAAATTTAAAGGTGTTGATCTATTAATTGAAGTTGCTAAAGAGTTGCCCCATGTTCAATTTGCCCTAGCTGGTGGGAACAAATCTCAGGTCAAAGATTACCAACAAAGGGTAAGAGCACAACAAATTGATAATGTATGCTTTTTAGGCCATCTAAGCCAGGACCAGCTAACTAGTTTGGTGCAAGCAGCCGATGCTTTAGCACATCCTCATCTTTCTGGAGAAGCGGCTACTTTCACCTCTCCACTCAAACTATTTGATTATCTCGCTTCAGGAAATCCGATTGTTGCGACTGAAATTCCATCTTTAACTGAGTTTCGGTCTGAAAATGCGATCGCAGGCTGGTGTGAGCCAGATAACCCCCTCCAATTCGCTCAATGTCTTCAACAAGTTCTTGACACTTATCCTAGAAAACCAGAAGGATACTCACATATTGTTGAGTTTGCCCGCCAATTTTCTTGGGAGAGCAGAATTGCTAAGATTTTGAACCATGTAGATGCATCAATGCGGCCCTCTGTAGTTGGCTAGGCTGTCAAAGTTTAATTAATTGATTGGATGGGTATATGGATCAAAAGATTGTCGGGATGATCAGTAGCTATCAGGGTCTAGATCCCGCACCTACAGACTGGCTTTGGAAGCAAACTCCACACCCATTTGGCAATTGGGGGCGAGCTCAAATGTTGGCTCAGTCTACCCAACCAAATTTCTTGCTGATGTATCAGTTCAATTTTTCTCAGAAGCAAAGTCCGCAAAAATCGTGGCTCAGCCAGTTTTATAAACAGCAGAAACAGAAATCATCCAATCTCACAGAGGTAAGCTGCCATTTACGAGGAGTTCCTCAAGAACGCATCGTTTACCTACTAAGGGAACCACCCCTAGAGGAAGTAGTAGAAAAGCACAAAGCAACTTACAAAACAGCACAGAAGTACTGTGGCTACGTTAGCGGCCCAGATGACTTTGCGCCTCACCCCGACTATATGCCTGCCATTTGGTATCACTCCAACTCATTTGCTGAGCTAAATGAAATGGAGCCCCCACAAAAAGTGAGCATGTGTAGTTGGATTACGTCAGGTATTAGCCGCACAGAGAATCATCGCAAGCGTTTAGAGTTTCTGAACCTGCTACAGGAAAATGAAGTTAAGTTTGATCTGTATGGCCGAAATCTACCAATCGCCACTCAATCTAGAGGGGAGTTAAGTAATAAATGGTATGGGATGGCTCCTTACTATTACAATCTGGCCATTGAGAACTATGTAGATAACGATTGGTACGTCAGTGAAAAACTCTGGGATTCCCTTTTGGCTTGGTGTTTGCCAATTTACTATGGAGGATCTGCCGCTGATAAATTACTGCCACCCGGAAGCTTTTTGAGATTGCCCAGCTTCGATGAAAAGGGACTCGCCTATATCCAGGACGTGACCTCAAGTCCGGATGCCTGGCATGCAGCCAAGGCCGCGATCGCAGAGGCTCGTCAAGTAATTCTGCATAAATTAAACTTACTCAACTGGCTGTCTGACTTTGTTGCTAAGTACAAGTAGTACCTGCCTGCGAGGAGTTAGTAGGTTAAAGCGTACTCAAGATTTGAATTTGGTTTATTGGCTTAGCCTTTAATGAAGTTTTACTGGGTAGGTACTTTTGTTAAGGGCATTTAAACTAGCTTGTTAAGCTTAAGCCTAAAGTACGTAAGTGTGTCATAATTCAGGCAAAATCAGGAAAGCTTTGTACCTTTAATATTGTGTTAGTATTTGTATTTTGACTACTTAGTGAGTCCAATTTAGACATAAAAACAAGTCCTGATTTCCTAAAGTTTCTGTTAATAGCCTTGGCTAACAATCTCACGAGTTCAATCCAAGCTGACCTTTGAGGAATTCTCCATGACTAATGGCATTTATACCCTAGCAAATGATTTTGTTTACGATCAACTTGTCGCGCTGCTCAACAGTATAGAAGCTAATGCTGGCAAGGAAATCCCAGTTTGTGTAATTGCTTATGATAATCAAGTTGAGAAGGTGAAAGCTGAAGTTGAAGCAAGAAAAAATGTGGCTTTGCTCAATGATTCAGCTCTTTTCACACGTTGGGAAGATTTTTCTTTTGAAGTATGGAAAACTCACCCAACAGCGTTGCAAACTTGGCGCGATCGCGGTATCTCAACTCGTTTTTATCGGATAGGAGAAAATCATCGTTATTGTGCCTTCGATCAAGATAGTCCTTTTGAGAAATTTATTTATCTAGATGCAGATACTTTAGTTATGGACTCATTAGATCCCGTTTTTGAAAAGTTAGATGAAAGTGATGTAGTTGTTTATGACTTTCAGTATAAAGATCCTTCTCACATTTATAACTTGCAGTCAGAAAAGCTTTATCAAGTATTTTCCTCGGAGCGCATTAATCAGGAGATATTTTGTTCTGGATTCTATGCTTCTAAACGGGGATTGTTAGATCAAGAAAGGAAAGATTGGTTGATCTCTCAACTGCAAAACGGGGATTCTGACATTCTTTATCCATCAGCTCCTAACCAATCAGTATTGAACTATATGGTGATGAAGTCTGGGATGTCGGTTTATAATTTTGTTCACCAATTGCCGACTGCTGAAGTAACTGGAAACTCTGTTGCCTCCTCCCATTTTGAACTGAAGAACAATGTTCTGTATGACAAAGCTCAGCGCCTAACTTATCTGCACTATATTGGCTTGTCGTCCAAGCTTTTTAGTCGTCTGTGTGCTGGTGAAAACATTGATTTTCCCTACCGGGATGTTTTCTTGCATTATCGCTATTTACATGAGCCAGACAAACAACCTCAATTTAGGGATAAACCAAAGCCTTACAATGCACCGCCAAGTTTAAAGAAGCGGGTGATGAAAAAGTTGGGATTAGCTCGCTGAGGAGAAATGAATGAAACGCGGTATTTATATCATTGCGAATGACAAAGTTATCGATCAGGCGATCGCACTGCTCAATAGCATCCGGGTTCAAGACCCAGAAATACCGATTGTCATGATTCCCTATGACGATCAGTATCAAGCAGTCGCAGCAAAGCTGAATAGCGCCTATGGGGTTACACTCTATGATGATTTGCAATTCATCAATCGCTTATCCAGCAAGCTACAGCAAACATTTGGAGAAAAGTTTTTTGCTAGACCCAATCAGTTTCGGAAGCAGGCTTGCTGGTTTGGCCCTTTTGATGAATTTCTATACATTGATACTGATATTGTTGTTTTTGAAAAAATTAGTAACAATCTCAATTACCTAGCTGATTATGATTTTATTTGTTGTGATTATCAGCATTCAGGTGGAATTAAAAATGTTTTTTCCCTTAAGGTAATTGAAGAGCAAGTCTTTAGTGAGGCAGAACTAAAAGGCATCTTTAATGGAGGCTTTTGGGGAGCTAAAAAAGGCTTGTTCTCCGAAGAGGAGCTATACAACGCCTTTGCTGAATGTGCTGCTCATCCTGAATATTTTGACTTTTCTCAAAAAACTTCGGATCAGCCAATCATTAACTACATGATTTTGAAGCGAGTTCAGCGACGCCTCAATATTGTGCAGCAAGAGAGTAAAGGACCAGGTAACTGGGCAGGTAGTTCACACTTTATTATTCAAGGAAATCAGCTAATTGACTCAAAAGTAAATCAGCCCCTGCAATACCTCCACTGGGCAGGAATTCGGATACAGCCTGGTTGCCCTTATTGGGAAATTTGGGAGCATTACCGCTACCTGAATGAGCCAAAGCCAGATCAGCCTCAGCCTGCTCCTAAAAAGTTAAGTTTCTGGCGTAAGCTGACTAACAAAGTTAAAAAGCTATCCGTAGGTTGAAAGTCAGTTAGCTAGGTAGAACGCCAAGTTGAGTCTGGAGCAGTTAAAAGCTGAGCAATTTATTGAAGAATAATAAATGATATGGCTCTTCATATTGTCACAGGAGTTGCTGGATTTATTGGCTCTCACTTAGCAGAGGCGATCTTAAATCAAGGATATGAAGTCATTGGTATTGACCAATTTAATGACTATTACGATCCTGCACTGAAGCATAAAAATATTGTCTCGTTTGAGAATCACCCTGCTTTTCGCTTGGTAGAAGGAGATATTCAAACCTTAGACTGGTCTGCCTTGTTAGAAGGGGTAGATGTGGTTTATCACCAAGCAGCTCAAGCAGGGGTGCGAGCCAGTTGGGGGAAGGGTTTTCACAATTACACTGAGAGAAATATCAATGCGACCCAAGTTTTATTAGAAGCAGCGAAGGAAGCAAAGCAGTTGAAGCGACTGGTATTTGCCTCTACCTCATCGGTTTATGGCAATGCTGAAACGCTGCCTACCTATGAGTCTATTTGTCCGCTGCCAGTTTCTCCCTATGGCATTACTAAACTGGCAGCGGAGCGCTTGTGCTGGCTATATCACCAAAATTTTGAAGTACCCGTGACGGCTCTGCGGTACTTCACGGTTTATGGACCCCGTCAGCGTCCAGATATGGCGTTCCATAAGTTTTTTAAGGCAGTTTTAGAGGATCAGGCGATTCCCATTTATGGGGACGGTCAGCAAACTCGCGACTTTACCTTTGTGGCTGATGCGATCGCCGCTAATTTAGCAGCCGCAACTGTCCCTGAAGCTATCGGTGAAGTCTTCAATATTGGCGGTGGTAGCCGTGTAGTCTTGGCTGAAGTGCTGGACACAATGGAAAAAATTGTGGGGCAGCCGATTCGCCGCAACCATATTGAGTCAGCGATGGGAGATGCCCGTCACACAGCAGCCGATGTTTCTAAAGCTCAAAAGTTGATAGGCTATCAACCAAAGGTATCGCTAGCAGAAGGTTTAGCCCAAGAGTGGCAATGGATTCAAGCTTTATACGCCTAGAGCTATATGCCTAGTAGAACCAGGCGTGAGTCTGCCCACCCTTAGTCACTGTTTCAGTGCTTAGCCTTTATAAGTCCATTTGAACGGTTTTGCCATGGTGCGATTGAAGTAATCAACGAACTCAAGAATACGAGTCTTGAGTTGCGTTTTACTCCTAAAGTCTGCTCGTCTAAGCAATTTACGCACCAAGATACTGAACCAGATTTCAATCTGATTCAACCAGGAACAATGCTTGGGGGTAAAGTGAAACACGATCTTATGGCTAGGGTCACGCAAGAAATCTGCTCTAGTTTGCATGGATTTCAGAATGCCAGACTTCCCTTTGAGTCCCAAATCGATCTCCAAGCCCTCGGTTTGTGCCACAAATCGCACCAATGATTCAGATTGATGAATATTTAAGCAATCCATCACCAGATGCCATTTTAGGGCCTTGGGGTCTGTGGCGATCAACTGTTGAATATGCTTGAGGTAGTCCGCTTCGGTACGTCTGTCTCCCACGCTTGCTTCCACCACCCGACCTTGAGCGACATCAAAACTGGCAATCAACGTTTGCGTCCCGTGGCGAATATACTCAAATTCTCGTCGTTCTCGTTTGCCAGGGTGCATCGCTTGGGTGACGGATTTCCGTTCTGTGGCTTGAATTGCTGTCATTTCATCAACCGAAACCGTTCGCTCTCCCACCTGGGCGCGCTCAATCGCGTTCAGGTAGACCTCACAGAGGTCTTTGACCTTTTCATCGAATTGAGAGTCGGGGGGGGATTCAACCAGTACTGTGACTGATGCGGTTTTAAGTCTGCTTCGTTCATCAATCGCCCCACATGACGAGGAGAAATGCTCTCAACAATGCCTTGCTGCCTCATTTCATCAGCCAGTTCTCTCGAAGTCCAATGACTGATGGGTCGTCCATAGGTTTGCGGCTTCTCACAAGCAATCGCAAAGAGTTGCAGAATCTGCTCCAAACTGAAGGTAGAAGGTCCTCCAGGTCGGGGCGCATCGACTAATCGTTCCAGCGCAGGAATGTTTGGGTGGCTCAACTCCAACCATCGATTCCGCCACAGTCTTGCCATATCGCGGCTGATATTGAGTTCGCGTGCAATGTCTCGAGGGTTGAGTCCTGCGTCGGCCCGCACAATGATGTTGGCTCTGATGGCAATTTGCTGGGGAGTGCTATGGCGTTTGATCGCCTGTTGAAGTTGCTCTCGTTCTGTCTCAGTGAGTCGCAAGGGTGTTGGAGCAAGTCTAGGCATGGTTCTACCCTCATTGGTAACCCTGCCTAAATGGTAGCTCTACTCCAGCCAGATTCTACTAGGTAAATTGCTTGTCGCTTAATCCACATTCCTACGATTAGTGGATGGTAGACAAATAATGATTTTGAGTGGTGGGAACCGAGCTTACACCACTCAAAACTATTACAAGCTTAGAGGGTGTTTGAAAAGTTGTAACGAGTCAAAGTTTACGCCAATCGCTTGACCATTATCCGAATCATTGCCAGATAGATTAATGTCTCTGAGGTCTCTGGCAATAACTCATAGTCACGCACTAGACGACGACAGTGCATCAACCAACCGAATGTCCGCTCCACCACCCATCGCTTTTTGAGCAGCACGAACCCCTTGGTTTGTTCAGGTCGCAGCACCACTTGGATAATCCAACGGCAAACGTCCATCACCCACATTAGGAACGGTGCGCCATCAAAGCCACCATCGACCCAAATGGTGGTTAGACGAAACACAGCTTTGTCCATCCGTTTGACCCGCTTGAGTACCCGTTTGCCCCCTGCTCGTTCTCCCACACTGGCAGCAGTCACGAACACACGCAGCACCAGTCCCAAGGTATCGACACTGATAAACCGCTTGCGCCCCTTGATCACTTTGCCACTGTCAAATCCCACCTGTTCGCTCACCCCTGCCGCCGTTTTGACACTTTGCGAGTCGAGGATCGCTTCAGAGGGACTGGGCTGGCGATCCACTTCGATGCGCGTCCACTCACGTAAGCGGTCATGAATCACAATCCAAGTGCCGTCCTTGCGCCAGTTGCGAAAATAGGTATACACCGTCTGCCATGCCGGAAAGTCTCCCGGCAACGCTCGCCAACGACACCCCTCGACTAGGACGTAGAAGATGGCATTGAGAACTGCCCACATCTCGATGCTGCGTGGGCGACCACCGGGTTTTGCTTCTGGAATCAGGTCACTGAGAAATTCGTATTCGGCACGGGTCAGATTACTGGGATAGGATTTACCCATCTAGCTCACTCGGTGCTGTGTTCTTTCGTATTCGCAGCTTACACTGAGTGAGCTTTTCTACTGTTTACCCGACTTTTCAAACACCCTCTTAGAACTACTGATTACTGAGCAGCTATAGCTGCGTCTGCTCTGACGTAATCGGGTAAGGAGTCGCGGAGGCGATCGCCATACAAGGCCAATGCGTTACCACCCAACAGCAAACCGAGGTGGTCGCGATCGTACTCAGTCGCAGTCGCTGCATCCTTGACACAATCCTTCAGGACACCATCCCAGTGACCGTAGTCGCCAGAGAAACAGGGAATGTGCTTACCTGCTTCACCCATTGCCTGAGGCATATAGGAAGGGCCTGGATCATCCGACTCGTAGGACGCAAAGATTTGTCCGCGATTGAAGTAGTCTAGGGGATCGCGATGACGCAGGTCGTAGTGCTCATATAAGCTTGCGTCATCAATCTTGGCTGGGTCATGCTCAGCGCTCCAGAGCAAATCAAACAGATTCTTTGCCTGATTGAGTAGATTAACGTTTTGCACACCCCGCTCTTGGATCATCAGCTTGGTGAAGTCCATGAGCGAAGGACGGTAGGGATTCTTGGGATCGAAGTCTCGAATCCGCTTCTCCCAGTGCTCATGGAAAGCATGGGCGAGGTCGGGAATCCAACCACAGCCACCTTCGAGGAAACCAACCCGCAGCGTGGGGAATTGCTCAAAAGCACCATCAAATACCATCCGCGCCATTGCTAGCTGCTGCTGATTGCGCTGCACGAAGATGTGGCTGAGCACAAAAGTCTCCATGTGGTCAGCAATACCACCCACCATGTAGGAACCGGGGCCACCGTGAATGCCGAGGGCAATATCAAGGTCTACTGCGGTTTGCAGGAGCGGACGGAAGTCGGGATGGCTAATGTTCTTGCAAGTGCGGATTTCGGGGAAAGCATCAGGGGCTTTGGGGTGCGGAATCGGCATGTTGGGGGCTACAGCCACAGCGACCATACCCAACTCATTGACGCAGCGTTTCATCTCGACTATGGCCGCATCCACATCCTGTAGAGGAAGCACACCGATAGGCTTGAGGCGGTTATCGTAGCCACGGCAGTCGTCTGCCATGTAGGTGTTGTAGGCGCGGCAAAGGGCGATCGCGAAATCTTTATCTAAAATGCTAGAGAAAATTAGGTTGAGCGTGCCGTAGATGACTTGAACATCTACACCTTCGCGATCCATGTGCTCAATCCGAACCCGGTTGAACATGGCACCCAGGGTTGTTTCAGGGTGCAGGTTGCGGAAGCCGCCTTTGCCCAAGCCTTGAGGCTGAGGAAACATCCGCACATAATCGTTTTTGCCAGTGGCGGGGTTAAAGTCAATCAGCTTCGCCCGCTGGTCACCCAAACTATCGATCACTAAACCAATGCGATCGCGATACTCTGGCTCTATATAATCCCTCAGTAGTAGGGGATTTTCGAGCTTATGGGCATCCGCATCGATTACCAGTAAACCTTGATACATGAACGCTCCTCAGTGAATAGCCTATAAAGCGGAGACAACAGGGACAACGGTTCTCAGCAGCGTTGTAGCTCTGACTCCGACAAACTTTGCTAAAGAAGTTATCGAGTTTTTGGACAAGCGTAACCGCTAAGCCGTCTTGCGCTGTAAGTAAGCCAGAATTTGGCGCAGACCAAACCAATTCTCAAACGACCAAGTGAAGGAACTGAGAATGGTAATGCCAGGATACTTAACGAAAGCAGGCTGGTTTTTTTCAAAGACGGCATGTCCGCCTAAGGCAAACACTTGAGTCAGCACGAGGCAAACTAAAGTAAGCCGCCAATCGTAAAATAGCAAGATTACCGCTGCGATCGCCAAGATATTAGTCAGATGATGCAAAGCCTGATTAATCGGGTTTTGATGACTGGCGACAAAGTGGGCTTTCGATTCTTGCAACAACTGTCGAAATTCGCTCAAGGTGGCATCCTCACGCGCTAAAAATTCATGCCAAGAATAGTGAACTATTGTTTAAGCAACATAGCACTAGGGTTCTGGCTTCGGCGAGGGCGATCGCCTGTTTCCTATAAAGATCACCCAGTTGGGTTGTCTAGTTGAGTTGTCTGGAGGCAAGTGCTACCACCACCGTAGTTGCAGGTAACCGCGTTCGGGTTGGCTGAGTTCTTGGTCGGTTAGCCACTCTACAGGCTTATAAGTGCCGAAGATATGATCCCACCAATCGACTGCTAGGCCGAAGTTGTGATGCCACATGCCGTATTTATGATGCACATAATGCACAGGCATTTTCATCCAAAAACACTTGGTAGGGTTTTCATGCTGGAGTTGATGGGCATAGGCCGAAAACGCTGCATATGCCAATCCACCTAGAAACCACCCAGTACCCGCAGGGATGGAGACAAAAAACATCAAGCTCAGCACAATAATTGTGGCTTTGACATAATCACGGAATTCCCACACCACCCCTTGTCCTTCATTGCGTCGATGGTGGTCGCGGTGGCGTTCTCCCACTTTCGGCGAAGCGTGCATTAAGCGGTGCATCCAATATTCAACCAAGCTAGCCAAAATAAAGGCGATGACGAAACAAGCAATCCCGATGGCGATCGGCTCTAATGTCAACATGAAGTCTCCTTACTCACCCATTACCCCAAAGAATCAACTTAAAGTTATTTTTACATCCTTCTTAGCTGCTCTGGGGTTACTTAGGAGATGTCTTGCAAACATGACTTAAGGCTGAGGAAACGCGATCGCAGGTTGCCTTGACATAGATGGGATTGGCTGGGTGATGGGGCCAACTGGCTAGTATAGATTTGAACTCCGTGAGTAAATCAGCTTTAATCGGAATCCAGTGCACCTGTGCTGAGGAGTGCGAGGGAGAGACGAATGTCCAGTTTTTTGTTGCCGATTTTGGCGGCCGTGAGTCGTCAAGTTAAAAATAGCTTTGTGAAAAAAACTCGTCACCCTTTGGCGGTGCAAGAGCAGTTTTTGCGAAACTTGCTCGCCGCCTATCAAGACACAGCGTTGGGGCGAGACTATGATTTGCGAGACATCAAGACGATTGACCAATTCCGCGATCGCATCCCCGTTCTGCCTTACGCCAGCTACGAACCCTACACCGAGCGGATTGCCAAAGGTGAGCAAAATGTCTTGACTCCTGACCCCGTGGTCTATCTCAACCTCACCAGCGGTTCGACAGGCAAGCATAAATTGATTCCCGTCACCAAACGCTTTCAAAATTCTCTGAAGCAGGCCAATTTAACTAGCATTGGCTTCTTAAGTGATGGGTTGCGGCAACGGCGATCGCAATTTGGCAAACTCCTAGCTACCAACTCAGTGCAGCTTATCGGTACAACCCCGAGTGGCATTGACTATGGCCCCGCTAGTGTGGGTGTATTGCGGATGGGCAAGTTTTTGTACGAGCAGTTGTTCACCCACCCCTACGAGACGCTGCTTCCTGACGATAGCCTGACGCGGCACTACCTCTGTTTGCTGTTTGCCCTCAATAACCCAAACTTGCGGGGGATGGGAGCAAATTTCCCCATGTTGGTGCTGCGCATTTGCAACTATTTAGAGCAGTATGCCGAAGATTTGATTCACGATCTGGAAACGGGCGCGATCGCACCTTGGCTAAAACTAGAACCCAACGTCCGAGTCAAGTTAGAACGCCAGTGGTCAGCTCAACCGCAACGTGCCACCCAACTCCGGGAGATGCTCAAATCGGCAGGACGACTCACGCCGCAACTGGTTTGGCCCAATCTTGCTTATGTCGCGACGGCTCGCGGCGGCACCTCGGACTTCTATTTTGAGCGTTTCCCCGAATATTTTGGTGACACCCCTGGTTATGGCGCGGTTTATGCCTCCGCAGAGGGGACATTTAGCATCTATCCCGAACTCAACCAGGATGGCAGCATTCTGGCGATCGAGAGTGGCTTTTTTGAGTTTGTCCCCGAAGACCAATGGGAAGCCGAACACCCAAAAACGCTGCTGGGGCCAGAGGTAAAAGCGGGCGATCGCTACCGGATTTTGATGACCAATTACAGCGGGTTTTATCGGTATGACATTGGTGATGTAGTCGAGGTCACTGGTTTTTACGAGCAAACGCCGCTGATTGTCTTTCGGCATCGGCTCGGTGGGCTTCTCTCTTCCACAAGCGAAAAAACTACTGAGTTTCACGTCACCCAAGTCATGCAAGCTTTACAGCAAGAGTTTGGCTTGCCGCTAGAAGATTTTTGCGTCACACTTTCTGAAACTGAAACTCCAGCTCACTATCTGGTGAATATTGAGTTATTGCCAGAGCAAACCTTGACGAGTCCAGTCGAGTTTCTACGACAATTTGACGAGAAACTTCAAGCAATCCATACCTCTTACCGAGTCAAGCGTCCCGATGTAGTGCCTGCTCCGCGATTGCGCATTCTCGCACCTGGTAGTTTTGCGATCGTACGGCAACGGCAATTGCAAAAAGGAGTTCCCGACTCGCAGCTTAAGTTCCCTCACATTAGCGAAGACCGTCGCTTTTTAGCTGGCTTAGAAATTGAACGAGAAGTTAGGTTGCCAGAAGATGTGACTGTCCGTTGAGTCTGTAGAGTTGTTAAAAAAGGTGAGTGGTTACTCTCAAAGAATGAAATGGTTAGTTATATATAACCTTAGAGCGATCGCTCAAATTGATAGCATCCAGACTCTAACGGTTCATCCTTCATGTTTGACGCTCTCAACTCTCTATTTGAATTTTCCCGGACTCACTGCATCGCCATTTGTGCGTTCTTGGTGCCAGCCAACTTACTGTCTACCTCGCTGACTCTAGGGCTGGTGCTCTTGCGTCGTCCCAGCGTGCAGATTCAACGAGCTGTCGGTTTAGCCAGTAGCTTCGCCCTCATCATGGTGCTGCATGTCTTAACGTGGTTGGTGATTGGCGTTGTGATGCCTCCCACCTACATTTTGTTTTGGTTGGCTACCACCTGCCTATTTACTAATATTTGGGCGATCGCCCATCCCGCTAGCCTCAATCACATCTTGGATGCGCTTCTGGCTTGGCTGAAATTGCGACCTGCTGAACTGCACCAACCCGAATAGTGCAACTCAACTGAAGCGTTAGGCTTCTTCCTTATCTCTGCTGACTGAAAGGTTATGAGTAGCGGAAAATACGCCGAGAATCTTGGCGCTCCTGACATCAAACTTGAGGGCTTACAGATTTGGATTCATTGCCGCCAGTTTCCGAACGAAGAAGATTACTGGGACGGTAATTGGTTGAATATCACCGCCCATTGTGGGACACACGGGGCAGATATCTGGGCGAGCGGGGCTATCCTGAATGTTCCTGATATAGCTCGCTGGCTCGCCGCTTTGGAAGAGATGAATAAATCCTTGTCCGGCGAAGCGAACTTGTTTAGCCTTGAGCCTGAGTTATACGTAGGGCTGAGTATGAAAAAGTTTGGGCAGATTTCAATGAGGGTTGAGATTACGCCAGACCATATGACGCAGGAGCATAGTTTTCAGTTTGAGATAGATCAGTCGTATCTCCCAGGTCTTATCCAGAGTTGTTGTAAAGTGTTGGCGGAATATCCTATCAAAGGTAAACTTGATGCGAGCGGCAAAGCCTAACAACGGCATGCACCCGATCGCCAACACGCTGCTGTCATTTTTCTTCAGACGCTCGTGGCGGCGGGTGATGTCTAGTGCTAGGCAGACTCCTCTGCTTGCCTGAGGGCTTGCTGGGCGACTCGCGTGGTGTAAAGGGCAGTCGCGATAGTGGCAAGCAAACCTGCCAACTGGATCAGCAGGTTTTCGGGTGTACCGCTTTTGCCGAACATCCTGAAGCCGAAAGAGCCAAGATAGACGTAGAAGGAAACTACAGGCAGCATCCCAATCCAGGTAAAGATGAAGTAGTCTCTAAATTTGACCTTCGTACAGCTAAAGCCATAGTTCAACAAGCTGGAAGGCAAAATTGGCGAGAGCCGAGTTAGTAAGATGATTTTCCATCCCTTACGGGCGATCGCTTTGTCGAGTTCGAGAAATTTGGGATTTTTAGCCAGCCATTTCTTAATTTGTTTGCGGGCGATGGTTTTGCCCACGACATAGCAAGCCGTAGCTCCCAAGATGTCGGCAATTGAGGCGTAGAGCACTCCTTTGCTAAAGCCAAATAACGTGCCAGAACCAAGCATGAGTAAGGCGTTAGGTAGCCCAGCTAGGGTCATCAAGATATAGACGGTGATAAACGCAGGAATAGCCCACGGTCCTAAAGTCCGCAGCCAGTTCCTGAAATTGAGAAACCAGCCCTTGAGAAAGAGCACACTAATTAAAGCAATTACAGCGATCGTAGCCACGAACAGCCAAAATCTTTTACGCCGCAACAATCGCATAATCGTATCCAGAGACCTTTATCCTTTAAAAGCCTAAGAGTAAGGGAATCTGGACACCGATCGCATCTGACTTCAGGTAGGAACCCGCTGTGATTGCCAATGCGCGTAACCAAGATTGATGGCTAATACAGCAGAGCGATCGCGTCAACTATGTGATTGAGTAAGCAGAGCGATCGCTCCAGCCGACTTAGAAAATTAGGCGATCGCAGCAACCGCAGACAACAAGCCATGAAATAGCTTCATGCCGTCGGTATTGCCCAAAATGGGTTCGGCAGCTCGCTCTGGGTGGGGCATCATGCCTAAAACGTTACCCCGACGATTGCAAATGCCAGCAATGTTGTTGAGTGAGCCGTTGGGATTGCTGCCGTTCTCAGGTTCTCCCGCCGCTGTGCAATAACGGAACAGCACTTGTCTATTGGCTTCCAGTTCCGCCAAAGTCTCAGGGTCAGCGTAATAACTGCCTTCTCCGTGAGCGATTGGCAGGGTAATGACTTCGCCTGCTCGATATTCTTGCGTCCAAGGCAAATCATTGCGTTCCACTTTCACAGGGACGCGATCGCAAATAAAGTGCAAGTCACGGTTGCGAACCAGGGCACCAGGCAGCAATCCTGCTTCTGTCAATACCTGGAAGCCATTACAAATGCCCAAAACGAGCTTGCCTTGCTCAGCGTGCTTAATGGTGGCTTGCATCACAGGAGAAAAACGTGCGATCGCTCCACAGCGTAGGTAGTCGCCATAGCTAAAGCCGCCAGGAACGACCACAACATCTAAATCGGAAATATCACTTTCCTCATGCCAGACCATGCGAGTGGGCTGCTGAAGCAAACCCTCAGTCACAGTCGCCACATCGCGATCGCAATTGGAACCAGGAAACACGACAATGCCAAACTTCATGCGTTTACCCCTGAGCTAAGGGTGGCTGATTCGGTGAGTTCAAACCGATAATTCTCGATTACAGGATTGGCGAGAAGTTGGTCGCAAACGTGATCCAGTTGCTGTCGAGCCGCTGCTTCATCTGCCGCTGTTAGCGTCAATTCCACATACTTCCCAATTCGCACTTGCTCCACATTGTCGTAGCCCATATGTTGCAGCCCTGATTGCACTGCGGTGCCTGCTGGGTCCAATACGGAGGGGCGGAGGGTAACATAGATTCGAGCCTGATACTTTCGAGTCACAGCAGCGCCTTAACTTAAAGAGTGAATGGACGGCTTATACACCGTAGCCTTCCTAATTCTAAGGCTGCGATTTCCAATTTGTGCAGTCTGGATCGTTTAGCTTGGAAGATAAGGACCGACTGCGTCCTCACCCAAAATCCCGCTTGAGAACGTTTGTCTATGAAAGCTCAACGCACCCGCAGCCAGGAGCGCATTCTAGCCCTACTGAAGACTCTTAATCGAGCTGTCTCTGCTCAAGATCTCTATGTAGAATTGCGGAACCACAGTCAAAGTATGGGTCTGGCTACGGTCTATCGCTCTTTGGATGCTCTGAAATTAGAGGGTGTGGTACAAGTACGCACATTAGCGAGTGGTGAATCGCTGTATAGCTGCCTCCAAGAAGATAAGCACCATCTCACTTGCCTACAATGTGGAGCCTCAATTCCCATTCATGAATGTCCTGTTCATGAGCTAGAAACCCAGCTACAGCGATCGCATCAGTTCAAAATCTATTACCATACCCTAGAGTTTTTTGGCCTCTGCGACCCATGCCAAATCGCTCATAGCACCAGCGAGGTTGCTAATTAGCAACCTGTATAGGCGGCAGGGCTATAGGTGGCGCGATCGCAGAGGTAGCCCTTCACAGAAACCTTGAGACGAGTTTAAGGCTAGGAAAGCCCTAGATTATTTCCTAAATTGTTTCCTAGATTGTTAGAGTCGAGCTTGGAGGCATGGTTGTTCGCCTGAGCGGTGCCATCGCCCACGATCGATCGCATCCCTTCTAAGGTGGCAGGAATACTGCGCGGGTCCATAAACATCACCTTGCTGCTGCCACTGCTGCCAATGGTAGTGCCCATTTCTAGATAGCTTTGAGCCAGCAAGAATTGCAGAGTATCGCGAGCATCTGGGTCAGTTTTGAGGGTTTTAGCGACAATCTGGATGGCTTCAGCGGTAGCTTGCGCTTTGAGGACTTGCTGCTGCCGCTCTGCTTGGGCGCGGAGGATGGTGCTTTTTTGTTGTGCTTCGGCTTCAAGGATCACCGCTTTCTGCCGCGCTTCTGCATCTAACACTTGAGCTTCTGCCTTGCCTCTAGCAGAGTTGACGGCTGATTCTCTCTCACCTTCCGAAGTCAGAATAGAGGCGCGTTTCCGCCGTTCTGCCGACATTTGCAATTCCATCGATTCTTGTACGGCTTTAGAAGGAACGATGTCGCGCAATTCCACACGAGTGACTTTCACGCCCCAAGGGTCGGTGGCAATGTCTAGCTCTCGGAGCAGAATTTCACTGATTTGCGATCGCGCCGTGAAGGTTTCATCGAGTTCCAGCTTGCCCATTTCGGCCCGGATCTGAGTCAGCACCATGTTTACCATCGCTGACCTGAGGTTTTCCACCTTGTACCAAGCCTTTTCCATGTCCATAATGCGCCAGTAGACTACGGCATCTACGGTGATGGAGACGTTGTCACGGGTAATGCACTGCTGGGGTGGAATGTCTAAAACTTTTTCGCGAACAGTTTCCTTAAACACGACCCGATCTAAAACAGGGACGACGTAGTTTAAGCCCGGTTTGAGCTTTTTGCCGTTGTACCGTCCCAAAGTTTCAACCAGCGCTTCATTCCCTTGGCTCAGTGTTTTTATGCCGGAAAGCCCCACGCCACCCAAGGCAAGAAAGAGCATTAATATAAATTGGTTCATTGATTTAAATCTCCTGAAGCTTGAAACCTTAGTGATGCAGTAAGTTTTCGGGCATGATCAGCAGCGTGTTGCCTTTACGACCGACCACATAGACCTTTTGTTGAGGTGCGATCGCTAAGGATTCATCGCCACATCGCGCTTGCCAGGAGTTGCCTTCGTAGAGTACCCGCCCCATCTTTCCAGGCAGAATTTCGGTGAGCGTTTCAGCCTCGACATCATCCATGAGTGCGGATGCCTTCTGTTTGGGAACCCAGCGTTGCACCAAAACGACCAGGGCCACAGAAATAATCATCCAGAGAATAATTTGCCAACTGAGTTGCGGCAAAACTAGAGAAATGAGGGCAACGATCAACGCACTCACGCCCATCACGGATGAGATAAAGGCAGTGGGTACCAATAGCTCTACTAAACAAAAGCCAACTCCTATCAGTAACCAAAGCACTGTAGGACTGAAAGCCATAACCATATCCTGCGCCGCGCGATGAAGATAGATTCACAGACACTCAGCCAAATTCCAGCTTGGTTTGCTGCGATCGCAAATTCCTGGTAGTCCCTAACCCTGCTATGATTGCTGTCTTGTACTTCAACCTAGGCTAAGAGCCTCTCTAAAAACTCGATAGAATTTGAGGATTAAAAACCTTTGGATGGGGTTTTCGGATAGGTTCTTAGAAAGGATGGAGTAGGCTGGTGGGAAACTGAGTGCCGCCACAACCAATCTATCTCAGCCTTTAGAGATCTAGCCCTTTGATCCACTTAGCTTTAGGGTGTGCGAACACATGAGCAGTTCTGAGCTAAAAATTTCTTGCCCCAACCTAGCCTGTGCTAATCCGCAGAATCCGCTAGGCCAGAAGCTCTGTGACAGTTGTGAAACGCCGCTCATCTATCGTTATCTTTGGGCCAGTGGCAGCGGTGCGACTCAGCGATCGCCGGGAGAGTTGGTTCTAGGTCGATACTATGTGGTGATGCCGCAAGTTTGGCTCGACACCCAGCCCGGACTGCTGCCTCACCTCCCCCAAGTCTGGCCCGATGAGCTAGCCGCTTATCTACACCTCTATCCGCAACGATTGCATGTGCCAGAGTTATATGGATTTGCTGCCAGCCAGGAAGGTATGGCTGAGTGGGATATTGTGCTACTAGACAGTGCCCCGCTCGACTCCCAAGGCAACTTACACCCCTCTATGGCCGAGGTATGGCCGCAAACCACTTCCATGCGGCAGGTGTATTGGTTGTGGCAATTGCTGCAACTGTGGCAACCACTATCCGAGCAAGGTGTGGCCTCTAGCTTAATGCTTCCAGAAAATCTGCGGGTAGAAGGCTGGCGGGTGCGACTACGAGAGCTGTATGCCGATGCACCTGAAGCTTCGGGTCAAGCGCGATCGCTCTTAAATCGCAAGTTGCCACAGCCCCCGACCCTAGAGGAATTTGGCGAATTTCTTTTTGCCTGGGCTTCGGAAGCTCAAGTGGTCGTCGCCAATCCCCTACAAATCGTTTTGCACCCATTACGCACTGGGGAAGCCTCGCTCACCACTGTAGCCACGCAGCTCAATCAATTATTGCTAGAACAATCCTCTCAATTGCCTCTACATCTCAAGTTGCTGGGGGAATCGGATACAGGCAAGCAGCGATCGCTGAACGAAGATGCTTATTTCCCCACGGTGGCCGACCTGCGGGAAGGACAAGCCCGCCCTAAAGAAAAATTAGTGCCCCACTTGGCGATCGTCTGTGATGGCATTGGCGGTCATGAAGGCGGTGAAGTGGCAAGTCAGTTGGCGGTGCGATCGCTCAAATTACAAATTCGTGCCTTTCTCGCTGAGGTAGAAGAGCAAGAAGAACTGCTGTCCCCAGAATTAATTATGGAGCAGCTAGAAGCCGCCATTCGCGTCGTGAACAACCTAATTTCGGCCCAAAACGATACTCAAGGGCGAGAGTCACGGCAGCGGATGGGAACCACCTTAGTCATGGCCCTGCAATTACCGCAACGAGTCAGACTGACCTCAGGCGCAACCGCAGACAATGCGCATGAACTATACATTGCCAATGTGGGCGACAGCCGCGCTTACTGGATCACCCCTCACTACTGCCATCGCTTGACGCTAGACGACGACGTGACCACCAGAGAAGTTCGCTTAGGCCGCAGCCTCTATCGCGAAGCGCTACAAAGACCCGACGCAGGCGCTTTAACGCAAGCCCTAGGCACCAGAGATGCCGATTTTCTCCGACCTACAGTACAGCGTTTTATTGTCGAAGAAGATGGGCTACTTTTGCTCTGCTCTGATGGCTTGAGCGACAACGGTTTAATCGAGCGAGCCTGGGTTGATTACGCCGAACCTGTGCTGCAAGGTAAATTATCTTTGTCTGCCGCAGTTCAAGCCTTGGTTGATTTAGCCAACCAACACAACGGCTATGACAACACTTCTGTCGTGTTGATGCACTGTCGAGTCTCTTCCGACTTCCAGCTCAACTGGTTCGATCCCAAACGAGGAACGACCAATGCCACGGGCAATTGGCCCTCAGACATGTCCGAAGCCTCCAAGGCGCTACTCTATGGCGAATCAGATGAAACTTCAGCCCCCGTCACTGGTGCTCCGGTCGGCACGGTAACTCGCAAGCGCAACCGCTTCGTCGTCCTCAGCTTATTAATCCTGTTGGCGGCTGGAGGAACCGCTGGTTTAATTGCTTGGTCGCAACTCAATCCCCAAAGCTTCCAACAACTACGGCAACGCCTGCCCAACCCCCTAAATCAAACGTTACCCCCCAGTTCCCCTACCAATTGATCGGAAAGTCCCACTCTTGTGTGAAGATAAATGCCACTCTTATGTGAAGATAAAAAGGTTGTCTGCACGTGCTAGCTGCGGCTGAGCGCTGTATTGGTTCGGGTTGTTGAAGAGGAAACACGAGGATTATGAAAGTTGGCGATCGCGTTCGCGTCAAAGAATCCGTCATTGTGTACCATCACCCTGACCATCGCAATCAAGCATTTGATATTAAAGGTCAGGAAGGCGAAGTGATAGCTGTGGTAACAGAGTGGCATGGGCGACCTGTCAGTGCCAACTTACCCATTCAGGTCAAATTTGACAAAAAATTCCGTGCTCACCTGCACGAAGCAGAAATAGAAGTCACAGCCTAACCCTCTTGTGGGAAAGGTCTGAAGATGTAAATCTCTCAGCAGGGGTTTGGGGACAGGTTCTCCAAGCTCTTGGCTTTTATAGGACTGCCATAGCAGATTAGAGACTAGCGATCGCGCCGACTAAACCAGCCAAAAATATTTATATCCCTCCGCATCTTCTCAGCCTCCCGTTGATGAGCAGCAGCAGTTTGCTCATACCATTCGTAATACTCCTCCAACGCTTCTCGATACTGCGCCTCCCGATAGAATTCGTGCGTGGCTTGGTAAACCGCAAAAATCTCAGCAGTCTTTGGAGGAGCGGGAACCAGCCAATGCAGAGGTTGAGTCATTTCAGCTTCTAATTTCTAAGGGTTTTAATTTGCTTTTAATAAATATTTTTTTAACTTTGCGGGCTTATCTGTGTGAGGAAGTTATCTAACCGCTAGGCTCATGCTTTTATAGTTTAACTATCTATGCTTCAAACGATAGGCTTTGGAAGAAAAGCGATCGCTTTCCTGACTAGCTCTCTTTGCCTAGGCAAATTTATATAGATAGTTTTATATAGACGGTTCTAAACTTAACTGTCTAAGGGATGAACAACTCGCCAGTTGAAAGCAACAAAATAGTAGTAAAAGCTTGACAAAATCTGCGACAAGATTTGCCATCCTGATACCTTTAGCGTTGTGATCAAGAGCTATGCAAATTCAGACATCAGAAAAACTGGCAACCTTGGGAGAATATGCTCACGCGGCAATTCAACAGCACTTCAAAAAGTCTATAAAGCCTGAAGCAGCCGTTCTGCAAGACTCGGAGCCAGAAAATTTACATCAAATGCGAGTTGGGATGCGTCGGCTCCGGACTGCTCTGCAAGTGTTTGGCCCCGCTTTAGATTTACCCAAGGCAACTAATATTCCTCGGATTAGTAAAATTGCTAAAAAGCTAGGAGCAGTTCGAGACTTAGACGTACTTCAAGACGAGTTAAAAAATCGTTACTATCCTTCACTTAAAAAGCCAGAACAAAAACAGTTAGATGCCATCTTCAAAAAACTGCAAAAGCAGCGATCGCATCACTTTTCGGAGCTAGAAAAAACCCTTCATCGCGGACATTATCAAAAGTTCAAAAAAGCCTTTTCCCATTGGGTTAAACAACCGCAATATCAGGCGATCGCGAATGAACCCATTCTTAAAGTTCTCCCCGATTTGTTACTGCCTCTCATTAGTCAATTGCTGCTGCATCCCGGTTGGCTAGTCGGAGCAACCCTAGGCCAAACTCAATACTCATCCAAGTTAGATGCCAAAACCGTTCAAGCCTTGCTGGTAAAACAGGAGGCCCAACTGCATGATCTGCGCAAGCAACTTAAGCGAGTGCGCTATCAAACAGAATTCTTTACTGACTTTTATGAGCCTGCCTATGCAGCCCAAGTCGAAGACTTCAAAAATATTCAGGAAGTGCTAGGTCAAATTCAAGATTATTCAGTTTTGAGTGAGTTCCTGAGCACCGAGGTAGAGTCAGACTTGGCGACAGCGCTACCCAGCTTGAACGAGCAGATTCAACAAAGAAAACTACAACTGTGGCAAAGTTGGCAACCGATCCAACGGCGCTACCTCGATCCTGATTTCCGTAATGCGCTGCGGCTGCAAGTGATGCATCCCGTCGTATCCAATATCAGCTCTACCTCAGAAGTGGTTGTGGCCGTGGGGGTTAATGGTAGAGCGTAGGTGAGCGCTACAGATCCATTACAACCAACCTCGTAGGCGATAAATAACCAGTCCCAAATACTCCTTCAGAACGCGAGAAGATTGTTGGAGTCGATCGGCATCAGGCAGCAGATTGAGTAAGAACGATTCTGGGCTACTCTGCAACTCTTGCACTTCTAGCTCTGTGACTAAAAAGTCGGTTGGAGCTGGAACAGCTTCAATTCCCTGACGCCGGAAAATCAGTCGCGATCGCGGCATATGCATGGCTGAGGTGACGAGCAAGATCCGCTTAAGCTGGTGAGATTTTAGGATTTGCTTCACATTAACGGCATTCTCGTAGGTATTCAGCGATCGCGGGTCTTGCAGAATTGCCGACTGGGGTACGCCCCAACTTTGCATCAGAGCCGCCATATCAGCCGATTCTGGAGATCCCCCACCTCGCCAGTTAATCCGCCCGCCGCTCAGAATCAGGAGCGGGGCTTTGCCTTCTCGATACAGTTGTGCCCCATAAACGACGCGATCGCCTGCTTCGCTCAAATCCACTCCCGGTCGGGGCTTGGCGCTAGACTTGGTAGCACCACCCAAGACGACGATCGCATCTGCGGTTGGTAGTTCTGCTGCGGGTAAATTTTGCCACTCTAGCGATCGCACCAACTGATTAGCAACCCAACCATTCCCTCCCAATAGCAAAATGGTGAGGGCAAGGGCGATCGCACCAGCCGCAGTCCGGGGACGCTTCCAAAACGTCAACAAGGCCACGACTAAAAGCAGACAAGTCAGCCCTAGCGGATACAAAAATAAAGGCAGCAGCTTTGATAGAAATATGAACATGAATATTTCGCAAATGTTCACAGATGTTCGCAGATATTTCGCAGATCTAATAGGTGCTGAATTGAGCGGTAGGGCGAAGCTTACGGTCAAGCCCCCTAGCAATTGCCCCAAGACCCCCTACTGAATGCTTTGCTGCTACGGACAAGGATCAGATTCCGAGGGCGCAAGTTGCATGGGATTGAGCTGAGAAGGCTCAAATTCGCGACCGTTGTCCTCAGGAGCAGGCTTGAAGCTAATATCCAACAAACTTTTGATTGAACTGGCAATCGGGACGGCAATCAGGAGTCCTAACAACCCTCCAATTTTTGTGCCAATGACCAAAACAGCAATTACCCAGATCGGACTCAGACCTGTAAAGCTGCCCAACAGCCTAGGCGCGATCGCTTGGTCAATCACTTGATCCACCACCACAGCCACCCCCAAAGTTCTGGCACCCAACCAAAAATCGTGAGCCGCAATCACTAGACCTACCAAAGTAAAGCTCAAGACATCCCCAAAAGGAATCAGGGTCATGACCCCAATACCAAGGCCAAACAGCAAGGCAAATTTCAGCCTCAAAGCTAAAAAAGCCAAGGTCATGGCAGTACCGACGAGGGCTGCGAGAGTGACTTGACCCAGAAAATAGTTTTGAAAGTTTTGTTGGAGCGATCGCTGAATTGGCACCCCGAAGCGACTGGGCAAGCGGCGAAACAAACCGTTCCAGATGCGATCGCCGTCCAACAACAGATAAAACGTCAACACAGTCGTCAGCAGCACATCGGAAACACTGTTGACGGCATCTAACGCTAAGGTGAGCAATTCTTCAGCCAGAGCTTGGACTTCGTCGGGGAAGTGATCGGTAAGTTGAGTGGCTAAATGACTCAGGTCTAACGGTAAGTTGCGCGTGGCTAACCATTGGTTGAGTCGCTCCAGCTTGGTACTGCCCGAAGCAATCCAACTGGGCAAAACTCTGAGCACTTCACTCAGTTGCTCTAGCAAAATCGGAATCAGCGTCACCCCCACCGCAATCACCATGATGAGGGCGACTAAAAAAGTCAAGAAAACGGCTCGATTGCGTCCCATGCCGCGCTGGTGTAGAAACCGTACCGGATAGTTCAAGATGAAAGCTAACAGAACAGAGAGGCCAAAGACCGTGACCAATGGCTCAAAATAATCGAAGACCCGAAGAGCAACCCAAGCGTTGAGCACAATCAACGGAAACGGCAAACCCAAGGCCAGCCATCGCTGCACTTTATTAGGGGAGTTAGTCATAAAGTTGATTTTACCTTTTGCCAAACGGCCACTTTAATCTAGGGAGACGCCTGTGACGATTACCAGTGACTCGTTGCCATTTTTCAGCGCGGGTTAGGATTCGTTCCGCCTTAGGCTGACTCTCTCGATTTCCTGCTGCATCCGAAGTGGTGGGAGGGGAGGGTTCTCCTTTAGCATTCCACCAATCTGTAATCAAACTCGTCGCAAATCCGCCCATAGAGGCCAAGAGGATACTAAAGACGGCGGAGTAACCCAGGACGAAAAAGCAGAGCAGAAAGAATAAAGACCACTTCAGTCCAACTGCAAATCCGCCCGAAAACCTAGAAGCCATAGCCACCGCCTTTTTCTCCCACCTCTACGGTTACTTCAGAACCTGCTTCAGTTGAGATGCCAAATCTTGGGTCGTGTCCAAGTTCGTCACAAAAGCTTGCTCATCCGCCGTAAATGACTCCATCTGCTGTTGAGCCAGCAAATCCGCCGTAGCATCGGCAATGTCATTAGTGCGTTGCTGCAAGCGATCGCGCAACACCTCTTCTGGAGCGGTGCAATAGAGAATCTTCAGCGGCAATTGATGAGCTTGAGCTTGAGCGATCGCCTCGGCCCGTAACACTTGGCGATCGTATTTAGCGTCCAAAAGGACCGGGAAGCCTGCTGATGCTAAGGTTGTGCCGAGCTTGAGCAGGCGATCATAAGTTTTCTGGGTCATCTCCAGCGTATAAAGATCCGCACCCCCTCGCTGATGGAGCGGAATGCCACCTAAATGTTTCCGCACCGCATCGGAGCGAATATGAATGCCACTGATCTCACCCGCCACCTGTCGAGCCGTGGTACTCTTGCCCGCTCCAGACAGCCCAGACATCAAAATCAACTGTCCTTGCTGCGGTTGGGTATATTGCCACGCCAAGCGGTAGTAGCGCTCTGCGGTCTCTTTGGCGGCTTGCTTCTCAACTTCAGGTACAGTGGGGTCGTCCAGCAAGAATGAAGTGACTTTGGCACGGACATAAGATTGCCGACTGAGATAGAAAGGTAGAACTTGCAATCCTTCCCAATCACCAGTTTGCTCCACATAGGCGTTCAAGAAAACGTTGCTCAAGTCTGGGCGATCGCGGGCATCCAGATCCATGACGATGTAAGCCACATCGAACATGGCATCAACGAAGCGAAAAGGCTCATTGAATTCAATACAGTCGAACAGCAAAACTTTGTCTTGCCATAGACAAATGTTTCGCAAATGCACATCACCGTGGCACTCACGAATCCAACCGTTGCGAATACGGCTATCGAATAAAGCTTTGTGCTCGGCAAACAAGCGATCGGTGTAGTTTCGGGTTTCGTCCAGTTGCTGCTGAGTCTGCGGCCCACCCACATACTTCAGGGTTTGGTCATAGTTTTCATCGATCGCCACTCGGATCTGGTCTACCTCACCAAAACTCCGAATATAGTCGCTGCTAGTTGCCTTAGCGTGAAAGCTTGCCAGTTCCTGAGCTAGCTCCACCAAACGCGCAGCCGTTAGTTCGCCCCGATCGAACAAATTAGTAAATAGCGTTTCTTGGGGAAACTGCCGCATCTTAATCACGTACTCAACCGGATCGCCGGAGCCGCCTAGTTGGTAGCGATCGCCATCTTGGGTCAATGGCAGAATCTCTAGATACAGTTCAGCCGCGCCCCGTTGATTGAGGCGGATTTCTTCTTCGCAGAAATGGCAGCGTTTTTCTAGGGTATCGAAGTCTAAAAAGCCAAAGTTGACGGGTTTTTTGGCTTTATAGGCATAGTCACCCGTCAGCAGCACATAGGAAACATGAGTCTGAATCAGCTGGATCGGCTCTACGACAGGATGCGGATAAAATCCTGGCTCCAGCATCTGTTGAATAAAGGGAGGAAGAGAAGTGTCTGTCATACCTTCTAATATCCAGTAAATTCAGTCCAAAACAACTTACACCACAAAAAAACCAGGTGTAAGCCTGGCTGCTGTAACTTTGTTTAGTTCGGAATTCTATCTCAGGTTTAGCTGGCTGGGGTAGCGTCAGCAGTGGTTTCTGCATCCTGATCCGCTGCAGCAGTAGTTCTGGGGCCAATAACAATCATCACCACCTGCTCCGCATCTTCTAGAGCAGCCGCGCCTTCAGGCAACTTTAGATCTTTGATATGAACCATATCGCCCACATGGAGTTCGGAAATATCAACTTCAATAAAGTCAGGAATACTGCCAGGAGGGCATTGAATCTGGACTGAGGTCAAAACCGTATCTAGAGAGCCTTGCTCTAGCTTGACGCCTGGGGCCTCGCCCATCGGATGGATAGGAACCTCAACATGAATGCTGGACTGAGACTCGATCGCAAAAAAGCTGAGGTGATAAATTGAGGGCTTCCAAGCATGGGTCTGGATTTCTCTCAATAATGTCTTACCATTCCACCCCAAGCTGGGGATGCTCAGTTGCACCAATGTGTTGTTTAAGGTAGCTTTTTCAACTAAGGTTTCTGCTACTTTGGCGCTCAGGGTTAAGGAAATTGACTCTGCCCCTTTATGCCCATACAAGACAGCAGGAACTTTACCAGCCCGTCGTAACGCTCTGGGCTTGGTTCCAGGTTCCCGTTTTTGACATTCCAGGTTCAGTAGCATAAAAAAATGTGCTCGGCTATGGCCCTTAAGCCTAGCACAGAGCACACTGATTAAAACCCTACTAGGGATAGAGAGAGGTTTGACATCTAAGATGCACTAGAACTTGGGCAACCTAGAAGCGATCGCCCGCATCCACCCAGGCTTATCCTTCCAATCTCTCTCCAATAGTCCCTAATGGCTGGAGCTAGGAGCGATTGGCTTAAACCTCAGCCGCGAGCGGTGAACCGTTGGCATAGAGCAAAGCCCGTTTTGGCCCGTGGATGGGGTCTTCCACAATGATGGTTTGGTCTCGGCTAGCTCCCAAAGATACGATCGCGATCGGCACTTCCATCAACTCAGCCAAAAATTTTAGATAGTCCAAGGCTTGCTTGGGCAAATCATCCAGGGCACGGCAATCTGCTGTAGATTGTTTCCAACCGGGCAGTGTTTTGTAGATGGGTTTGCAGTGAGCAAAACGACGGGAACTGCTAGGGAAGTCTTCGCAGCGTTGGCCTTCAATCTCGTAAGCGACACAAACTTTGATTTCGTCCAATTCATCCAGCACATCCAGCTTGGTAATAGCCAAGCAGTCTAAGCCATTGATGCGAACTGCGTAGCGACCAATCACGGCATCAAACCAACCACAACGTCGCTTCCGACCCGTGGTAGTGCCAAATTCAGCACCGCGATCGCAGAGCAACTCACCCACTTCTCCATCTAGTTCCGTTGGGAAGGGGCCTTCACCCACACGAGTTGTGTAAGCTTTCGCCACACCAATCACGCGATCGATCATCGTGGGGCCAACACCAGCACCCACACAAGCGCCGCCCGCAACCGGATTGGAAGAGGTGACGTAAGGGTAAGTTCCGTGATCTAGATCCAGGAGTGTGCCTTGGGCACCTTCAAACAAAATATTGCGACGGCGCTGAATGGCATCGTAAATCTTGAGCGAGCAATCGACAACGTGAGGCCGCAACCGCTCAGCGTATTCAAGATACTCGGCAATTACTGCTTCTGGATCAAGCGGTGCTAAGTTATACAGCTTTTCTAGAATGACGTTCTTGTAGTTGATCGCCCAATTGAGCTGCTTCCGCAGGGACTCTGCATTCATTAAATCGAGCACCCGAATGCCAGTCCGCTCGGACTTATCAGCATAGGTGGGGCCAATCCCCCGCCCGGTGGTGCCAATCTTGTGAGTACCCCGCCGCTCCTCCGATGCTTGGTCAATCAAGCGATGGTAGGGCATGGTTACATGGGCGGTTTCCGAGATCAGCAGATTTTTAGTTGAAACATTCAACTTGTCTAGCTGATCCAATTCCTCAATCAAAATCTTGGGATCAATAACCGTGCCAGACCCAATAATGCATTCTGTGTCGGGATAAAGAATGCCAGAAGGGATCAAATGCAGCTTAAAAGTTTTGTCCTTGACCACCACGGTGTGCCCAGCATTGACACCCCCTTGGTAACGTACAACAACATCTGCTGATTTGCTGAGCAGGTCGGTAATTTTACCTTTTCCTTCGTCGCCCCATTGGGCCCCAATTACAACTACGTTAGCCAAGGGTTTTTCTAGTGCTAGACTTCACACAAATTACGATTATCGGCAACCAACGTGACAAGTGTCAACTCCAAAATCGAAGTTGATCAAGTCTGTTTATGGCCTAATTGGCCTTCGGGTGACCCCCTCCTGTCTCCAAGAGATTTGTCTATAGTTAAAGAAGGATTCACACAATTTAGCGGAAGCCACTGACTGGGGCTAAACATGGCAGATCGTTTGCTAGGTCAATCTGCTACTTTTCTCCCTAGGCAGGCAGGCGATTGTCAACTTTAAACTATTGAACAAGAGGTTGCCGTGGCTTTATATGCTGAGCTACACCGTCACTTAGGCGGTTCAGTTGTCCCCCGGGTTCTCTGGCGCTACTTTCATCGCAGTCAGTCAGATTTAGCTCAGCGCTTTCCAGAGTACCCAGAGTTTGAGGAATTCTACACTCGGCCTCGTAAAACCCTAGATGAGTATCTAGAATTACATACGCTGGTAGAAAATGTCCAGACCGCGAAAACATTACCTTACTTTATCTATCGCCTGATTCGGGGTGCTTATATCTTCGAGAATCTGGCGTATCTAGAGTTGCGCTACACGCCTTATCTACGGACGCCCGATCACTTATCTCAGACCGAACGCATTGACCAGATGGCTCAGATTGTGGAGATTGTGGGGCAAGCCAGTCAGCTGAGCGAATACCCAATCGTTACCAGCCAAATTTTGTGTATGCACTCCCGCCTGCCTTATGCGGTGAATCGGGCCATTGTCGATTTAGCAGCCCAAATGTCTAATTATGTTTGCGGCATTGATTTGGCAGGGGGTGATGCTTACTATGCCGATCGCTTGGATGAGTTTACTGAGTTGTATGCCTATGCGCGATCGCTGGGTCTCAACACGACTGGACATGTGTACGAAACCAAAGATGGCAGTTATCCAAAACTCTTGCCTTACTTGATGCGAATTGGTCATGGCATTCAGATTCCGCTGCGGTATCCAGAACTCTTGCCAGAGCTGGCTCAGCAAAATCAGTGTTTAGAAGTTTGCCCAACAACGTATCTCAAAACTGGCACTCTAGAAGACATTCGGCAACTTAAAGTCGTGTTCGATCGCTGCTTTGAAGCAGGCGTAGATATTGCCATCTGTACCGACAATGCGGGGTTGCACAATGTCCGTCTCCCGTTTGAATACGAGAACCTATTGACCTACGACGTCATCGGTTTTAAGGAACTCCAAGCTTGTCAGGATGCCGCGTTTAACCATGCGTTTGCTTGGCCTCACAGGCAACGCCCTGCTTCCATCTTGACCGAAGTGCTCCGGGAAGATGAGAAGTCATCCGAGTTGGTTCGGAGTGTAGCCAAGTAAGCCAACTTCTTACAAACCAACTTCTTAATAAGGCGATCGCCGTAGATCCAGGAGATTCGGGTCTACGGCGATTCTGGTGATTGAAGAAATAAAATAAATGCCAAAAATGCGATCGCAAGCCGTTAACTAACGGGGAGATCTTAAAATCTGCGGCGAAAGTTACGATGTCAACTGGCTATATTTTAAGTTAGGCAGTTAAGCACCTCGGTTGAGAGACGTCTCCACTTGAGTCAGCTCCTGCTTCAGACGGTCTTTGAGCTTCTGGGGTAGAGGACGGTTGGGGTAAGAGCTATAGTGACCAGCCAGAGCATTTAAGGCTGTTCTCATCGTGGTGAAAGAACTAAGCTTGGTTACGGAGCTATCGCGGCGGTACCGGGAGGCGAAGTCATTGATTTTTTGCCGAGCTTCTGTTTGGAGGGGAACGCGATTAGGAGCATCTTGGGGCAGCTCAATGGTTTCTCTCAAACTGTTAACGAGAGCAAGGGTATCTTGACGATAGTTGCCGCTGAGCTGGTCGCCACCACTGCATCCTGTCAGACCCACCGTAACCACTAAAATCAAAGCTAGCAAACGTGATAGATAACGCTTCATAATTTATTAACCGAAAAAGAACAGGATTGAATAACAAAATTAACGTAATCCTATCTTGTATCGGTACTAGGGGATCACCTTCCTTAGAGATAGGTATCAAGCGCAAATACGAAATTCTCCCAAAAAAATAATCCAGACAAAAAAGATTTTGCTGGATACAGAAATTAAGTGCAACGATTCAAATTTGTCAGCTCAGGTTTGCTAACACTCAAGCGTAGAGCTAGCGCTGGTTAACCGAAGCGACCGCTGACATATTCTTGAGTAATCTGCTGTTGCGGACTTTGGAAAATAATTTCAGTGCGATCGTATTCAACCAAGTAGCCGCTGCGTCCGCCTTTCTCATTTTCTTCAACGTTGAAGAAAGCAGTTCGGTCGGAGGCACGAGACGCTTGCTGCATGTTGTGCGTCACGATCACGATTGTATATTGCTGCTTTAGCTCCTGCATTAAATCTTCAATGCGGAGGGTAGAAATGGGGTCCAGCGCTGAAGCAGGTTCATCCATCAAGATGATATCGGGCTGAACTGCGATCGCGCGGGCAATACACAACCGTTGTTGTTGACCACCGGACAAAGCTAAGCCACTGTCTTTGAGTTTGTCTTTGACTTCATCCCAAATGGCTGCTTGCTTCAACGATTGCTCGACTAGCTCATCCATGTCACCTTTGTAACCCACCAGCCGAGGACCAAAGGCGACATTATCGTAGATTGATTTAGGAAAAGGATTGGGCTTTTGAAACACCATGCCAATCCGGCGTCTTACTTCTACGGGGTCAACTTCTGAAGCGTAAAGGTTTTGAGTATGGTAATAAACTTTACCGTCTGCTCTAAACCCTTTGATCAAGTCATTGAGGCGATTGAAGCATCGAAGTAAGGTACTTTTACCGCAGCCAGAGGGACCAATGAGGGCTGTGATTTGGTTTTTGGCGATATCCATTGAGATATTGCGGAGAGCCCGGAAATTGCCGTAGTACACATTTAGATTTTCTGTGTGTAGAACGGTTTCAGTTTGACTGGCAACTGGAGTATTAGTATGCATAAATCAACCCAAGTATGGATTTAGTTCGCCTCTAAGTCGTTGAGATGGTTCAGAATGCTTTGTATTCAGATTAAAGCCAGCAACCTTGCTTTAGATGGCAAAGCGTTGCTATCAAACATATTTAGCAATTAAGTCATAAACTTGAGACCCAAATCTCCGGGTGCAGCCAACTCTCAAAGCAGGCGATCGCAAACATCAAACATCTATGAGTACGCACCGCTATCTTACATTCTATTCAACCTTTCTTTTCACGCGGCTAAGTAAAATTAATCAATCCCTAATTAACTTTTGCGCCGAGTGATCCAACGAGCCAGAATGCTGGTAACTAACACTAAGGTAAGAAGAACTAGTGATCCAGCCCAAGCAAGTTCTTGCTGATTTTTGTAAGGTGCGATGGCGTAATTAAAAATCAGTACGGATAGGGTCGGGGTTGGTTGCATAATACCCTGAGCCCAGTACTGGCTAAACAAAGCCGTAAAGATAAGCGGAGCAGTTTCACCCGCAGCCCGCGCAACGGACAACATTACACCTGTCAGAATGGCTGGGATCGCCGCAGGAAAAACGACACGTGTCACAGTTTGGAATTGGGTCGCGCCCAAACCCAAGGCAGCTTGGCGAGTTTCATTTGGAACTGATTCAAGGGACTCTGCTGAGGTTCTAACAATAATGGGCAACATCAGAACGGCTAGGGCAACACCCCCCGCGACTGCTGAGAAGGTGCCTGTAGTGAGTACTACAACGCCGTAGGCGAAAACACCGACCACAATGGAAGGCACGCCGCTGAGCACATTGTTGAAGAAGTCAATCCAAGAGGCGAGAGTGGTATCTCTAGCAAACTCTGAGAGAAAGATTGCCCCTAAGATTCCGACCGGAATACTGATAGCGGCTCCAATGCCGACGGTGAGCAAGGTGCCAACGATGGCATTACCAAACCCACCTCCCTTCACTAATGGGGGGGGCGGCAATTGGGTAAACAGGTCTAGATTCAGGCGACCCGCACCATTGATGATGACGTAGGTGAGCACTGCGATCAAAGGTAGTAAAGCGATCGCCGCTGCCAAAAACACCAACCCAGTCATGGCTGTGGAAAACAGAGTCCGGGGTGAAGTCGGCGATCGCATCAAGCTGCGAGACGAAGGCTCCGACGATAAGGAAGGTGGAAGATTAGCCATATAAGCACTATTTGCTAGATCTGATTCCGACTAAATCTGCAATTAAGCGGTAAAACTACAAGCTTTGCCGCATCGTCCGTACTAAGACTTCAGCCAGAATATTCACTACTAGCGTTAAGCCAAACAAGATTAGGGCTGTGTACATCAACGAAGAAATTTGTAATCCAGATGCCTCAGCGAACTGATTCGCTAGAAGAGAGGCGATCGTGGTAGCTGGAGAAAAGACTGATGGGCTGACGGTGTTGGCGTTGCCGATAACCATCGTGACAGCCATTGTTTCACCCAAGGCTCGTCCCAAGCCTAGCATTGTAGCGCCAACGATTCCGGAAAAAGCAGACGGCAGAATAACCTTAAAAATTGTTTCCCAACGAGTTGCACCCAAACCATAGGAAGCTTGCCGAAGTTCAGGCGGCACTGACACTAACGCATCGCGAGAAATTGCAGCAATAATTGGCAGAGTCATAATCGCTAGAATGACCCCTGCGATGTACATCCCTGGCCCTCTAGGCGGAGTGCTAAAGAACGGAATCCAGCCGAAATTTTGATGGAGCCAAAGTGCCTGCTTGCCGAGAAAGGGAATCAGGACGAAAATCCCCCACAATCCGTACACGACACTAGGAATGGCTGCGAGTAACTCAATCAGAAAAACTAAAGGCTGTTGGATACGAGGAGGTAAAAAATCTTCGCTCAGAAACAGCGCCACTCCCACTCCAACAGGTAACGCCAGGAGCAGGGCAATAAAAGAGCTGACCAGAGTGCCGTAAATAGCTGGCCAAGCTCCGTATTGGTTAGTAACGGGGTTCCAAGTGGTAGATGTCAAAAAACCCAAACCAAATTCCTGAATTGCAGGCCAGGATTGGTTCGCTACCTGCCAAGCGATCGCCAGTAGGGTTAGACCGATAGCAATGCCAAAGAAGCCCGTAAGCCCCTTAAAGCCAATATCAATGTACCGGGAAACTGGAGATTGCGCCCGAAGTGGTGCTTGAGAATCTCTGGCCAGCAAAGTCATGATTTCCTCTACTAATAAAAACGTTCCGTAGGAGCTGGAGAGCCGCCTACGGAAAACCAGATGGATTACTGGGCTGGGGTTGCTGCGGCAACTTTAATGGTATCAAGAGTCGCAACGACTCGGTTGGCTAGATCATCTGGTAATGGCACATAGCCCAACTCTTGAGCATATTGATCCCCATTCGAGAGTGCCCACTTGACCATGTTTTTCAACGCATCTGCTTTGGCTGGATCGTCATACTGACTGTAAAGCAGCAACCAGGTAAGACCATTGATGGGGTAAGCCTCTTTAGCTTCTGGATCAGGAATCACCAAGGCAAAATCTTCTGGAACTGTCACGCCTGCAAAAGCTTGAGCAGATGATTCAGGGGTGGGGGCGATAAATTCGCCTGCTTTATTTTGGACTGCGGCTGATTTGAGGTTGTTCTCTTTGGCGTAGGAGTACTCGGTATAGCCGATAGCACCTTGAGTTTGCTGTACTTGAGCGGTGATACCTTCATTACCTTTAGCGCCGACGAAACCAGCAGGCCATTCTATCGACTTATCAGCACCCGCAGTCCAGTTAGGGCAGGCAGCTTTGAGGTGAGTCGTAAAGATAAAGGTAGTGCCGCTGCCATCAGAGCGGTGAACGAAAGTTAGGGGGGTGCTGGGTAGAGTTACACCGGGGTTGGCTTGGGCAATGAGAGGATCATTCCAGGATTTGATATTACCTTGAACAATACCGCAGTAAGCTTCCCGCGATAGCCTGAGGTTATCGACACCATCTAGATTGTAGGCAAACACAACCGCGCCACCTGTCATAGGAATTTGAATGGCTTGGCCGCGCTGAGCAGGGAATCCTTGTCGCTCCTCTGCTTGGAGAGGTGCATCTGTAGCACCGAAGTCTACGGTTTGGGCCAGAAATTGCTTAACGCCAGCACCACTACCAACCGATTGGTAACTGATTTGAAGGTTGGGATTTTCCTTGTTGTATTCAGAGAACCAGCGCTGATACAACGGAGCAGGGAAGCTAGCGCCAGCACCGCTTAAAGCAATGGTTTGACCGCCACCTGCGTTGTTGGCAGCAGTATTAGTACCTGGCGCACCAGCACCTTGGGGACCACTGGGGGGAGTTTGTTGGCAAGAGGCCAGACCGACCGTCAGTGCGATCGCGGAGGTCAGGAAAGCTCGACGAGCAAGATTGAAGTGAAGCGACATGGTCAGGTTCCGGGTAATTTTACTGAACTGCTTGCTACCAAACGAGGAGAAGAATACAACTAAAGTGTAAAGATTAGGTTAACAAGAGCATGAGAATTCCTAGAACTTTAGGGCAAAACCTAAAATCAGATCTTATTTTTTGAGAACGACTAGCAGAGCCACTGAAGAGCTTGTGACGCTTACTCAGTCTCGGTGCCTATCAAGTTAATATTTGTCTCTGTCTACAAATTAAACTGAATTAACTGAATTAGTGAAGTGGGTTAGCTTTAAGGACTGAATTAATTTTTCAGTTAAACTTGAAAGCTGGTGTGTTGAAATAAACCTCAAGAATGACACCTGGCCTAAAGTAACTATATCGAATTCAAATAAAGGTTGCGGGCCAACAAAATAGGCAGAAATATTTAAGAAATGTTTTGTCGCATGACTCAGCTTGAGGGCCATGGTTGAGAGATTGGTAAGCTCGAAGTTGTTACTTTAGGAATGGGCGTGAGCTTAAATCAGCGACAGACACCAAACAGAAATTTTCTTCCGCATCCCACTCGCGCGCCTTATGCGAACTAGCGAACAAATCCAGGCAGAAATAGAAGGACGGCTAGGTTTTTTTCCACCTTTCTTTGCTCCTGCTCAGCCAACTCCAGAAATTTTAGAGAATCTCTGGCAACAGACTTTGTTCGCTTATCTTAACAATCCCTTACCACTTTTATTTAAAGAGAAGCTCGCAGCTTACCTGTCCCGCTACTGTGCCGTTCCTTACTGCATGATTTGCCACAGTTGCGCCTTGCGGCCCTTAGGAATGTCAGCTTCTGAGGTGGTCAAGTTATTAGAGTCTCCGCCTCCTAAAGCAACCAGTATCAAATTTTACCTTGATATTTTGGCGGCTCAAACTGTACCTTTGATCACATGGCCTGAACCCAACTCATTGCTGGAAGAAAGTATTCTCAATGGGGCAATTTACGTCTTCCTAAACTTGGATCTTTCCCAAGATTGCCAAAGTGAGATGCGTCGAGTGTTGGGGGCTTACCACTATAACCATTTAAGCGCACTTCTCGCTTACATAAAGTTGTGCCATGTTTGGGTAGAGACGCATCCTGAAGTTACGTATGAATTTGATCAACGGGCGCAAAAACATCTAGATCTACTCCTGCAAGAAGCGCCAAGGCTGAGCCGATTTTTTCGTCAATACCGCCAACAGGTAAATTTAGAAACGCAAAATCATGAGCAACAGCTTCTGACGGAGATTGCTCAGCGCCAACGCATTGAGGCAGTATTACAGGAAACGAATCAGGTTTTGCAAGCGTTGATCCAAGCTGCTCCCTTGGCTATTGTGGCTCTGGATGAGGCGGGTAATGTGAAGCTATGGAATGCTGCTGCCGAAGCTTTGTTTGGCTGGGAAAACGCAGCCGTGGTGGGGCAACCCCTGCCCATTGTGCCTGATGGTAAACAGGGCGAATTTGAACAGCTCTATCAAGATGTACGCCAGGGCAAGACGTTCACGGGTTTACAGGTGCATCGCCAAAGGCAGGATAATACCCAGGTTGATTTGAGCATGTCTGTCGGGCCGCTGTATAACGTTGAAGGACAGGTCAGTGGCACGATCGCGATGATTGCAGATATTACCGAGCAAAAGCGATCGCAGGAGTTGCTAGAACACCTCAGCCATCAAAACCAGCTGATTCTAAACTCGGCAGGGGAAGGTATTTACGGCTTAGATATTCAAGGCCGCGTTACTTTCGTGAATCCAGCGGCTTCTAGGATGGTGGGTTGGGAAGCGGAGGAGTTGATCGGAAAACCCATGCATGCCATGATTCATCACTCCAAGGCAGATGGAACGCCTCATTTGGAAGCAGACTGCCCAATCTATGCTGTATTTGCGGATGGGGTGGTGCGGCAGGGCTTAGAAGATGTGTTTTGGCGCAAGGATGGCACGCTGTTTTCGGTGGAATACACAAGTACGCCCATCCACGAGCAAGGGGTCTTGAAAGGTGCGGTTGTCACATTTAAGGATATTACCGAACGCAAGCGGGCAGAACTACAGATCCAGCAACAGGTGGAACGCGATCGCTTACTGGCTGATATTGCTTTGCGAATTCGGCGATCGCTCCAGCTCAATGACATTCTCCAGACCGCTGTGACTGAAGTGCGGAACCTGCTCCAAGTTGAGCGGGCTGCCATTTATCAGATTATTCCTGGGCAATCTGGGCAGTTCATTGTGGAATCTGTGGCATCGAATTGTGTATCCGTGCTGGATGTTGCACTCCAAGATCCCTGTTTTGATCGAAAGTACAGTAGCCAATATCAGCAGGGGCGGATTTCTGCGGTTGATGATATTTACCAAGCAAATTATCTGCCTTGCTATCTGGAACTGCTAGAGCGCGTTCAAATCCGAGCGAATCTGCTAGTACCCATCATTTCTAATGATCAACTGTGGGGTTTGCTGTGTGTTCACCAATGCTCTGCATCGCGTCATTGGGAAACGTTTGAAATTGACTCACTCCAGAGACTCGTCACTCAACTAGCGATCGCGATTCAACAATCGGAACTTTACGAGCAAGTACAACGCTTAAATGCCGATCTAGAGCAGCAAGTGGCAGAGCGTACGGTGCAACTACAGCAAGCCCTAGATTTTGAAGCGCTGCTAAAGCGGATCACCGATAAGGTACGCGATAGTTTGGATGAAGACTACATCTTGAGCACAACCGTTAAGGAGTTAGCTCAGGGCTTGGGTACGATCTGCTGTGACACTGGACTCTACAAGGCTGACCACACAGCTTCTACCATCAGTCATGATTACAGCACTGGCCCTTCAGGGGTTGGTCACATCATTCAGATGGCTGATAGACCAGAAGTTTACCAGTGGCTTTTACAAGGTCAGTACTTACAATTCTCTATCTATTCAGGTTTTACAGTACGAGAGATCCAGCATGAATCTACCATCCTGGCTTGCCCGATCTTGGATGATCAAGGAGTGCTCGGAGATCTCTGGCTTTTTCGTTCCAATTGCTCAATCTTTAATGAGCTAGAAATTCGCTTAGTGCAACAAGTGGCTAACCAGTGCGCGATCGCCATCCGCCAAGCCCGCCTTTACCAAAAAGCTCAAACTCAGGTGGCAGAGCTGGAGATGCTGAATCGGCTCAAAGATGACTTCCTCAGCACCGTGTCTCATGAGCTTCGGACTCCCATCTCCAACATGAAAATGGCGATTCACATGCTACGGATAGCGCCCAGTCCAGAGCGGCAAGAACGCTACTTACAGATTTTGCAGACTGAATGTACCCGTGAAGCGGAGCTGATCAACGATCTGCTAGATTTACAGCGGCTTGAAGCTGCTTCTTATCCCATGTTTCTGGTAGAGTCACTCAATTTGCAGGATTGGCTCCCCGAACTCTTAGAACCATTTCGGGCGCGATCGCAACAGCACCAACAAATCCTGCGCTTAGAGTTCTTGTCACAACCTCCACCCTTAGTGTCAGATCGAGCCAGCCTCAACCGGATCATTGCGGAACTGCTCAACAACGCTTGCAAATACACCCCACCCCAAGGCCAAATTGTCCTCCAGGTTGACTACCAGCCCCTCAATCCCCTACTTGGAAACAAAGCCAGCGTCACTTTGGCGTTTCGTAATCAAGTAGAAATTCCTGCCGCCGAGCTGCCTCGGATCTTTGAAAAATTTTATCGAGTGCCGAATGCTGACCCCTGGAAGCAAGGTGGCACAGGTTTGGGTTTGGCTTTAGTCCAACGACTGGCAGAGCGACTAAAAGGCAATATTCGAGTAGAGAGCGGAGCAGGATGGACTACCTTTTTGCTCACCCTGCCGATTCAGCCCAGCTATGAAGCCTCCAGCGATACCTAAAGGCTTGACTCAGGAGCATCGGAGTGAGGACTTTTACCTTGGTTCGCTTTGCGCTCTCTAAGCTTTAAGAGAACTTCCGCATGAACTTCGCGAGTAATGGGATAAAAATACGCCAAGCCTAATCCCACAAGCAGAAACGCGATGGGCAACGGCCCCACTAGGTAGCGAATTGCCAATAAAGCAGATTCAGGTTGCTGGGGTGCCTCTTGGCCCGAAGTCGTCGCAATAAACCCCGCTCCATCTAAAACTTTGCCGACCATAAATAAGCCGAAAGCGAGTCCTACTTTCTGGAGCAGCACCATAAAGCCATAGAAAATTCCTTCACGGCGTTGTCCAGTTTGTAGCTCGTCTAGTTCAATCACGTCGGGCATCATAGACCAAGGAATCAGGTAGGCCGTCGAAACGCCAAATCCCGCCAGAAAGGCCAGAAAAAACATCAGCACTACTTGCCCTGGCTGAAGGAAAAATAAAGCAATTTCAGCGATGATCCACAAGCTCATGCCCATGAAGTAAACCGCTTTTTTACCCAGCCGCTCACTCACTCGACTCCAAACAAACAGCATGATTAAGGCAGTTATCTGAATAACAAGCACCACCTGAGTGAAAGTGTTTTGGGACAGACCCATCCAGTTGACGACAAAATAAGGAATCACCGCGACTGTATTTTGCACCGCGATCCAAGAACAAAGATAAATACCAACTACAAAGAGAAACGCGCGATTGCTAAAGACAATGCGTAGCTGTTCCAAATAAGGTAAAGGTTCGGTGCCATCACTACTCGCTTGGCGCTGCTGCTCAGTGACAGCCACTCGTTTTCTGGTACCCCAAACACACCAGTAGATGGGCAACACTGACAAGATGGTGCAGACCCCAGCAAGAACAAGATACTGCTGGGCGGAGTCAGCCTTGACTGTATTAAAGACGGCGAGCGCTAGCACCAAGGAGAGAATGCTGCCACCAATGGAGAAGGCAAAGCGAAAACTGTTGAGGTTGGTGCGCTCGTTGTAGTCCTGGGTCAGCTCTGGCGTTAAGGCGGTATACGGTAGATTGACGGCTGTGTAAAACGTGTTGAACAGAACCGAGATGCCGACATAATACCAGAACAGCCCCCACTGATTGGTTCCAGGGTTATCGCTAAAGCGGGGCACCAGCCACTGCAAAAAAAAGAAAATACCAAAGGGTATGGCTCCAAAAATCATCCAAGGATGCCGCCGTCCCCAGCGACTCTGCGTGCGATCGCTCAATGTTCCAACGACTGGGTCGTTGACTGCATCCCACACCTTGCCAATCATCAGGATATTCGCAGCTAACCCTGCCCCCAGCCCTGCCACACTAGTAAAGAAGAACAACAAAAATACGCCCAGCAAATTCGCTGTGATTGCAGGCCCCAAATCTCCTGCGCCATAGGCCAGCTTAGTACTCAAACTCAGCTTGTCTTCTGAAACGTTGGCAGCGTCAGCAGTAGGGAACGGGTCGTTCATAGCAGTTAGAAAAGGCAAAAAAGAGCAACCCTTGGTATGGAATGAGACCAGGTCTTTGCTCACTCACGAAGGGTTTATCAAAACTATCAGAAACTCTTAGAGTTTCTGTGCTTTAGCACGATAAGTTAACGGTAGAACTAACCCCTTCACCTCGGGGACGGGTCGCTCTAGCGGCTGGTTAAAGGTGAGGGACCAACCGCGATCCTGAGAAGCTTGATAAACCCACCGAGCTTGGGGACAAACCAGAGAGGGCCGATGGGCCACATTCATGAGTTCTGGCTGGGGATTGGCGATCGCGGCTTTGGTCTTTAGAACTTTCTGGGTTAGTTCTAGATCGATCATCAAGAAGCCTGCCGTTCGCCACTGTTGAGCAAACCCAAACAAGATGACTCCTCGCTCGCCATTCCAGCTAGCTAATGAGGTATCTAAGTCCATATCGAAGGTGGGAGCATCAAAGACACAGGCATTTTGTTGGGGGAGGGATTGGTAAGCTTGTCGCATTTTGCTAGCTGCATCCAAAGCTGCCAAGCGTAAGTAGGGTTGGCGGAGCGAATACCAAAATCTTGATAACCCCGATAAGGATTCTGGCTGAGTTTGTAAATCAGTTTTACGAATCACGTCAGCCACGAGCCAACTTTCCCAGTTCAGTGCGGCTAGAAAAGATTGACGATAGTCGTGCTCCATCAGGCGTTGCTGCCAGATGGGGGGTAGGCGATCCATTTTGCGGAGGGTGCCTGCTTGAGTTTTGGTCACAATCAGAGCCACAGTTTGGCTCATCAATTCTGGGCGATCGCGCAAGGCTTGATTCAGCTTCCAGCTTGCTTCTAAACTGGCGATCGCGGCTTCGGTTTGGCCTATTCGATGTTTCTCTAAGGCATCCGCAACCAGCAGGCGCTGAAGCTTAACGAAGCCCGCGAAGTTAGGCCGTACTTGCGTGACATCAGGGTAAGGCGTGGCTGACTCCCAACGTGGCGTTTCACCCTGTAATCCTTGCTGACGGATAGCCTCTAGCTGGGTTGCATGCACCTTCAGATAGTTCTGCAAGCGCTGAGGAAGTGGCTCAATCGCATCGGTATTATCTTCTAGTTGCCGCTCTAAAAATGCTTGTAGTTCTTGATGAATCGACTCAGCCTGCTTAGTTTCTGTTGGAGACAGAGGAAGGCGATCGCTTTTAATCCCCAGCAAATTAATCCCCAAACTCGCACTTAAGTCTTCTAGCTGTAAGGCCGTTTGGTTGGCACCTGGATGGGCAAACTGGGCAGTAAGCGCTTGCCATTCTTGCTGCGATCGCTGTTCTTGTTGGTGAGCGACCCAATTGCTGCCAAAGATCCACAGCCCAGGCAAGCTAGCAAAGCCAATACAGCCCCCACAAACCCACAAAACCAACTTTTTCTTTTGCATCCGAACCGGAAGCGACTTCACGAAAGATTAAGGTTAGAGTGCCCGCAGCAAAGACCCACTCCATCCCCTACTCTAGACTTTGTTTTAGTGTGCGTTCAACACCTTACGGAACACAACTTTGTCATCGCCTGCTGCATAGAAGTCGCGAATGCGTGCCTCCTCCTCGAAGCCGCACTTTTTGTAGAATGACCGCGTGCGATCGAAGCTGGGCAACCCAGAGGTTTCCACCAGCAATACGCGCCCATCACGCTCCCTCAATGCCTGCTCGACATAACGTAGCAGTTTTACCCCGCGTCCTTGGCCCTGAAGATCAGGGTGGATCGCGATCAATTGAAGATTCCAAGTTCTATCTGTCATCCGTTCTGGCTCGCAGTAAGCAACGCCGACAGGCCCATTGTTATCGTCAGTAATCCAAAACTGTTCCGCGTCACTGTCTCCCTCTAAAGCATCGACCAGCATCTGACGCAACAACTCCAGGGCACTTGCTGGAAAGAGTCCGGTTGCATCAGCTAGGGCCAGCAAAGCGGGGGTATCATCTAGCGTCGTTGGTCGAATCATGGTTAACTCTGGCATACTGAGGTTGGGAAGTTGCCATGCATTTCAGTAGCAACAAGATCTCTAAACCGAACCGATTGTACTACAAAATACTACAAAGCACGTTCTCTTGGCTTTAACTGGTTACAGATAACTCGTAGGTTTCTACTCTCACAAATCGACGAGGAACCTAACAGCTCTGGTGGGCAGGTGGCGATGCCTTTGCCAGTTCACAGATGTATTATTCCTATTTCTTCCTCAAGCAACATGGTGGATCTTTACGTTTCTTGGGCTGAGTACCATCAAAAAATTGAAGCGCTTGCCGCTAATATTTACCAGTCAAACTGGCAGTTCAATCAAATTATTTGCTTGGCTAAAGGTGGTTTGCGGGTCGGTGATATTTTGTCGCGGATCTATGACCAACCTTTAGCAATTTTGGCTACTTCCTCTTATGGCGGGTTGAACAATCAAGTCAGAGGCTCGATCACCTTCTCCCGCGACCTCACCATGACCACACCCAACTTGGGCAGCCATATTCTGCTGGTTGATGACCTAGTAGACTCGGGGATCACGCTACAGCGCACCTTAACTTGGCTCGATCGCAAATATGGCTTTTATGTGGAAGAAGTCCGAACGGCTGCGATTTGGTATAAAGCTTGTTCTGTGATTACCCCAGACTATTACGTAGATTACTTACCCGACAATCCCTGGATTCATCAGCCCTTTGAGAAGTATGAGCAAATGAACCCAGCGGATTTAGTAGCGCCTCAGGCGATCGCGCCGCCCGCCAATGCTCAATCTCAATCAATCTAGAATCAATTTAGGTTGATATAGGCTCCGTAAATTTCGGGAATTAAGATTTCGGACTGTGAAGTAGCCCCAAAGCAGCTTGATAGACTGTGATCACAACGCCAAACAAATGCCCAACAGAAGCGATCGCTCGGAGAGGCAAGCAATGCCAGATCACGCAAGTCACATGAAGCGGTTAGGCGGGTATTTGGTGGAAGCTGGCTTGCTCACCCCTGGACAAATTGATGTGGCCTTAAATGACCAAAGGCTAACGGGAATGCGCTTTGGCGATATTTTGGTCATGCGCGGCTGGGTCAAGCAGCAAACCATTGAGTATCTGATGCAAAAAGTGATTGTGCCAGAGCGGCAAGCTTCATTACAACCACCTAAGACTCTAGATCAGGTGCCTAGAGAGCGATCGCCTCAGCCAGGAACCTCAAAAGATATACGGCGAGAAGCCCTCATCAGTAAACCCCTGCCAGCAATCAATAGTTCTGGGGAAGATGTGAGTTGGGTTGGCTAAAAAAGGCATGGAGTCTCGGCTAGTCTAGAGATAAAGCTACTGAAACAGCCATAACCAAAGAGGCAAAGTAAATAAGAAACCTGTGGAACCCACTGCCAAAGCGGTCACGGCTAAATCTCGATCCAGGTCATAGGCTTCGGCAATTACGAGCGTGGCAAAGGCAGGGGGCATCGCCATTTGCAGCACAATTACCATCTGTGCTGGCCCTTGGATGCCAATCAGCCACAACCCCAAGCCGAGCACCGAGGGCACTAGCAGCATTTTGATGCCAATACTGATGGAAGCGAGCCGAAGACTGCGCCAAGAAGACACCTGGCTCAATCGCATTCCAATCAAAATTAAAGACAAAGCTACATTACTCCAAGCAGCCAAATAAAGGCTTTGCTCTGCTGCTAGGGGCAAAGGCACAGTTCGTAACATTAACCCCAGCCCTAAACTCCAAAGCGCTGGGTTTTTGATCAGAACTTGAGCTAACCATCGATAAGACTTGCTGCCGATGCCGTAGTGAGCCGCCATCACCACACCCAGCCCGTAAGCGCCTAAAGTGGTTCCGAGTAAATCATAGAAAAGTGCCCAAGCAAAGTATTTTGACCCAACCAAAGTCAGGATGACTGGGTAGCCTAAATATCCGGTATTCCCTACCATTGCCGCTAATAAAAAGCTGCCTTGGGTAGGTTGGCTGACACTAGAAGCCCTGTCTGCCAATCCTAAACCCCAATTGAGATGTGGAGGGTCTTGGAGATGGTAATGTTGCCACCACAACCAAGCCAGCCCTACCCCCAAAAGCATGGCGACCCAGGCAGCAATGGGAGCAATCCAAATGGGGCCGCTCAAGCTAGCCTGCCGCAAAAATGCCACGATACTAATCGGGACGCCAATCCAAAAGAGAAATTTGCCTAAAATAGTGGCGATCGCAGGGGGGAGGCGTTGGCCTAGAATTAGCCCCAGCAGTACCCAGCCAATCAAGGGCACATAAAGTTTTAAGAGGTTAATTCCTAAATTAGGCATGGCGGGATCAAAGGCGGACGAGTACGATTGATCGATCGGCTCCGGTCTACAATTTTTAATATTGCGATCGTAAATTGCGATCGCTTGAGTTGTTATGCTGCGACCTCAAGGCAGGAGTTGAACTTTGAATAATCCTGATCTGCCTGGAAAACCACCGCAAGTTCCTGCTTCACTGGGCGACATCCCCGAAGCAGTGCGGGAGACCCCAGAGATTCAACCTCAACCTAAACTGCCTCGACAATGGCTGGTTGGAGGAGCGGTGGGACTAAGCGCGATCGCTCTCCTGAGCAGCGTTTGGTTATTCTCCCAAGCCCAAAAAACTCCTGCACCCACTCCAGAAATTTCTAATGGTACAGTGGCCTCGCCCCAGGCACAGCCAACGGTAGGCCAGAATGGCGAGACCTTGCTGGGACACTTACCTTATCCAGAAGCGCCCGTTGCAGAGCTAGAACCTCTGTCGATGGATGGCAATATCAGACTGAGGAGAGCAGCAGCGACAGCGTTTGAGTCGATGGTAGCAGCCGCTGAGGCCGAGGGCGTGACCCTTGTCCCGATTTCGGGGTTTCGCTCATTGGCAGATCAGCAGCATGTCTTTTTTGATATCAAAGCAGAGCGGGGCCAAGATGCACCCAAGCGGGCTGAGGTTAGCGCTCCACCCGGATACAGTGAGCACCACACGGGCTATGCCATTGACATAGGCGATGCCAATGCACCAGATACCAACTTGAGTACTAGCTTTGAAGAAACCACAGCTTTTCAGTGGCTCAAAAATAATGCGGCCCGCTATAACTTTGAAATTTCTTTTGACAAAGGCAACCCTCAGGGAGTGAGCTATGAACCTTGGCATTGGAGGTTTGTGGGCGATCGCACCAGCTTAGAAACCTTCTATAAAGCTAGAAATCCAGTGCCTGCTGCCCCCAGTAGCACCGATAGCCCCCAGTAGTTTTTCAGTTGTCCTCCGCTTGGTGATTCGGTCAGGTTCATGAGTCAAATCACGCTTAACATAGTTGCTATTTCTATTTTTACGGTGACGATGACCACCCTCTTAGGGCCGCTGATTCATCTCTCACCCTTGGTTCCAGCGCTTGCTGTAGTCGTCCTGATGGGTTTGGTCTCGGTCGATCGCTTAGCTTGGCAAGGCACAGGCGGCATCCTAGTCGTCGATTGGTTTGCCAGACGCTCACCTGCCCATCGCGATCGCGTCATTCACCACGAAGCAGGACACTTTCTAGTGGCTTATCTGCTCAATATTCCAGTCACAGGTTATGCCTTAAGTGCTTGGGATGCTCTCCGTCAAGGCCAAGCGGGGCAAGGCGGAGTCACCTTTGACTGCGAGGAACTAGAAGCAGAGTTACAGCAGGGCACCCTTTCTGTCCAACTGCTAGAGCGCTACTCTACGGTTTGGATGGCAGGGGGTGTAGCAGAAACGCTGGTCTACGGCGATGCAGAAGGGGGTGCAGATGACTTGAGAAAGTTTCGCACTATCTGGACACAACTGCGTCGTCCTAACCGGGAAGGGCAGGAAAAGGAACGCTGGGCAGTTCTCAAAGCCCGCAATCTGCTGCAACAACACCAAGAAGCCTACACAGCTTTAGTAGAGGCGCTGAAACAAGAAATGAACGTAGCGGAATGCTGCAAAATCATTGAACAGCGGCTCCCCTTCCCTACTAGGGAAGGGACAGGGGATTAGGTTTATTTCGTGTTGCCCAAACTAGATTGCAGTTGATTGCGGGCTTCAGCCAGAGCTTCGGGGAGCTTGCTAGCATCTCGTCCCCCTGCTTGCGCTAAGTTGGGGCGACCACCGCCACCACCACCGCAGAGTTTGGCGATCGCGCCAATAAACTTCCCTGCTTGCAAGCCAGATTTAACCACAGCAGGACTGAAAGCAGCCACCAAACTAACTTTGTCGGGTTCAGGCACCGAGGCGAGCACGACAGCACCTTCCCCTAGTTTCTGCCCTAATCGCTCTGCCGCCGTCTTGAGCGACTCCGGATCAACCCCTTCCAGTTGCGCCACTATGAGTTTGAAGTCACCGACTGACTCAGCTTGGCCCAATAGTTGATCAGATTTGGCTAGAGCTAGTTCAGCTTTTGCAGTTTCCAATTGCTTTTGGGTGTTTTTGAGTTCGTTTTGCAAACTGGTAACACGGTCAGTCAGTTCTTCTGGCTTGGCTTTAAAGCGATCGCTCAGATCCCGCACCACGCGATCGCGAACATTCAGGTAGTCCAGAACTGACGGGCCAGCTACCGCTTCAATCCGCCGCACCCCAGAAGCCACGCCCGTTTCAGAAATGATTTTGAACACACCGATTTCTGCCGTGTTGCTGACATGAGTGCCACCGCACAGCTCCATCGAAACGCCAGGGAAATCCAGCACCCGAACTTCATCGCCATACTTTTCACCAAACATGGCGATCGCGCCTTTAGCTTTGGCTTCCGCAATGGGTAGAACCTCAATTTGCGCCGTATGCGCTTCAGCCACCCACAGGTTGACCTGCTCCTCAACTTGTTGCACTTCCTCTGGAGTCAGAGGGCGAGGGCAGTTGAAGTCAAACCGCAGGCGATCGAAGGCTACCAAAGAACCTGCTTGAGAAATCGAGTCATCGACCAATCTCCTCAACGCGGCTTGCAACAGGTGAGTGGCGGAGTGGTTGGCCTGGGCGCGTCGCCGACAAGCTTGGTCAATTTGCGCTGTAACTGTGTCACCTACTTGCAGCGTACCGCGCTCAATTCGCCCAAAGTGGACAAAGAAATCGGATTCTTTCTTCACATCATGGACCCGCACCAGCACCGCATCCCCAGACAGATAACCGCGATCGCCGACCTGACCACCGGATTCTGCGTAAAAGGGCGTTTTGTCCAAGATAATCTGGACTTCAGTGCCTGCTTCAGCCGCGTCAGCCGATTTGCCATCGACTAGCAATACGGCAACTTGAACGGTGGCCGAGCGCTCCACATAGCCTAAAAACTCGGTGGCATGGACATGTTCCGCCAGAGTGTCGAGGGAGCCTTGGACGGTGAGGTCGATGGTTTCGTGAGCGTCACGAGAGCGATCGCGCTGCTTCTCCATTTCGGCTTCAAAGCCTTGGAGATCCACGGTGAGGTTTTTCTCCTCGGCAATCTCTTGGGTCAGTTCGACCGGGAAACCATAGGTGTCGTAGAGCTTAAAGGCATCAGGACCAGAAACTTGAACCGTTTCGCGCTCCAAGATTTCTGCCAGCAACTTTTCACCGCGATCGAGGGTTTTGAGGAATTGGGCTTCTTCGCGCTGCAACTCAGTCTTGATGCTGTTTTCCTTCAGCCGTACGTTCGGGTAAGCGGAATCAGCCAGGGCGATCGCGGCGTCTGCGACTCGTGTGGTGAATTCGCCTTCAATGCCAATCAAGCGACCATGCCGTACCACCCGCCGAATCAAACGCCGCAACACATAACCGCGACCGATATTAGAAGCCGCAATGCCATCGGCAATCATGTGAACCACTGACCGGACGTGATCTCCAATCACCTTCAGCGAGACTTTGGTAGAGTCATCAGCCTTGCTGTAGTCGATCTCTGCAATTTCAGCAGCGGTTTGAATGATGGGGAAAATTAAATCGGTTTCGTAGTTATTCGGAACTTTTTGCAGGATCTGGGCCATCCGCTCCAAGCCCAACCCTGTGTCAATGTTCCTGTTTTGCAGTGGAGTCAGATTGCCTTCTGCATCCCGGTTGTACTGCATGAACACCAGGTTGTAGAACTCAATAAACCGAGTGTCATCTTCTAGGTCAATGTGGTCATCGCCTTTTTCGGGGTGGAAGTCGTAGTAAATCTCCGAGCAGGGGCCGCAAGGGCCAGTGGGGCCAGATGCCCAGAAATTATCCTTCTCTCCCATGCGCTGAATTCGGTGCGCTGGAATGCCAATTTTGTCCCGCCACAGGGCAAACGCTTCGTCGTCTTCTTCAAACACGCTCACGACCAAGCGCTCTGGTGGCAGCCCAAACACTTCAGTCGCCAGTTCCCATGCCCAAGCGATCGCTTGCTCTTTGAAATAATCCCCAAAGCTGAAATTGCCCAACATCTCAAAAAAAGTGTGATGGCGGGCGGTGCGACCCACGTTCTCAATATCATTAGTGCGGATACACTTTTGAGATGTCGTCGCTCTAGGAAATTCCGGCGATCGCTGTCCCAAGAAAATCGGCTTAAAGGGCAACATACCCGCGATCGTCAGCAGCACCGTTGGATCTTCGGGAACCAAGGAGGCGCTCGGTAATATCTGATGGCCTCTGGCTGCATAAAAATCAAGAAACTTTTGCCGAATTTGAGCGCCGCTGAGGGGGGTAACCATGGAACCTTTTTAAAGCGAATTCAGACTGAACAATGACCTCTCATCTATGATGCCGCATGATTCGACCAACTCTGGGCTTTAGCCGCATGAAGTTCTAAAGAGAAATAGCGTGATTTTGGTCAAAGCTCAATCCTACCCACGTATTCCCTTTCCTTGGGAAATATACGGGTTGCCTTCCAGCAAAAAGCCTCGGCCTAGCTGAGGGAATCAGTAATTCGACTGCTGGTTGCGGATCGTTCTTAGTGTTAGGTGTAAATAGTTGCAGCATGAGCACACTCAGTAACACCTAGAGGCAGGGTCTCACCCCGAATGCGGATTTGCCAGATCTAGGCGTTAACAGCAGTAGCAGATTTTGGAATTTGCATTTGCAAAGGTTACGGCCTTGATTTTTTCACCAGGCTTCTACAACGCCAATGACTGCTTCGATCCTGATAGTTGGGGAAAATTATTTTCTAGACGCACTGCTAGATCGGCTCCACGATCTGGCAGACTGCACTGTTGAAACAGCACCTACTCCGGGCGAAGCAATTCCCCTGATTCAGGCTCAGCAGCCCGATTTGCTCGTCTTGCAGGCTAGTGCCGCTAGCCTCTATTTGTGCCAACAGATTAAAGAACAAGCGCGGCTGGCTTGGATTTATTGCCTCCTGATTGCAGAGCCTGATGCAACTGTGAGCCATGCGACAACAGAGCTGTCTGCTAGTAGGAGCCTGGAACGACAAGTAGAGGCTCTAGAACAGGGAGCAGATGCTTATTTGGCGATGAACTTCAACTGCCAAACCAGTGAACTGCTACCTGCTGAATCTGTCACGATGCAAAACCACCTGTTACAGGCTCAGATTCAGGCTGGATTACGGATGGTGCGAAATCATCGTGAGCTGATGCGAGCCAATGACCTGTTATCAGCGATCGCCCTTTCCGATCCCCTCACTGAACTGAATAATCGTCGAGCTTTAGAGTGGGAATTGCCGCGTCAGATTCAAAACGCCCGCACCCGTTCTCTACCTCTGAGCTTGGTGATGTTGGATGTGGACTATTTCAAAGCGGTCAATGATACCTACGGCCATCTAGTAGGCGATCGCATGTTGAAGCTGCTCTCGGCTCGTCTGCGGCACAACCTCCGCTTTTATGACACCCCGTTTCGTTATGGTGGCGAAGAATTTGTGATTATTTTGAGTAACACGGATGCTGAAGAAGCGCCAATCGTCGGGCAACGCATTTGCCGTCTCGTAAGTGATCAAGCCTTTAGCATTGACGCCACCTTAGAAATTCAAGCCACGATCAGTGCTGGTGTTGCTTCTTTAGAGCCAGATGATGATCCCAAAGGCATTAGCTTGTTGCGACGAGCCGACCAAAACTTGTTGCAAGCTAAATCTGAAGGTAGAAATCGAGCGGTGAGTGGGCCTCAGCCTTGCACTCGACCTTTAACGCCAGATTCGGCCCCCTCCGCTTAGCTAGAACTCGCGTTTATGGCTCCAGCAACATTGCGATACGACTATCCGCCAGGTGTTAAAAATTTCTGTAGATACGCGCCAAAACCCCGGAGATAAACCAAAAGAGAGCCTGAATCTGATAATCTCAAGGGATTTCGGTTCGGGCACCTACTGACTTGCTTTGACTCACCCACTGCACTGCTGCAATAAAATGACGACAAAAGCTCGATCATGAAGCAATCAGCCCATTGCAACCCTTAACTTACATTTCTAAAAACGACTTGGGCATACTGATTGGGAATACTGGCAAAGAAGCTGAATCAGTTCTAAGGACGGCGATCGCTCAATGGCTAAGAGGTTAGAGGTTAAACGCTCATGGGGCAATTGAACAACACTCCATCAGAACCGCTCCGCGATCCATTGGCAAGCGTGGAAGCAGGAGAGCCACAGACAGAGCAGACGCTCAAAGCCGTGTCGCAGGAACTCAAGCGCCTGCATCAAGACTTAATTGTGCAGTTTGCCCAAGATATTGCCCGCCTTCAGGCCGAAAAATCTCACTTAATCGAAGACATTGATCAACTGCGCGGCCAGCATCAGCAGTTGCAAGCGGAAAGTCATGAAGCCTTAGAACAACGTCAACTAGCTCAACAGCAGGCTTGGGCGAAGCAACTGGCTCAGGCGATCGCCGATCATTTGCAAATCTTTTTGATGCAACGCCTAAATCAATCGGGCATCAGTTCTCGGCAGAATTTGGAGCAGACGGTCGCAGATGCCAACCGTTCCCTTAAGTCTGACGGTGCTCCCAATAGCGTCAACGCCAATAGTGCTAACAATGCTGAGATCTACCAAATCTTGGCGTCTTTAGAAACAACCTTTAGCACTACCTTCAGGACTTTGCAGCAGGAGCTAAACAGCTACCAAAGCTCGTTGTCACAACAGCTCAATCGCATGCACAGTCTGGAGCAACAGGGAGAAACGATTTTAGCCGCACTCGTCCAACGTTTGCGCCAACAACTTCACTCAGAAGAAAGTAACCCTGCGCAACTGTTATCAGGCGATCGCTTTACTCCAGATACCAACAGAGAAGCGCGATCGCTGCCTCAAAGCACATCCCAGTCAGTCAATCGGCCACTGGAACCCAGACCAAGTTCTAGTACAGAACCCTCCTTACCTTCGCCGTTACCCAGCGCTCAAGGAGCCCAAGAGCCACCGACCGTTCCTGCCCAAACTAAGGCCCAAGCCAAGCGACCCTCGCAAGTGCAGGTGGGTTTGATCTTGGTGCTGCTGTCATCCGTGGCGCTGTCATTCCACAACGTAGTGGTTAAGGTTCTGTTTAAGTCCCACATGGTTCTTGGCATTGGTCAGTTGGGGGGAGTCATTACGCCCGGTTTGGGCAACTCCTTGCTCATCCTGTGGATGCGGATGTTGATTGTCGTGCCTCTGTTGGCTTTGCTGGCACCCGTACTTTATCCACCCATGTGGCAAGAAATTAAACGGTTTTTGCTGGCCCCAGATCGCCGTCCTTTACGCAATGTCGTGGGTAGTGGTGCGTTTCTGTTTCTATCGCAAGTTTTGATCTACACCGCCCTAGCCCAGATTGCTGCTGGAACCGCCATTACCATTTTCTTTATCTATCCCACCATTACCGTGTTCTTGGCTTGGAAGATCTTTGGCGATCGCCCCACCCTATTTCGATTAATCGTCATGGCGGTGATTTGCTCAGGGGGCATTTTAGCTTTGCCTCAAGTCACGGGGCCTGCAACGGGTAATCTCTGGCTAGGGAGCATGGCTGCTGCTGCTTCGGGATTCGCCTTTGCTGGCTATGTGATTTTGACTGGCCTGTGTACTCGGAAACTGCATCCAGTGCCAGTCAGCCTCATTCAATTTGTCACGATTTTTGTGCTCTCCAGCCTGGTTTTGATGTTCCCCGCCCAAGCATTGACGGTCAAAATCCAGCCAGCCATGTGGCCTGCTTTCATGGTGGGTTGTCTGGTCTTAGGAACTGCGACTTTGCTCGGCTATCTCTTTACCAATATTGGGATTCGTTTGATTGGTGCGGCTCCCGCCTCCATCATTAGTGCCACAGGGCCAGCCTTCACCGCTGTTCTCGCTTGGTTGATTATTCAAGACCAACTGCAAAGCCGCCAGTGGCTTGGGGTTTTGTTGGTGACGTTGGGAGTAGCGGGTTTGAACTTTGAACGGATGCGAGGACAAATAAAACCGAAGGCGAGTTAGTAGGATGCTTAGCATAGTGCATTATTGATCCCAGGATTCATGCTGAATCAAGCATCTCTGCCACTGGTACTGACGAGTTTACTAGCCCTCTATTTAGCCTGGAACTTGGGAGCCAACGATGTAGCCAATGCGATGGGCACCTCGGTTGGTTCCCAAGCCGTCACCTTGCGGCAAGCACTGGTGATTGCAGGCATTTTGGAGTTTACGGGCGCGGTTTTATTTGGGCATGAGGTAGCTGGGACGCTGGCGACTGGAGTCGTCAACCCAGAGTTGTTTGCCACTAGGCCACAAGTACTAGTCGCGGGTATGGTTGCGGTTTTAATCAGTTGTGGTCTGTGGCTGCAAATCGCGACCAGCTTAAGTTTGCCTGTATCTTCCTCCCATGCAGTGGTCGGTGCTTTAGCAGGGTTTGGTTGGGTTGCCGTTGGGTCACAAGCAGTCGATTGGCAGGCCATTGGCCTAATTTCTTTGACCTGGGTGATTACACCCTTGATTAGCGGGGCGATCGCGGCCTGCTTCTACAGCTTGGTCAAGCGTTGGATTTTGGATCAAGCCGATCCGATTCGATGTTTGGATGAATGGATTCCTTGGCTGAGTGTGGCGCTATTCAGCGTGTTTGGGGTGATTGTTTTACCATCCCTGAGCCAGCCAATTCAGCAGTTTTTAGTGTTTCGCCTCGGTATTACCTTGCCCCAGCACGATATTCCCTTGCTGATCGGAGCGATCGCCACAACGGGATTAACCTGGGTGAACTGGCAACAACTGGCAGGGCGGGTACAACTAGAGGATGCGACGAGGCAGGTAGAGCGGCAAATTGGGCAATTTCAAGTGCTCAGTGCTTGCTTTGTGGCGTTTGCTCATGGCTCTAATGATGTGGGGAATGCCGTTGCTCCCTTGGCTGCGATCGCCTACATTCAGCAAACAGGTTTAGTGCCGACCCAAAATTTCAGTGTTCCTCTATGGATTTTGGTGATTGGTGGGGTTGGCATTGTGGCGGGTTTGGCGGTTTTGGGCAAAAAGGTGATCGCGACGATTGGGGAAGGCATCACCGCCCTGCAACCCAGTGGAGGATTCTGTGCTGAGTTAGCCACCGCTGCCACCGTTCTGCTGGCTTCGCGCTTAGGTCTACCCGTTTCCACCTCTCATGCGCTAGTAGGTGGCGTAGTAGGCGTGGGATTGGTGAAAAGTTGGCGTTCCATCAAGTTTGCCACCCTCCGAGAGATCGGCTTGGCTTGGTTGGTAACTATTCCCGTTGCTGCTGCCTTATCAGCCTTAATTTTTGCCAGTATTCGATTCTTCTGGCTGTAAAGCGATCACCCCAAGTAACTCAGCAAAAGCAGCTAAACCGAATTAGCTAAAACAATGGGTTGTGGTCATAATCGAAACAACGGCCTTGATGCCAAGTGCGTCCAGTTTGTTCACAACTGTCTGGGGTAGTTAGCCAAGGAATTCCGGCTGGGTAAACCGCTGAAGACAGTAGAGACAGCGGCGAGTAGAACAGGCCATACACAACACTGGCGCTAGCAGCCAAGAAGAGCGCTACCTGAAGGCCAAGGGCGAAAAGTTGAAGTAGGGTTGGGCTGGAGCGATGTGTTTTTTGAGTCCTTCGTGGCTGAACGAAACAAGGTAGCTGAACTAAATAAGGTTTGGAAGCGATCGCAGCTCCATCATCCGGTTTGCTACTGGAAGGATCAACAGGCTCTATTTCTGACATTTCAAAAGAATTTTGGGGGTTAGGAATAACAGGTAGAGCACCCCCTAAAATTCTTGCAAACTAAAATTATTGGGTTAGTTCAGGAAATCGTTTAACTCTCTTATGTTCTCTGGATCAGGGGACTAGAGGGGACTAAAGAGCGAAAGCGATCGCCAACTGGAATTATGCATCAAATTCTAAGGCGACTAGTATTAATACGCAAGCACACCATATAAAATAATACCTAAGCAACGATCAACTCGTAAGCTCTTCTCCCACCTGCTCGCCTATCCACTGTAGATAAGAAGGTGAACCTGCCACGATAGGCAAAGCAATAATTTCCGGCACATCGTAGGAATGTACTTCCTGCACTTTAGCGACCAAAGCTGCAAATTTTGTTAAATCGGTTTTGATTAAAAGCTGCCATTCTTGGTCTTTGTGAACCTGCCCTTGCCAGGTGTAAACCGAATGAATCGGGGTGAAACTGACACAAGCTGCTAGCTTCGCTGTAATCAAGGCTTCTGCGATCGCCTCGACTTCTGCTTGGGAGGTCGCTGTCACGAAAACAACTCCGTAGCGCTGGGTAGTTTCTGGCTCCATCTTCAACCTCCATTCAACTAGACTGCTGATTTAACTTTTGATTTGACTTCAGGCAGACGTAGCACGTTGCGTTTCTACTTTAGACTGAGCGGACATCAATGAACTGAGCGTTACTTCAGACGCTTTCCGGTCATGATCAGAAAAATATTGCTGTGGTGGATTTGGGCAGGGTTTGTCGTATACACCATCCGCTTAGCACCGCTCGATCAACCCGATACTTGGGCGATCGCCCGCAAGTTGCTCACCCTCCAGTGGGCAGACTTGAATACTTATCTTGTGGTGATCTTCTGGCTGATGGGAGTGTGGCCGATGATCTATGCCTGCTTGATGTTTGCAGATGGGCGGATGCAATCGATTCCAGCGTGGCCTTACTTTCTCGGCTCCAACGGGACAGGAGTGTTGTGTTTGTTGCCTTACTTAGGGTTACGGCAACCCAATCAAGACTTTTCTGGACCTAAAGACAATTGGTTGCAAATGTTAGATTCCCGCTTGATGGGGATTGGCTTAACGGTTTGCGCGATCGCTTTGATTACCTATGCCTTGATAGTGGGAGATTGGACAGACTTCGTGCAGCAGTGGCAAACCAGGTCTTTTGTGCATTTGATCAGCATCGACTTTTGCCTAATGTGCCTGATCTTTCCCATATCGACCTTGTTAAACGATGACATGGCCCGACGGGGTCTGCATAACCCACCACTTTTTTGGCTAGCCGCTCTACTTCCTCTGTTTGGGCCGCTGATCTACCTCTGTCTGCGACCGCCTCTGCCAGAAGTAGCTTTAACCACATCGCCTCCTACACCAACAACCTCAGGCATCGTTTAGGGCTCAGCTTACCGCTGATTCTTGACCGCCAATCCACAAGCGCACAATGGATAAGCTCAGAATAATTAGAAACAGCACTAGGCCAATCGTGCAGGCATAACTCATCTCTAAGTTTTGAAAAGCCTGCTCGTAGAGGTAGTACACAATCGTCTTAGAGCTATTGCGCGGGCCACCTTGGGTCATGATGTAAATTTCCTCAAAGACTTTGGTGGCAGAAATAGAGGAGATCACCGCCACAAGAAACAAGTAGGGCTGCATCAAGGGAACGGTGATGTCCCAATGCTTCTTAATACCATCGGAGCCATCGATCGCTGCGGCTTCATATAAATCTGCCGGAATCGATTGTAGCCCTGCCAGATAAATCACCATGTAGTAGCCCAAGCCCTTCCAAATCGTGACTGCCATGACACTGAACAGGGCAAACCGAGGACTAGTCAACCAAGGAATCCCTTCCGTCATCCCCAACGCCTTGAGAAATTGATTTAGCAGACCGTTGTCGGCGTAGAGCCAGCGCCAAGCAATCCCAGCCACCACCATTGAGATTACGACAGGTGTGTAGAATGCCACCCGAAACCAACGAATGCCGCGCAGCTTTTGGTTGACTAAGATGGCTAAGCCCAGTGGTGCTACGACTAAAATCGGTACGACACAAACTAGATAAAGCACCGTGTTGCGTAGAGTTTGCCAAAATACAGGATCAGTCCAGAGGCGCTGGAGATTGCTGAATCCTGCCCATTGCGGCGGTTGGGTCAGGTCATATTCAAAGCGGGTAAAACTAAGATAAAACGCCTGTAGAGCAGGCCAAAAAACGGTCAAGCTCAGAACAATCAGCGCTGGCAACAGAAATAAGTAGGGAGTTAGCTGTTGTCTGAAAGCACCGTCTTTAGAAATTAATTTCTGCATTGTGGCCCAAGGATGCGGCGAAGAAAACGGGAGGAAAAGCGGCAATAGCCATCCGACTATTATCAATTCTGCCTGTCTCCTCTGATCAAGGTTGAGTCCGAAAACTGTTGGTCATGCTGGTACGAATTCTTTGTAGCTCCGCTTGGCTAACATCTCGACTGCTCAGCAAGAGCAAAACGCGATCGCCCAAATCGGAGCAGATCATAAACACCGTGATATTTAACTTGGAATTGAAATCGCCGTAAGTTACAGTACCGTCAGATGCTACTCGGACTAAGCGCTGAGCTAGCAGAAATTGTCGGGCTTTACTCAAACAAGCACTCTGATTAGTCGTTCCTGACGGCAACCACTCTGACCAAGCTCCCCCTAGCCCACCCGCAGTTCCAGGTGCAGCTAGGAAAAGATTCATACTACTTGTGATTAAAGCCGCGATCGCCCAACTGATTCGTATTTTCAAAGTCGGAGTGCGTAAGCCTAAACTACTAATTTTGAGCGGTAGCTGAGTCCAGCCAGCCAATAGATTACATCCTGAATCAAGTGAAGCCATGATTTTAACTCTCATCCCTCCTCACCCACTAAAGTCCAAACGTAGCCATCAGGAGCGGTGAAAGAAAAGCTGGGTTCGCCGAACTCGTTGGGGATGATCTGGGTGAGTTGCTTGGCTGAACTAGATTGAATGCGATCGCGGAACGCTTCTAGTCCTTGGACTCGGTAGGTGTAGAGTGACATGCCTAAGCTTCCGAGTTGAGCATGGGTGTAGCGATCGCGGAGTGGGATAGATTCAGGAAAACGAATGATGTAGAGTCTACCAGAGCGGGCAGATTGGAGGTCTGTTGGGGATGAGCGGGGTTCATCGAAGGCAGTGACGAGGAAGCGCTCTCCGGGTTCTAGGTCAAAGATCTGGCGTCCGGCAGGTGAGCTTTCGTAGCTGGTTTCTACGTCGTCACGCACTCGCACTAAACCCAGCACATCTTCGTAGAACTTGAGGGTGGTTTTGCTGTCGTCTTGAATCACCAAGCCCATGTGGGTGAACTGGCTGGTTTTGAAGCAGGCATGTTCGTGAATGGTGCCGTAGTGGGCAGGCTGTAGCCGAATCGCTGAAATAAGACTTGCCGCGCTAGAGGTTGCAGCAGCAGCATTTCGCGCACGCCGATCGCATCTCCGGTAAAAGGCTGACTTTTGCGATCTTTGTTGTAGATGACTTCCCAGTGTGGTTGGATGTAACGGATGGGCCATCCCGTAATAGCTGCTTCTTCGGCATGGTTCCACAAAGTGAGGGCATCGGCGGTCATGGTTGTGGCCCAGCGATTGCCTTTCACCTTCATAGAATCTAACCCCAAGCCTTCGTTGTTGGGATGTTCCCAAACCATCAGACGAATCAGGCCATGATCGGCATTTTGGTGGTACAACCGCAGCGATCGCACCGCTGAATTCACGCCGTACAATTGCTGAGCGGTTTCTGCCGTTAACTCGCCAATTTGCCCAATCCGATAGCCAAATTGCTCCCAGTACTGAATCGGTGCTAGTGGGTCCACCACACCGATACAAACTTCGTAGATGCCTGCAACAATTTTGGGTTGGCTGGAAATCATCGAAAATGCCACCAACGAAATTGAAGTGTATAGGCAGCATATTCTAATCTAGCCTGCTAGATTGGCAATGCCCGTTATCTCATCCACGCCACAAGTGGCTTTATGGTAAAAAAACTGTTTTCGCTTGGTCTATTAGTCTTTATCCCTATTTCCATTGCGGCAGAACAACTGCACTGGGGATCACTGGCCGTCTTTATCACCTCAGCGATCGCGATCGTTCCCTTGGCAATTTGGTTGAGTACAGCCACCGAAGAAGTCGCTGTCATTACTGGCCCCTCCATCGGTGGGTTATTAAACGCCGTTTTTGGCAACGCCACCGAGTTGATTATTGCCTTGGTTGCACTTCGGGCAGGTCTAATTGATATTGTCAAAGCCAGCATCACAGGAACCATCATCAGTAACCTACTTTTGGTAATGGGCCTGTCGATGTTTTTGGGTGGTTTGCGCTACAAAGAGCAAGACTTTCAACCGATTGTGGCGCGAGTAAATGGTTCCTCCATGACCCTGGCAGTGACCGCACTCGTCTTACCTGCGGTCGTGCTCTACACCTCGGATGGCGTTGAACCAAAGGCGATGACCAACCTTTCCCTCACCGTTGCCGCAGTTCTGATCATCGTTTACGGTTTAACTTTGTTGTTTTCGCTTAAAACTCATAGTTATCTCTATGAAGTCGGGCTATCGGATTTAGAAGAATCAACCGCCGCCCAACCTTCGCACTCCGAGGCAACTACACACAAACCCAGCCTACCGCTCTGGATTGGAGTCCTGATCATAGCCACGCTGGGAGTCGCCTTCGAGTCAGAATTGTTTGTCGGCGTCGTCGAGGAAGCTACCGCAGGCTTAGGACTCACCCCCCTATTCACTGGCGTTATTCTGCTACCCCTAGTGGGTGGTGCCGCAGAATATGTGACCGCCGTTCGCGTTGCCATCAAAAACAACATGGACCTGTCCGTCTCCGTAGCAATGGGGTCCAGCCTCCTAGTCGCCCTCCTAGTCGCCCCCATCCTAGTTTTAGTCGGTCAGTTCATTGGTCAACCCATGGACCTCAGTTTCAACCCCTTTGAGATCGTCGCCGTCGCGATCGCTGTCGTTGTCGCCAACCTAATCAGCCTAGACGGACGATCCAACTGGCTAGAAGGCGCACTACTTTTAGCAACCTACACAGTCCTAGGGGCAGCGTTTTACTTTCATCCAGCGTAGAGAAGAGGGATGAAGGAGGAGGGATGAAAGGTGAGCAGTGAGGAGTGAGGGGTGAGGAGTTAGAAGTCAGGAGTCAGGAGTCAGGAGCCAGAAATTAAGCGGTAGCGATCGCAAACTCGAAACACTCACACTCAGCTTCGTTTGGAGGGGGTCTGGGGGACGCAACCGTCCCTCAGCGGGGGTTTGGGGGCGAGTGCCCCCAAGGCTCGGATTTACCCAAAGTAGAACTAAACCGCCAACTTCGCGATCGCCCGCTCTACTGCCTGCAAAGCCAAATCCACCTCCGCCTCACTCACAATCAACGGTGGCACCCACCGCAACACCTTAGGCCCCGCCGGAACCAACAACAACCCCTCCGCCATCGCCGCCTTCACAATATCCCCAGCAGTTAAGCTAACCTCTGGCTGCAACACCAAACCATTAATCAACCCCCAACCCCGCACCTCAGTGAGCAAGGTCGGATAACGCTGAGCGATCGCCTCTAACCCAGTCCGTAACTGCTCCCCTCTCGCTTGAGCATTCGCCAGCAAGTTCTCCTGCTCTAGGGTGCGGCAGACACTCAACGCTACCCCACAAACAAAGGGATTGCCACCAAAGGTGCTGGCATGATCCCCTGCTTCAAACACATCACAGAAAGACTTGCACAGCAGCGCTCCAATCGGGATACCGCCACCCAAACCCTTGGCAGACGTAAAGACATCCGGTTCAATTCCCAGGTTCTCATAGCCCCAGAGCTTCCCAGAGCGGCCCATGCCTACTTGCACTTCATCCAGCATCAATAAAATGCCTGTCTGGTCGCAAATTTCGCGAATTCGCTGGAAATAAGCGACATCACCAGGATTTACGCCGCCTTCACCTTGCAACGGCTCCAGTAGAATTGCTGCCACGCGCCGTTCTTGACTGTCTAACTCCGCGATCGCCGCTTCTAGTGCAGCCAAGTCGTTGTAGGGCACATAGTGAAACCCTGGTACCAACGGGTTAAAATTCTTCTGATATTTGGGCTGACCTGTGGCTGTGATCGCTGCTAAGGTACGCCCGTGGAAGCTGGCATGAGCGGTGATGATCACCGGATCACTAATATTTAGAACGGTGTGGGCATACTTTCGAGCTAACTTGATCGCTCCTTCATTGGCTTCCGCCCCAGAGTTACAGAAAAAGGCGCGATCGGCACAGGAATGCTCCACCAACCACTTCGCCAATTCACCTTGCTGCGGAATGTAATAGAGGTTCGAGACATGGTGCAACGTTTGGATTTGCTGCGTCACAGCGGCTACCAAAGCAGGATGAGCATGACCCAGCGTGCAGGTAGCAATTCCCGCCACAAAGTCTAGATACTCTCGGCCTTCTGTGTCCCAAACGCGGCAACCTAATCCTCGCTCTAGTGCCAAGGGAAAACGACCGTAGGTGGTCATGACATATTCATCAAACTCAGCCGCACTAAAAGTAGTCGCTGAGGGCTCTACAGGAAGATTCGGAACTAGCGTTTCTGGGCTCACAGACTTAATCCTTGTACGAGTACTAAACTGCGAAGAACTAATTAAACTCCTAGATTAATCGAATTTTGCAAAAACCTGTGCAGCTTCTAGGCAGAGTTTATTCAAGGTTTGGTAACGACTTAAACTTTGGACTGAGCGTAAGGCAACTTCAGGTTGCCCCATCAATCTTGTCGTCTGCAACTACCCATGTCCCAAACCATGCACTTGAGCCAACTGACTGGATTTTTTGGAAACGTACCGTTATTGCTGATCAGTTCCAATCAAGGGCAAGTTGCAGCCTTAGTACCCACGCTGATTATTCTTTTGCTTGTCGCTACGGTCGTTGCTTTGTTGTCACGGCGATTTCGGATTCCTTATGTGACTGGGTTGGTGTTGGCAGGACTCGCGATCGCTGAATTCTTACCCAGCCGCATCGGTCTAGATTCCTCTCTGATTCTGAATTTGTTTCTGCCCATTTTGTTGTTTGAAGCGGCAATCAACACTGACATCAGTCGTCTCCGCAGCATGCTGAAGCCAATTGTGTTACTGGCTGGGCCTGGGGTGGCGATCGCGTCGGGGGTGACCGCCATTATCCTCAAATTTGGTTTGGAACTTGCCTGGATTCCAGCGCTCTTGGTCGGCGTAATTCTAGCGATTACAGATACGGTTTCAGTCATTGCTGTGTTTAAGGAAGTCCCAGTTCCAGGGAGACTGTCCACCATCGTAGAAGGCGAGAGCTTATTTAATGACGGGGTAGCCCTAGTTTTATTCAGCTTGATTTTGCAGGTTTACGAAACAGGATCGCTCACTGTGGGCGAGGGTATCCAAGAACTGATCGTGGTGATTATCGGTGGCTCTTTAGTCGGAGCTGCTTTAGGGTACTTAAGCACAGGGCTGTTTGTACGCTCGGATGACCCACTCAGTAGCATTCTGCTCACCGTAGCCGTGGCGCTCGGAGCCTTTCAGCTTTCCCAACTGATTGCCGTCTCTGGGGTGGTAGCGGTCGTCGTGGCGGGGCTAATTCTCGGCAACTTAGGCTTGTCGCGAGGGGTGTCTGCTTCCAGCCGCATCACGCTATTGAGTTTCTGGGATTATGCGGGGTTTGGAGTTAATACGTTTATCTTTTTGCTGATTGGCTTAGAAATCGATCTGCCAACGCTATGGCGTACCTTGCCTGCGGTGTTGCTGGGAGTTTTGGCCTACCAAGTGGGGCGATCGCTCTGTGTGTATCCCTTGTTAGCCATTGTGGGCAGGTTCGATCGCGCTGTGCCGTTGCGGTGGCAGCATGTCCTGTTTCTCGGCAACATCAAAGGGTCGCTATCAATGGCCTTAGCACTCAGTTTGCCCGCCAGCTTACCCGGACGGGGCGAATTAATTATCTTGGTCTTTGGAGCGGTACTGATTTCATTGGTGGTGCAAGGCTTGGGCTTGCCTTGGGTGGTTCGGCAGTTGCAACTGTCTCCCATCTCCCATGCAGGCCAGCAAGTAGAGGAGTTACAGGCACAACTCATTGCCGCCAAAGCCGCTCAAGATGAATTAGATGGTTTGCTGAAAACGGGAGTATTACCTCGCTCGATTTTTGAAGAAATGCGCTCTGCTTACCAGGTGCAGGTAGTTTCGGCGGAGAAAAACTTACGCGACTTGTTCAACCGTCGCACTGATCCAGCAGTCGTAGGGCATGGCTCGGCAGAAACGTTTGGCGATCGCATCAAGCTCGACGCGATTCGTAGACGCTTACTCTTAGTCGAGAAAGGAGCCTTGAATGATGCGTTGCGGAAACGGATTCTGTCTCCGGAGATCGTGCGATCGCGTCTGCATCAAATTGATGAACAACTTCTAAAGCTAGAAGACGATTAAAGCAAGCATTCAATTTCTCATTGCTTCATTTCAAAAACAGAATGAGTCGCCGCGATCGCTGAAGCACTTAACGATAAGCACTCCCTCAATAGAAGTCAGGATAAACACAAAAAGAAAATCCCTTCCAAATTGACCTAGAAGGGATTCTCATTAGCTTTTTGCTTGTACTCGTCCTACTCTATCTTTTCAGAAGCTGAGTAGATACCTAGTTTCAGTTCTTTTGAAGAGCTACCAATCCCAACAAACAATTGCTTTACTTCTGTCCTTTAGCAGGCTCTTGAGTATTAGGTGGGACTGGCAGAATTGATTTCACCTGATCATCAGGAAGCTGGGGTACTTTAGCGCCTGTTTGATAAGGAATAGCAAATTCGGGTTTCATAAAAATAACTGCGTTTGTTATTAGGTATTTCTAGTCTCATCTTAATAGTTTGAGTTCTCGAATTTTCTCTATCTCAAGCACAGAAATACAGGGCTAACTCCATCTAGGAGTTCCACCACATGGCATATCTTCTTTGCCAGAATTTTGTATCAAGTACAACCTTGCACAAAGTCAATCACTTCATGCAACGCCCCTGGTTTGGTAGCAATCAGAATGGTTGAACCGGGTTCTAGAACTGTGCTGCCATTGGGAATAGTTAGGGCCATCTGAGGGTGGGGCTGATAGCCAATAATCAGAGATCCAGTGGGAAAACGTTGATCTTGCGCGACTTCCGCTACGCTGCGCCCCACCACATGACATTGGTTAGGAATTGCCAGCTTCAACACTTCAATCTGGCCTTGCTCAAAGTGCATGATCGACTCCACTTCGGGATACTCGATCGCATTCACCATTGTCGAGACCGCGAGTTCGATCGCATTAATCACATGAGTCGCACCCGCAATTCGGTAAGGCTCGCCAAAATCTCGATGTCGCATCCGCACCATGATCTGCGGCACTCCATAGTGCTTACCTAAAGTCGCCATTGCCAAATTCAGAGCATCATCTCGTAAAACCGCAGTTAAGGCATCGGCTTTGCGAATCCCCGCTTCCAGTAAAACTTCTGTACTGACAGCACTGCCCTCGAAAGCCATGACTCCCACTTGCTCGCGGGCGTAGCGACAAGCAACCGGGTCAATATCAATTACGGCTACCGTATGTCCTAAATCGACTAATCTCTGGGCTAAGTTGAGTCCAATCAGCCCTGCTCCCCCAATGAGTACGTACATTGATTTCCTTGGATGATGGCCCTTTTGCTTTACTGTACAAGCTGTGAACAACTCCCGACTGTACGACAAGTCACGCAGCCCTGAGGGATGAGCCTACAACGCTTTTGTGCTACACCCTAGGATCGCGGGTATGCTGCAAACATAGACCCTTCAGTGTTGTTGTGTGAATCCCGACAACTTCTTTAACTCTCAAACCACCATTGAGCTAAGATATCGGCGCATCCAAGCTGAACTGATTGGCGGCGCGATCGCTCTGGCTGGAGTGTTTCTGACGGGTACGGTTTGGTATCACTGGATCGAGGGGTGGCGCTGGCCCGATGCCGCCTATATGACCGTGATTACTCTCTCCACGGTCGGCTTCATGGAAGTCAACGAGTTGGGCGATCGCGGACGGTTATTCACGATCGTCCTGATCTTGATGGGAGTAGTGGCGATCGGCTATATCGTCAATCGGTTCATCGAAGCATTAATTCAAGGATACTTTCAAGCAGGACTGCGGCTACAGCAGCGACGACGCATCATGGAATCACTCTCGCAACACTATATTCTTTGCGGATTTGGGCGTACAGGCCGTCAGATTGCCCAAGAGTTTCAGGCGGAAGAAATTCCCTTCATTACCATCGACTCTGACCTAAACCAAGTTCACGAAGCGCAACAGCTAGGCTATAACGCAATTCAAGGAGACGCCACGCTCGACGAGGTGCTAATTGGTGTGGGGATTGAGCAAGCAGTTTGCCTCGTTGCCGCTTTGCCATCCGATGCCGAAAATCTCTACACAGTGCTTTCAGCCAAAACTCTGAATCCCCAAGTCCGAGCGATCGCCAGAGCCAGTACCGAAGAAGCGATGAAAAAGCTGCAACGTGGTGGCGCAGATGCCGTCGTGTCTCCCTACATCACCGGGGGGAAACGTATGGCAGCCGCAGCTCTCAGGCCGCAAGTGATGGATTTTGTCGATGGCATTTTGACCGGGACAGACCGAGCATTCTACATGGAAGAGTGCTTGCTGGAGCCAGGAACCTGCCCCTATGTCGGCCAAACCTTACGGGAAGCTCGTCTGCGCGGGCAGACGGGAGCCTTAGTGTTAGCAATTCGCCGCGCCGATGGGAGCTTAATTGCGGGTCCCACTGCCGACACCACTTTGATGAGTGGGGATGTGCTTATTTCTATAGGAACCGCTGAGCAACTGCGCGAACTCAATCAAGTCCTGGGGCCAATTCGCCATCGCGTACCCCGTCTCCCCAAGCATACTTAAAGCCTGGTTACTGGGATGTAAGTTGATGACCACATTGAGCACAAAAGCGATCGCTGAAACTAACAGCTTTGCCGCATTGGGAACAGAAGCGCTGGGTTGTTTCGGGCGCTGGAATAGAGGGAGGGGTGCCAATCTGCATTTGCATATTGCCCATTCGCATCTGCATGGGTTCTAGCTGCATCTGCATATCTCCCATCTGCATGGGCGGCATGGGGGACAGCGGAGACATCGGTGGCAACGACGACATTGGTGGCATGGATGATGCAGCGGCGGTACTGGCACTCGTTACGGTCACGGGTTGCAGCGGCAAAATCTCCGCCCCTAGCAGGGTTGGCGGCGCAGACAGCAAATTCATCTGACCTGCTGCCAATTGCACAAAAAATTGCTCTTGAGCTGCCTCAATTCGCAGAATCCATCCGGTTGCAGTCCGGAACAATGTGGGTGGTACTACCCAATTCCCGGTCGTGAGGCTAGTCCCCTGACTTTGCTGCTGACCAGCGCTGGAGGTGGTTAAGGCGATCGCAGTCTGAACTCCTATATTTTCCACCTGGAGCTGATCCGTGCTGCTGAGGTTGCCAATATAAGCCATAGGACAGTTAAGCAGAGCGATCGCGTTCACTAGAGATTAGCGTGGAAGTTAGCGAGACGGGTATTAAGATTCTCTAGAAAAGTTTTTGGTATGTTCTAGGAACAACGTCGAGCGCTAGAAGTTGTGTTATTCGGCTCTCAAGGGTTTAGAGGGCGATTTCGTATCACTGGTTACAGTATCGAACTCCCTCAACCTCTATCAAGGATGAATGACTCCAGCAAGGTGGGTGGTTTGCCGTGCGATTTGATCACTATGATCCAGAGGGCTTTTATGACGAGTTGTTCATTGCCAAAAGTAAGCCCCGTCCGGAAGCCACCCTCTTGATCGAACGGTTTAATTCTTTCTCACCCAGTGAAATCAAACGTCGCCAGCAGTCGGCCCAGATCGCCTTGATGAAGCTGGGCGTAACGTTTAATGTCTACAGCGATGGTCAGGGCACCGAGCGGATTATGCCCTTTGATATTATTCCCCGCATTGTCTCGGCGCAGGAGTGGAAAGAACTAGAGCAAGGTTTAAAGCAACGCATCTACGCCCTGAACCTGTTTCTGCATGACATCTACAACGACCAAAAAATTCTGCGGGATAGTGTGATTCCGGCAGAGCTGATTCATTCAGCTACCGGATTTCTGAAGCCTTGCCTCGGATTAAATCCGCCGGGAGGCATTTGGTGTCACATCACTGGAACTGATTTGGTGCGCGATCGCGATGGTCGCTGGTATGTCCTGGAAGACAATCTCCGCTGTCCCTCTGGCGTCTCCTATGTGCTAGAAAATCGCCGCGTCATGAAGAGTACCTTCCCACAACTCTTCAACACGATGCCGATTCAACCTGTAGAGGAATACCCCAGCCACCTATTAGAAACGCTGCTGAACCTCGCACCAGAGTATCTGAGCGATCCGACTGTTGTGGTGCTGAGTCCTGGCATCTATAACTCAGCCTACTTTGAGCATTCCTTCCTGGCCCAGCAGATGGGTGTGCAACTGGTGGAAGGGCGCGATCTAGTAGTGGCGGATGGCTATCTGCAAATGCGAACCACCAAAGGGTTACAGCGAGTTGATGTCATCTACCGTCGCATTGATGATGATTTTATCGACCCGCTAGCCTTCCGCTCCGATTCGCTACTAGGCGTTCCGGGACTGATGGACGTGTATCGCGCTGGACGAGTGGGTTTAGCCAATGCGCTAGGGACGGGCGTGGCTGACGATAAAGTCATATACGCCTATGTGCCACAGATGATCCGCTACTACTTAGGCGAAGAACCGATTCTGGCTAATGTGCCAACTTACCTCTGCTGGGAACCCCAACAGCAAAGCCATGTCTTGGCTAACCTAGACAAACTGGTAGTTAAAGCAGCGAACGAGTCGGGGGGATATGGCATGTTGATTGGTTCCCAAGCCTCTCCAGCGGAGCGCGAAGCCTTTGCCGAGAAAATCAAGGCCAACCCCCGCAACTACATTGCCCAACCCACGCTCTGTCTGTCTCGTGTGCCTACCTTGATGGACGAGCAAATCGAAGGTTGTCATGTCGATCTGCGCCCCTACATTCTCTACGGCAAAAACATCTACGTTAGTCCTGGTGGTTTAACTAGAGTAGCGCTGAGAAAAGGCTCTCTCGTCGTCAACTCCTCTCAGGGCGGCGGCAGCAAAGATACTTGGGTGGTCTGCAAGTAAGGAGATAAAAGTGATGCTCAGTCGAGTTGCAGATTCAATTTATTGGTTGAATCGGTATGTAGAACGGGCCGAGAATGTGGCTCGTTTCATTGAAGTGAATCTAAATTTATTGCTAGATTCTCCCGCTGGAGTAACTCAGCAGTGGGAACCCCTGATTCTCACGACAGGCGACTTGCCTTTGTTTCAGCAGCGCTATGGCGAGGCGACAGCAGACAATGTAATGCGGTTTCTCACCTTCGATCGCCACTACCCAAATTCCATTCTCTCCTGTCTGTCGGCGGCGCGAGAGAATGCCCGTTCTGTGCGAGAGGTGATCTCCTCGGAGATGTGGCAGCAGCTCAATGCCTTCTACTTTATGGTGAAAGAGGCGGCTGAGACTGATTCGCTACCAGAGTGGCAAGACTTCTTTGCTGAGGTGAAAATGTCGAGTCACTTGTTCGTAGGCATCATGGATGCCACGATGACCCACGGCGAAGGCTGGCACTTTGGGCAGATTGGCCGCTTGCTAGAAAGAGCTGACAAAACGGCGCGGATTCTGGATGTGAAATACTTTATCCTGCTTCCCTCCGCCAAAGATGTGGGCACCACCCTGGATGAGTTGCAATGGATGGCGTTGCTCAAGTCGGCTAGCGCTTATGAAATGTACCGTAAGCGGCAGCGGCACCGAATTAACCCCACTGCCGTAGCGGAGTTTCTGGTTCTCGATCGCGAATTTCCCCGCTCGATCCAGTTTTGTGTGCTGCAAGCGGAGCGATCGCTGCATCGAATCACAGGTACGCCGACCGGAACTTGGAGCAATCCTGCCGAGCGGGCGGTGGGGCGACTACGCTCCGAGCTTGGCTACCTAACGATTGACGACATCATTGAAGCAGGATTACATGAGTTTTTAGATAAAATTCAGCGGCAACTGAATGACATTGGCGAAAAGGTCTTTTCCACCTTTGTTGCAGTCAATCCTGTGTAGCGCGATCGCTTCCTAATATCCCTAATATTTATCCACAAGTCCTGACTTGCTGAAAACTCCCTGCATTGGCCCCCTCAATCCCCCAAAATTGGGGGAAGTCAAGAGTCTAGTTCCCCCCAGAATTGGGGGGCTAGGGGGGCAAAGTGCAATGTATGACATAGTAAGTCCGATCTCCTCTAAATTCTCTATCTCCTCCTGACTTCCCTTGCATTACCAAATCGCCCACACCACCACCTACAGCTACAGTCAGCCTGTGACGTTGGCTCCTCACTTGGTCAGGCTGCGTCCCCGCTGTGATGCCAGCCAATCCTTGCAATCTTTCTCGTTGGTCGTTGATCCCAAACCACTAGGTATCTCGCAGATCACGGATTTAGATGGCAATGCGGTGATTAAGCTGTGGTTTCAGCAAGAGTTAACCGATCGCTTGCAAGTTCAGGTGTTGTCGCAAGTCGAAACCCTCCGCATCAACCCCTTCGACTATTTGATGGAGGCTTGGGCGCTGAAGTTGCCAATTGATTATCCTGCCTCCCTACATACACAGCTCAAACCTTACCTAAGTGGGCAAACGCTGCATTACTCCACTAGCCTTGATCCCGTCGCCGTGAAATTGGCCCAGGAGATCCATCAAGCCACTGGGGGAGATGCGATCGCGTTTCTCTCCGAGCTGAGCCAGCGCATCCACCAAACCTGTAAACATACGATCCGAGAATTTGGTGAACCTCTAGCGCCGGGGATCACGTGGGCGCAACGCTTAGGCTCCTGTCGTGATTTGACCGTGTTGTTTATGGAAGCTTGTCGAGCGATCGGATTAGCAGCACGATTTGTCAGTGGTTATGAGGCGGGCGATCGCCAAGCTACAGAGCGACATCTCCATGCCTGGGCCGAAGTGTATCTCCCTGGAGCAGGCTGGCGCGGCTACGATCCCACACAAGGCTTAGCGGTAGCGGATCATCACATTGCCTTGGTAGCGAGTGCCGCTCCCAGTTACGCAGCCCCCATTTCTGGCACGTTGAACCGAGCGGGTGCAGTGCAATCTAGCCTGAAATACCACTTGTCGATTCAAGCCCGCACAGATTTTGGCATGTCCCAATTTGCCACGAACGCTTAATCGTTTCTAATCAATAGGAATGTCTTCGTTTGAGTCTTGCAGAGCGTGCTCCCACTCAATCTCTGGCATGCAGTTAAAAGCATCGCGCAGGCAGGCTTCCCAATGTCTGCGAATTTGAGCCAAGTAAGGTGCGCCAATCCGGAGCCGCAGTTCATGCTTAATCTTGAATGTGTTGGTTTCGTACATGATCAAACTAATCGGCGGCCCCACCGAGATGTTAGATTTCATGGTGGAATCAATCGACAACAAGGCACATTTAGCCGCTGATTCTAGAGGCGTGTCAAAGGTCAGGGTGCGATCGAGAATCGGCTTGCCATATTTGGTTTCGCCAATTTGCAGGAATGGGGTGTCTTTAGTGGCATGGATGCAGTTGCCCTGGCTGTAAATCATATACAGCTCTGGTTCGTGCCCTTTAATTTGGCCACCAAGAATCACAGTACAGGTAGCATCAATGCCATCTTGCTGCAACCAAGAGCGGTCTTGCTCCTGAATTTGACGCAGTTTTTCGCCAATGTAACGGGCAATCTCATAGAAGTTGGGCAAGTTATGCAGATTCACTTCCGCCCCAGACTGGAGGTCTTGCCGCAGCAGGGTTAAAGCGCCTTGCGTCACCGAGAGATTCCCGGAGGTACAGAGCAACAGAATCCGCTCTCCCGGCTGAGACAAGTCAAACAGCTTTTGGTAAGTAGAGATATAGTCAACGCCAGCATTGGTGCGCGAGTCCGCAGCCATGACCAAACCAAATTTAGTCAGGATTCCCAGACAGTAAGTCATGGTGGGTTCGGGGATGAAGAATTTTTCTAGATTGTAGAGCCAGAGTCGTTCTGGTGGAAAACATCTTCAAACCCCGCAGAGAACTAGTTCAGCTTCAGAGCGCTAGCAGGCACTTCGTCCCAGGAGTTAACGGTTCGCATGGTAGCCACCCAACCTGCTTTTTTCTGGTTTTCAGTGAGGTTGCTTTCAAACGATTCGTGGCAATCTTTTGCATGATCTTCGCTGCAAGAGGCAATGCAAGAGTAGAGGATACCAGAGGGATCGATTTGTTCGTTTACCCAAATTTTCATAGGGTTGTGTCTCCAAGCTTTGGGTTTACTATTCTATCTAAAAGAAATTTCTACAGGATAGGATGGCTCAGAGCAAGAAAAACCGTATCCTTTTTAACAATTCCCTTGGTACCTGCATTGGTATGTCCCCAAAATTTTGGGCCTAACTGGGTTGAGTTGTAGCAGGAGCGATCGCGGCCAAATTCGCTAAAGACTGCCCTGTAACTCGACAAGTGCGCCAATCGGGTAAGACATCGGCTCTCATGCGCTCATAAAACGCGATCGCCGGAGCATTCCAATCCAAAACGCTCCACTCTAAACGCCCACAGTTTCGAGTAACTGCCAACTGAGCTAGGTACGTTAGCAGTGCTTTGCCGATCCCCTGCCCTCGGTACTCTGGCAGCACAAACAAGTCTTCTAGATAGAGTCCTGGTTGGGTCAGAAAGGTAGAATAGTTGTAAAAAAACAGCGCGAACCCCACACCTTGACCTGTCACTTCCGCCACAATCGCTTCGGCATAAGGGCGGTCGCCAAACAAATGCGACTCTAGCGCTTCTGGGCTACCCACCACCTCATGCGACAACTTTTCGTACTCCGCCAAGGCTTGAATCAAGGCAAAAATCGTGGGGACATCAGCGGCGATCGCAGGACGCACCACACAGGAAGAAGCAGACAGGGTCATAAAGATTCAAAACGGTAGACAGCTCAAGGGCAAATTAGCCAGTACTAAAAAGCCCTCGCTTTAGCCTACCGTAGCTAGTTGAATCTTATTCTTGTTCCCCTTCCCACCCCTACGGGGAAGCAAGCTAGGCAGGGAAGGGGCTAGGGGTTAGGTCTTATTTCAACCAGCCTTTCAACCGAGCCGCTACTTGGGGACGGCGCAGTTTTCGCATGGCTTTACTTTGAATCTGGCGCACCCGTTCCCGCGAGAGGTTAAACAACCCGCCCACTTCTTCCAAGGTGCAAGGTTCTCCAGTCGCCAAGCCGTAGCGTAGAGAGATAATATCCTTCTCTCGCTGGGTCAGCACATCAGCCAACACTTCCCAGATATCTTGGCTCATCATCACTTCGCTGATTTGAGCTTCTGGTGATTGGGTGTTGCCATCTTCCAGCAAATCCATCAGCTCAGTGTCTTCCCCTTTACCGACGCGGTGGTTGAGGGAGAGCGATCGCCGACGCACCTGTTGCAGTTCACGTAACTGTCTAGGCGAAACTTCCAGAGCTTCTGCTACTTCTTCCTCGCTAGGGTTACGACCTAGTTCTCGCTTTAGATCGCGGTGGACTTTTTTCAGCTTATTCAGCTTTTCCACCACATGCACCGGCAGACGAATCGTCCGGGCATCATTGGCAATCGTCCGAGTAATCCCCTGGCGAATCCACCAGTAAGCGTAAGTAGAAAACTTGTAGCCTTTGTCGGGATCAAACTTCTCAGTGGCGCGGTTAAGACCCAAAGCCCCTTCTTGAATCAAATCCAGGAAAGGCACGCCCCGGTTCAAGTATCGTTTGGCGATCGAAACCACTAGGCGCAAGTTGGAGCGGATCATCTTGCGTTTGGCGACTCGACTCTGATAAAGACGGTGTTCTAGCTGTCGCTCGGTTAATTCAAGAGCTGCTGCTAAGTCCGCTTTGGTTGGATTCCGACCTAATTCGCCTTTCAAACGCTCATGCAGTTCATCAATTTCGACTAGATACTGCACTCGACGCGCCAACTCAATTTCTTCGTTTGCCTTGAGTAGGGGGTAGCGCGCCATCTCCTTGAAGAAGGCACCGACCGCATCATCCGAAACAGTTTTGTTATAACCCGAAAGTCTAGTAGCGATTTGGACTGTGGCGTCTGGGTCGTCTAACTCTAAGAGGTTAGTGTCTCCCAAGTCCAGTGCATCAGGGGTGGCTAGTTCGGCAGCATTTGGCTCTGCTTCGCCTTCCGCTAGGTGAGACTCCTCAAAAGTTGTAACACTTACGAAGTCAGGTTCTGTTCCGATTTGTAAGGTATTGCTAGGGTCAAACTCAGAAAAGCGCATATCAAAATCTAACTGGGTGTCTGTGTTAGAGAGGCTATTGGGTGGATACATATAACAAGGTGGCACTTGGCTTAGCAGTATTCTTTTGGGGGCTAAGATTTAAGCTTTTTAGGCGGCTAAAGCGCTTCATTCACTCAGACTGAATCCAAGGACAACCATATAAGTGATATTTGATTCCGGTTTTGAAATAGGTTACGTAAATCACCAGAGGGTAAGTTGCTCCAGCGGAAATATTAGATACTTTGAGAACAAAGCTGGCTAAAAACTATTTTTTAGCGCCTGCTTCCCAAGTGCGAGTGTTAAAAAGTCAACCTGGGTCTTCTGAAGCCGACGGGGGAATCGACCTACACCCTTATCTCACAACCACTTCAAGCAACTCATTCTGTCAAGAAAGGTGCTCATATCCGTAGTAACTAGTTAGAAAAAGTACTAGCACTTAAAAGAATCTCCCAGTAGGTGCAATAGAATCATTTAACTTTTTTAGTTTTAAAGTTGGATTGATCAACTTTTCTTTAACAATAGGATCTCATATTGACAAAAACATCCTTCTCTACCGTTGGGGAGAAATGCCCTCTGCCCCTTAGATTGAAGTCTGAACAGTTAAAAATTTTTCTTATTTAATATTAATTTTATGTGGAGGCTGGTTAATACGAACTCAGCAATTAGACTTGCCGTTTTTAGGGCAAAACTTGCTATTTTGCTCTTTTAAGATAATTTAAACGAAACTTCAACACCCTGAATTTCTGGATCGGGTCAAGTTAGGCGAAAATGAGGAAGGCCAATTGACGGTCGCCTCAAGTTTTTAAGCATTGGATGCGTTTTGGTATGTCTGATTCCGGTCTTGGTCTTGCGACTCCAGTATTGGCTGAGTCTGGAATTAGCTACTCTTGTGGCCCTACTACACAGTCTTGGGTGGAGGTTTTAGTAGATTGCCCTGGAGCCCAAGGGCTGTTTACCTATGCTTTGCCGCCTGGGTTAACGGTACAGCCAGGGGATGTCTTGACGGTGCCATTCGGGGCGCAGCAGGTGGGAGCGATCGCAATTCACCTTTTAGCTCAGCTTCCCCCAGACTTACCTCTGACGCAGGTTAGAGAGATAGAAGAGGTCGTCAGCACTGGGTTCTTTCCCGCTACCTATTGGACCTTGCTCAATCAAGTGGCTGAATACTACTGCACCTCCCTGATGGCGGTGATTCGGGTAGCACTTCCCCCCGGTTTGTTGGGGCGATCGCAACGACGAGTGCGCCTGATCGAGCTGAAAGGTTTAGATCCAATTGATCTCAGTGAATTAAGCCCAGTTGCCCAACAAGTTTTAAGCAGGCTCCAAGCCCAAAAACAAGGTAGTTACACTTGGCAGTACTTACAACAAAAGATTCCGGGGGCCGCTCGCGGACTTAGAGAACTGCTGAAACAAGGTTTGGTAGAGAGCTACTTGGAACCTCCCAGTGCAGTGCAGCCCAAGCTACGCCAAGCCGTGACTTTAGTCGCTACGACCCAACTAGAAGCAAGCCTGAGCCCACGCCAACAAGAAATCATTCAAACCCTCCGGAGAGAAGGGGGAGATCTGTGGCTCAGCGATCTGCTCCAACTTTGTCGGACTAGTTCGGGTACGGTGCAAACCCTAGCCAAAAAAGGTTGCATTGTCATTCAGCCGCGTGAAATTTTGCGGGCCGAAGCAGGGGTCGCGATCGCGCCTGACCAACCCAAAGAACTCACGCCCGATCAAGCTCAAGCCCTGGCGGCTATCACTTCACTCTCTGGCTTTGCTCAGGTTTTGTTGCATGGGGTGACGGGTTCTGGCAAGACAGAGGTATATTTACAGGCGATCGCACCCGTCCTACAACGCGGTCAGTCAGCGCTGGTGCTGGTGCCAGAAATTGGCTTAACCCCACAATTGACTGATCGCTTTCGCGCTAGGTTTGGCAGCAAGGTTTGTGTGTATCACAGTGCCCTCTCAGAGGGAGAGCGGTACGACACTTGGCGGCAAATGCTCAGCGGTAGCCCACAAGTCGTGATTGGGACGCGATCGGCGGTATTTGCGCCGTTGCCTCAGCTTGGCCTGATTATTTTGGATGAGGAGCACGACTCCAGTTTTAAGCAAGACCAACCTGCACCCTGCTACCATGCCCGCACGGTGGCGCAATGGCGAGCGGAGTTAGTCGATTGTCCTTTGATTCTCGGTTCTGCCACACCCGCGATCGAAACCTGGGTTAGTGCCAAGGCCAGCCTAGAGGCTAACTCCTCTGGATCGCATTATCTGGCTTTACCTAGTCGAGTGCGATCGCGGCCTTTGCCACCCATCGAAGTGGTGGATATGCGGCAGGAATTTCAGCAGGGGAACCGCACTATCTTCAGTCGGGCTTTGCAGGTGGCTCTAGAACGGCTGCAAGAACGAGGCCAGCAGGGCATTCTGTTTATTCATCGCCGGGGACACAGCACTTTTGTTTCCTGTCGTAGTTGCGGCTACGTGGTAGATTGCCCCAACTGTGATGTTTCCTTGTCCTACCATCACACTCATGCTGAGGCAACTCAGTTACTGCGTTGTCATTACTGCAACCACACGACTCTGCATCCGCCCCAATGCCCAGAGTGTGGCTCCCCTTACCTAAAGTTCTTTGGCAGTGGCACCCAACGAGTCACCCAGGAACTAGCGAAGCATCTGCCCGATTTGCGCTGCCTCCGGTTTGATAGCGATACCACCCGCACCAAAGGATCGCACCGAGCTTTATTAACGCAGTTTGCTCAAGGCGACGCAGATTTGTTGGTGGGTACGCAGATGCTCACCAAGGGAATTGATCTGCCGCAAGTGACGCTGGTTGGGGTGATCGCAGCCGATGGGTTGCTTCATCTGCCAGATTTCCGCGCTAGTGAGCGGGCCTTTCAAACGCTGACTCAAGTCGCAGGCCGAGCGGGGCGGGGGGATGAACCGGGACAAGTGATTATTCAAACTTACTCGCCGGAACATTTTGTGGTGGAAGCGGTGCAACGGCACGAGTATGAGCCGTTTGTAGCCGCTGAGTTACTGCAACGCCAAACCCTGCGGTTCCCACCCCACAATCGCCTCGTGCTGCTGAAGTTTAGTAGTCCTGATCCGTTAGCAGTGCAGAAAACTGCTAAACGCATTGCCGCTGTGCTGGTGCCTCAACAAGCGGAGTCAGGCTACGAATTGTTGGGTCCCGCTCCCGCCAGTATCTTGCGAGTCGCGCGGCGGTATCGTTGGCAAGTTCTTCTCAAGTTACCGCTGGATCAAGCGGTGGAACTGCCCGACTGGAATGAGCTGCGATCGCTCTGCCCACCCAACGTCAGCATGACCGTCGATGTCGATCCATTAAACTTGCTTTAGATTCAGCGCAACCAAAACACAATCAAAACATTAGTCGGGCGGCAACAAACCGGGCTCTACAGTTTCTGTTCGGCTTTCTGTTTTGGAGCTAGCGCGAGAGTGATCTAAACCTTGCTGTACCCAGTTGATACACTCAGCTTCACTCCCAAAGATTTTGGGGGCAGCGATGTTAGTGAGTTGGCTAGGGGGATAGTGATCGTAGAAATATTTACCTGCCATTTCTGAGACAACAATCAAGTTATGACAGTAGGTATATCGGTGCTTGAAACTCTCTGCGCTGCTCTCACAGAAAGAGTTTTGGGCTAAATGCTCCTGAGCAATACAGATAATTTCCTTCAGGGAGCTAGAGTACATCTGCGCTGGATTTTCGGCTTGATGCCACTCACTTTTATGCCCTGCCTCTGCTAAAAGCCTGTAGGAGTAAATATAGGTTGTGTCTGCCATGCCAAAGACAAATGGAATAATCAAATGGCCTTTGTCAGGGACTGATTTCTCGTAGAGTAAACGATTAAGTTCCATTGCCTATTGCTTCAGACACAAGCCAAGCCAAACCAAATCCATTAAAACTGTAGCGTGGATGGGTCGAGGTTGGGCAACACCTCGATTCGGCTTACCTAAACCAGAACTAATCTGACAACTCCTTTAAACTGAAAACAGCCAAGCCTCAAAAGATTTAAGCAAGCTGTAGATGAAAATTGCGATCGCTCAACTTAATCCCACCATTGGCGATTTGACTGGGAACGCTCAGCGAATTCTGGCAGCAGCCCAACAAGCAGCGGCTCAAGGGGCGCGTTTACTCCTGACTCCAGAACTCTCTTTGTGCGGCTATCCACCCCGCGACCTGCTGCTCGATCCCAGCTTTATTGAAGCGATGCAGCGAGTATTGCAGCAGTTGGCCCAGGACTTACCTGCCGGACTAGCGGCTTTAGTCGGAACGGTGGAGTTAAATGAGCGATCGCTGGAAGAAGGCGGCAAACCGTTATTTAACAGCACTGCCCTTCTAGAGCGGCAACAGGTACAGCAGATTTTTCACAAGCGGCTCTTGCCTACTTACGATGTCTTTGACGAAGATCGCTACTTCGCGCCAGGTCGCCAAATCAATCACTTTCAGCTCGACTCTGTGCCTGTCGGCGTCACCATCTGCGAAGACCTCTGGAACGATGAGGAATTTTGGGGCAAGCGCAGTTACACCACCAACCCGATCGCTGACTTAGCTAAAGCAGGCGTCGCCTTCACCATCAACCTTTCCGCTTCTCCTTACAGCGTTGGCAAGCAGCAAACCCGCATTGCTATGTTGCGCCATAGTGCCACTCGCTATCAGCAGCCAATTATTTACGCCAATCAAGTGGGCGGCAATGATGACTTGATATTTGATGGCAACAGCTTCGGGCTGAATCGGCAAGGAGAGCTGATTGCTCAAGCGAAAGCCTTTGCTACTGACTTGGTGCTACTGGAATACGACTCCAAACAACAGGATTTAAGAGCGCTGAATTCACCTACGGCGGCGCTCGCCTCTAACCCAAGCTCCGAAACCGCAGAAATTTGGTCGGCTCTAGTTCTAGGGGTTCAGGACTATGCCCGCAAGTGTGGCTTTTCTCAAGTGGTGCTGGGCATGAGTGGTGGCATTGACTCCTCCTTGGTAGCCGCGATCGCCGCCGAAGCTTTGGGACCAGAAAATGTCCTGGGCGTGCTGATGCCCTCTCCCCACAGTTCCGACCACTCGATCACCGATGCCCTGGATTTAGCCAACAACTTGGGGATCAAGACTCATACCCTGCCCATCGGTAACTTGATGCAGGACTACGACCAAGTTCTAACCGACTTATTTACAGGCACTGCTCCTGGAATCGCTGAAGAAAATATTCAATCCCGGATTCGGGGCAACTTGTTGATGGCGATCGCGAATAAGTTTGGTCACTTGCTGCTCTCGACGGGCAACAAATCTGAGATGGCGGTAGGCTACTGCACCCTCTACGGTGACATGAACGGTGGCTTAGCCGCGATCGCCGATGTACCCAAAACCTGCGTTTATGCCCTTTGTGAGTGGCTCAACTCCCCGTGCGGCTCCCATCAGTTCTCCAATCTAAAATCCAAAATTCAAAATCCCCAAGCTGAGGTTGTCCCTACTCACGTCCTCACCAAGCCTCCTAGTGCTGAACTCAAGCCCGGACAGGTAGACCAAGATTCTTTGCCACCCTACGACATACTCGACGATATTCTCGATCGCTTTATTCATGAGCACCAACCCCCGGATGCGATCGTGGCTTCGGGGCATGATGCTGCCGTGGTCGATCGCGTCGTCAAAATGGTCACACGGTCTGAGTTCAAGCGCCGTCAAGCGCCTCCAGGCATCAAAATTACCGATCGCGCCTTTGGTACGGGATGGCGTATGCCTATTGCTAGCCGTTGGATTGCAGCTAGTACTCCCCTAAGGTCTGAGATCTGAGCACTATAGGGCTTAAACGGGCACTCTGAATGGAAGCAATTTATCAGGCTACTTAATTGAGCAGTGACTAACCTGCTCAATTAAGTAGCCTGGGTGCTTAGAGTTACCTTACGCAATGCTGAAGAGCCAAACTGTGCTGCACCATTCACCAAACAATCAACCGCAAATCATTGACTTGGGTATGTCCGATGAGGAATACCTAGAGCTTTTGGCTCAGGGACGAGATCCAGTTAAAGAGATGAAAGACCAAGCCTACGAGCAAGAGCTACTTCGTTACGGCATCTCAAGTGAGGAAGCACGTCAAGTTGCGCCTTTACTTGACCAGTTCCACTGCTCAATTGAAGAACGAATCTTAATTGCTAGAGTGCTCAAACAAGTTTGGCATCAGTTAATTTTTCAGAGCTGTGCGGCTTAGAGCGTAAGGGATAGGAGGAAAGTTGAGAGATAAAGTATAACTCTCACTCCTCACTTCCAGCTTGCGGTTTCATGCGCCAGCCTGCTCTGGTCACCTGACGGGCACGAGCAATCACCAGAGAATCATCGGAGACATCTTTGGTCACGACGGAACCTGCTGCCACAGTGACATCTGCCCCTAAGGTGACGGGAGCTACCAGTACGCTATTGGAACCTGTTTTAGTGCGATCGCCAATCACGGTCGGATGCTTGTTCACCCCATCGTAGTTGGCGGTAATGGTGCCTGCCCCGATATTCACTCGCTCACCTAGAGTTGCGTTACCGAGGTAAGACAGGTGAGCCACATTAGTGCGATCGCCTAACGTACTGCTCTTGATCTCGACAAAGTTACCAATGCGGCAGCCAGAACCTACCTCTACATGGCCCCGAAGATGAGCATAGGGACCAATCCGAGCCGCAGACTTCACCGTACTGTCCGTAACAACAGAATAAAGAACGGTGACTTTTTCACCAATTTCACTATTCTCAATCAAGCTACCAGGACCAATACGAGCGCCCGCACGAATCGTGGTTTTACCGCGTAAGTGGGTTTGGGGTTCAATCACCACATCCGGTTCAATCTGTACGGTTTCATCGATCGTGATGCTGTCTGGGTCTACTAGAGTAACGCCTGCATCCATCCAGTCATCTTTTACCCTAGTCTGCAAAATCTCATAGGCACCCGCCAATTGCTTACGGTCGTTAATGCCCAGAATTTCTTGATAGTCTTCTACGTCCACCGACATGACTGGCTCTAAGAAGTTGACCGTGTCTGTGAGGTAGTACTCTTGTTGATCATTGTTTGCTTTTAGCTGGGGGAGTACCCGCTCCAAATCAGGCCAGCGAAAACAGTAGACTCCCGCATTAATTCGATGATTTTGCTTCTGGGCAGGGGTGCAGTCTCGGTCTTCCACAATTTGCTTCACAACGTTTTGGCTATCGCAGAAGACCCGCCCATACCCTTTAGGATTAGGCAGTTGAGCCGTCAAAATTGTTGCAGCGTTCTGGTGTTGCTGATGCGTTTGCAACAACTGCTGCAATGTTTCTGGCCGCAGGAGTGGCACATCTCCATTCAGCACTAGCAAATCGCCTTGGAAACCTGCTAAATGAGGTAATAACTGCTGAATGGCATGCCCTGTCCCTTTCTGCTCTGCCTGCTCTACAAACTCAACATCGGTAAAAGATGCTAAAGCTTCTTGGACAAGATGCCCTTGATAGCCGACGATCACAATTCGTCGAGATGGCTCAATCTCAGACAAACTATTAAGAACCCGTTCCACCAGCGATCGCCCACCCAAACCATGCAAAACCTTGGGTAGGTTCGACTTCATACGTGTTCCACGTCCAGCCGCTAAAATTGCTACCGCTACCATTCCCTTCTGATTCCAGTCTGTTCCACCGGAGTATACCGTGGTTCTACGACGATTAACTCACAGGTGATTCTAGCAGGTGAGAAACCGTTTCAACTTGGGTATTTGAGAGCAACGGTTTGATCTCACTCTGATAAACAAAATCCTGGAACTGTTTCACTAGCTTAGGATTCCGCCAGCCCCTGTCTGTTTCCTCTAGCAAAATAGAGATGGCTTCCTCTGGGCTATAAGCTCGCTTGTAAGGCCGCTCATGAGTTAGAGCATCGTAGATATCAATCAGCTGAAAAACTTGGACTAGAGAAGGAATATCACTGCCAGCTAGCCCATCGGGGTATCCCGAACCATTCCAACGCTCGTGGTGATGGCGAATGATTGGCAACACGCCCCGCATGGTTCTCAGAGGCTGGCAGATCTTTTCCCCAATCAGCACATGCTGCTTCATTACTTCCCATTCTTCTGGAGTAAAGCCCGCTGTTTTTAGCAAGACAGCATCCGGAATTCCAACTTTCCCAATGTCGTGCAGGTAGCCTGCCCACATTAAGTCCCGCACTTCACTCCGAGATAGATTTAGGTATTCTCCAAAAGCTTTAACCCGCATTACTAGGCGTTCGCAGTGATCCCCAGTATTGGGGTCGCGGCTCTCTACGGTGCGAGCAATGGAAAAAAGTACTTGCTCTGCATGATCTAAGTCTTCATTTAACCGTTTTTGGCCCACCAAAGACTTCACACGAGCCGATAGCTCTAACTGGTCAAACGGTTTCGTAAGAAAATCGTCTCCCCCTGCCTCAATCCCCTTCAGTCTCGCCCGCCGATCGTTGAGTGCGGTAATAAAAATGACTGGAGTGAGTCGGGTTTGCTCATCTTGTTTTAATCGACGACATACTTCAAAGCCATCCATTCCTGGCATCATTACATCCAGGAGGATCAAGTCAGGGTTGCCCTGAGTGACACAAGTCAAAGCTGCAGGCCCACTGTCTGCTTCTAAAACATCGTATCCTTCCACAGAGAGTAAAGCCACAGCCGTCATCCGACTGGCTGGGTGGTCATCTACTACCAGAATTTTAGGCCGTTCTAGCTCAAGACCGTTCACTGGGAACCTCATTTTAAAGGGTGGTAGAGAAACCCAATCAAGTTAAGCTGATGAACATTTAGTTTGCTTAGTTTAATGGTTGGGCTTTAATTTCCGGGCACGTCGCGCCTCAGAGTTAAATAGCCAAAAGCTTATAAGAATTTAAAGCTGAAAGGGTAAAACGCCATGTTTACCAGTATGTTCAATTGTCCCAATTGCGAAATCGGGCTTTTTACGGAGATCAAGAGAAGATTTAATTGAACTAGTCCGTTGAGCTACTAGTCCAAATTTTAGCAAGCAAATTGCCACGCGATCGCAGCCCCTCTCTCTTGGCTTAAATACGCGATCGCTCTGTTCGTTGCCAATCAGTGCTAACGGTAGTCTCTGACACCAGTGGCTACTTGTTCTAGGTCTTCAGCATCTGGCTCATCCAGTGGCTGAACGATGAGTTCGTCGTCCTCTAAAGGCTCAATAGATTGTACGGGAATGTCCACGCCATTGATGATAGCGCCCAAGAGCCGGAAGTCTGATTCAGCCAGTTGGTCAGTGGCTTCAGCTAACAAGCTATCCTCGGTATAACCGGGTCGGGTGACGAGGAGCATGCCATCGCTATAAGGCTCTAACAAGAGGGCATCATTGCAGAGGCTGAGCGAAGGTGTATCGAGGATGACGACATCAAAGCGCCCTCGCACATCCTCCAACAAACGGCGCATTTCGCTAGACTCTAAAATCGCAGCAGCCTGACGCTGTGGCCCGGTGCTAGGCACAATGTAAAGGTTTTCTATATCAGGGACTAAACGAATGCAGTCGCCAAATTGACCATAGTAGCGTAGCGGTTCAATCACACTGTCTGGATCTGGAGTGATTTTAAGGGATCTCGCTTGAGAGGGCGATCGCAAATCGGTTTCAATAATCAAAGTCCGCTTGCCTGCTCTGGCCGAGGCGATCGCTAAATTGTAAGCACTAATGGTCTTACCTTCTTGACCCACTACGCTCGTCACCAAGATCACTTTAAGCATCTTGCCTTCGACACGGCGTAAATTACTCCGCAAGCGCTCGTAGAAGTCGGCGTAGGGAGATTCTGGATCAACTACAACTGGAATCTCACCGTTGTAAGCATCAGCCCCAGGCAACAGCGGTAAAACACCCAGGATGGCGATCTCGCGCTGACGCAGTGCTTCTCGCACGTCCTCCAAGGTGTAGAATTTGCCTTCGAGAGAGTCTAGGAGCAAGATTAAACCGCCACCCACTAACAACCCGACCAGAGCACCAATTCCCAACGTCAAAGGAGCGTTCTTAGGCGCTTTCACATCTTGCGAAACTTCTGGGGGCTTCGCGATCGTCAAACTACTAGCCGTTTCTGCCTCTGCGGCCTTGGCATCAACTAGAGCCGCCTGCATCCGGTCATAGAAAGCACGTTTCAGAGTTGCCTGCTGTTCTAAGCGAGTTCGCTCCAATTGTTTGTTAGGCAGTACGGCATATTCACGCCGCATTTCTTGCTCAGTTCGAGCCGCAGACGCCATCTGCTGGCGCATGGTATCCAATTGGGTTTGTAAAGCGGTCAGTTGGTTTGCCAACTGCTGCCTCGCTGGGTCTAAGCTACTGTCTCGACGAATTTGATTGCCACCCAGCAATGGTGCGGCAACTTGGTTTCCACCCACCACTTCAGAAGCGCGTTGTTGTAGCATCTGCTCGTAAGCTTGCTGCTTGTTGCGCAAATCAATCATTGTGGGATGCTCAGATCGTAGGTCTTGGGCTAGCAGAGCGATCTGCGATTCGTTTTGATAAATTTGGGCTCGTAAATTAGCAATAATTGGATCGGCGCTGAGAGCAGAGGATGCGTACGCTTGCTCAGGATTCAATCCCAATCTTTGCTGGAGACTCCGCATTTGAGCCATTGTCCCTTCCATGGCTAGGCGGAGTTGCCGTTGCTGTTCCTCGGCGTTTTGAATCGCCGTAATTACATTGCCGTTTTGAGCCGCTACCAGAGCAGGACCTTCTCGGCGGTCATACTGTTCTAGCTTTTGTTCTGCTTCTCTCAGCTCTTGAGTCGCTTGAGGTAAACGCTGATTGAGTTCCTGAATAATTGCTCGCAAACGCGCTGTATTGATGAGGCGACTTTGTTCCACCATCCCATTCATCAACGCCTTAGCTGCCTCAGCGGCTCGCGTGGGATCACTACCATCTCGATAGGTGACGATGAATGAACCACCGGCATTATTGTCTTTGTTATCTTTGCCCTTCTTAGGTTCTTCTACGGTGGCGTTGCGCTTTACCTCACTCGGCTCAGCATTGACTTGACTGGCTGCCGCCTCAACCACGTTATCGGCCAGGAGAATTTCTGGACTGAGAACCTGTCCTTGCACCTGGATCTGCGTCCCTGTTTCAGAAAATGTCACAGGGGGGCGATTGTTAGCTAGCGCCCCTTGGGCGACGTAGGTGGGTGGTTCCTCTGGTTGAGCCGCCACTAATACAGAGGCACCCATAATGAGGGCAAAACCCGCAAGTCCAGCCCATTTATGTCGATCCAGAGCAATGAGATAACGTTTGACAAAGGGGGGAGTCATAGCAGCAGGAAAATGCAGTAGATGGGGACAGGGAAAGGGGGAATAAAGCAGGTTAGCTTCTAAGGTAACTCAGCATTTCTAGTTAGTTGCAGATTTTGCTACGCTTTGTTACTTAATCATGTTGATTACTTAATCATCATTGTCCTCATTAGAACCGGGACCGAAAAGGTCACTAGCACTATCGGAAATTTCGTCAAAGAACAATAAAAATCCTAAAATATCGCGGAATGGTTGAGTAAACGTATTTAGAGCATACGTAATTCGACCCACCAAATTACGACCCACAACAATGACATCATTATCCTGGAGTGGGACATTTTGGGAAACATCGCCCATCAAGGCTTTCTTAGCATTTAATTCTTTGGTAATTGCTTTACCTTGCTCTTGATCGAAGCGGATCAAAGCAATTTTCTTGAGTCTAGTATTCTCCAAATTGGGGCTAATTGCAGTTAAAGCATCTAAGAAGGTACTGCCATTGGCAAGGTTGATGTTGCCAATGCCATTCCCGGCATAACTTAAAACTCGAACTGTAATTTGTTGTTTTGAAAGGGTCGAGCGAGCCACTAAATTACGGTCATAGTCTTGCTCTATACCTATATCTAGTTTAGGTATGACGATGGCATCTCCATCTTCTAGGCGGAGGTTTGGCAGTTGACCACCATTGGCAATGGGCGTGAACAAATCAACTTTTTGTTCAATTACGGTGCCATCAATTAAAGTACGACGCACCTGAACCGCTCTTAAGTCGGCTCGGTTTGTAGCGCCACCTGCTGCTAGCAAAGCATTTGAGATCCGAGGCTGCCCTCCGGGCACAGGGTAAAAACCTGGCTTGGTAACTTCTCCCAAAATGGTTACTTGAACTGGGCGTTGTGCTCCCAAGTTGACTGTCACCATTGGGTCGATTACATACCGATTAAAGCCGATGCGCAACCGTTCTTGAACTTCTTCTAAAGTGAGACCTGTAACCGAGATTGTTCCTAATAACGGTGCTGTAATGTTGCCTTCGGGATTGACGGTGGATGTAAAACTTAAATCAGGAAAACGATTAACAATTACACCGATTCCATCTCCAGGTCCTAGTCGATAGAGATCGAACTGAGTTCTGGCGTTGGGTGGATTGGCAGGGAAAGAATTAGGCAATGGTGCTGTGGGAAAAGTGCTAGGCAGCGGCTGTATCGATGGTGCAACAGGGCTTGCTGGGACAACGAGGGGTAGCGGCTGGCGATCGCCAACTGGCTGATTAGAATTAGTGGGATTCTGAGCAATAGTTAAAGGTTGCAGCTCCGTCTGCCCAACAGCTACTTCCGGCAAAAATCTAGCATTAGCTACCCAAAGCAGAGTCGTAAACGAGGCTGTAGATGCCACCGAATACAAGCTGGTTAGTGAGAAGGCACGAAACTGACGTATCCGAGAAGCTTGGGACATAGGGATTGAAAGAGTTGCGAGCGATTCTATACTTCTAGGGGAGCAAGTCGATCAAAAACCTTAGAGTAAGGCAAAATCTAACTTTTGGTTGTTGATTGAAACCGAATTAGGACTCAGTTTAGGACAGGACGACGAAGTAAAATCCTTTCAGTTCCTACCCGTAGAGTATTTATAACTGTCTATTCAACTATTTCAGCGAGGCTGTGAGCGGGCCTGTTATTAAGGCAGCTTGCACTCTTTGGGCCAATGACTGAGCGATGGGCCATGCAGATTCGATATCACCCAAAGGTTCTATAGGAACCAGCAGACAAACTGCTACCCAAGGTTGACGAGCGTTCTGCAATTGGGCCTTACGATCTGCCCAAAACCAATCACTCGGTGCTGGGCTCCCACCTGTGGGCCAAGAATACCATTGCAAGACGGCAAAGGTTTGTTGCTGATTCCAGCCTCGTAGGAAGCGAGCTTTCACCTGCACAGGAGACCACGTTTGAGAGTTTTTATCTGGGCCTGTACTGCTTGTGGAAGCATCTCCTGCGTCTACCGTAAACTTTGACAGACGGGCAGAATCTGTATTCCAGCGCTGGAAGCCATTGATATCCATCCATTCGACTTCTGGCTGGTTATTTTCCCCACTAGGGCTAGTCAGGAGAAGGACTGCTCTCGCGGGTTCAGTCTTAGACAAATTGCCCGGTGCGGTCAGAGATTGAGCTTGCAGCTCTTGCAACAGCCATTTATGCCCTCCAATCGGTACTGTTTGCCGCTTAGTTGTTTTCCAACCTGGTAACGCTAATTCCGTTTTCGGTAGGTTCCGCAGTTGCTTAAAGGCTAAGTTTTCGGGTGGATGAGCCCAAGGCCAGTGCCCTGTGAAGTAGCTGGGGGCAGCCCCAACTCCTAGTAGCAACAGCAATAGCAGCAGTACAGCTATTTTAGGTAACTGCAACTGCTGCCAGGATTTAGGTAAAGACCACATGATGGTAGGGGAACGGGTCACTTTTGCAACTACTCGAAATTATTCAAGGAATGGATCAAGCTTTATTCAGTAACCTTGTCGAGGCCACTCAAGCCAGAGCTACTAGGCTCAGAGCTGCTGGAGAAGTATTGATCAATCACAGTCAATAAATAGACCGTCAGCCCCAACATACAAGCAGAGTACAAGTCACCTCCCCAACCTGCATGCAACCAGTCAAAGGCTTTCTCCTGCCCAGTGCCGTGAAAGAAGGTCAATAGGGTGTTGCGGAGAATGTTGGCGCTGATGCTAATCACAATGGTGCCGAGGAAGAACAGGCTGGTTTTAGTTCGGGAAGTCCAGGTGCCTGTCCAATAAACCAGCATCAAGCCTACATAGAGGCTGGTGAACAACATTTTTAGGCCAGCGCAATAAGGCGCAACCTCCACGATGCGATCGCCCACATACAGATAAATCTGCTCAACAGTCACATCCATCCCGAACTGATTGAGAATAAACCCTGCGATCGCGGCAATAAAATGCTGTAGTGGCAAGGTATAAGGGGCAATCAGATAAGGTAGCTCCGTAGGAGTGGCTAGAAATACTAGAAGGAGGGGAAAACCTTGGAGCTTCAGTCCTGGAATTCCTTTCAGCCACAAACACAACCCAACCAAAATAGCTGGCAAAGACAAGTTGACTAAATCTGAGAGACCACTGAGGTAGAAAACGGCTCCTAAACTTAAGAGACCGATTCCTAGAGGATGGTTAGCTTCAGGTAAACGCCGCCACTCTTTTTCCTGGTTCCAAGCAATATAGGCGGCAAAGGGTAGGCCAATCAGCCCGTGGCTAAAATATTCATGCTCGGTACTGATACTCTTGTTGAGCCAGCCATCGACCCAATGCCACAGTAAAGGAGCGTAGAGCAGCCCCAGTAAACCTAGAATTGCTCCACTCAGCAAATATCGCTCGATCGCAATTGGAACTTTTCGCCTAATTAGCATGGTTTTAAGCCACTACCGGAGTACATAACTGGGCGCTGACAGCGGGGGGATACGCTTTGACTAGGCTCCGCAAGCAAGCCACCACTCGCTCGACTTGAGCGGGTTGCAAACCAGGATACATGGGTAGAGAGAGAATTTCCTGGCAAAGCCTTTCTGCTTGAGGAAAGTCGCCTTTCTCATAGCCTAAGTTTTGAAAAGCAGGTTGTAGGTGGCAAGGAATCGGATAGTGAATGCCGCTTTGAATTCCTTGGGCAGATAATTCTTCTTGGATGAGTTTGCGCTCTAAGGGACATAGTTCTTGCACCCGCAAGACATAGAGGTGGTACACATGCCCACCACCACTCTGGTTGACGATGGGTACCAACCCCTCAGAGTGGAATGGCTGCAACAACGCATCATAGTATTGAGCAGTTTGATTGCGATCGCGATTCCACCCAGCTACATGAGGTAATTTCACATTTAGGACAGCGGCTTGCAACGTGTCTAAGCGACTGTTGGTGCCATATTCCGTATGGAAATATTTGCGGGATGCCCCGTAGTTGCGTAGCGATCGCATGGTTTGGGCCAGCTCAGCATCTCGCGTCACTACCATACCACCATCTCCTACTGCCCCCAAGTTCTTACTAGGGTAGAAACTAAAGGCAGCGGCAATGCCCACAGAACCAGCTCGGTAGCCATCCCGCTCTGCTAAGTGAGCTTGAGCGGCATCTTCAAAAATCAGCAAATTATGAGCGTTGGCAAGCTCTAAAAGCTGGCGTGGGGGCACCATTTGGCCGTAGAGATGCACGGGTAGCAGCACTTTAGTTTTCGGTGTGATCGCTTTGGCAGCGGCAGCTAAATCCATTAGCCCTGTTTCCAGTTCGCAGTCTACGAGGATTGGGGTTGCCCCTGCCCGTAGAACGCCGATCAAGGTGGCCACAAAGGTATTCGCTGGCAGAATCACTTCATCCCCAGGGCCAACTCCGCAAGCTTGCAAACCCAAAGCGATCGCATCCGTGCCACAAGCAACTCCAATGCCATGTTCTGTCTGGCAAGCATTGGCAAAAGCCAATTCAAACTCTGTCAGTGCTTGGCCTAATACATAATCTCCCTGCTGTAATACCGACTGAATTGCTTGTTCAATCTGAGTTTGAATGGGTTGATGTTGCAGTGTGAGATCAACAAATGGAATCGTTTCAGCAGAGATATTCATAGACGAATGTTCAAAACAGGAGTTACAGCAGAGACAGAAGGTAGAAACAGAGGGGCATTAATTAGGGCCTAATCTAGTTATGGGCGAATTACTGAATTTTGAACATAGTGAAACGGTGAAGAGTCTATGAATGTGCCCGCGTAATCAATAAACTTCTAATAACATCCTGGATAGGGTTGATGAAATAGAGATTAAGAACCCGAAAAATTACGCTAACTTTAGAACTGCTTTACTGATTTTTTAAGCTGTAATTGCGGATGCAAACTTGGCATTCTTCGGTATATACGGTAGCTTTACAGCAATTCCACTGTTTTCAAATGGCATGGATTACGAAACCGCTCGCAGTTTTCTGATCAATCAAGCTCAATTGACCAACGCAAATCAAGATGCGTTTCTACTCCGCCTCAGGCAAGGTAAACCTCCCATTCCAGGGCAAGTTACCTCTGTATTGTTGGCTTTGAAAGTTGTATTTGAAGCCCTGCGAGCTGCGCCTAGTCTAGATCGAGAATTAATTTACACTTTGCACATACTGTCTCTAGAAAGTCGCCAGCAGTATGAATCGCAGCGCAAGTCAGGAGTGGTTTGGCCACCCCTACTTGATGAAGACATCACGCGAATTGCAACTGCCGTTAAAAATATTTTTGCAGATGAATGGAAGTCAGCTTAGCCAAAACCCAAGTTTTACCTTGAGCAGCGGGCTTAGCGATTGCGCAACTCAGTTTCTAATTTGTTGAGGTCACTTTTGAGGAACACCGCGATGTGACCTGCATAAGCCTTGCCGTCGCGATTCTCAGCAACCTCTGTCCAATAAGCATAACGGTTGCCCATACGGAGTTGTCCCTGTAAGGCGGTCATCAAGGGAGTGGCTCGCCGTCGGGCTTGGTAAGCGGTCGCTTCTCCGGGATAGCTATACACCAAATTGGCCTGCTCATAGTCTTGATACACGTCTAGACCATAGATGACCCGTAGGGATTCTTCTAGGCGATCGCGCGTTACCCCATTAATCATGTCAAAGATTGATAGGCGCTCAGAGCGGATCGTGCTGGCATCTCTTGAGGGAATCACTTTGCCAGGAGCGAGCACAGAGGCTTGAAAAATAAATCGCTGGGCAGCACTATCGCTTTTACGCACCAGGAGTCTTTCACCACTGGCAGGCCGCAGAGTCGGATGTGCTTGAATCCAAGCCCCCACTTCTTCAGTTGTTTGGCCAGGTAGAGCATTTGCCTGCCCACCCCCTAGCAATAGCATCAATCCAAAAGACAGAACCGCTCCCAGTTGCACTCTACTCATCACAAGCCTCTTGTTGACACATGACAACCGCCCCTATAGGTATTGGGAATTAGCAATGCCCTAGTATTGGCGATTTGCGCCCTAAATATATCAGTTTGTGATCGCAACTTTGATGACTTTGCGGTCTTTCATGTCTTGAAACACTTGCTCTAACTGTTCGAGTGGTTGGCGATCGCTAATTAACAACTCGAATGGCACTGTCCGACTAGCTAGCAGGACCAAAGCAGCGCGAACATAGTGAGGTGTGTTGTGAAAAACGCCTTTCAGCGTCAGTTCACTGTAGTGGAGTTGTTCGGTATTGACGGTAATGGTGGTATCGCGAGGACAACCGCCAAATAGATTCACGGTTGCTCCTGGACGAGCACAGGCGATCGCAGTTTCCCAAGCCGCCGGAACTCCTGTGGCCTCAATCACCACATCAGCGCCCCAGCCATCGGTTAGCTCTCGGACTCTCATGGGCAAGTCAGGCACTTGCCGATAGTTAAAGGTTTGAGCTGCCCCAAACTTAGCGCCCACCTGTAAGCGTGAGTCGCTACCTCCAAATAGAAATACTTCTGCACCTTGGCTAACTAATGCGGCCACAAACATCAATCCGATCGCCCCATCCCCCAACAGCACGACGCGATCGCCAGGTTTGACGTTAGAGCGAGCCACCCCATGCAGGACACAAGCCAAGGGTTCAGTCATAGCTGCCAATTCTGCTGGCAAGTCTTCGGGGATGGGTAGCAAGTTTTGTTGGACAATCGGCGCGGGAACTCTTAGATACTCCGCAAAGGTGCCATTGTTAAACGTTAGGTTGGGACAGAGCGAATATTCTTGTCGGTGGCAGAAAAAGCAATTGAGACAGGGAGCGGAGTTGTTAGCCACCACGCGATCGCCAATTTTCCATCCAGTCACATCTGACGCGATCGCGACAATTTCGCCAGCCGCCTCGTGCCCAAACAAGGTAGGAGGACGCAGCATTTTGGCATGGCCCCCACGCCGCCAGACTTTGAGGTCGGTGCCACAAGTCGTTGCGGTTGCTACTTGAATCACCACTTCGCCCGGAGCGGGAGTGGGATCAGCAACTTGTTCTAACCGTAAATCTTCTTGACCGTACAGGAGCGCTGCTAGCACAGGAATTGTCCAAAACCCTTGAATTCTCTTAATCTTATCAAGATAGGGTTACGCCAAGCTGCGCCTCTAGCTCCACAAAAAACCCCATCTCGATCCAGAGACAGGGTCATGACTTTATGCGACTCACACTTGATCTATCTAGAAAAATCTGGCTAAAACAAAGCTCTCTCATTGCCTAGAACGATGAGCGGCAGTTGCTCCTTTAGGTGATGCAGCGGTCATAGGAGTCTCACTCCGCAGTACGGCGCTAGAGAGTGAGGGCACTTCTTGCCAACAGGAAGTGCAGAACCAGTACACTCCTTTCTGGCGAGCGTGTCGCAGTAAAGGGCTATCGCAATAAGGGCATTTATTAACATCGCTATTCATGGCACTTAGCTCTCCAAACAGTTTAAAGCTTGTTAATTAATAGGGATTCAAGAGCCGAGCTTATTTGATGCACTCGATTGTTCTTGGCAATTCGGTCTGATGCTTCTGTCGATCAATCGCTTTACAATTATTCACCTTTAGAGTCGCGCTAGAGCAACTCTGGTTAGGGAACGACCTTGTTCAGCAATGGATCAGTTGAGAATGAAACTGAGCCTCCTAAAAAGCGTCAGTATGATTCTTGACTTAGAGACTTACCAGACCTGGCTTCAAAAATGTCTTAAGCAAATACTAAAGACCTATGCTCCTTAAACTCTAAGGTAGAGCTAGTGGGCGATCCCCAGCATCCATCTTGGGAGACAAATTGAATTGTGAGCAGTAATACAGCATTTTTCGGATACAAAAATTTTGTTTTTTATGGTGGCAATAAACTAGATAAATGCCCTCTAAATGTGTGATTCCAGAGATTGATCCCCAGAGCGATCAATCAAGATCCGATCGCACTTGAGAATGCAGTAGCCATTACATGCCAGTCCAAAAAAGCAAAGCGCAATAGCTAATAACATTAAGGCATGAGTTTAACGCTGGGAAAGTAACGACCATCACTAGCAGATTAAGCTACACAAAAAAGGAAAAGATAGTTAAGGGATCAAGTTGCGGGATCAATTATAAATAGCTCGGATCAACGCGATCGCCCCCTACACCTTGCCAACCCAACTACTCAAAGGGAGAAGGGGATCACAAAAGCGAGGGGGCGATGAAAACTAATCTGAAATACGATTAGAGCTTAGGTATTTAGTACTCAGGTACAGAAGGATCGACTTCCCGGCTCCAAGCTTGGATACCACCTTTGACGTTAGTGCCGGCGATACCTGCTTGCTTCAGGATGCCAAGCGCCTTAGCCGAGCGTCCGCCCATCTTGCAGTGAGCAATTAGACGATGGCCGTTTAGTGCTTCCTTGACCTTAGCCACACCTTCGCCGCTTTCAATGTCGGGTAGGGGCACTAAAATCGAACCTGGAATACTAGCAATCTCGTATTCATTAGGATTGCGGACATCGAGCAGCACAAAATCATCGGCACCACTGTCGAGCAGTTGCTTCAGCTCTAGCACCGTCATCTCAGGGATTTCGGCTTGCTGCTGAGCTTCGGCGGCTTTGGCTTGAGGAATACCGCAGAACTCCTCATAATCTACTAGCTTTTCAATCACTGGACGGACTGGGTTGGGCCGCAGCTTCAACTCCCGGAATTTCATCTCCAAGGCGTTGTAAAGCAGCAAACGACCGCTCAGGGTTGTCCCTTTACCCAGAATGATTTTGACCGTTTCGGTGGCCTGAATCACGCCGATAATTCCTGGCAGAATTCCCAAAACACCACCCTCAGCACAGGAAGGCACGAGTCCTGGCGGTGGGGGTTCGGGATAGAGGTCGCGGTAGTTAGGGCCACCTTCGTAGTTAAAGACCGTCGCTTGGCCTTCAAACCGATAGATGGAGCCGTAGACGTTGGGCTTGTTCAGCAACACGCAAGCATCATTGACCAGGTAACGAGTGGGGAAGTTGTCGGTGCCATCCACCACAATGTCGTAAGGCGCAACGATATCAAGCGCGTTTTCAGAACTAAGGCGAGTCTCGTACAGATCAACTTGACAGTTGGGGTTGATTTCGAGAATCCGGTTCTTGGCCGACTCGATCTTAGGCTTACCCACCCAAGAAGTGCCGTGAATCACTTGGCGCTGGAGGTTAGAGTGATCGACCACATCGAAGTCTACAATACCGATGCGTCCGATACCGGCTGCCGCTAGATAGAGCAGCAAAGGTGCACCCAAGCCGCCTGTGCCAATGCAGAGGACGCTAGCTGCTTTAAGGCGCTTTTGCCCTTCCAGACTGACTTCTGGCAGAATCAAGTGGCGAGAATACCGTTCGTATTCGTCTTTTGTGAGTTGGATCTCATCCAAATTGGGATTGAGCATGGCAATGAATGCAAAGAGATGATGGGATAGGCGAGTTCGGAGAAATCGCTAAAACTAAACAGCCTCAGCAATCAAAATATCTTCTGGCTGGAACCGATGGTCTTCGGTCAGGCTCCAGCTACGCAGATCTATAACTTTACCGTGTTGAACGGAAACAATAACATACGAGTAGTGCGCCCAGGCGCACATTCGGTCCATCTCCGAAGGTGTAGCGGGATGATCGGGATGGGAGTGATACACACCAATAATGTCGAGGTGGCGATCGCGTGCTTCCCGCTGAACTTGTAAGATCTCGCGGGGATCAATCCAGAAATGCTTGTGTTGGGTCAAATCCCAATTGTTTGGCAACTCGATCGCGTCACCTAAATCCTGAGTCCAAACATTCTCAGTGGCACGAACTTCCACTACCGTTCGAGACTCACTAGAACCTGAACTCACTTTTCCCAATAGCAAACCGCAGCACTCTTCTGGGTAAGTGCACTCAGCCTGAGCCGCGATCGCTTGAATGTGGTGAGAGTCGAGTTGCAGAATCACGAACGAATGATCAAAGATTTTTGCTGAGCCAGATTATCTATTTTAGGTCAGAACCGAGCTAACCTCGCTGCCAAACTCCAATTTAATGAACTTTGCCCGCCCCTAAATACAACTCACCCACTTTCGGGTCAAAGAGCAAGTCACGCCCTGGGCCTTCAAAGCGATCGCGCCCTGCCTCTAGTACATAACCGCGATCGGCCATCTCTAACGCCTTGCGAGCATTTTGCTCCACCAGCACGATCGCCGTACCATTCTGATTAATTTGCTTAATTTGCTCCAGCACATTGTTCACCAAAATCGGTGATAACGCTGCCGAAGGCTCATCCAGCAACATCAACCTCGGTTGCAGCATCAAAGCCCGTCCCATTGCCAGCATTTGCCGTTGCCCACCTGACAAAGTGCCTGCCCGCTGCCGTCGCCGACCCGCCAGATCAGGAAACATGGTGTAAATGTGATTCTTGACTGACTCTAATGGTTCATTGCGGATAAAAGCCCCCATTTCCAGGTTTTCATCCACACTCAGCGATCGAAACACATTAGAAATTTGCGGCACATAGCACATTCCTCGCTGCACGATCTGGTTCGACTTCAAACCCGCAATGTTATCCCCGTTGAACGTAATCTTGCCGCGATTTGGTGTCAACAACCCAAAAACAGTCTTTGCCAGCGTTGACTTACCCGCCCCATTCGGGCCAATCACCGCCACCAACTCCCCCGGATAAACCTTCATATTGATGCCTTGCAGAATATTTAGATCCTGCACATAACCTGCGTAGACATCTTCAACTTCAAGCAAAGGAGCAGAATGGGTCATAGTTAGGGATTGGCTATTGGCGATTAGTGTTAGCAGTGAGCAGCCAGGATCAATCACCCTTTTGGAGGGGGTCTGGGGGACGCAACCGTCCCTCAGCGGGGGTTTGGGGGCAGGTGCCCCCAAAGGTTCGACTTCTTCAAGCTAGCTCTAACAATTAAGGAGTCTTCTGCAAATCAGGCCGCTCCTCCGGCACGATCGCCCCCTCCACCGGACAAACCTGCAAACAAATCCCACAATCAATGCAGGTCGTGAAATCAATCCAATACCAATCAGTACCTTTCGTATTCTTACCAGGCCCTTCGTGAATACAGGCCACCGGGCAAGCATCTACACAATCGGCAACGCCTTCACAAGTATTCGTAACAATCGTATGTGGCACAGTGTTCTCTCTCTCAAAAACGCAAAACAAATCAATCTGATTGCTTCTTCTAAGCTATCAGGATCAACCTAAATCTTCAGGGTAAGGCTAGGTGAGAGATTCTACTTCCGCAGAACCATCCGCCTTGATCCACACCAACTGAGTAATTCGGCGATCGCGAGCATATTCCCGCACCGCTTCTGGAGATTGGCGATCGCCCAAGTCTACCTCTACTCGCACCAACTCAGCCGACTCTCGTAACTTCTGGGCATAAGCAAACGCCGCCGTATAAGCTTGAGCGCTCTCTGGCACCACCAACCAATCGCTGTGAGGCGTTTCTTGAGGCAACTGATCAGTCGGCAGCAGCACTTGATGTAAATCTTCAATGTTGAGCGAGAAACCAATACCGGGATACGTTTCTCCCTGAGGATGATAGAGACCTAACAACTGGTCATAGCGCCCGCCCTGACCCAGGACACGCTGCCCCGTTTCCGCCTCACTCACCACTTCAAACACAATGCCTGTGTAGTAGTCAAAAGTTTGGATTAAGCTAAGGTCGAGAATCAGCGGAGATTGCCCTGGCTGTTCAGCAAAACTATCACTGAGTAGCTCTACCAAAGACTTGAGGTTGTTGACCGCTTGCCGCTGGCTTGTATCCAAATCTAAACTCGACACCTTTTGCAGCACATCCGTAGGGCGACCTCGCAAATCCACTAAGAAAAGCGCCCGTTCCCGCAGTTCTGGCGAGAGGGGTAGAGTTTCTAGAGCAATGCGGTCTAAATGAGCGATCGCCTGCCGCACTGTGTCTTGCAAATGGCTCGGAAACGGCGACAGGAGCGATCGCGTCAGTCCTGCTTCCCCTAGGACCAAATGCCACGGAGCGATGCGGAGAGTTTTTAGGCAATCAGCCAGCAAAAGCAGAATTTCAGCATCTGCCACTAAGCCGCCACCGCCCAACAACTCCACACCCGCCTGGTAAAACTCCTGCTGACGGTTGTGATTGGCTTGAGCCGCTCGCCGAAACACATTGGCATTGTAGTAGAGCCTTTGGGGATAGGTGGCACCCGCCATCCGAGTCACTGCCGCCCGCGCGATCGAAGCAGTCAGCTCCGGACGCAGCCCCAACACTTCATTTTCGGCATCTTGGACTTGGATCACCGTAGAGCGCTGCACCGCTCCCCCCGCCATTAGGGTATCCAGTCGCTCTAAGGTTGAAGTAATAATGCGGTGATAGCCCCAGCGATGAAACACCTGCTGTAGGTGCTTCTCAATCCAGCGCTTTTGAGCCACATCAAGTGGCAGGAGATCCCTAGCTCCAGCAGGTGGTTGATAAACCATTATTTTTTCTTTCCGCCAAACAAACCAAACAAACCCCCACCTGAATCACGGGGCTTCTCCGACTGAGCAGCCTTGGCTGTCTTACCTTGGCTGCCAGTCCCAGCAGACAGCTTATCTAATTTTTGCTTCGCTTCCAAAGCGACTTCATCTTTCGGATTTAGCTGTAGCGCTCGCTCAATATGAATCTTAGCCATTTTGGCCTGGTTTTGCTTCAAATACACCATGCCCAATAAACCATGACAGCGGCTGTTGTTTGGTTCTAATTTCAAACCATCCCGGAGTTCTAAAATGGCTTGAGCAAAAGCATTTCTAACAATCAATTCTTCGGCCCGACGGCAATATTGTTCTACAGCAGTCAGTTTGGGTGGTGGAGCCGCAGGAGCCGCAGGGGTAGGGGACTTGCCTGCTTGATTAGAAGTGGCAGCACCTCCCCCCACTTGATTTTTAGACTGCGAAGACGGAATTCCTGCTCCACCTTTGCGCAGTAGATACATAAAATTCAGTTCACTAATTTGACCCGTTAGCTCCAGCATTTGGTCTGGAGATTCGTATTGTTTAGTTGCCAATTCATGCAGTGTAGTTTTATAAGCATGATCGACATCGCTGGCTTTAGAGAGTTGGGTCGCCACTTCACTCAAGATCTGAACAGAATCCTTCTCTTTAACAGCCTGTTGGCCTTTTAGCCGCACTAGCACCTCGTATTCAGCTCGCTCTTTGTCTTGCGACAACTTCTCATAGGCTGGATTAACGAGCTTGGATAACCACTCGGTCGCTTGCTGTTTGTGTTCTTCAGAATCAGATGAAAAACTATCTGGGTGCAGACTACGCGCGATTTTGAGATAGCGTTTTCTAATTTCCTTGGCGTCCGAATTAATTGGAACTCCTAGGATAGCGTAGTGGTCAGTGAAATCCAGCTTAAATAGCCCTCGGTCAAGTTGAAAAGACATGTTTTGTGGTCTCACTTTCCTACTACTAAATTCTTTCTAGTTTACTTTGTGCCCAGGGGATGCATGCCTTAGTAGGGGTGGCTAGCATCCTGACTTAATACATTGTTATCATTTCTTGCGGCTGATGCAGCGCTCACCTGTAACAGTTCGCGGCTCAAAGCGCTATGAATTTGCTGATTAGTAGCTAAAATGCGACCGGAAGGAATGACTACAGGGCTTTGGTCGTAAGCTGTAACCTGCCCACCCGCTTCCCGGACTAACACAATGCCCGCTGCCATATCCCAAGGAGATAGCCCCCGCTCCCAATAGCCATCGAAACGACCGCAGGCTACATAGGCGAGATCTAGGGCAGCAGAGCCACTCCGACGCACCCCTTGAGTTAGATGAGTGAGATGACAAAATTCGGCATAGTTATTGTCTGAGGTTTCGCGGCGATCGTAGGCAAACCCAGAGACCAAGATGCTCTTACCGAGTTCAGCGGTTTTTGAGACTTGAATGGGACGGCGATCGCGAGTGGCTCCCAATCCTGTAGCAGCTCGAAACAGTTCTTGGCGGAAAGGATCAAAAATAGCGCCGACATGAGGGACTCCCTCAATCAGCAGCCCTACGGAAACGGCGGCCACAGGATATTGATGAGCATAATTCGTGGTGCCGTCTAGAGGATCGATCGCCCACAAATACTCACTGGCCGTATTGTTGAGCTGGCCCGATTCTTCAGCCAAAATGGGATGGTCGGGAACATGGCGACGTAGCACCTGTAAAATTGCCGCTTCTGCCGCCTTGTCCGCTTCGGTGACTAAATCTCCGGGACGGCCTTTCTCTTCGATCGCTTCTAGATGGCCCCAGTAATCTTGCAAGATGACTCCTGCGGCCAGCGCTGCTTCCGTGGCAACATCTAAAAAGATTTGGAGTTGTTCGGGTGTCGGGTGACTCATTTTTAATATTTATTCATAATATTCATTCACAGTCTTTTATTGAATCATTGTTTTGCCACCTTCATGCCTTGAATGTAAGGCTCTGGATCTTCGGCAACCCAACCCAAATTGGAGGTGTAGCGCACCTCGAAATGCAAGTGAGTCGCTGTCGAGCTAGGCGTTCCAGTCCTACCAATCGTACCTACTACAGTGCCTTTTTTCAGGGTTTGGCCTGCCTTGACTTTGATGCTGCCTAACTGGGCATACCGACTCTGACGTCCACCCGCATGGTTGATCACGACTAAATTGCCGTAGCTGCCTTGCTGATCTGCAAAAGCCACGACGCCATCACCTGCGGCTAGAACATTGGTGCCTAGGGGAGCCGCAAGGTCAATGCCACTGTGAAAGGCGACTTGAGCGATCGCGGGTTGTAACCGCCAACCGTAGCCGAGCAACACCGTCGCAGTGGTGGGCAGAGGGTAGCCTGTCAAGCCGTAGTTATCGCGATCTTTGGGGCTGATGCTGGGCGGAGCGGAGCCGACTGGAGACCAATTCACACCGGGGACAAAAACAGTGGTAGGTTTGGCGGCGCAACCGTTGATTTCAAACAATACATCAGCTCGCACTTTATAAGTCGCTGCGACATCTCGCCAAGTTTGCCCCGCTGGAACGCTTACCTGCACGCCGTTGTAAGGCGGAATCACAATCTCTGCACCAGGATTAGCCTTGCCGCTTCTAAGGCTAGGATTAAACCCCATTAAGGTGGCAGGAATCACGTTGTACTTCTGACCAATACTCTCTAGCGTTTCACCAGGCTTGACCGTGTGGCGAGTCAAACGCTCTAAGGCAGGCTTTGGACATAAATTATTGGAGGTATTAGAGGTTTGAGCGATCGCCCCTGGCAGCACCTGCGACCTCACTTCTGGCGTTACAACACCACTGCTAAGCGAAAACAAAGTGAGCCAGAACAGAGTTGGCAAAAACCAGCGGGAAAAACTCATGAGCATCATATCTGCGGAGAATTTAGGAGCCAGAAGTTAAAGTTAGAAGTCGGAAGAACTACATCTATTCTCTGAATCCTGTCTTCTGTCTTCTGATTCTAGTGAATCGCAACAGCGAGCGATCGTCTAGCTCTAGCGGATTCTCCTGCTCAGAAGCCCCATCGATTACAGTAGAAGTATATTTTCCTGCGTCACTGCCAATCAGTGTTGAGACTATGAGTTTGTCGTTCAAACAACTAACGATTTACCTAGCTTTATTAGCCATTGGTGGTGGTGCAGGAGCGTGGGGTACCCGCTACCTCAGTGTTGAGCGAATCTCTGCGGCCAATGGACTAGTGCCTTTTTTGCAGCAACCTGTGCAGGAGCTAGAAGCTCGCTCCACTACCCTGCCCATTCCCAACACCAGCCCTAACTTTATTGCTGCCGCCGTCGAGAGAGTTGGGCCTGCGGTGGTGCGAATTGATTCGGCGCGAACCGTGGCAGAGAATGTGCCGGAGGCGTTTAGAAACCCCATGTTCAAACGCTTTTTTGGTAATGGTGCTCCCATGCCAGAAGGACGTATGGAGCGAGGCACCGGATCGGGTTTTATTCTGAGTGCTGATGGCCGACTCATGACCAATGCCCATGTGGTCGCCAATGCTGACACCGTCAAAGTTACGCTCAAAGATGGTCGGAGCTTTAACGGCAAAGTGATTGGAGCTGATCCAGTGACGGATGTGGCAGTCGTCAAAATTAGCGCTTCTAGCTTGCCTGTGGTCAAGTTGGGGAAGTCCCAATCCTTAGTACCAGGACAATGGGCGATCGCGATCGGCAATCCTTTAGGTCTAGATAACACCGTTACCGCTGGCATCATCAGCGCCATTGGTCGCTCTAGTTCTCAAGTGGGAGTGCCCAACAAGCGGGTGCAATTTATCCAAACCGATGCCGCGATTAATCCAGGCAACTCTGGTGGGCCTTTGCTAAATGAGCAAGGAGAAGTCATTGGCATCAACACAGCCATTCGGGCTGATGCGCAAGGACTAGGCTTTGCCATTCCCATCGAGACGGCTGAACGCATTGCCGAGCAGCTATTTCGCAGCGGTCGCGCCGAGCATCCCTACCTGGGCATCCAAATGGTTGACTTAACAGGCGAAATTAAAGAGGAAATTAATCGCGATCGCGAGTTAGGCATTAAGGTGACGCAGGATCAAGGCGTCTTGATTGTCAAAGTTTTAGACGGCTCACCCGCTAGCAAGGCAGGTTTGCAGCAGGGGGATGTGATTCAAAAAATCAATAATAAGCCCGTTAGGACTGCTTCTGAAGTGCAGGAGATGGTTGAGGCGAGTGTTGTAGGAGCACAGCTCAATTTAGAAATTAACCGCAACGGCAAATCTCAACGCCTGCAAGTTCAGCCCAGCGCTTTCCCCACCGACGAAATGGGCTGAGCTGTCATTGAAAGAATTATGTAAAAACCAGACTTCTCCCCAAATCCCTCTCCTACGAGGCGAGGGACTTTGAATCTAGCTCCACTTTCCCCGCAGGGAAGGGGTTGGGGGTTAGGTCAGTTTTGTAATCTTAAAAAAATTAGTCAAAGGTTGTGTGGGTTATGCGTCGGGGCTTGGGTCTTCGTACAGTGACATCGAACCCGCCAAAACACCTTCTAGTTCCATGCGTTGCTCCATTTGACGCAGGAAATAGCCCGTCATCATGGCAGAGGCGAGCAGACCCGCTAGGTTATCACGATCGGTCGTAATTTGAACGTTAAAACCTTCACTGGGTAACATTCCCACCAAACCCTGAACGTTGTGGGAAATGATTTGTTTCACCTCAGGACTGACCGACTTAGCGACTCGCGCTAGCACCTCAGGCGACTGGTGCTGCAGATATTTCAGCAACGGATTCGCTTGAGCATTTTCGGAGTCAGAGCCAAGGAACTTAGCACTTTCAGGGTTAAAGACCATAAGGACGCTAGAGGGTTTGCTTGCTTATTTGTACTATTGTGACACTTCCACCCATCTCTATGACTAGTCTTAAAAGGGTGAAAATTCCGAACCTCTAGGGACGGGTATTTAGGAGATTGGCATGGGGCGACAAAATTTACGCTTCATCAGCAGACTCTGAGTTTTGCGGCTCTAAAGCGATCGGTAGTTTGTCTACCTGGAAGTACTGATGGAACTTTTCAGTCACTTGTAACCAATAGGATCGCCCATCGGATTGTCGTCGTTTCCGCACAAAACCTTGCTCGACTAATTCTGGTACATGCTGATAGGCACCGGAGCCGCGCAAGTTGACCAAATCTGCTTGGGCGATCGGGCCACGCAAGGCAATCGCCGCTAAAGTTCGTAAAGCCCCCACCCCCAAATCCACCGGAATCAAGGTTTGAACTAACTTATGAAAGGCAGGGCGCAGTTGCAGGCTGTAGCCCTCTGGAGTTTCTACTACTTCCAAAGCGCTATCGCGGTGGGCATAATCGGCTATGAGTTCGATCAAGCCTTCTTCTGCTGTGGCGCGATCGCAGCCTGCATATTTGGCAATCTCACTGAGCGCCAGCGGTTGGGCCTTTAAGTAAAGAATCGCTTCGATGGTGCTGGCGAGTCCCGTCTGTTTTGGCGGCTCTTCCCACAGCGTTGGTTGATCGCTCAATCCAGATTACGTCCTGTCAATTCAACAAAAATATCTTCTAAGTTGGAAGGTCGCACCATCATACCAGTCTTGTTTAGTTGCTGATCAAGATAGGCGTTGGCTTGCTCTAGGTCAGGGAAGAACTGGTAATCCCATTTGTCGCCTTTCTGGGTCATGACCAAGCCTTCACCATATTTCTGTTTAAGTTCGCAGAGCGTCCCCAACTCAATCAGCTTGCCCGCATCCATGACGCCAATGCGGTCGCACAGATACTCCACTTCATCCATGTAGTGTGTGGTGAGCAGCATGGTCATGCCCTGCTTATTCAAGTCGCGGATGATTTCCCAGAGGCGGCGGCGGGTTTGGGGATCTAGACCGACAGTTGGTTCGTCGAGAAACAGAATTTCTGGCTCATGCAGCAGGGCGCGGGCAATCTGTAAACGTCGCTTCATCCCTCCTGACAAGGTTTTGACCAAATCCTTCCGGCGATCGCTCAGTTCTACATAATCTAACCAGCGATCGATTCGTTCTTGACGTACCCGATTGGGAATATGGTGCAGACGGCCATGAAACTCCATGTTCTCCCAAACCGTGAGGTCGCCATCTACACTCGTCTGCTGCAACACCACACCAATGCGTTGCTTCACCTGAGCGGCATGCCGCACCACATCAAAATCAGCGATTTGGATCTGGCCTTGGCTGGGCTTAGTCAGCGTCGTCAACATACGAATCGTGGTGGATTTCCCTGCACCATTGGGGCCGAGCAAGCCAAACATCTCCCCTGATTTGATTGTGAGTGAAAGATCCTGAACGACCGGGCGATCGCTATAGGTTTTGTAGACGTTTTGCAGGGAGATTGCAGCAGACATGAATAAGCGAAGCGAAACGAAACCAATCTTTACCCTAGCACCGATGAAAGCCTTAGACCGCTACAGGTTGGCGATCGCGACGGGTTCGACGGCATCGGCTAACTCGAAGCCAAATACACGCGAGTAGAAATAGAGTTCGCCATCTAGCGATCGCTTAATATTTTCGGCTTTGCGGAAACCATGTTGTTCGCCTTCAAACGCAATATAGGCTACGGGCAAGCCCTTCGATTCCAGCACTTCTACCATTGCTTCGGCTTGGCTAGGCGGCACAATTTTGTCCTCCAAACCTTGGAAGAAAATCACAGGGCAGGAAAGGCGATCGCAGAAATGGACGGGCGATCGCGCTTGATAAAGGTCTTGGCGCTCAGGATAGGGGCCGATTAATCCATCGAGATAGCGGGATTCAAACTTGTGAGTATCTCTGGCTAGCGCTTCTAAATCGCTGACTCCGTAGTAGCTCGCGCCTGCCTTAAACACATCTCGAAACACCAAAGCACAAAGCGTCGTATAGCCGCCCGCGCTTCCCCCATCAATCACCAAGCGATCGCCATCCACCAAACCTTTCTCAGCTAAGTAGCGGGCACCATTGACGCAATCATCCACATCCACAATGCCCCACTGGCCTTTGAGCCGCTCCCGATAAGCACGACCATATCCAGTGCTACCGCCGTAATCCACATCTAAAACAGCAATGCCTCGGCTCGTCCAATACTGCATACTCAAGCTTAAAAGCGTAGAAGTGCCAGCAGTAGGGCCACCATGACTTTTCACTAGTAAAGGCGGCTTTTCCCCATTGGGTGCGGTGTAGTCTTGGTTTTTAGGCGGATAGAAGAAAGCGTATGCAGTCAAACCGTTCTCGGTAGGAAACTCGATCGCTTGTGGTTCTGACAAATAATTTGGATCAACCGTCAGGTGGCTGGCGCGCTGCAAAACAGTGGTTTCACCTGTAGCCAAATCGAGTCGGGCGATCGCTAAAGATGTAGTTGGGGAGCCTGTCAAAAACACCGCTTGCCCTGCTGCTACTTGCAACCCGCGCACCACTGTATAAGGAATTGCAATTGGCTGGAGTTCTTGAGTCGCTGGATCTAGCCGAGCCAGATGGGTAACGCCCTGCTCGACATAGGTGCAGATAATTTGCTCACTGCCAGTACTCGTATCAAACCCGTAAGTGGATTGACCAAACACCCACTGCGGTTCGCCAAACTCGGCAGCGCGATCGCACAAAGCTTCTACTTGACCTTGCTGCCAGCGGTATAGATTCCACCATCCGGTGCGATCGGAGATAAAGTGCAGAATGCCGCTGGGAGACCATTCGGGTTGAAAAATTGATTCTGCAATGCCGCCCGCCACTTTTTCTGGTTGCTCTAGAGAACCATCAGGATTAAAGGCTGCGACCCAAAGCCCAGTGCCATCCCAAGGCATATTGGGGTGGTTCCAGGTCAACCAAGCCAAATGCGAACCATCGGGGCTGAGACGGGGTGAGGAATAGAAGTCATTACCAGCCACCAAAATCTGCGCTTCTTGGTCGCCGTTCAAGCTCAGACTGGCGATCGCGTTCAATGGTTCATGCTCACCAGCGGTGTGGTCTTCTCGCACACAAATGAAGCGCTGTCGAGATTCGTCTACTACGCCATCGGCATAGCGCCAGTTGCCTTCGGGGGTAAGGGGTTGGGGTTCTGCACCTAGAGTTTGGTGGTAAAGACGTTGGTCGGCAAAGTGAGAGAAATAAATCGTGCCTTTATGAACGACGTAAGCCCCACCCCCATACTCATGCACACGAGTTCGGACATTAAACGGAGCAGGGGTGACATCTACAGTTTGGCCATCGGGGGTCCGACGCACCAGTACGGTTCGGCCTGCTTCTGTCGGTCGTAGCTCCAGCCAGTAGATGTCCTCTCCATCCAAAGCTGCCTGACTGAGGCCAATGGTACCTGTAACAATCAAATCTGAAGTGATGGGGGACTTCCAGGTACCGTAAGCGGCAACTTGGGATGAGGGCATGAGTGTTCTCCAAAGGCGGGTCAGCGGTTCCTAAAATTGAGGATAGAAGCTTTTTCGCCCTCCGGATCGTCTTAACCCAGAATCAGCCCCCGAAACAACCATGAGAGCCAAAATCGTTGATGACATTCTGTTCCTACACCATGAAGATGTCCCGCCTTACAAAAAAGGTGGGTCGATGGTGCGGAATAGTTATTTCTGGGCCTTACGCTCGATCGCCGGGAAAGCGAACCGCGATCGCGACTGGGAATACGAAGCCGAAATTTGGCCTGCCCTCCAACGGATGCTGATCTCGTTTAGCGAATCTGGCTATTTAGGCTTGCAAGAGACTATTTTGGAGTTCCCCCTCGATCAGGGTGAACTTCCGGCGGTGCTGCGTGCGGTTTCCACCTGGCAAACCGAGTTGCCCGATGAGCCAGAAGATGAGCTTTACGAATCTGGTTCCAGAACCATCTGAGGCGCGAGGAGGATTCCATCTGGTTCTTGAATCTGCTGGGATACCCCCAAAAATCGGCCATCTTCGTGATGAATCCGCACTGTCAAACTCGTTTCATCCGATGCCACTGGTTGAAATAACTGCTGATCCAAAGGCTGAAACACCCGTTGTCCCCAACACCAACGCCTTGCTCGTTCAGGGGAGAGAGTAATCACGGGCAGATGTTGCAAGGCATCTATAGGTGCGATCGGTTCAAACGTGCCTGCTGCTAACTGCGCTTCTAAATCGGCAAAGGTGAGACCGTTCGCTAAGGTGAGGCCACAACTTTCGGTGCGAGTCAAGGCTGCTAACGTACCTCCCACGCCTAACACCTCACCTAAGTCTCGCGCGATCGCTCGGATATAGGTGCCGGGGCCACAAGCGATCGCCAAATCGAGTTCGGGAAAGTCGCCCGATCGCCAATCCAGCACCTCAATTCCATACACTTCAACAGCGCGGGGTTGGACTTCGATCGGTACTCCCTGGCGAGCTAAGCTATAAAGCCGCCGACCTTCAACTTGGACGGCACTGTAAGCAGGTGGAATCTGCTGCAACTTGCCTTGAAACTGGGGTAGAGCTGCTTGCACCGCTGCCAAGGTTAAGTCTGGTACTGCTTGCGCTGACAAGGTTTCTCCCTCTAGGTCATCGGTTGCAGTCCTGACTCCCAACCGCACGGTGGCGCGATACGCTTTATCCGATCGCAAAAATTGTAGGAGACGGGTAGCTCGTCCGATCGCCACAGGCAGCACTCCAGTGGCTGCAGGATCAAGGGTGCCGCCATGCCCGACTCGCTTTTGCTTCAGCAGGCGACGCAGCTTAGCCACACAATCATGGGAGGTCATGCCCGCTGGTTTGTTTAAGTTCAAAAACCCTTGCACAGTCTCAGTTCAAGCTCTCATGGTGGTGTACGGTAATAGGTTGGCTAGCCAACCTATTACAAATTCAGACTAGTCAGTCTCTCTACGCGATGGGAGAGTGGCGATCGCTTGTCTTTTGCGCCACAAACCAATAATTCTGGCAGAACGGGGAGAAAATAGTGCTCAAAGTTGTGTCCGCTAAATTCCAACCTTGAGCGATCGCTGTCGAAGTGCGAATACTTTTAGGTAAGTTCCCCCAAAAATTACGAGGCAACACTCCATAGCGCTGCACTGCCAATAGATCCAATCCTACTGTTTGACACAACTCTTGAATTGAGGTGCGAGTGTAACGATAAAGGTGGTGGTGTTTGTTAGGAACTAACGTCGCGATCGGATCGATCCAACTATATTGATTCGGCAAGTGATAGCAAATGAAATAACCCCCCGGTTTGAGTAGGCGAAAAATTTCTTTCAAGCTCGCCGTTTCATCCCCCCCGGTTTCTCGCACATGCTCTAAAACCCCGACCGAAACCACCGCATCAAACTGTTGATCTGCGTAGGGAATAGCGATCGCATCCGTGGGAGTGCCTTGCTTAAATTCGTAAGCAAACTGATTTAACTTTTGTCGTAAGTAAAAGTCTTCAAAGGCATAACCGTAAGCTTGATAACCGAAGTGCGCTAGAAAATAAGAAAAGTGACCATTGCCACAACCCCAATCTAAAACCGCACTTTTTGGCGCTACATATTGCTGCAATAAGCGATAAAGCTTTTGATACTGCTCGGCACTAGTGATACTTCTAAATTGGGATAAATTACACTGGCTATCTTGGGCTTGCAGTGCAATCAATTCCCCCATAATTTGTTGATGCTTAGGCTCAGGCAGTGGCACGGATAAATTATCTCAAGACAGCTAAAAAATTGATTCCTTTAGAACTGTATGCGCTTTGGTCAAATCTTGAACAGCGCGATCGCCCCTAATCAACCCAGAATCCATCCATGATTGGCCCTAGATGACTCACTCAAGATTGGCACATTGGCTCAGAATCGGCTCAGGATTACAAGTGCTAAGGGGTTGTGGGGGCGAGGTTCTCTAAGGGTACCGGAGTGGGTAGTGGGTCATCAGGAGAGGTTGGTGTGGGAGGAGGAGCAGCCTCTGGCGACACTCTAGGTTCCGTCATTTCGCCATCTAGAGCTTGGGTCAGCTGATCCGCACTGAAAGACTGCACCAAATTTAGCTCCAAGGGTTCTCGGCTAATTTCAGCGGCATAGGCAGAAGTTAAGTAAGGTCGGAATTGCTGTTGATCGGTGACATGAGTTTTGAAAAAAGCCACGCTTAAGGCTTGCACATAGCGGTAAACCAACGTTGGGGCTTCACCAATCACTTGAGGGGGAATAGGCACCACCTCACTATTCGTGGCAGAATTGCCAATGGCCGAGAAGTGCGTTGCCCCCTTCATCAACACCAAATATTTTTCTGGCGTTGTCAACCAAGTGAAAGGGCGAATCTGTTCTGGTAGCGCTGGTGCCACTGTATCAGCATCGGCAGTCACCATCATCAGAGGCACTTGAATTTGGCTCAACCCTGCTTCGCCCAAGAGATTACTGTCTACTGGATTAATTGCGATCGCAGCCTTAATGCGGGGGTCTTGTAACTTGTATTCTTGCCCCGCCAATTCCAACGCCCGACATTGCAACAACAACGATAGATTCAAAGATTCATTGATTCGCACGCAGTTCTGTTCGAGTTCTTCAAAATTCAGCGTTGCCCCGACTAAGGAAAGAGCTGTATAGCCACCAAAAGACTGCCCTACGACTCCAACCTGCTGTAAGTTCAGCCGTCCGCGCATTAAGGGATCTGATTTTGACCGTCGCTCTAGTTCATCTAGTAAATACTTAACATCCAAGGGGCGATCAACAAACTCAAAAGATTCAGCTACATCGGTAGATCTACCACTCAACAGCGCCTGCAACCGCCCCGCATTACTCCCTAGGTGCTCTGGTAAGGCTACAGCAAAGCCATAGGAAGCGAGATGTTTCGCTAAATAATCAAAGACTGTGCGATCGGAACCGAGGCCATGAGAAATTACAATCAGTGGCGCTGAGTAGAGCTGACCCTGCTGAGACTGCGTTGCGTTTGCCACAGGTAGGTAAACGTCAACTGGAAATACCCGCTCTCTGGGAACTTCAATGGATGGGCGATCAGGAAACCGTTGAATGGTTTTGCGGGTGCGATCGCTTAAAGTGATCGTGGTTTTTTCCCACTTAAACCCTCCCGGTTGTCGCAGATCTGGCAATTCCGAAAAATCAATAACAGGAGCGAATGCGGCTTCTGTTTTGGCTTGCTGGCTAATTGCTGCGCTTGCTTCTTGGGTCTGCTCCACAAACTCATCTAGGGTTCTAGCAATTTCTAAGCTACGACCCAAGTTCACCCGCAGGCCATCCGTCGGAAATTGCCGGAGAACATTGAGTAAAGTTAAGCCTTCTGGTTGAGCTGCCGCCAAGATTAAAGCCGAGCGAATGGCGTAAAACCCAGGTTGACGAGCCTCTGTTTGGATCACCTGGCCCAAGCGAGACAGCAAAGCTTCTCCTGAAGGCGTGTAGAGAAATTGAGAAACTGCCACTGGAGAGAGCTGAATCGGCACGAGCAGAAATCTTCGCAGATCTTGTAGCTGTTTGGGGTCAGCATATTGCGCGTAGGCAGCTAAGTCATCATTGATGGTGCCGCTTCTGGCATAAGTTTCTAAGGTGTCTACTGCAATGGAGCGCTCAATGGAGCCATAGGACACATAGATGCGTTCTGCCGCAACCACAGGCTGAGTTGCCACAGGTAGCAACAGTGAACTACCCAGCATTCCCAGACCTAATCTGACCCAGTGGCTCAACTGCTGAGTATAAACACCATCATGGGCATAAGAAGCTTGATAGGTACCAGAAACAGATTGAAATCGCCGCCAGCGGAGGGCCAGAGCTACAAAACCAAACAGAGACAAATTCATGAAGCTTGCACTCAGATCTCCTCGTCACACCACTCATGAGAGCAGCTAATTGCATCAGTTATCTCAAGGTAACTAGTGCGAAGTGATTTAACATCCCCCTGGGCAGGATGTCCTGCTAGACCCAATCTAGATATGAAGCACCTGAAATCTTATACAGGCCCATCTGCCAAGAATCCAGCAAATTTTTCCCAAATTCTCACCCTCTAGGCTAGATTAGGAGCGATCGCTAGAGGTCTGAGATCATGGGTGCTTTTACACCTCAATCGAAGCAAGCCCTACAGAAACAAGCTAAACCTCCGGGTTCTAGGCCGCCGCGATCGCCGCAGCAAATTGTCGCCTTAGCTGGCTCAGGCATCCTGCTATCTTTGGGGCTTTTGGTGGTTTTAGTGGTGGGGGAGTATGTAACGATTGGCGGCGTACCCTTCTCAGTAATCGTCAGTTTTCTCCAAGACGAGACTGCCAGAACTGCTTATTTTGAGGGCAACAGTACCAGAGTGCACGATCGCCTCAGCGAAATGGGCGTTGAAGAACAAATGAAGAGCTTTTATCGCTCCCGCATTGCGGACGAGGTAAAGCTCGATCAACATATCCATCAAGTTCTGTACGAGCGAACTGGCTATGTTGGTACAGCCTATCGAGTGAATGCCCAAGGCACTTTAATATTGCGGTAGCCTTAGTATTGCGGTAGTTAGCCAGCAAAAATCCGACCCTTAAGTGTGTCATGTGAACTAGACAAGGGTCGGATTTTAATTTTGGCTAAAGTTTAGCGTGGGTCAGCGTTGATCTTAAAGCAGCCTTTTAGGAAAGAATCGCTGGGCTGTCTTTGCCGATCTCGCTAATGTCCTTGCCTAAGAGTTGTGCGATCGCCTGCCGTTCTAGAGGAGGCTGGGTAGGAACCTCTTGGCGAGCATCGGTGATTAGCCAATCTAGGGCTGCGGCTTGGACGTCGATTGTGGCCCCTGTCTTGTCTACGCAATAGCGACCAAACACCAACTTATCAACCAAGCGCACGCCTGGGCCAAGGCGGGAGTATTCAAAGATGACGCTATTATCTACCGTGGCACCGCCACAAATGCGGCAGTTAGGGCCAATGTAGGTGGGTCCAACAATCTTGGCTCCATCTTCAATGCGGGTCATACCCCCGATATAGACTGGGCCTTGGATATCTACCTTGTCCCAATTCACAGCCACATTCAACCCGGTATAAATTCCTGGCGCAACTTCTTGGCCTGGAATCTGCACGTTTTTGATTTCACCTTGCAAGACCCCACGTACCGCACGCCAGTAGTCGGGCACCTTACCAATATCGACCCATTCAAAATCCATCGTCACGCCATAAAAAGGCGCATTCATTTCGACCAGTTTTGGGAATAGCTCGCCGCCAATATCAAATTCGCAACCAGAAGGAATGTACTTCAACACCTCTGGCTCAAAAATGTAAATACCTGTGTTGATGCTGGTGCTGAGGGCTTCCTCAACAGATGGTTTTTCTTGGAAGGCTTTGATCCGACCTTCTTCATCGGTCACAACTACGCCGTAGCTAGACACTTCTTCCCGTGGCACCGATTTCATGATCACAGTCGCGATCGAGCCTTTTTCTCGGTGCCATCTCACCGCTTCGCTCAAATCTAGGTCAATCAGGGCGTCACCGCACATGACCACAAAGGTGTCGTCAAAGAAGGGAGAAAAGTCTTGAATTCGGCGCATGCCTCCTGCCGAGCCTAGCGCTTCACCGACCAACTCACCATCTACAATTCGCCCTTCAAAAGAATAGGCAATCTGAACACCAAACTTCTGCCCATCCCGGAAGTAGTTTTCAATTTCATGGGCTAGGTGGCTGACATTGACCATAATCTGGTCAAAACCATGCTGGCGCAGGAGTTCTAAAAGAAATTCCATCACTGGCTTTTGCAGGATTGGAATCATGGGCTTGGGAATGGTGTAGGTAATCGGACGAACGCGCGTACCTTTACCAGCTGCCAGGATCATGGCTTTCATAAATATTTATCTCTCACCCTAGACCACTACACTGTCAATAATCTGCGTATTGATGCAACCTGTTTGGTTGTAGACAATCTATCAACCATTGTCTCAATTGATCTCGATCGCGCTGTACCCACTAGGTAAAATTTACAGCTACCAGACAAAACCGACTGAGGGTCGCCAAGATGCTAACAGATCTTTTACATTCTTGGTCAAACTGGTCTTGTCATAGGCTTGGTCAAACTGGTGGTGTCTTGACTGGATGATCCAGCTTATTCAGAGACCGCAAAAATCGGTAACTCTGTGAGGCTCCGCACCTTTAGGTCTTGGTAAAACTCCTCCTGCGATAACTCTACTTTGGACTGAGCAGACAAAAATAGCAGCGCCCAGAAGATGGCAACGCGATCGCCAGTACTGTGCTGCGAGCCATGAGACAAGCCAGGAAGATCTAATTCTTGCTGACCCGCACCAGACCATAGTTCTAACAGCAAATCAAAGTCCAGCCAATCTTCTCCTTGGGAGATTTTTAGCCATTGGGTCGCTAGAAACCGCTCTAGGGCCGCTGCCACTTCTGAAAGGTTTTCTTGGTGGGCCAGTTGCGCGATCGCCCGGACTGCTTGGCTGCGCGATTGAGGGCGAGGCCGACGGGGACGGGTGCGCGGAACTGCTTCTTTCATGGTGTCAGCCATCAGTTCCAGCTGCTCAATCAACTCTTGCAAGGTCACTCGGCGGTTTTGAGGTGGTTTTGCCACAGCCCGTCGCCGCAAGCGTCGCTCTAAATGTAGAGGCATCTGAGCCTCCATGAACCCATCCGTCTCTAGAAACTCCCCGTCATCTAAAACCTCTACCTCAGAAGATTCGGCCCGAACCAACGTGTCGGCTTTAAGCAACACCAGCATGGAGGCATACAAAAAAGCCTGCCCAGAACGAGACAGGTCAGATTGGTAGGTGGCGCGGCTGATTTCTACCGTATCGCTGGGAGTTAACTCACTCAAAAAGCGATCGATCACCTCAATCACTTGGACATCCCAAGGGTCAATTTCACCTCGCTCTGCCAACTCAGACAGTAAGGCGATCGCGCTTTGGGCCAGAGACAGAACCATGCAACCTATTCCTACTTGCTGTTAACTCGAACAAAGACAACAGCCGCTACTACAATCAAGCCCAGCAGAAACAGTGGCACTACTAGACTCCAAAGACTATGAGGGTTGGTCAAATCAGCAGCAGACATGCCAGCAGTCTAGACTTCTTGGGCCATAGAATCAACCGCAGGCAAGAGGGGTTGCTGTTCTTGCAGTTCTGCTTTGTAGCGATCGAGGTCTTGCTCCAACTCTTCAATCCGCTGCTCGCGCTCTTGAATTTGCTGTAAGCCTTTGCGGATTTCTATCATGTGTTGCAATTGGGTCCAAACGCTAAATACCCAGGCCAGTACTGCTCCCACACCTAGGGCCAAAATGAGTTCCACCGCCAGTGGAGCTTGAACTTGGATATCTCTAACAATATGAATCGTGGCAGGTTCCGTATTTTCTAAACTGAATAAAACCAGAGCCAGCGCAATGACAAAGATAATTAAAAAGTTAACCTGGCGCATTCACTAACTCCTTGCTTGCATAGGTCTAACTAAGTTCACAAAGCGATCGGGTCGCCATCAGGACTCTAGCTCAAATCCCCGATTCTGGACCTGAAGAAAAGCTTACCAGTCCGCTTGCTGAATAGAATGGCTTGGTTACTTGATTAATAGTGGGCTTGATTAGTAGTGAGCTGGTTTCTCTCCAGGCAGCACTTCCGTAGTGACTACTTTGGGACGATTCATCTCCCGGATCGCGTCAATGGTGCTCTTGATGGTGCCTGCAATGGGGACGGCTACCACCACTCCTAGCAGCCCTGCGATTTGCGCCCCCATTAAGATAGCGATAAAAATCCAAATGGGATTTAACCCGGTGAAATTGCCCATGAGTCTGGGAGCGAAAACATTGTCTTTAATCTGCTGCATCAAAATTGCAACAAAGGCCACCTGTAGCGAGAGCCAAAAGTTTTGAAACATCACCAGCAGAATCACTAAGCCAATTCCTAACGTGGCTCCAATAAAGGGAATCAGCTCAGCTATGCCAATCAGCAGCGCAAATAGTAGGGCAAATGGTACTCTCAGCCCCATAAAAATGGGTGTTAGGATGGCGAACATAAACAGCCCTAACAGCAACTGGCTGATGAAAAAGTTTTGAAAGTTCAGGCGTAAAGAAACGCTGAGCGGCAAGCCAATGCTCGGTGGCAACAAGTTCACTAGCCCCTGCCACATGCGATCGCCGTAGAGCAGCATATAAAAGGCTAGCACCACCACTAAAACCAAATCGAATAGCCCAGAAACCGTTACCAGCGCCACGCCTAACGCTTGGCTAACCAAAGTCTGCAACTGATTTTCGATTTGATTGTTGATCCGGGTGCTAAAACCTTGTAGGTCTAGAGGCAGGCGATGCGCTTTCGCCCAAACATCCAACGATGCCAAATTACGCTGACTGGCAGCTAGGGAGGCAGGTAGCTTGTCCACAAACTGAGCTGCTTGCTCAACTAAAACCGGAACCAAAGTCACTCCCAGCACCACCAACAGCGCTAGGGCCAGTAGCAGAACCACGATCACAGCTTGAGAACGGGTAATTTGAGCCCGCTCTAAGAACTGCACCGGATAGTTGAGCAGAAATGCCAAAATTGCCGCTACGACGAGAAGGGTAATTGAGTGCTCAAAGTAGCGAAAAACTTGCGACAGAATCCAAACATTTAAAGCTAGGATTGGGCCGCTCAAACCCAGTAGGAACAGGCGTTGGAGATTGGTTGAACGGCGCATTTTAGGCAACCCATGATTCAGCAGCTAGCAGGGCTAGACTAACCTTCCGATGTCGAGACTTGGGTCGAGCCTGCACTTAGTCCTGGCAAAGTTTGATATTTCAAATACCAACCTCCCAGCACCAAAAGAACAATGACCACGGTTCCAATTCCTAGAGGACTCGGTAGCCAAAATACAGCTTCTAAATGGTTGATTTGGCCTGGTTCCAACGTCCAGATCAATTGATGGCCTTGCTGACCCGGAACAGCGCTAATCGCATTCGCTGCGGTATTGACACTACGCGCTCCCCAAGGCGTGTTAAGCCGAAATTCCAGGTCTAGCAATGAGCTAGGACTCACTAACAAATCGCCATTGGCACTGGTGACACCCAGCGATCGCAAGTCGAGGGTATAGCTCAGGCGATTCCGCAGTAAGAACAAAAAGTTACTTTGAGACAGGTGAAAGTCTGACTTGATTTCAGGCAGAGCAGGTTCCGCTTGTTTCGCTGCGCCTTTTTTAGTGGATGGATTCAAGAATTCGTTGAATTTGGTGTTTAAGTCAGCACCACTACTAAAGGGAATGGTCACTGCCACTTCTTGATTGGAACTCCGCTGAATTCTGCCGCCTAAGCGTCGAGTCCGCTGTTCCACTGTATCTAGCCACTGTTGCGCGGTCGCTCCACTCAAGCTAGTTAAGCGATCGCCCAGTTTGATGTGCTGAACAATTTCGCCACGATTGGGACTTTCAAAGTTAATGCCGACATCATACTGAACGCAACCAGAAAGCAGTAAGGAGGCCAACAGCATCATCCAAACCACGCGAAAGCGCCCTAGCTGTTGTCTCACCTTTTGGGCGATCGCTTTGGTAATTGGTTTGGTGACCCGACTTGATTGGCGAGTTGTGAGCGATGACTGCTTAATCGTTCTACCCACTGGCTTGACTCCCAGGTTGATTCCCATACTTGCTCATCCTATCTGTTCTGTTGTAGCGGCACTAGTCTATAGCAGCAGTACTAAACAACTTTTAGCTAAACCACCACAAACTCCCTAAGATCAGCGCCATCAGTCCCAACGCTACCCAGAAAAAACGATCATTTTTGGCGCTCGCTTGGCCGAGATTAAATGGAGATTCAGGTTCCTCGGCTGCTTTGCTCGGCGATCGCGGTGGTGCCGCCCCCATACTGCCTCGTCGATCTTTAGGGTCACTTTCTGCCAAAGCGACTAAATCGGGGATTTGGGTTAGCCATTCAGGCCGAGTATTCAATTTGGGGGCTTCTAGGATGTAGAGTAAGCGCTTGCTTTGGGTTCTAGTTTCCCAATCGGGGTGCCGAGTCAACTGCTGGCAGAGGGCGATCGCTTCGGGGCGCTGGTCTGCGGCTTCATAAGCTGTCACCAACCACATTTGCACTTCCCCGCCCAAGGGAGAAGTTCGGTTGACCAAAGCACTGGCTTTTTCCAAATGCTGCACTGACTGGCGATACAAGCCTCGCTCAAAGGTTGCTTTGCCAGCTTCGTATTCAGTCTCAACGATTTCTAAGTTTTCTGAACTCACGCTTCTTATAAATTTAGATTAGTACTGGAACTGGGCTGCACATGGGAGTGCTTAACCAGTCTGCTTAAATCAAACTATGAATCTAAAAGCTGCTGCATTTTGGAGCAACTTCAATGCTTTTTCTAGCGTCTAAAGCTACGGTAAAGCACCTTTCAAGATCCTAGCAAAGCGAGTTAATCTAGAAATGAAGGGTAGCAAGTTCGTGGCTTTGAGAAATTCGTAATCTATTAGGGTGTCACCATACTCAAGATTTAGGTTTAGGTTCGACTTGGCGACCTTTCGTTCCTGATTTCCAGGTAACCCTTATGCTCCAGCATTCTCGGCTACAGTCTCCTCTTCAGCTCACCTTAATTCTAGCCTTCGCTTTAGCAACCACTGGTAGCTCTTTGCTCAGTGCCGCTCCGGTAGCAGCAGGTCAAAAAGTGACCATTAGGCGCGTGATTTTGGTAAACCAGGCTCCTCATTACCCTAATGCTGTGATCTACTCTCCATCCCAACTTGACCCATTATTTTTGAGTCCGGCGATCGCCCCTCCTAACCTTTCTAATAGCTATGGTTATGGGGGTTATGGGTGTTTTCATCCTTGCATCGCACCCCACCCCGCTGTAGGTGGTGGAGGCCACAACGTGCTCAACGGCAGCGTGGTGAATTCGACCTTGGTGAATCCGGTAGTTGTTAACTCGCCAATTTACAACTCTACTCTGGTCAATCCAGTGATTATCCAAAGACCGCGATATCGTCCTGGCATTCGTGGGTCTTTCAGTATTTCATTTTAGGAGTTGGGTTGGGCACTGGCATTGCGGGCCATGACAATTTCTCGCTTATCGACCATTGTCATCATGGCAGGCATATCTGGAGAGACTCGCTTCTGCAAATTCAACTCCGCCACGACTGAGTTGAAAGTTTTACCCTGGGTCATGCGATAGCCAATTTCCTCAACCTCACGCCAAGCTAGATCGCTTTCGGTATAAGCCTTAGCCATCGTAATCAGCAGGTTTTGGTAATCGTTACCTTCCTGCTTGGTCATCATGGTGTGAGGGATGTCGAGGACGCGATCGAAACGGTGATACCAGGTTTTGGGTTGTCGTGACAAGACAGCACGAAACATAGCTCTGTGGTCGTTATTGCCGACTGCGCGATCGCTTTCGCTAGAAACAATCAGCATCGGAGCCACGGGTGCTGAGGACTTAGAGCGGGCTAATACCTCTTGGCCCATGCTGAGAAAAGCTCGTAAGTTGGGTAACACAAAGCCAGAGTAACCCACGGGAACGTTCCCTGGTTTGCATTCCCACTGAAAGTAGGAACTTGACTTTTGTACGAATAAATCGATGACTTTGCTACTGCTGCTCAGGTAGGGAGCAAACAGCAATGTGCGGTCAATCTGCTGAGGCCGTTCGAAGGCAAGCCAATTTGCGAGTGTTCCGCCACCGGAGAGGCCCCCTACAACCACTTGTTGGCCTAGAGCTTGCGACTGCTGCAACCACTGCAAACCGAATTGCTTGTAAACAGTTGGGTCGCTGGGTAACGGCGGTGGGTTGTCACGGCCCCAATTGCCAGTAACTCCGTGACCTGGCATCAAAGGCACCAGCACGTTGTAACCCAATTTATAAAAGGCCTCTGCGATAGGCTGGAATTGGTAGGGCGCAGCGGTAAAGCCATGAAAGAAAAGGCAGACCCGTTGGGTGGGTTGAGGCTGAAACCAAAACCTGGAGCGGCAAGCTTCATGACGCAGGGGTAGAGCATCTTCCCGTGCTTTGGCTTGCTTGGCGATCACGGCAGTCGTGGCAGAGTAGTTAGGCATAAAACAGCCAGTTCACCTTCTTTTAGGGTTTGTGGTCAGCCTGGGGCGCTGAAATAATGGCTTTGGGGTCAAGCATCGCCATCATCACAGACAGTTCCGGTGCAGTCCGTTGCTGTAAGTTGAAAGCAGCTACAGCTTCCTCGAACGTTTTTCCGTGCAACAGGCGATCGCCAATTGCCAACACCTCGGCCCAAGTTAAGTTGCTTTCCACAAAAGCTTTTGCCAAGGTGATCAGCAAGTTTTGGTAATGATTCCCCTCCGCTTGGGTCATCATTGTGTGTGGAATATCCAGGGCTTCGTCTAGGCAGTGGTACCAAGTTTGCGGTTGATGCTTCAAGGCCGCCTTAAACAAAGCTTGGTGATCCTGAGGATTAGTGGCGCGATCGCTGGCACTAGAAATGACAAACATGGGTGCAGTCAAACGCTGGTCAGCTCGGTCAATTAATTCCTGGCCCATGTCCAAGAACAGCCGCAGAGCGGGAATCCGGAAACCGTCATACCCATGATGCCCAGGATCATCTTTGTTTAACCACTCAAAGTACACAGGCAACGTTTCGACCAGAAAATCGACCAAACGGTTATTGCCACTGAGATATGGCGCAAATAGGAGTGTGCGAACGATTGCCTGGGGACACTCTGTTGCTAACCAAGCGGCTAAGGTGGCACCACTAGACAATCCGCCTACAACGACTTCTCTCCCTAAAGATTGGGCTTGCTGAAACCAGGCTAGGGCAAATTCTTGATAGGTAAAGATATCTGTGGGAAGCGGTGGCGGATGGTCGCGATTCCAGTCGCCCGCAATACCATGCCCTGGTTGCAGCGGCACTAGCACGTTGTACCCTGCTTGATAAAACGCTTCCCCCATCGGCTCAAATTGGTAGGGGCCTGCGGTGAAGCCGTGGAAAAATAAGCAGACTTTAGCGGTGGGTCGTGGGTGGAACCAAAATCGCGATCGGCAAGCTGGATCGCTAACTGGCAAAGCATCTTCCCGTGCTTTTGCTCGCTGAGCGATCGCCCTAATTTGCTCAGAATAAGTGATCATGGGTCCTTACTTCATAAACTCAGAGGCCACAAGCATGGAGCCAATGCCAGAGTCAGTAAAAATTTCTAGCAATAAGGCGTGGGGCAGACGACCATCAATAATGTGGGCCGCTTTCACACCTTGGGCTAGCGATCGCACACAACAATTGACCTTAGGAATCATCCCCCCAGCGACTATCCCCGTAGCAATTAGCTCCCGCGCTTCTTGAATATCTAACTTGTCAATCAAGGTGGAAGGATTATGATAGTCGCGCAAGATCCCGGCGGTATCGGTCAGCAAAATCAGCTTCTCGGCTCCTAGAGCTGCTGCCAACTCTCCTGCCACTGTGTCTGCATTAATGTTGTAGGCCTGCCCCGTGTCGTCTGCTGCCACGCTAGAGATGACTGGGATATGCCCCGCCTTCAGCAGAGATTCTAGCAACCGGACGTTAACGGTATTTACTTCACCGACAAAGCCAATGCCTTCTTGACCTTCTGGACGAGCCTTGACTAAGTTGCCGTCTTTGCCACAAAGCCCAACCGCACTGCCTCCCGCTTGGTTAATCAAAGAGACAATTTCTTTGTTAACCCGACCGACTAAGACCATTTCCACCACATCCATGGTGGCGGCATCGGTGACTCGCAAACCATTCTTAAACTGGGGTTCAATGCCGAGTTTATCGAGCCAAGTGTTAATTTCTGGGCCACCACCATGCACCACGACGGGCCGAATCCCGACGCAAGCCATAAACACGATGTCCCGCATCACCTTCTCTTTCAGGCTGCTGTCTTTCATCGCGGCCCCACCATACTTAATAACAATGGTGCGTCCGGCAAATTGTTGGATGTAAGGTAAGGCTTCACTAAGGACGCGAACTCGGGTTGCTTCCTCTTGCTGAAAATATTCGCTGTCGTTAACCATGAGGGCTGGATTGGGCGAAAAGCTAGGTCTAGTCTAGTAGAGCTTAGTATCCCCAAGAGTAGGAATGAAAACTATTTAACTTAGAAACAATTAAATCCAGGCAGATCGAGGGGATGGAAGGCGATCGCGGGCTTCATGACATCACTAATTCAGTTCAGTCACAGGAGTACGTTCTGGACAAAGCACTGTCGGAATTTCAGCGATTACTCTGCTAGCAATCTGTTCGGGGGTTTCCCCAGGCTGTAAAGAAATCCGCAAATCCGCTTGACCATAGAGCGATTGACGTTGTTCTAGCAAGCTTTGCAACTTGGCGCTTACATCAGATTCTCTCAACAAAGGACGAGTGGCATCGTTTTGCAGCCGCGCATAAAGTAGCTCTACCGGAGCATCCAACCAGACGATTAAGCCATGTCGTAGGTAGCTCCAGTTTTTGCGTTTGAGGACAATGCCACCGCCTGTCGCGATCGCCAATCTGACACAAGACGAGAGTTGCGCTAATACTTCCGTCTCTAAGTCTCGAAATGCCGCTTCACCTGCCTCAGCAAAAATTTCGTTGATCGATTTTTTCTGTGACTGCTCAATCACAGCATCCGTATCAAAGAAGTGATAGCCCAATTCTTTGGCGAGCAAGCGCCCTACTGTCGTTTTACCAGACCCCATCATACCGACGAGGTAAAGGTTGACCCCTTTTAGTAGCTGATTCATGAATGAACTAGAGATAGCAAGATCCACCTCAGAACAGCTTTATCGAAGCTATTTAAGGTTCTTTATGTAGCTTACAGGACTTGGAAGGTTAGGAGTAGAAGGAGGGGAGGCTAACAAGGTATCGTGATGGTGAATCGCTAGCGGAGCAGCAAATGATTCCCCTCATCGGTGTTCCTGCCACCATTGCCCAAGGGATGAGTGCTTACCGAGACGTGTTCTGTCGGGAAGCCGGATTCGAGCATGTCAGTCGCTACATCAGTGGGCTGTTGCTGAGCCAGAACAAGACCCTGCAAGGCATTCACGCTCAGCAGGTATATCCAGAGGGCAAAGCCGTCAGTCGACGAGCGATGCATGAGGCGGTGTTTGAGGCTCGATGGGATAGTGAGGCTCTCATGCAGCAGCATCGGCGGCAAGTCGGTCTGCGGCACCAAGGATGTGGGAGAGAAATCATCAGTCTGGACTGGACCCTATCGCATCATGAAGATGGCGAGCACATCTATGGGGTCAAGCGCGCCTACGATTATGTCAACCACTGCATGAGCCGCTACCAAACGGTCGTCACGGGTGTGATTGCTAATGGCCAGCAGCTTGATGGAATTGCGGTTGAGGTGCAGTTGCCCGATTTTAGTGAAGCAGAGAGAGGCTACCTGCGCATGACGGCTCAACCGAGTTACGAGCAGATGGAACAAGTGAAGCAACGCTTGGTGGAGTTGTTGCACTATCACAAGAACCGATTGGCCTATCGCAAACGCACCGAGATGGTCGTGGACTTGGTGCGGCAAATCGAGGCAGAGGGACAATTTCCCCAAGCTGACTATGCCTTTGACAATGGAGTGTTAACCCTGGAATTGACGCAGCTGATTGAGGCATCCGGCAAGCATTGGGTCAGCGAGATTGAATGCTCTCGACTCATTCTGTGGAACGGGCAATGGCAGCGGGTCGATGCGGTTGCCACCGAACTGCGCCAAGAGCACCCAGAGAGTTTTCGCTCTCTCCAGGTGCGCGGTCGCAACGGCGAAGTTAAGTCCTTCTGGACCTTCACAAAAACGGTTCGACTCAAGCGCTACGGGCGTAAACGCCTCGTTATTGTGCATCAGCAATCGGACTTGAGTGACGCTCCGGGCTTTCTGCTCAGTGACGCCCTGCACTGGGAGAGAGCCGGAGTGAGTCAGACTTGGAGCTACCGCTGGGCTTGCGAGATCTTTCATGAGTTTTGCAAACAAGTAGCAGGCTTTGAGGCGGCTCAGGTACGCAATCAGGAAGCGGTCAAACGCCACTTCCGTTTAAGTTGTGTAGCGCAGTCGCTACTCCAGCAGGCAACTTGTCAGGGCAAGAAATCGGAGAGGTTTGCGTTTGCCAAGGACCAGCAAACAGTGGGACAGCGGCTCTACAGTCTGACTCGGGAGGCCTACCGGCAATTGCTGCATCTGGTTGAGGGGTTGTTTGCTCAGGGGCGATCGTGTGAGCAAGTCCTGGAGGTGATTATGCCTGCTTAGTACTCCGTTCTCTGGGAGCCTAACCTTCCAAGTCCTGTAGCTTACTGCTTTCACTGAATTATTTTAGCCAGATTTCCAAGTACGACTAAAAATCAGGCGATCGCCCCTGGATCAGTTACAACCAAGAGCGATCGCCTAGTGAATGCCTTTAATCTAAAATCAAATTCCGTTAGTGGCTATAACCACCTTGAGGAAAAGCTGCCGCATCTTTCAAGCCGTTTTGCGTCGCTTCCGCTGGATCATTCGTTACGGAATCTAAAAACTCTTTAGTGCTTTCAGGAAGAGGCTCATTGAGGTTTAGTTTTTCGGTCACGTTTTCAGCCGCATCTTTGATCGCACCGACAAAACCCCCTGCATCTCCGGTATTCTCCTGAAGATTCTTCTTGGCGTTTCTAGCATCAATTTGAATGCCGCTAGTTGTCCGAGTGCTGTTGCCATCTGGGTTGTATCGAGTGGCTTCAGGAGTCGCAGCAGCCTGAGCAGAAGGAACATAGCTCAATTGACCTAGAGCAGCACTCAAGAATAAAGTCATTCCAACTAGAAATGCACTGAGAACTTGACGTAGCTGAATTTGTTGTAAATGACGAATAGCTCGAATCATAAACATCCTCATATAGAGCAACGTCATCAGTGTTGCTTGTTTATAGAGGTGGAACATCAATCTGGCGATATAAACTGGCTGGAGTAAAAATAGCCGCTGGGTTGATTGGGCGAAATAGCCCTACCAATCATCCGATGGGGAGCGATCGCCCCAGCCTTTATCCCGCCAACTTTGGTCGCCCCAGTCGTCACCTTTGCGCTCTGCACGATCTGTAGGGTCTGGGCGTTCTTGCCAGTCATGGCGATCGCTCCAGTCGCTACGGTCAGAATCGCGAGGTGTTTCATCTTCAAAATCTTCGTCATCTTCAAAACCGTAGTCATCTTCCTCTGGTTCTTCCAGTGGTTGAGGGGGCGGAATAATCACCCGGTAATCAGCGTCGTATACGGACTCAGATCTGCCAACCCCAGAAGTGTTTGGTTCTTTGTAGCTGTAGGAGTAAGACGAACCAGAACGGTAACTAGAGGTGGGTTCTTGTGGCACTTCGTAGCTGGTGCGATCGCGCTCATAACCCGTGTCATAGCCAGCGCGGTCTACGGGGTCTGCTTCTTCCTCCGTACCAAAGTCTGATTGATCCGAAAAGCGATCGGCAGCAGATTGGGTGTAGTTAGTTTGATCGTTGGCTGAACGGCTAGCACCACTGTCCCAACTAGAGCGGGAAGCGGCGGCTTCTGTTTCTAACCGAGACGCACTAGCCACACGAGCCCGAACCCTTTTCACAGCTAGGGTATTGGAGAGCTGAAACAGCGCTGTCAGGAATAGCGTGGTGAGTGCTCCAGCCGCGATCGCCCCTAAAACCCATACTGACAGAGGCAATACCAAAGTTTGCTTGCCGAGAAACACAAGCGGAATTTGGAAAGCCCAATTTTGGAGGGTAAATGCAGCTAGCCCTACCAGAATTAACAGCAGTAGCAAAAGGCGAATGACAGGCATGCGATTCAGCACTCAGCTCTAAATTGTCTTCTACGAGTCAGGATTACAAGATTGACCTACACCTTACACCTTACACCTTGGCGATCGCCAACGAGGGTGATGTTAGTGCCCCTCCCAACGCTGTAGCGGTACACAGTCTAGCTCAAACTGGTCTAAGGCACGAGCCACCACAAAATCCACCAAGTCCTCAATGGTTTGAGGGTTGTGGTACCAGGCAGGAATGGCGGGCACAATCCTAGCGCCTGCCTCGGCTAAGGTGGTCAAATTGCGCAGGTGAATTAAGCTCAATGGCGTTTCGCGAGGCACCACCACCAATTTGCGCCCTTCCTTGAGCTGCACATCGGCCGCTCGTTCTAGTAAATCCGAACTTAACCCACCCGCAAGTTTGGCGACGGTACTCATACTGCAAGGCATTACTAACATGCCTAAAGTCCGAAAAGAACCGCTTGCAATATTAGCGCCTACATCTCCTGCGGGGTGACAAGTGAGTTTCCCCCCTGTCAAAACGCCCGCTTGCTGCCGCCAAAACTGTTCTTGTAAACCAGGTTCAGGTGGCATCCGGATGTTTTGCTCTGCCTGCCACACCATGTAGGTGGCCTTAGAAGCAACTAGCTCAATTGCGTAGTCTGCCGCTAAGAGAAACTTGAGCGCCCGCACAGCATAAATTAAACCCGACGCCCCTGACACACCCAAAATCAGAGGCCGAGGCGGCGCTACAGCCAGAAAATTAGACACAGATTTTGCCGCCTAGCGTTACTCTTCTTGAGCATGACGAGAGCGAGCGTCAGCATCGTAACCCGAATCAAGCGTTCCAGTTCCAGCTTCATCCGCATCATCTTCTGAGGCTTCACTACCACCACCCACAGCAATCAGATCAATTTGCTGGCGATAGTAATCGACGCTCTTGACTTGGACTTCGACGCGATCGCCCAAGCGATATTGCTTCCGGTTCTTCCGACCCACAAGCTTTTGTTGCCGTGAACGGTACTCATACCAGTCATCTTTGAGCGAGCTGACATGCACCAATCCTTCCACCAACAAATCTTCAATTTCGACGAAGAAGCCGTAAGACTGCACCCCGGTAATGAGTCCTTGGAAGATTTCTCCGGTGTGTTCCTTCATAAACCCAGCTTTCTTCAAGCCTTCCAGGTCTTCTTCTGCCTCCTGAGCTACTTTTTCGCGCTCGCTCAAGTTGTTGACGATGGTGGCGATATGAGTTTCGAGGTCTTGGTGAAGTTCTGGTGGCAGCACGTTCCAGTTGATCTGGCCGTAACAGGAGCCATCTCGTAGGTTGACGCTGTCTTTAGCGCGGGTAGAGCGGCGATCGCGACCTTTCTCAAACACAGCTTGGAGAATGCGATGTACTAGCAAGTCAGGATAGCGCCGCATCGGTGAAGTGAAGTGTGTATACCCTTGCTCTAGCGCCAGCCCAAAATGCGCTCTGGGATGGGTGGTGTAAATCGCAGGTTTCAGTGTAGACAGCAGCAGATAAGTCAGCACCTTTTCTGCTCGCGACTCTGCAAACTGTTGGGTGAAGTTTTGGTAGTCCTGAGGCTGAATCGTATCTTCTTGCTCCAGACGCAGGTTAATGCCCATATTGCTGACTAACTTCATCAGCTCTTGGACTTCGCCGACATTAGGTGTGGGATGGACTCGATAAATTCCGGGCACGCCTAGTGCTTGTAAATGAGCTGCGACCACTTGGTTTGCCAGCAGCATAAACTCGACAACCATTGCCCGTGCCGAGAGGTCAGAAGAAACCACAACTGCCCCCAAAGCCCCCTCATCGTCATAGTGGAAGCGGGTTTGCGGCAGATTAAGTTCAAAAGCACCCCGCTGACGACGCTGAGCTTTTAGCGCTTGACTGAGCAATGCCAGTTGGTCAACTGTTGCCTTCACATCATCAGACAACGACTCAACAAAAGCCGCCGTTTCGCTATCTAGAGCCTCAGCCTGCGGTTGCTGTCGTTCTAGAATGGCTTGAACTTGTTGGTAGCTGAGTTGATGATCAACCTGAATCACCGTGGGCTGCAACTCATACTCAACAACCTGGCCCTCAGGATTTACGGTAAACAGCAAGGAGATTGCGAGGCGGTCTTGCCCTGGCACTAAGCAGCACAGTTGCGCCACTGCATCAGGCAACATGGGTAGCACCACCTCGCCTAAATAGACTGAAATGCCTCGCTTCTGAGCTTCTACATCCAGCGGCGAACCAGCCTGAATATAGTGAGAGACATCCGCAATATGCACTCCTAAGCGCCAGTTGCCTTCTTCTGTTTTCTCTAGGGTGACGGCATCGTCACAGCCATCGACAGGTTGTTGAGTGCTGTCGGCCTTGAGGGCAAGGCTGAGGCGATCGCGCAAATCAAGACGATTTTTCAGGTCAGCAGCTTTGAGCTTCTTGGAAAGGGCTTCAGCGGCTTTGAGTACCGCAGGCGGGAACTCCCGGCGCAAATCATACTTGCAGCTGACAATATCAGTATCTGCTGCTGACTGAGCATCACTGCCTAGCACTTGGGTCACTTTCCCTAGAGGCGGTTGCTGACCTAGGGGATAGCGCTGCACCTCCACATGCACTAAATGGTCGAGGGCGGCTTCTAAATCAACTCCGTTGGTCTTCAGTTGCAGCTCAAACAGCAAGCGATCGTCGAGTGGAACCGCTTGAAAACCTTTTTCAGATTGCTTCACCCGCGCCAGCACAGAACTGTTAGCCCGCTCCAAAATCAGCCGTACTTCTCCTTCGGGGCTACGACGACGACTCCCTTCCTTGGTGACTCTAACCAAGACGCGATCGCCATTCCAAGCATTACTCAGTTGGCTTTCCCGGATGTAAATATCCTCTGCTCCCTCTTCATCTTGAATCGCAAAGCAAAACCCTTTGCTAGAGCAGCGCAGTTTGCCCTCTACCACCCCTTCTTCCGAGACTCGGCGGTATTTACCCCGCTCCTTCACCAAAATCCCCACCTTTTCCAGAGCATCCAAGGCAATTTGGAGCTTGCGCAAACTCGCATCATCTTGGCAGTTCAGCTTTTTTTCCAAGACTTTGGGGGCGATTAGCTTGTCATCCGTGAAATTTGCTAACAGTGCCGCGATCGAAAATTCCATGTAGCGATAGGTCCTTAAATTTCTGTTGATTCGGTTCTTTCACCCTTGCTGTGACGACCCAGGCATCGCTTAGCCTGCGTTATCTCCGGTTACCTAGAAGCTATCCCAAAGACCCAGAGGGACTTTAAACTCCGAAAACTCAAGGAGAGCGTTCGGATAGGCATCTAGGGATGTAGCTTGCCGTGGACCTGCACGAATACAACGCTTCGCATCCATCCAAGCACTACAAGTTACCCCGCACGCCAACCCATGCCTTGCAGCTCAGGTATGCCAGTTGCTCCTTTCCATTCCTTGCATTCACTACGCTCTAGGTCATCCACAGTTGATGAACCTCGATCCTGCACTAGACATTACAGCCACAACAGCACGAGCTTGCTTGCAGACAGTTGTCCGAGGGATACCATCTCTTCTAAGTCTCTGAGTGCCCTAGAGTTACGTTTCTATAGCTACATCACAGACGAAAAGATTAGTCATAGTACAGCGAGACGTTTGGGGAGGCAGAAGCAACGAACGCTAGATTTGGGTTGACAGTGTCCAGCCCGCAATTACATCTACCTTTGCAGTGGACACACTCTATTTAATACTTTCGCACTGAATGTAAACCTGTCAAACGCTATTCGTCAAATCTCTCATCAGAATTACGTCTCTAGGATTAATTTACAGACGTTTTTTTAGCTGACAGGGCACTGGCTTGGGCGAATGCCAACCTGCTTAATAGCGTTGTCCCGTCACAATATAAGCCACTCGCTTACCAATGTTGGTTGCATGATCGGCCATGCGCTCTAGATGGCGAATCACTAGCACGAGTAAGACCGTAGGCTCTAGTACCCCAGGAATATGGGTTTGATGGGCAAGGAGGTCGTATAAGTCTTGGTAATCTGAGTCCACTGCATCGTCTTTAGATTTCAGATCCAACCCTGACTCAGCGTCTAGATCAGATAAAGCCGCTAAACTCATGGCGAGCATTGCTTGACAGCGGTCTAGCATCAATTGCACTCGTTCCATGCAGGGGTGAACAGGGTAAGGAAAAAGTTTGACTGCGATTTCCCCTAGATCTTCTGCATAGTCGCCAATTCGCTCCAAGTCTCGCACCAGCTGCATTAAGGCACTGATTAAACGCAAGTCTTGACTCACAGGAGCTTGTAGCGCCATCATGCTGACACAATCTAGCTCTATTTGGCGGTAGAGCTGGTCAATTTGTTTATCTTGCTGGCTAATACGTTCAGCCGCTTCTAAATCTCGCTCAAACAAGGCTTGACGGGCTAATCGACAGGATTGTTCTACCAAGGCACCCATGCGGAGAACATCGCGTTGCAAGCGCTTCAGCTGGCGATCGAAGTGAGTTCGGACGGATCTTTGACTTTCCAACGAAACAGTTACCAATCTTAAAAAGTGTATATCTTAGTAAAGTTTGAATTAAAGGCTGTACTTTTGAAGGTTTCAAAGCCAAGCTTCACTATTTAAATAGCTTAAGTATAGCTACCTTAAGCCCGGAAGGATGTAACGGCGATCGCTTACCTTTGAAACATTTCCACGACTCACTCGCACGAGCTGGGTAGCTGCTGGGGTGAACTGCATAAATCTCCCAACGTTAATTAGGGCAGGGAGTCTTTAGGCAAGCCCAACTCCTGAGGAGCTACAAGCACTATGTTCTAAGCACGCAGTTTTTAAGCATGCAACTTTTGTTGAGTGCCAACTGTTCATTGAGAACTCTTTTTAGGGTTGAGCAGCAAGACAGGCTTTTAGTCCAGCAAAACAGCGGCGATCGCAGAATTCAGCCATGTTTCAGCCATATTTTTTGTTACATCATGTAACAAGTTGTTCCAGAAGCCAAGAATTTGGCCGAAATTGGTGAACTAGCAACCCCAAAATATGGAGTTTTCAAACATGTCTTTATCAGATACTCAAGTCTATGTCGCTCTAGTCGTTGCCTTGATCCCAGGGATTATGGCTTTCCGTCTAGCCACCGAACTGTATAAGTAAGCTCGCAAATTGAGCGATCGGAGCCTATCTTAGGGGTGGGGGCAAGACCTCCGGGCAATCTGAAGAATTTAGTGTAGATTGTCTGATAGCAATTAGGCTTTGCTGCTGAGATAGGCTCCACTTCAAGCTCTTGAGTGTTATGGAATGGGTTGATTAGAACCTGCCATTGAGTCTAGGTAGCAAAGGTGCGTCACATTTAATGGTTCTCCATCACTCCACCTCCTATGAACGCGATTCAACCCTCAAGCCCCCTGCGCCGAACCAACACACACCTGCGGCTGGCCCCTCCACCTCCCCAGCGTCGCCCCGCCAAAGCTACAAAATCATCAACTAAGCTCCCGGTTGGTCTTGTGGTTGAAACAACGCTTAAGTTAGCCGTTAATGTGACGTTATCTGTTGCAGCCGTTTCTACCTTGACGCGAATCTTGCCCTACCAGTTGTCGCAGCAAGAGAAGTTACAAGAAATTCGGGCTGAAGTGAATGTGACGGAAGGGCGGGTCAATCGTTTGCGTGACGAGTTTAGCCATCATTTTGATCCGCAGCAGACCAAGTCGATCATGCAGGAGCAAAGTAATCGAGTTGATCCAAAACAGCTTCAAGTGGTTTGGACTGACATTGCTGACATGGCTGATACCGATGAGGCAACTCCCTAGATTAAAGTTGTTAGCAAAGTTTTCTTGAGCTGCCAAATGCCACCCCAATGCCACAGAACAGGTTTTCTCAGCTCAAGGTTCTCAAGCTGTGCAAGTGAGTCAAACTAAGGTCTTAAGGGGCTGAGGAGTTCGTGGAGCCAAGTTTCTACTTGTTGGCGGAGTCGTTGGGCTGATTCTGTATGAGTTAGAAGCAGAATTTGTAATGCTTTCTGATAGTCGGCGATCGCACAGTTCCAGTCGCCCATGACATGAAACGTGCGGCCTCGCTCGGCGTAAATGTGGCCTTCGAGCTGACCAAAGTGTAGCGCTAGCTCAAAGTTGCCAATGGCTTGCTCATACATCTCTAACTGCCGAAACGTAATGCCTTGATTGATCCAAGCGCGGGTATTGCCCGGATTTAGGTCGATGGCAACTCCGTAGTCGGCGATCGCCTCGGCTAATTGGCCTTGAGCCGCATAGTAGTTAGCCCGATTGTTATAAACGCTGGCTAACTTGGGATTAAGCGCGATCGCTTGGTTGTAATCGGCGATCGCTTTTTCATATTCTCCGCTTTGAAAGTAGGCCAAGCCCCGGTTGTTGTAATCTGTGGCGCTGGCTGGGTGTCGCTCCAACAATTTGCTCAGTAGATCGATTGTTACTTCGTAGTAACCTTGCTGAGCAGCGGCGATCGCTTGCTGACGCAGTTGTTGATCTTGCTCGTGGGAGTGCAACTCAGGCTTTGCGTTGGAGCGAGGAGATGAAGACTCAGTTAGACGCAGTTGATTGCCTTGCTGCTTATGAGCGCCAGTCGTTTGCGCGACTCCAGATTTTCCGACGTTTGCTTGCCCAGCCACAGAAGCTAGAATAGAGCCGTGACGCCGACGCTGAGCGCTACCTTGAGGGTTGGAAGCCGAACGACTACTCATACTCTTCTCCTGAATCAGTGACCGTGTCTCTGGTATTTCTGGGCTTGTAGACTTACAATATCCAGTCGGCCATGTTTACGGATCTATCGGTGTGTCACTTACCGATGTGTCTTAAGTCATGATTTCCAGACGTTAGCTCGCACGCTTTAGCTCCGAAGCTGCCTCTTAGGACTGATGCCGAGAAAGTGACAGAATAGACACTTCTAACACCGAGAACTCATCGCAAAACTACAAGCACCACGCAGTCAGTTTCGGAACTGAAACGTAGGCTTTGCTTTAACTCAGCATTAGCAGTTAAGACTTCAAGTGTTCCACATAGCTCAGGGATTGACGTAGCCATCAGGCTTAACCGAGCTAAAATTCCTATGGAGATTCCCTGCGATCGCACTTTAACGAACTGTGATGCAGTGGCTCCTTGCATTTCTTCAACTCTGTTGAAATTGGCACTGCCAATCCAAACCTTCCATGACAACTGCGACTTCTCTCCCTCAAGCCCCCGATCTCTCTACAGATGAATATTTGCTGATTGGTTTAGCCACTTGCTTTCTCAAAGAAGACGGCAAATTGCACGAAGTTAGAATTTTGGAGCCGATCCCTTCAGCGGCGATCGAAGCCATCGTGAAAGGAGTACCCACCTCTTACGAAATGGCCCTTGCCACGACCTTAGGTGCGGTTCTAGCCGGAGAAACTCTACAAAAGCCAGAGGAATTTCCGGAAGATGCCCAATTCTCTGATGAGTTTGTCCAACGCGCCATTGCTGCCGCTCGTACTTACAAAGCCAAGACAGCAGCACAAGCCCATGTTCCCCCAGGAACCACTCGTCAAGACTTTAACTACTCCACCGAACGCAAGCGGGTGCTAAACTCTCAGCGCATTATCAAGACGGAAGACAATGTGAAACAGCACAAGTACACGCACGAAGTTCTTTAACGGGTTGCTCGACTCAGGATTTCTCGGCTCAGGGTTGCTTGGCGAACTGTGTAAAACTGAGCCTGTCTCCGAGCTAGTTTGAGCTAGTCTGGGGAGGCTGAAATTGGGGCAGTCCACCAGCGATGAGCTTGGACTAAAGTCTGAACTTGCCACTGCGGTTCAGGTCGCGGAAAGTCAACTCGGTAGTGTCCCCCTCGACTCTCGGTGCGAAACAGAGCACTTTTCAGAATCAAGTAGCCCACATCCAAGAGATTTTGGGTTTCGCTCCAAGTCCGTATGGCTAAATCGGCCTTTGGCAACCCTAAGCTTGCAGTTTGCGCAGGGGGTAAGTTCAGCAAGAATTGGCTTAAGGGCAAGGCGGCAAATTCTGCTTGCCATGCTTCTACTTGAGCGATCGCAGCCAGTAACGTGTTTTCCTCACGGCAAATTCCGGCACTTTGCCACATGCAACGGGGTAACTCTTGGCGAATTGTGGCGATCGCGGCTTGTTGATGCTGCCAATCAGTTGGGTTGGGGTTGTAGCTGGTAGCTGGGTCGGTCGTCACTTCAAGCTTCTGGCTCTGACGATCAATTTCTGGTGGGTTTAACTCAATATGGGCCAATTGCGCCCCGTAGACTAGGCACTCTAACAGTGAGTTGCTTGCTAAACGATTGGCTCCATGCACCCCTGTACTGGTCGTTTCCCCCACCGCATATAGCCCTGGAATCGAGGTGTGACTCATGGTATCGGTTACCACTCCACCCATCCAGTAATGGGCCGCAGGGGTCACAGGAATAGGCTCTTGAAACACATCAACACCCCACTGCTGGCAGACCTGAATGATGTTAGGAAACCGATGCCGTATGGTTGCGCCTGGAATGGGTCTTAAATCAAGCAACACATGAGCACTAGCGGGGTCTAATTCGGTCTGTTGTAAGTGACTAAAAATGGCGCGACTGACCACATCTCTAGGAGCCAGTTCTCCCGCAGGATGGTAGTCAAAAGCAAATCGATGGCCTTTTGTATCTACTAAGTGCGCCCCTTCTCCTCGTACTGCTTCACTAATCAGGAATCGGGGTGCTCCAGGCTTGGTTAGGGCTGTGGGGTGAAACTGGACAAACTCCAAATCTCGCAGCACCGCACCCGCCCGCCAAGCGATCGCTACTCCATCCCCCGTACTCAAGTCAGGGTTGGTCGTCTGGGCGAATACCTGCCCACCCCCACCTGTTGCCAAAACGACAGCGGTGGCTCGCACCCAAATCACTTGCCCTTGGTGGATCAGGCTAATTCCTTGGCAGCGTTGAGTCTGGGGATCAATCCATAAGCTCAGAGCAAACGTTTGCGGAAAGACTTGAATATTCTTGCGCTCTAGGACTTTTGCCGTGAGTGTGTTGACGACTGCCCGTCCTGTAGTATCTGCCGCGTGCAAGACTCGTCGCCGGGAGTGTGCTGCTTCTAGGGTCAAAGCGAGTTCTCCATCATGGCGATCGAAGGCCACTCCCATCTCTACCAAGGATCGAATGCAATCCGAGGCATTCTCAGCCAGAAACTCTACTGCTTGGGGATCGCACAGTCCTGCTCCTGCCTGGATGGTGTCTGCAATGTGGAGGGCAGTCGAATCATCCGGCGCGATCGCCGCAGCAATGCCCCCTTGAGCCCAATCACTTGCCGACAGGGACAAGGTATCTTTGGTGATTAAGCCCACTTGGAACGCTGCTGGTAGGCAAAGGGCGGAGTACAGTCCCGCTGCCCCTGCACCCACTACTAGAACATCAAATTGCTGAGTAAAGTCGGGGATTTGAGCTGGAGCCGCAGCTTGAGGAGGTAAAGAAGTATCCAATAAAAATTGCTCCCTGTCGTCAATCATGCGTAAGGATTAACCTTACTGTACAGAGAGCAAAGATTTTATTGCAGCGTTTAAACACGCACTTTTGATCCCAAGGCTGTAGAGACGGAGGGCAAGGGCAGCACCGCACTCTACAAACTCAGTGACCAACGACAGATTCAGCGCCCAAGCTGGCACCAAATTTAGCGCCAAATTTAGCGATAGATACCGTTGTTGAAGCGATCGTCGCCCTCGGTCAAAGCAAAATCTGGTTCGGTCACAGTGAAGTTTTTGAAATTCGCCTGCAAGGTCTCTTTCTGACGCTCGCTTAAGCCAGGTAGATCGAGTACATCTTCTACCTTCTCATAAGGTGCGTTCTTGACGATCGCGCGAGCCAAGGTAGGATACAAGCCAGGATATTGCAAGAAGGCCCGAACATTCGTGTTGTTGAGGTCAATCCTGTTACCCACAGCGGCCCGCTTGTCATCTACGGCATTACGGGGAGCAACTTCAGCAGCTAAAACCGGAATAGGTTGCAAAGCTAAACGGCTTAAATCTGCAGCGATCGCTTGTCGGGGTAGCCCTAGCCATCCCAGGCAACCCACTAATAAACTGAGAACTGATAGCCAGCGAACAAAGCGTTTCATCGATTTATACCTTCCTCTGAGCAGATAAAATCCACACACAGCATTTATAGAATCGGCACAGAAATACTCAACCCTGGACAAGCAAGATGCTTTCTAAGGTTGTGCAGAGCAGGACATGCCACAAATTTTCTAAAGTCTAGGGTAGCGTACCCCGGTACCCTGGAGAACGTCTAAACTTCAGAACCTTCGTTGTCTGGCACCAAACTTTGCTCTTGCGTCTGCAAAAACTGATTGAGATCGGCAAAAGAACAGGCATGGGTTAGAGTCGGCACATCATAGCCCTTTAGATGCACAGTATGTTCTTGGAAAGGGGCTGGATGCGTGGGGGAGAGGGGTACATGTTTGAAAGTGGTCTCTCCCAAAGCGACATCCAAGCGAATTTCCTTAGTAGCCGATTCTAGGCGGAAGGCGGCATTCACTGTATCTCCGAGGGCTGTGTAGTCGGGGCGATCGCCACTGCCTGTATTGCCAACCATCGCAAAGCCAGTATTAATGCCAGCTCCAATTCGCAGCGGAAATGGCAGTGGATATTGGTCGTACAGCTCACTCGTCATCTTGTGGAGGGCGCTCAGCGCACCAAAAATGCGGAGCATCTCCTCAGGGCTGATGCCTTGAGTTCCATGAATCCAGACCGCCATCACCGCATCCCCGATGTATTTATCTACCCAACTGCCGTGTTCGCGAATAATTTCTCCGGCTCGACGGAACCAAGTTCCAATCACTTCAGAGAGAATTTTTTCATCTAGTTGGCGGGTCAGCCCTGTAAAGTCACGAATATCCACCACCAGAACGGAGATTAGACGTCGGACATGCAGGGTCGCAGTCGCGGTAAATTCTTTGGAGTCCAACCCCATTGAGGGGTCAGTGAGGTGCTCTGGCGAAGGACAGTAAAACTCTAATTCTGTCTGACCAAAGGTAAGCTGGTCGCCGTTTTGTAGCGTCACAGGGACACTCACTCGGCGACCATTGACAAATGAGCCATTACGGCTTCCCAGGTCAATGAGATAGAACTCGCCCGTTTCCATACATTGAAGCATCGCATGGTTCCGGGAGATCCAGCGATCGGGCAGCACAAAATTGTTGTCATCGCTTCGACCAACAGTCCAGCAACTACTGCCGACTAATGGAAGATAGCGATCACCTGCCTCTGAACGGAGCACTAAATGAGGAGTGGATTGAAAAGTCACCACAGGCTAAGAATCACTGCATCTTTCCCTATGATGCATCCTGACACATCTATCTATGACTATCCATGACACATCTACTTATGCCAGTGAATGCTGTCGGAAAATTAACTAAGAATTGTAAGCAAAATCTTTCTACGATTGAAGTGCTCACCCGAAGTTCAGAGAAGTTAATCCTCAGAATGCTGACTGGCAGCGACTCAGGTGCTTAAGCCGCAGAAGCTACCAACCAGAATAAACCATCTACTAAGATTGTGCTCAGCACAGCTCCGCCAAAAGCCCACCAATGGGGTTTTCGAGAGCGGAGTGGCAACAATCCCACCACCAACAAGGTAATCCCCAAAACCGCTGCCCAACCTGCTCCCCAGGGTGTGCGCATCTGGGCGATCGCATTCTGAAAAATTGGCAATGCTAACGCGGGATCAACCTGCATCAACTGCCGCCAATGGGGAATTAAATCCACAATATAGAAATAAAGGTCGGTAAGAACCGTACCAAATAGAGATCCTAAATAAAAGAAATTTCCTACTTTTCCCCACTGGCGCAGCAAGCACCAAATGGCTACAGGCAAACCAATTGCTTCGATGGGTAGGTGCAGCAACGGCTCCCAGCGAAACCATCCCCAGTAAATCGAGCCTGCTAGCCAACTCCAGGTAAATCCAAAGAGCAAATCTCCCCAGAGCTGAGTGCGATCGCGAGCCATCAGAATTAAACTGAGACCAAGCCATCCCCCAGTCATGAGCAAACTTAATTCTGGAAACCAGCGTACCAAAGGAGCCTGAGCAAACACTGGGACTGCCACGAGGAATACAGCAGCCAGCAGCATGAGCCAGGTTTGACTCAGTCGTAACTGCCAAATTGGGGTAGACGACCTTTCTGAGGCTGAATCAACCATGCGAGAGGATTGGGGGAACGGGGTAAAAGATGACAAAGTATTTTTAATCTTTCTTATTTAATTTACTTTTTTTAACATAACACAATCAAATCCCCCTGGGGGGCATCCTGTTTATCATAACTTTGTTTTTCTCTTGCAAGAGGCTGCAATCAATTTCTTTCCCATTTGATCTATGTGATCATTGAAACTTTCACAACTTTGTAACATTCAATTACGCTATACCAGAGCAGGTGAAAGTCTGACTCGTCTGGTTGTTTGTGAGTGAGTCCAAAGGGTTGGGAGCGGTTGTGAGCCTCTGATGGCTACAAAAACTTTTAGCTAACTTGTCCCGCTCTTTAGGGGGAACCCTAGTACAAACTTGATACCGAGCTGATTATTTTCTTGGAGTATATGCATGGCAATTGGCGTCAGCAGTTTGGTGTGGCTTAGCTGTTCCTTACAAGCAGCATTGATTCCCTCGGACGGGATGGGACAGCTAGCAATGCTTCCATCTCTCTTGGCGATCGCCACCCCAGAAGCCAGTTCCACCAACTGGTTGATGGAGCTGTTTCAAGCCTTTATTTTAGGCATCGTGCAAGGCGTTACAGAGTTTTTACCCATTAGTAGTACCGCCCACCTCCAAGTCTTCACCAAAGCGATGGGTTGGTCCACGGTGGGAGCTAAACCGTTTGTCGCTACGATTCAGTTTGGCAGTGTCATTGCCGTCTTGATCTACTTCTGGTCTGATGTCAGCAGCATTTTTGTGGGAGGATGGCAAGCGGCCCAAAAGCGGGACTGGCAACGGGAGGAATGGAAGCTCTTGGTCGGGATTGTCGTGGGCACTATTCCAGCCATAGCAGGCGGCTATTTGCTCAAAAAGTCGCTAAACGACAACGGTTCCTTAATCAATAGTATGGCGACGATCGCGATCGCTTCGATTGTCATGTCCTTACTACTAGGAGCGGCAGAGAAGTTTGGGAGTCGGAAGCGCAGCTTTGAGTCTTTGCAAATTCAAGACGGAATTCTGATTGGTTTGGGGCAAATGCTCGCTTTAGTACCCGGTGTCTCTCGCTCAGGCTCTACTTTGACCACAGCGCTATTTTTAGGCTTAGAGCGACAGGCTGCTGCTAGATTCTCCTTTTTACTGGGATTGCCCACCTTAGCGATCGCGACCTTATATCAGTTTTTTAAGGAAGCGCTGGGCCAAATGGATTTGTCTTTGGTTTTGGTAGGCACCCTTTCAGCCTTTGTTTTTTCTTACCTCTCGATCGCCTGGTTACTGCGCTATCTGCAAAACTGCAACACCTGGATCTTTGTTTGGTATCGCTTAGGATTTGGAGCAACCATTTTAGCTGCGCTCGCCGCTGGTGTTTTGCGTAACACCTGAAGCAGGACTCTCTAGAATAGTGAGGTACCGTAAATGTAAAAATTTTCGGTCGTTTTTTGCATTCACTACCCTCCCTAAAGCTTTTCGAGCGCTGACAAATTCATGAGCGAAGTTTCTATCTGTCCAGCTTTAATTACCAAGGTTCTCCCTGACTCAATTGCGGCTGAGATTGGATTTGAACCGGGCGATCGCTTAGTGTCCATCAACGGCCAAAAGCCCCGCGACCTCATCGACTATCAGTTTCTCTGTGCTGATGAAGTCCTAGAGCTAGAAGTTCTAGATGCCAAGGGGAAAAGCCATGAGGTCGAGATCGAAAAAGACTTTGATGAAGATCTGGGATTGGAGTTTGATACCGCTCTATTTGATGGTCTGATTCAGTGCAACAACCGCTGTCCGTTTTGCTTTATTGATCAGCAACCACCTGGGATGCGCCAAACGCTGTATCTCAAAGACGACGACTATCGCCTCAGCTTTCTGTATGGCAGCTACTTAACCCTCACCAACCTGACTCAGCGAGAATGGGATCGCATTGAGCAGATGCGGCTCTCTCCGCTTTATGTTTCAGTCCATGCCACCGAGCCAGAGATCAGAACTCGGCTGCTGAAGAACCCCAGAGCAGGACAGTTGCGATCGCAGTTGCAATGGTTCCAAGAGCGTCGATTGCAGATTCATGCTCAGGTGGTGGTTTGCCCAGGCATTAATGATGGGGTGCACCTAGAGCAAACCTTGCTAGACTTAGCTGAGTTTCACGGAGGTGAGATGCCTGCGGTTGCTTCTGTCGCGGTAGTGCCAGTAGGACTGACGCGCTTTCGGCCTGAGCAGGATGAGTTGGTGCCTGTCACGCCAGAAAAAGCGCAAGAAGTGATTGCCCAAGTTCAAACGCTCCAAGCCCAATTTCAACAGCGCTTTAACTCCACCTTCGCCTGGTTAGCGGATGAGTGGTTTTTGATTGCGGGCCAACCTCTGCCACCCGAATCGCACTACGAAGACTATCCCCAACTTGGCAACGGAGTTGGCTCGATTCAGCAATTTCTGCAAGCCTTTGCTGAAGCAGCCGCTCGTTTACCCCAGCAAATTTCTCCTCCCCGCAAGCTAACTTGGGTAGTAGGGAATGCCGTTGAGCAAGCGTTTCAACCGTTGCTCCAACGCCTCAATCAAGTCGAAGGGCTCACGGTAGAACTAGTAGCCCTTTGCAGCGACTACTGGGGCCAATCGATTACTGTGACGGGTTTGCTCACTGGGCACGATTTATTGCCTGCGCTCCAAGGCAAGGATTTAGGCGAGGGAATTCTCCTACCAACGGTAATGCTGAAGCACGGAGAGTCTTGTTTCTTGGATGACACCACCGTTGAGGACTTAGCTCGCCAACTCCAAACCAAAATTTGGCTAATTGGCAACGTCGAAGAATTTATGGAGACTTGCCTCCTGCTCGATGCAGCTCCCCAACCCTGCATTTCTGGAACTCCCAAGACTCCTTCCTGCGTCTAGTGCCAGTTGTTTCTAGGTGCAACCCAATATGAAGTGGTCAATCGAGAAAAGTATTACGACTGGCTTTGGCATCGCCCTTGTAGTGCTGAGCTTAATGGGCGGTCTTGCTTATTGGAATACGACTCAACTCGTTGCCACTGGGAACCGGGTAAACCATACCTATCAGGTGCTAAAGGCACAAGAAGTTTTACTTTCTCACATGGCTAACGCTGAAGCTGGGCAGCGGGGATACATCATTACAGGACAAGAAGAGTATTTAGAACCTTATTACATCTCCATTAACACCATTAATGACCAGGTTGAGACGCTTCAGAGGCTCACTGTTGATAATCCCAGGCAGCAACAGCGCCTTAATATCTTGCGTCCTCTGCTCCAGCAGCGCCTAGACAAGCTGCAAGCAGTTTTAGACATTCGGCAGGAACAAGGCTTTGCAGTGGCTCAGCAAGCAATCCGTGAAGCTCAAGGCCGTCAGGTGATGGACGCAATTCGTCGCCTCATTGATGAGATGACCACCGAGGAAAATCGCTTACTGCAACAGCGATCGCGTCAGGCAGAATTAGCCGCTCACAACACAACGCTAATCGTCGGTCTGGGTGGATTCCTCGCATTTGCACTGCTACCGATCGCAGCCATTGCCATCAACCGAGACATTAGACATCGCACAACCATTGGGTTAGCTTTGCAAGAGAGTGAAACCAAGCTGAAAGGTTGGGTAGGGGAACTAGAACAACGCAGCCGTGAAATTACGCTCTTGGGGGAGTTAAGCGATGTTTTACAAGCCTGCTTCACTTTAGATGAGGCTTATGCCGTAGTCGCTGAGTTGGTGCAGCCTTTGTTTCCTGGTATGTCTGGGGCAATTTATATCACCAGTGAATCTCGCAATTTAGTGGAGGCGATCGCCGCTTGGGGAGCACTGTCTCAACCAGCCATGTTTGACCCTACAGACTGCTGGGCACTCCGTCGAGGCCGAGCTTACTTTATCGATCACGGTCATAGCAGCTTGCGTTGCCAACATCTCCAAGCTCCTTTGCCCAATGAGTACTGTTGCATCCCTATGCTGGCGCAGGGAGAAGCTTTAGGAACTCTATATCTAGCGACAGGCAACCCAGGCGACCTGACACCTACAAAACGACTCTTGAGCGCGACAGTCGCAGAACATATTGCCCTAGCTTTTGCCAATCTCAAGCTGCGTGAAAGCCTGCGAAACCAAAGCATTCGCGACCCGCTGACTAGCCTATTTAATCGGCGCTATATGGAGGAATCGCTGGAGCGAGAAGTGCGACGGGCCGAACGTAACCAGCAACCCCTTGGTATCGTGATGCTGGATATTGACCACTTTAAGAGCTTCAATGACACCTTTGGTCACGAAGCAGGAGATGTAGTCCTGCGCGAAGTAGGCTTGCTGATCAAAAACTCGATTCGATCTTCAGACATTGCTTGTCGCTACGGTGGCGAAGAACTGATGCTGCTCCTACCGGATGCTTCTATAGAAATCACCCGCCAACGAGCCGAACAAATCCGAGAGGCAGTTGCTCACCTGAGCGTGCATTATCACCGCCAAGCTCTTGGCATGATCACGCTTTCAGCCGGGGTTGCTGCTTTTCCGATTCATGGGCCTACTGGGGAATCGGTAATTCGGGTAGCAGATACCGCTTTGTACCGCGCCAAAGCAGCCGGACGCGATCGCGTTGTGGTAGCCGATGAGACCTCTGTTGTCAGCTCTCTAGCTTCGGAGGCTGAGGAGCAGGTTTATTGATATTTTCTAGGTGCTTCCAAGTCACCACTTTCCCATTCATGTAGGAAGTCTAGTGATCTGCGTCTAAAGCGGCTAGATAATCGATCGCGGCCTCTAGCTGGGAGGAATATTGCTCAGCAAACTGGTGGAACCAAAGTCCTTCGGTAGACAAGGGGTCTAAGTTCTTTAACCAATCTTGGGCAGTACGAGCCAAAGCTGCTCGGCGAGCTTGTTGCAATTGAGCTTGCCGCTGTTGTTCCTCAGCTAATATCTGTTGTTGGGCTTCCTGAGCAGCAGCATCTTGAGCCTTATACTGTCCTTTGACCTCCGTCAACAAGCTATCAATCGGGTCTTGATGCTGCCGCGAAGAAGCTAGTTTCGGCGGGGGGGAGTTTGGCAGAGAGGTCTGCGAGGGTGGGGCTGGTGGCGGAGCGGTTTCGCTGTACTGAGCTTTGACCTGCGCTAGCAACTGTTCAATTGAGTCCATATCGTTCTGCACTTCTAGTCGCTAATGGCATTGAGCAACACTTCACTCAAGCTCATGTCCTCAATGTCGGCAAAGGTAATGGCATCACAAATATCAAACTTGGCTCCCACTCCTGCGAGTTGGTCATCTAAAGCTTGAAGAAACTTGGTGGCTTGAGGGTCAGCTCCGATTTGAATGAACGAAATGGCCAATTCTTCATCTCGCTCCATTTTTCGGGAGGCATCGACAATTACTTCCATCACAGCTCGGCGATCGTCTGGTTCCCCGTCTGTAATCACTAAAATGGTTTCGCCAGCAGGCTTAGCTTTCCCGGCGGCTTTGCGCTGAAAGTAAAAATTGGTGGCATCTTGCAGCACCGCAGCCAGATTAGTGGTTCCGGCGGGGTCGTTTTCCTGAAAAATCTGTTCTACCTTAGCCGAGGTAACATCGTCATAGCGCTTGAAGCGGCCTGAGAATAGATAAACCGTGATGCCATCTGGATCGAACTGCTCACACTTTCGCGCCAATGCCAAACTGGACTCTTGCACTTCCAGCCAACGGCTACGACCGCCGCGCTGATCTGGGGTGGACATGCTACCACTTTTATCAATGATGAGCGTATAGTCCCGATCTTTCACGACGCAAACCTCAGTAAATCCTTATTTTTCGTCCAGTCTAGAGGATGGAACCTCTGGGTGTCACGAGTAAGCATGGGAAAATTAGCAATTAGTCAGTGGCTAAGCCCTAATTGCTAAAAACTAAGTGATGGTATTTGGATTAGCGCTAAGGGCTGAGAAAGCTACGCCGGAACCAAGGTTTCTTGCAGCGGTTGCCAACGACAAACGCGATCGCCCCCGCGCTCTACCACTACCCTAACTCGTGGTTCTAGGGTGGGTAGTAGGGCCAAAAACTCAACTTCCTCACGCGACAAGATATGGCCTTCAATCAACCACAGCACTAAGCCCTTGGCATGGGTGGGCAGATGCTCTAGTTGATAGGTCAGAATCGGTGGCGCAAAGTGAACCCGAATATCTTTCTTGCCAAGGTGAGCAGGACGGACTCCATGTACTCCGGTCAAGTAGCTGGACAGGTCGCCTAGACCTTTAGCACTCATATGTACCGTTACATAACCAGCGGCCCGGAGACGACGTTGATAGCGGCCTTCAAAGCCACCTTCTAAGGGCACATAGAACCCTAAAGCGCCTGACTTCTCTAAATCGCGAACCAGTTTGCTGCCATTTGCGATAAGTCCCATAAGTTTTATGTTCTACCCCGCTCAAAGTCCTATTTTGACTCACTCCACCACAGATGTGGCTGCGATCGCGCCCTTACTTTGGTAGAGAAACTGCATCAATCTTTCGTCGGCCTGTTCATTTTATCCTGTAGGTAAGTACTTATGCTGCCTACATCAGAAACTATGCAAGATTTAGAAGACTCGAAGCCTTGGCCGCATCAAGACTGGTATCGCAACGATCTCAGCCAAAGAAAAAGCTGGTATAGCGAAGTCGCCCAAGCTTACTACCAAGCTAGACCCCGCTATCCTGAAGCGCTGATTCGGCGGGTCGTGGAGTTAGCCCAACTTCCCGCTGATGCCAAAATTTTGGAATTAGGGTGTGGGCCTGGTATTGCGACAGTGCCATTTGCTCAATTAGGCTACTCAATGGTCTGTCTGGAACCCAGCCTATCAGCTTGTCAGTTAACCCAGCAACACTGTGCAGCCTATCCAACTATTGAGGTTCACAATATTTCTTTTGAGGAATGGCCGCTAGAGCCTCAGAAGTTCCATGCCGTTCTAGCCGCAACTTCTTTTCACTGGATTGATCCGGCCATTAGACATGTCAAAACGGCTGCTGCCCTGCGCGATCGCGGATCTCTGATTTTGCTATGGAACACCCCTCCTCAGCCCAGCTACGAAATCTCTCAAGCTTTAGATGCTGCCTATCGCATTCATGCTCCCTCTCTGGCAGGCTATGAAGACCATGCAACCCAAGCAGAGAACTTGAACAAGATTGCCCAACTGGTAATTGACTCTGGGCAATTTCAGCACCTACGGTCCGAACAGCTCATTTGTGAAGTCACCTATAGTATTGATGACTACTTAATGCTTTTAAGCACTTTGTCACCCTATATTGTGCTGGAGCCACAACGGCGGGATGCCTTATTTACAGACTTACAAGCAGTGCTAGAGAAAAATTGTGGCAAAAGCTTTCAGGCTTCTTATCTCTCGGCGTTTCACATGGCTCAAAAAGTTTAGGTTGGTTATGTCTAAGAAGCAAAAGTTTCCTCATTTAGTCGGCTCCAAATGGACAGCCCGACAAACCATGATGGGATGGCGGCACTTTCAGGTCGTCAATCGTAAAAATGAAGGTCAATGGGTATTTGCGGAGATGGTTGCGGCCTGTGACCCCGATGTGCGCTTGTGGCTCAATGCTAAACAACTAAAAAATCGCTCCATGTGGCAAGCAGGCTGGCAATCTTTACAGGAACAAGCCCTTGAAGCCAGCGAAACCGAGTTCCTAGGGGCTATGACTACTTTTACTTAGTTTTGCCCTTGGTTTGAGGTTTAGGTTGGCGATCGCAGGTCTCCCCATCGTCCGACAGATCCAGCTTGACTGAAATTTCTTTAGGCTGAAAATGGCCTTGCTGTGAACCCGAAAGTCTGATTATTCATAGGGGGTTCATAGGGGCCAACCAAATTACGGTAGCCGTTAGAGAAAGTAAAGCGTGGAAACCAAACGACTCGGAAATACAGATATCACGATTAGTGCGATCGCTTTGGGTGGAATGCCGATGTCTTTAAGCGATCGCCCCTCTGAGGAGCAAGCGATTGCCACCATTCATCGCGCCTTGGATTTGGGAGTCACCTTAATTGATACGGCTGATTCTTACTGCAAAGATGAATCTGACAAGCATCATAACGAACGGTTGATTCACAAAGCCCTCCAGCAATATGACGGCAATGTGGGCCACGTCAAAATCGCGACCAAAGGTGGGCTAATGCGCCCCAATGGGTCTTGGACTCGCAATGGCAACCCGGAGCACCTGCGGGAGACGATTCAAGTTAGTTTTGAGGCGTTAGGCGGTGAGCAACCGATTGACCTTTGGCAGTACCATGCCCCTGACCCCAACTACACGATTGAGGCATCCCTCACACCCGCCAAAGAAGCGGTGGAGCAAGGCTTAATCCGTTGCGTTGGAGTTTCTAACTTCTCAGTTGAGCAAATCAAACAAGCCCGTGAAGTTGTGGATGTGGTTTCGGTGCAGAACCAGTACAACCCGTGGTATCGCCAGCCAGAGACGGATAGGGTTTTGGAGTACTGCGAACAAGAGCGTCTTACCTTTATCCCTTGGAGTCCTTTGGGCGGTAGTCGGCGCTTTGGAAAATTAGCAGACATTCCGGCGATCGCGCAACTCGCTCAGTCCTACGGTACTTCTGTCTATTGCATTGTGTTGGCCTGGTTACGCGCCAAGTCTCCCTGCGTAGTTCCCATTCCGGGCGCAAGCAAGCCTTCTAGTATTGAAGATTCTGTCCATGCGATTGAAGTGCAACTGTCAGAGGCAGATATAGCCACCATCGATCGCGCCACCGCTAGTTAATCCAAGCAGTAGTTGGGTTCAGTCCAGTGCTATTTCTAACTTTCGGGTCAGTAGAGTACTGATTTCAGCCAGAATACGGCGGTATTCCGCAGCAAGCGCTGTTGTTCTGAGGCTAGCCGCAGTGAAACGATGGTAATGAAGCTGCTGAGCTTGCCCATAAAGTTGAATAGCGTCTGAATTCATGCACTATTTCCCTGAGACTCTGCTCACATCGGGTCAGAGATTAGTCACGCTTGCGGCTGGATTGACTCTCTTTGCCGCTAGTGCACGCTGGCTAAGCGCTAGGGTGAGGGCTGCGATCGCCCATGTCCCAATCAACCCATCACCTCAACCCCCGTCTATTGCAGACCCGTGGCAACCGTTCCAACAAGCGCCTCTCGCCGCGATCGCCTGGAACGTGAACGGTGAGATCACTCAATGGAATCACAGTGCCACTCAGGTCTTTGGTTACAGCCCCCAGGAAGCCATCGGTCGGTCAGCAGCAGCTTTAATCGTGCCCAGTCACATCAGAACTTATGTTTACAGAGTTTGGCACGATTTGATCAACCAGCAGGGGGGTACTCGTAGCATCCACGAGAATATGACCAAGGATGGCAGAACAATTATTTGTGAATGGTTCAATGCGCCTTTGTTAGACCTCCAGGGTCAGGTAGTTGGAGCTATTTCTTTTGTACAAGACATTACGGAACGCACTCAGGTTGAAAAGCAACTGCTGCAAAGTGCTTTTTTTGATGCCTTAACGGGTTTGCCCAATCGCGCTTTTTTTAGCGATCGCCTTTACCAAGCAGCCAGCAGAGCTAAGCAGCAAGACGATCGTCTCTTTGCCGTTCTTTTTCTCGACCTAGACCGTTTTAAGGGGGTAAATGACAGTCTGGGTCACAGAACAGGTGATGAACTGCTGATTAAGGTAGCCCAGCGGCTGCAAACTTGTCTCGCTCAAGACGATACCTTAGCCCACCTCAGCGGAGATGAGTTCGCAATTTTACTAGAGGGCATTCAAGAAATCGACGACGCGATTCAGATAGCTGAACGGATTCAGGAAGCGATCAAAGTGCCATTCAACCTCAACGGTCATGAGGTCTTTACCACCCTGAGTATCGGCATCGCTCTCAGCACTATTGACTACGAGAGACCAGACAACTTACTGCGAGACGCAGACACAGCCATGTATCGGGCTAAGTCCCTAGGCAAGGCTCGCTACGAAGTCTTTACCTTAGCCATGCACGCCCATGCCGTTACCCTTTTACAGCTAGAAAGTGACCTGCGACGAGCGATTCAGCGACAAGAATTTCGGGTTCATTACCAACCGATCGTCTCGCTCAGAAGCAGCAAGGTGATCGGCTTCGAAGCCTTAGCTCGGTGGCAGCATCCTAAGCGAGGCTTGGTGTCTCCAGCAGAATTTATCCCGGTTGCCGAAGAAACTAACTTGATCGGGCCTATCGGTTGGTGGGTGCTAGAGACCGCTTGCCAGCAGATGCGCTCTTGGCAAACGCAATTTCCCACGACTGCAAACTGGGCGATGAGTGTCAATCTTTCCGGAAAGCAGATTGCCCAACCGGATTTCGTCGAGCGTATCCGCCAAGTTTTGACGGCAACAGGTCTACGCCCTCAATGCTTGAAACTAGAAATCACCGAAAGCGTGCTTATGCAAAATCCAGAGGCGACCGCTGCCCTCTTTTTGCCACTCCGCGACCTCGGCGTCCGCTTGTCTATTGATGATTTTGGTACAGGCTATTCCTCATTGGCTTACCTCCATCAATTCCCCATTGATACTTTGAAGATCGATCGCTCTTTTGTGATGAGTGTAGATACAGATGCCGAGAAACTAGCCATCATTCGCACCATTGTTACCCTAGCTTGGAACTTAGGCATGGATGTGATTGCCGAAGGCGTAGAAACCGCGAAACACTTAGCGCAACTAAAAGCCCTCAAGTGTGAAGCAGGGCAAGGTTACTTTTTCGCGAAGCCAATGGACCCAGTAGCAGCAGCCATCTTTATTCAAACTCACTGCTGCCACACCACTCAAAAATCGGGTTAGACTCTTCGGTTTGTATTTACTAACGGGTTACCGCAAAGGGAAATCGCACCGCTGGCTTGCGATCATCGACTGATCCAGTCAGCTCTTTGGTTTCTCCCTGGACTAGCACCGTCAAATCAAAAGGCACTGGGCATGAAGGCGCACAACGACGGTATAGCCGCGCCTCGACTGTATACTTACCCGCTGGAGCCCCACCTGGGAGCCAAAAAATATTCTCGACAGGTCTGGCTACAGGTTCGATGCAGTCAGCATTGGCATCTACATCCTGCTGTCCTCCTGAGCGAACGCGGGGATTTTTGTAAAACACCGTCTGACCACTGGGGTCAGTAACGGCCAAGTCTAAGTCATCCACCGTTTCCCAGCGCAACGTGGCCTGAATATCCCCAGTACCCAGTTCTGGTTCTTGGCCCCCAGTCACACAAAACACGTCTAAGTTAATCAATCGCCCCGAATCAGTCTTCATGTAGCAAGCCAAGCTCGGTTCCCTACTAGGTTTTGCTATTGGATACCCAAATTGCTTGGCTGGCGATGGATTCGCAAAGCTAGGAGCAGCAAACCCTAAAGCCAAAATTAGTGAGACTGCCGTCGGGCGAATGAGTTGCAACATGGTGCTAGGTAGATTGAGAAATGGCGAATGAGGATTCTTATAGAGTTCCCTAGCCAGAAGGAAAATCAGAAGGTACTTGCCAGAGGTTAAGCCACGGGTTAGACCAGAGGTTAGGCCAAGAGTTAGAGCCGAGGTAGGGCGATCGCACTTTCGCGTCCAAGGCACAATGGGAGAAGGCGCTCCTTCGGGTATTAAATCGGGTATGTCTATCATCGTGGCTGAAGACCTGAGCAAGGTCTATCCTGTAGCGGTCAAAGAGCCAGGGTTGAAGGGAACATTGCTTCACTTCGTGCGGCGTAACTACCGCTTAGTGCAAGCAGTGCAACAAGTTTCGTTTCAGATAGAAGCAGGTGAAGTGGTTGGTTTTTTGGGGGCTAACGGTGCGGGCAAAACTACCACGCTCAAAATGCTGACTGGGCTGATTCACCCTTCATCGGGGCAAGTGCGGGTGGCGGGGCAGGTACCCTTTCGACGCGATGCCAGCTTTCTGCAAAACATCACGCTAGTCATGGGTCAAAAGCAACAACTGATCTGGGACTTGCCTGCGCTAGATTCTCTACGGATCAATGCTGCGGTCTATGGCATTTCGGGCAAAGAACTCCAGTATCGGATTGGCGAATTGGCTGAGATGCTGTCCCTCCAAGCCAAGCTAACCCAACCTGTACGGAAGCTATCTCTCGGTGAACGGATGAAAGCGGAACTTCTGGCAGCTTTGCTTCACCATCCCCAAGTTTTGTTTTTAGACGAACCCACTTTGGGCTTGGATGTCAATGCTCAAGTGAGTGTGCGGGACTTTTTGCGGGAATATAACCAGCGCTATGGAGCCACTGTCCTGCTGACCAGTCACTACATGGCAGACATCACAGCGTTGTGTAAGCGAGTGCTAGTGATCCATCAAGGACAGTTGATCTATGACGGTAGCTTGGAGGGCTTGTCGGAACGCTTTGCCCCTTGCCGAGAAGTCAAAGTGGAATTGGCTCAGCCCAAATCTAAAGCGGAGTTGTTGAGCTACGGGGACATTGAGGCAGTAGATGGCCGCATGGTTCGCTTTATGGTGCCCCAGGAATCTTTAACCCGTACAGTGGCTCGGATTCTGGCGGAACTAGAGGTGGTAGACCTAGCAGTTACAGACCCCCCAATCGAAGAAGTGATCGGTCAGTTGTTCCGCTCAGGAGCAGCTGTATGAGGAGAGCCTGGAAAATTGCTCAAGCTTTGCTCTCGGTTTACTACGCCTATATGTTGGAGTACCGAGCGGAGTTGCTGTTGTGGGCTTTGTCGGGTTCCTTGCCTCTGATTTTGATGGGAGTTTGGATTCAAGCTGCCCAAGGCGGACAGTTGAGTTTGTCTCCTATCGATTTTGTGCGCTATTTTTTGGCCGTCTTTATCGTGCGACAGATTACGGTCGTTTGGGTAATTTGGGAATTTGAGAAAGAGGTGGTGGAAGGCAAGCTATCACCGAAACTCTTGCAGCCGCTTGATCCGGTTTGGCATCACGTCACTTCTCATGTGGCAGAACGATTGGCACGTCTGCCCTTTGTGTTAGGGCTAATTATTCTGTTTTTCCTGCTATATCCACAAGCAGCCTGGATTCCGCCTCTGAGCAATATTTTGTTGTTTTTGTTAGCAACTGCGATCGCCTTTGCCCTGCGTTTTTTGATCCAACATACCTTTGCCCTCTGCGCCTTTTGGATCGAGCGGGCCAGTGCGATCGAGCAGTTCTGGTTTTTGCTTTATCTTTTCTTATCTGGTTTAGTGGCACCACTAGAGATGTTTCCACCCGCAGTTCGCAACTTTGTCTTGTGGACTCCGTTTCCTTACATGATCCATTTTCCCGCTAGCTTGCTCATAGGTTTACCTGTTAATTTCGGCCAAGGATGTCTGGTCATGGCAGGTTGGAGCTTGCTGTTTTTGGGGCTAAATCGTTGGCTCTGGAGACAAGGGCTGAAGCAGTATTCGGGGATGGGAGCGTGAGGAAGGATGAAAAGGGTGAGGAGGGAGGAGTGAGGGGTGAGGAGTCAGAAGAAGGAAGGATGAGGGAGGAAGGATGAAAAAAGAAGAGAGGAGAACGGAGAAAGGGATACAACGTTATGGGCGGGTGTTGCGGTTGTTTTGGGGGACGGCGATCGCGGCGGAGATGGAGTATCGGCTCAACTTTGTGCTGTCAGCTTTTACGAGTTTGGGGAACTTAGCGGGCAGTTTGTTTGGGCTGTTTTTGTTTTATCGGACAGGTTACACCTTTGAAGGCTGGTCTTGGTGGGAAGCCTTGGTGGTGTTGGGAGTGTTCACTGTGTTCCAGGGCTTTTCTAGTACCTTTCTCGGCCCGAACTTAAATCACATCGTGCAGCATGTGCAGCAAGGCACGCTGGATTTTGTGCTGTTGAAGCCGATTAATAGTCAATTTTGGCTCTCAACTCGTACTGTTTCTCCCTGGGGCTTGCCAGATGTGCTTTTTGGCTGCTTAGTAATTGGGTATGCGGGGCAACAACTAGGAATTGGCCCCTCGGCTTATTTACTGGGTGCCGTGCCGTTACTGTTCGGGTTTATCAGCCTCTACAGCTTATGGTTTATGTTGGGAGCCACTAGTATCTGGTTTGTCAAAATCTATAACGTCACCGAGGTTTTACGCGGCTTGTTAGAAGCGGGTCGGTATCCCATGGTGGCTTATCCGGTCGCCTATCGGTTTTTCTTCACTTTCATTGTGCCAGTGGCCTTTTTAACCACTATTCCTTCAGAAGCTTTGTTGGGTCGAGTCGAACTGGTATGGTTGCTCGGAGCAGGTCTGTTAGCTGTAGCTCTGTTCTTGGCCTCTCGCCTGTTTTGGCAGTTTGCTCTGCGCTTTTACACCAGTGCATCTAGTTAAGCGGCATGGATGACTCAGCAGCGCGATTTATTTTTCTATTTTTAGATGGAGTGGGGTTGGGAGAAGCACAAGCAACTAATCCCTTGGCGGCGATCGCGGCCATGCCATTTCTAACGCAGCTTCTAGATGGGCCACTGCTGAGCGATCGCAATATTCAGCAAACGAGGCTGTTGTTTCAACCCATCGATGCCATTCTTGGAGTGCCAGGACTGCCTCAGAGTGCGACGGGGCAAACGTCACTGTTTACAGGTTGCAATGCGCCCGCTTTTATGGGACGCCACCTCAGCGCCTTTGCCAATGGCTCTTTACGAACTTTGATTGAATCCCACGGCATGTTCAAGCAGGTGCTGAATTGGGGTGGCTCTGTGACCCATGCCAATCTGTATTCCCCTGCTTATTTTGAGGCGATCGCCAAACGACGGCGACGTTATTCGGTGGGCACGCTTCTGGCTCTGACGGCTGGGGTGCCTTTTCGCATGGGGGGAGGAAGCGATCGCCAAATGGCAATTTCTTGGGATATTACGGGCGAGTATGTGAACCAGCGGGGCGGTAATGTTCCTCCCCTAACACCTACGACAGCAGGAGAAAGATTGGCTACAATTGGGAGCCAGCACCATTTAACGTTGTTTGAGTGTTATCTCCCTGATTACGCAGGCCATAGTCAGGACAAAGCCCAAATCACCCAAGTTTTGCGGTTAGTAGATGCGTTTGTTGAGAGTGTCGTGGCGCATCTACAACCTCATGTCAACCTGGTGATTAGCAGTGACCACGGCAATATTGAGGACTTATCCCATCCGCATCACACCGCAAATCCGGTGCCGCTGATTGTGATTGGCCCTCAAGCGATCGCGTTTCAGCCTGTGCAGGACATTACAGGCATTACCCCCAAAATCATGGAGTTGCTACAAATCGGCAGCAATGCGGCTCCAAGCTTGCACCACGTTTTGTAACTCTGCTGGCAATTGATTTTGCACTATGTCTGCATAACGAGCCGTTACCGTAGGCCCAGACAACGTCACGGTGAAATAGTCAGCGGCTCCCTGAGGAGCGGGGTAGCTGTGTCGATTGAATTGAGCAAAGTTTTGCTGTTCGAGTAATCGCCGAAAGCGTTGCACCTCAGCCGGAGATACTTGCACCACTTTCACCGGAGTGACAGTCCCATTGGGTTGTAGTTGACCTTGGATCAGCTGACCATTTGCCTGCAAAGCGATCGCCGAAGTTTGTCCTGCAATACCGCCGCTAGTGACTACTCGGAAAACCACTCCTGTGGTCAGGGGTGGAATGAATTCACTGCCACCAATCAGGTTCGGTTGTAGTCCTGTCGGGCGACTAACATTACTAGCTTGGCGATCGAACTTCACCAGAGAACCAGAGTCATTGGTGCGATAGGCTAAGCGCTGTCCCCCACTCTCTAGGGTGACGATCCAGCCAGGAACTATAACAGCAGCACAAAACACTCCAGGCTCAGCTAAGCCTAAGCAAGCATCAGGCCAGGTCGTTTTTTCTGACTGCACAACTTGTACCTGGGTAGTAGGTACTCGCAATTGCTGAGCCGCAGCCTGCAAGACTGCTCTAGAAACACTTTGGGGCAAGCCTGCTGGATAAAGACCACTGGCTGCTGTATCCAACTTGATCACTGAACCAGATTCATTTGTGCGATAAACCAACTGCTGCGATCGCCCTGCAACCGTAACTTGCCAGCCTGGAGTTTCGGCTTGAGTGCAAAACTCACCAGTGGTCGCCAAACCTAAGCAACCATTACTCCAGGTTTGCTTGGCAAAATTAGCAATCTGGACTTGAGTCGCTGCAATTCCTAATTGCTGAGCCACTGCTTGAGTCACGCTAGCCGCGATCGCTTGGGGTAAATCAACCTTGGAGGCACCAGTGTCTAAACGCAAGATTTGTCCATTCAGATCGCTATGGTAAACCCAAGTTTGCCGACCATCTGAAACAACAACTTGCCAACCGGGAACTTGAGCTGGGGGGCAAATTTCATTAGCAGCAGCTAATTCTAAGCAGCTATCTTTCCAGACTTTGGGCTCGGCTAAAGTCACTCGCAACTGACCAGGCGAGACATTTACACGGCGAGCTAAGTCTTGACGAATTAAGTTAGCTACAGAAGGCGGAAATGGGGTGCTAGGTAAAAGTTCATTATCTCCGCCTCGACCTCGTCCTCGACCTCGACCTCGCTGGGCTAGTATAACCGTTGGATCTGGCTGACTGAACGTCGGCTGTCCGGAAGACTCAGGAGAAGCATTAGCGGCGATCGCAACATTCAGCCAACCCAAACTAGAACCACACGACAAAATCCCTGTCAACAACACAACCACGAAACGGGGTGATATTGATGAGGCAGCAATGGTGGCAAAAAGATATTGGGTTGGGGGTCGCATAGAAAACCTCACAAGAACTCACTAAACTCAAGCTGATGATGCAGCATCGAGCATGACTGACTCGGCAATTTTAGAACACTGCTACAACAATCTACGCTAGCCTGACAAAATTTCAGACAGCGATCGCCCAGCAATAACTTCCGAGATGAGTTCCGTTGGGGTTTTCTATTTCTTAGGAGGAGTGATCTGATTAGGCAGAGTGGGCAACCCTGCTTTCTGCAAAAACTGATTAAAGCCTGCGGGTTGGAGGAGATACCAAGCGGTTGATCCGGCTAGAACCAGTGCTCCTAGCATTAACAGGGTAGAGAACAACTGGGCGATCGCGCCGGGTGCATTCGAGAAAGTAGGTTGACGTTGAGATGGGTTTGGGCTCATTCTGACTACGTTATGCGATCGCGATTTGGGAGTCGTAGCAGTCGCAGACTTGTTCAAGGAAGTGCTGACGTTGCCTGCACCCACTTTGCCTGCACCTACCACCGGGGTCGTCGCCATTTGGCGCAACTGCTGAGTCACTGCCAAAGGTTGTCGTTCGGTTCGGCACCATTGTCGCAGAGCTGCCGCTGTAATGCCACAAAGATTAGGAGCTTCTACTCCCTGCACCCGTTGCAACAAAGACTGGTCAGTGGTTACTAAAACGACCAAGGAACCAGGATGGTTGCGAGACAAACCATAAGCTGCTTGGGCTACCGCTAGAGACAGCCTAGCCTTTTTGCTAAAAGACTCACCACTAGCAGGTTTGAGAGAAGCATGGGTAGCACTGATAGCGGTCATATTCCAACCACTATCTGGAAAGAAGCGGATAAACTCTCTAGCCGTTTGCTCCAAGCTTGCCTCTGGTGCTCGGTCATGGAGATAACGGATTTCGTCAAAAACCACTTGTGGAATAAAACACTCGCCTACCCGCGAGAATTCCTGCCACTCTCTAGTTTTTCCGACTTCCAGAGCATTGAAGTCTAAAATTACTAAAATCGGATGTGGTGCGGCCATAGCGATTCGGTGTCATACCTTAGGGATGCAGATGCAGGAAATAACTCAGGAGCACCCTATTCAAATTATGGATTATGTCAGCTAGAATAACAGGCTTTTTGATGAGTTTAGCCACCAATTCCCAAGCGACCTGCCAAGCTAGGCGTGAGGGGTAAGAGCGTAGCAATCATCAAAAACAAGGCCAGCAACCCTAGACCTGCACGGGCATCGTCGGGCTCAGATAGTTCATTCAGGCTGGGTCGTTCTAAATCTCGCTGGAGAAACAAAATGATGATCGCCCAATACAAAGCGAGTGCATTGGCAAAAGCAGCGATCGCCAAAAGAACCAAGGTAGCGATCGTGGCTCGACCCGCAGTTTTACGACCATAAATGGCTTGCACGACGCGACCCCCATCCAATTGTCCAGCGGGCATCAAGTTTAGGGCGCTTACCACTAAGCCCAGCCAGCCAATCACGGTTAAGGGATGGACATCTACTAGCGAGTTTTGCAACGCAGATCCCAAGATGACTTTGGCCAACGTGCCGACCAAAATAGAACCCTTGAAGAAGTCTGCGGGCACCTGAAACAAACTACCCGGATGAGACAACACCAGCCCCGTGACTAGCATCAACAAAGAGAGCAAACCTCCTGCGGCTGGCCCCGCAAATGCGATATCAAAGAGGGCGGTACGGTTCGGCAAAATCGATTCAAATCGGGTTAAAGCCCCGAAAGAGCCTAATTGTGCAGTTGGAAAGAAGAACGGGGGACTGAGCCGAACTTGGTGACGCTTCGCTAGAACCCTGTGACCAATTTCGTGAGCTGCCAATACTGCCAGAATTCCGCCCCCGATCGGTAAAACTTCCCGGAAGCGTTCCGGAGCGCTAAAGAAATCGAACCCTAGGAGAATGCCGCCTGTTTCTAGACAAGTGGCAACCGTTGCGATCGCCAGCGCCACAGCCAAGAGTTTCTGCGGTAACGTGGTGGGCTTGGGATCGTTGCGACTCGGCAGCACGATTACGACTGGCTTGCCCTCTTGGTTTTCTACCAAAAATAAGCGATAGCGATCGCCCAAACACTCCTGCAAACTCTCAGCTAGGCGCGTATACACGCCATCCACATCCCCGCGCAGGTTTCCCTTAAAAATGGCTCCCTCTTGATAAGGAATCGTTTCAGTTGCGAAGAAGGTATCAATCCCGAAGATGCCTTGAATTGCCTTGAGATCTTCGGCTGGAATCGGCAACGCTTCTGTCTCTAGTGGAGTCAGCGTAGATTCGGCTCCGGGTTGCCCAGGTTCATGACCGTGACTAGTAGGCCCAACATTGGCTTCCTGACGCGCCTTTAGCATGGCAGCGGCTCGTTCTCGCAGGACGGTGTCTTGGCCCGCCGCCCGCAATTGCTTTCCTAAGAGCACATACAGCCCAGTCGAGGCCACAATCAAAAACAAAATGCCGACTAAATTGAGGTAAATGCCAGCGGCAAATAGTCCAAAGAACAGCAGACAAGGTGACATCAGCACCACAGACTGGAGCCAAGCCAGAATCCCCAGCTTGCCAAAAGGTTTCGCTCGGTAAAATCCCCAACCCAAAATTCCTAGAGTGGCTAGGACCATTAAAATGATGGCAGAGGCTTCTGACGCAGCAGTAGTCATAGTTATCGTTTGCTCCTGAGACAGAACCCGACAAAGTCAGGCAGTAGCTTACACGCTGCTCCTGCTGAAAGGAATCGAGAGCTATTCTCGGTTTAGCTAAAATTTTTTCAAAAAGGGAGCAGGTACGTATAAATACTACTGTAGCTGAGCCTGTACCCCGAATTACGAGTTGAGAGATTGCTGATAACCCAACACCGCTTGCCGCAAGTTGCCTTGGTGTTCGGCTAAAAGGCGATCGCCTTCTTCTCGCGATAAACCCGTCCAATACATCAACAACGCCAACTTCACCGAGCGACCGCTGCGCTCTAGCAACCAGCCTGCTTCTTCCCGGTTGAGATCGGTTAGGTCTTGGAGAGTTCGCAAAGCGCGATCGTGCAGCTTTTTGTTAGTGACAGAAACATCGATCATACGATTGCCGTAGACCTTGCCCAGTTGCACCATCACCCCAGTAGACAAAATATTGAGCGCTAGCTTGGTAACCGTACCAGACTTGAGGCGAGTCGAGCCTGCTAATACTTCTGGCCCCACGATCAAGCGAATGTCAATGTCTGCTTTGACGGGGACTTGCTCCGCTGGCACACAAGCCATAAAAATCGTCGTCGCTCCCCGTTGCCGAGCCGCTTGTAAAGCTCCGTGAACGTAGGGTGTCGTGCCCCCCGCTGTAATTCCTACTACCACATCTAGTTCGGTGATATGACGATGGGCGATCGCCTCTGCTCCATCTTCAGCCCGGTCTTCTAAATCTTCCGAACTCCGCACCAAAGCCCCCGCTCCACCCGCAATGATGCCTTGCACCAACTCGGGTGGTGTGCAAAAAGTGGGAGGACATTCAGCCGCATCCAAGACTCCTAGACGGCCACTGGTACCTGCACCGATGTAAAACAGCCGCCCCCCTTGCCGCAGTGCCACAGCCGTCCGCTCGATCGCTAGGGCTAGTTCTTGCCGAGCTGCCGCGATCGCCGCAATCGTTTGGGCATCTTCGCGGTTAAACAACTCCACCAACTCTAGAGCACTGAGTTGATCCAGATTTTGGCTATTGGGGTTCACTTGCTCCGTTAACAAGTAGCCGCGTTCATCGGGGAAATGATGGGGGAGCTGTTCACCGTTAACAGCACTGGCGGGGTGGGAGTCTTGAGACATGATTACTTACAGAAGTCCTTCCAAACGACGACGAATGCGCTCAATCTCCGAATCTGGAGCTTCTAGAACCGGGGGTTCTGCCCCTTCTTCTTGCCAATCGGTTTGATCCACATTAGATTCTGGTGGCATTGCCAAGGTGTCTTCTGGCACTAAATTACAGTCGTAATCAGCCCCTCGGCAAAATTCTTCAATCTCTTCTAGTTCAAATGCCTCCACCATTGGAGTTGGAAAGTCTTGGGCTTCCAATAACAAGCCAAATCGAGTGGCATCATCTTCCGATTCAAACATCAGAACCACATTCCGTTCACCCCGCTCCGGGTCTTGGATTTGAATCGTGTGAATTCCTTCGTTTTCCGTCCGGGCATTAAAAAGTAGAACGAACACACGCATGGGCTTTAAGCATTTTGTGACCACAGTTCTTTCCTATCTTAGAGGCGATCGCGCTCTGTGCATGTTGAGTCTGTGCATGTTGAGATAGCGCCTGCCAATCCAGCGGGGGCTATCTCACCGGGATCTTGACTATTGGCCTGATGAGTTGGCCTGATGAGCTAGAAAGGCACCCAATCAGCTTGCAGACTGCAATGAAAGAATTACCCACTTGTGAAACTTGCACCGACAAATCTGAGTCATGCTGGCTTGGGGAATGCCACTGTATCCTGCTGACTTGCCGAAATTACTCCTAAAGGAATGTATTGGTTTTTGTAACTCAACTTTGGTTTCTGCTTGGGAATTTGAGCATCGTGGGATAGATTCTTATTGGCATTCCCCAGCTTGCTGACGTTGCAGATGAGATGACCCAAACTCCCCCTTCGGGTAACGAACCTACTCCGCCTAACCGACGCCTGTGGCTACTGTTATTAAGTCGTTCCAGTGCTACCGTAGGAGTTCTTTTGCTTGCTGGCATCGCGGGTGGTGCTTGGTGGGCTTGGAATTTTGTTCACAATGACCTCGCGCCTTTAATTGAAAAAAACCTCAGTCAAACTCTGAGCCGCCCTGTAGAGCTAGGAGAAGTCGATCGCTTTGATCTTAATAGCATTCGCTTTGGTGCTTCTGCGGTTCCTGCCACACCCACTGATCCCGATCGCCTCGGTGTTGCAGCGGTAGAGGTTGAATTCAATCTTTTACAGCTATTGCTTACCCGAACCCTAAAGCCCAGTATTACTTTAGTCAAACCCACGATTTATGTAGAGCAAGCAAAAAGTGGCGAGTGGATTTCTACGCGCGTTAAAGCTCAAGAAGAAGCGGGACTGATCAAAACGGATCTAGATGTGATTCGGTTTCGGGATGCGGGCATCGTCCTGATTCCCTATCCAGTTGCTCAGCGGGACAAAGTGGCGATCGCCTTTCAGCAAGTGAATGGTGCAGCTAACTTTTTTGACCAAAACCAGCGCGTTGCTTTTGAAGCCAGCGGCCAACCATTGCGCGGAGGCAAACTGAGGCTGAAGGGCGAATCTCAGTTGCGAGCTCAGCAGACCAAGCTACAAATTCGGGCGCAAGATCTCCTGGCATCCGATATCAGCCGCATTCTTGACCTACCCCTGGATTTTCAAGCTGGTCGCGTGGATGGCACGATCGCTGTGCTGGCTAACCCAGATGAGCCTGTGAAACTAGAGGGTCGTGCGGAACTGAAAACCGTTACGGCTCAGGTGAGGCAAGTTCCCCAACCGTTCCGGCAAGCTAAAGGCTTTGTGCGCTTTCAGGGACAGCAAATTGCTCTAGAAAACGTCAGCACGTTCTATGGCAAACTGCCGATCCAGGTGGTGGGAACTCTCAACACGCAGTCTAACTACGATTTGCGCGGACGTCTCAACCCAGTGAGCGTGGCTAATTTGCTCGACACCCTCAAAGTGGAGGAGTTACCCTTTGCCACAGCGGGAGAAGTGCGGGGAGCTTTCCGGTTGAGTGGCCCGATTGAGAAGCCTGTCCTGGCAGGAACGGTCGTCACCACCAAAACTGCTCGCATCGACAAAGTTGATTTCAGCCGCATCAGTAGCAACTTTGCTTTGGTCACAGCAGAGTCCAAGGTTATCTTTGACCAAATTAGGGCCACGCCAGAAGTTGGCGGGACAGTCACGGGAAGCGGTGGTATTAAGTTTGGGGCAGAAGGTGGCCTAGTTTTAGATTTTGCAGGTCAAAACTTGCCCGGAGATGCGATCGCCCAAACTTATGGCACTGAACTACCTACCAGCATTGGCTTGGTCAGCGGCAAAGCTCAGATTTATGGCCCTTTAGGTGGCAATCTGCAAACGGCGGTACAGGCCCAAGCCCCCAACGCCGCAGGTGGCATCGTCAGCGCCAACGCCCAGTTTGCAGAAGGCCGCTGGCAAGCTCTGGTCAAAGCCCAGGACATTCAACTGAGTCGGTTTGAGCAAGTTCCTCCCCAGTTTCGCGGCCAACTGAGTGGCGAAATTGCTCTCTCAGGAACGACCGAGAATACTCAAGCAAATGCAATTCAAGCAGCGGGCAAAGCTTTTCTCAATGTGGTTGGGGGCACCGTTGCGCTCAGTAACATTAGTTTGAATCAAGGCCGTTGGCAGGCATTGGCAGATGTGTCACAAATTCAGCTCCCGCGTCTTTCGCCTGACTTGCGTGGGCAGTTGAGTGGGGCTTTGCAGTTGGCAGGTACCACAGAAGCCTTTGATCTGAGTGCGGTTCAAGCAGCAGGTCGGGTCCGCCTCTCTGAAGGGTTGGCGATCGTGCAACAACCGCTGATTGCCACCGTACGCTGGACTGGAGAAAACCTACTGGTACAAGAAGCAACCGCTCCTAACGTCAGCGCTAGTGGCATCATTGCTGTCCGCACAGAAGGCGAAAATGCCCCAGAAGTTACCAGCCTAAACTTGAACGTGCAAGCGCGGGACTATGCGCTCAATGCCTTACCTTTTGCAGTTCCTGAGACTTTCCAACTGGCAGGTCGAGCCGACTTTACAGGACGCTTAACAGGCACACCTACGGCTCCGAATGTTGCAGGCAACTTGCGCTTAAATCAGTTTGCTCTCAATGGTGTGCCCTTTGAACCTGTTCTGACGGGCAACGTGAGAGTGACGGGACAAGGGGTGAATCTAGCCGTGGCAGGCGATCGCGATCGCGTCGAACTAGCCCTCGATCCCAACAATCAACCCAGAGCTTTCTTTATCCAGCGCGATGAGGCGATCGCTCAAGGCAAAGCCCAAGGCGATCAGTTGCTCGTGAATGTCCAGAGCTTCCCACTGGCGGCATTGAATTTGGCTCCAGGTGCCCAGTTCGGCTTAGGAAATGTTGCGGGACTGCTCAGCGGCAACTTTGATGTCAACTTGAAGCAATCGACGGTCGTAGGTGAGGTTGCGATCGCCAAACCTGCGCTCGGCACGATTGTAGGCGATGAGTTCCGGGGCCGCTTCCGCTACGCCAACGGCATTGCTGCCCTGACAGGTGGCGAACTCCGGATCGGTCAAAGCCAGTATCTTCTCGCAGGCAACGTGCTGCAAACGGCGGCAGGCCCACAGTTTAAGGGTCAGATAGACATCGCCCAAGGGTCTCTACAAGATATATTGGCGACCCTGCAATGGTTTGAGCTGCAAGACATTACCCGTGGCTTAGGCGCACCGACCTATGGTAGGGCAGCCGATGTCCAGACCGTAGCAGTTGGTTTACCAGAAACGCCTTTGCAAACCCAACTCCGGCGGTTCTCTGAAATCGAGACGTTACTCAGCCAGCAAGTAGCTCTGCGTGACGCGGCCTCTCCTCTGCCTGACTTAGCTGATCTTGAAGGTAATTTCACAGGCAATATTAGCTTCGCGGGTTCTCCCGAAGCTGGAATATCACTTAATTTTGATGTTCAAGGGCAGGACTGGCAGTGGGACGAGTACACCGCCGACTTAGTGGTACTAAACGGCAGCTTTGAGAACGGCGTGCTGACCCTGTTACCGCTGCGATTCCAATCTGGAGACACCCTAGTTGCTTTCTCCGGGCAAGTGGGCGGCCAAACTCAGTCAGGTCAATTACAGATTGAGAACTTGTCTCTAGAAACGCTGGATCAATTTGTTACTTTGCCTTTAGACATCACCGGAGAACTCAATGCAACTGCCACGTTGGCAGGCAGCTTGATGAATCCGCAAGCAGTGGGAGAACTAAGTTTAGCGGAGGGCACCCTAAACGGTACTTCCATTGAGACCGCCAGGGGCAGTTTTAATTACAATAATGCCCGCCTCAATTTTGGCAGTACTGTGCTGGTCAACGGCCCAGAGCCTCTTACCGTTGCTGGTAGTATTCCGGCAGCGCTCCCCTTCAGCACTCCACCCACCAGCAACGAAATTAGCTTAGATGTAGATGTGAGAAATGAGGGTTTAGCACTCTTAAACGCACTCACGCCTCAAGCCGCCTGGGTAGATGGACAAGGACAAGTAACCTTACAAGTCCGAGGAACTTTAGAGCAGCCGATCGCGACTGGAATTGCCACTTTCCAAGATGCCACCTTTACAGCTCAAGCCCTGCCCGAACCTCTAACGAATGTCAATGGCACGATTCGCTTCGATCGCGATCGCATCCTCGTCGAAGGGATTCAAGGACAATTTAGCCAAGGGCAAGTCGTCGCTCAGGGCATTCTTCCCATCTTTGAAGACTTCCGTCCAGGCAACCCCGATGTCGCTACTCCCCTAACCGTCAACCTTGATAAAATTTCTCTCAACCTCAAAGGCTTATACCGAGGGGGTGTAGAAGGACAGGTAATTGTGACTGGCAACGCCCTAGAACCGAGAATCGGCGGTGAAATCAGACTGGCTAATGGTCAAGTTCAGCTACCCGATACTAGTGAGGCCACCACAGCTACAGCCACCCCAACCAGCCTCGATGAAAGCGAATCCAGTACAGCTTTCCGTTTCAATGATCTCCGGCTCACCTTAGGCAGCAATCTACAAATTGTCCGTCAGCCCATTTTGAACTTTATTGCTTCTGGCGACATTACCCTCAACGGTACCTTAGACAACTTGCGGCCCGATGGCACGATTCGCCTGCGTACAGGTCAAGTCAATCTCTTTACCACTCGCTTTACTTTAGCCAGAGGTTATCCCCAAACCGCAGTATTTACCCCCGACCAAGGGTTAGACCCTACTTTAGATATTCAGTTGATTACCTCTGTACCCGAAGTAACCCGCAGCCGCACAGTTTCCACCTTGTCTCCTTCTGAAATAGAAGATGTGCCAGCGACCAGTTTAGGGGCACTACAAACGGTTCGCATCGAGGCGACAGCCACCGGGCATGCAAGCGAACTGTTTGACAACTTAGAACTCACTAGCAGTCCTTCCCGGAGCCGCAACGAAATTATCGGCCTCTTAGGGGGCGGCTTCGTCAATACCCTGGGACGCGGCGATAGCACTCTGGGTCTAGCCAACTTGGCAGGCTCAGCCCTACTGACCAACATTCAAGGGGTCATTGGTAACGCCTTAGGATTGAGTGAGTTTCGACTGTTTCCAACCATCGTCACTTCCGAAGAATCCCGCTCCTCAACCTTGGGTTTAGCAGCGGAGGCAAGTGTGGACATCACTGAAAACGTTTCTGCTTCAGTGCTTCGGGTGCTAACAGCCGATCAGCCGACCCAGTTTGGTTTGCGCTATCGCCTCAGCGAGGAATTTCTGTTGCGCGGCTCTACAGATCTTTCGGGAGACAGCCGAGCGGTACTGGAATACGAAACTCGCTTCTAGCCCTGATCACAGTTCAGGGTTTCTTGAGTTTTTTTTTGGCTCCAAGCCGTATGGCCGTTGGCGACCAAACACAGGTAGCGGCGGGTCATCTCGGGTAAGGTGACTCCACTAAATTCTGTGCCTTCAATCTTGACGCCTAAAACACTGGCATCACTCAAATCCGCTTGGCTCAAATCCGCTCGACTGAGATCGCTCCAATCCAGTTCGGCGCGACCGAGATAAGCTCGATTTAGGTTCGCCCCTGTCAAGTCGGCTCCGGTGAGATTGACGCCCCGAAGCTTGGCTTCAGTAAAATTTGCGGTGGACAGATTTGCCTCCTGCAAATCAGCGCCACTTAACTTCGCCTCACTGAGATTGACGCCGCTGAGGTCTACTCCTCTCAGCTCCACCCCATTCAGGAAAGCCCCTGCCAAGTTTACCCCATTTAGGAAAGCCCCCTGTAGCACAGCCCCACTCAGCCGCGCGCCGCGCAAGTTAGCCCAGTTGAGGTTGACTCCTTTGAGAATGGCGTTGCGGAGATTTGCCCCTTGTAGCGTAGCGCCACAGAGATTGGCTCGCTGCAAGTTTACGTTCCGCAAGTTGGCGCTACTTAATTTAGCCGCACTGAGCTTCGCTTTGGCTAAATCCGCTTTCACTAGAAAGGCACCATTCAGGTTGGCTTTGGTTAAGTCAGCATCGACTAAACAACCTTCACTCAGTTTGGCAAAGCTCAGATTAGCCCAATTGAGAAAGGTACCGTTGAGGTTAGCTTTGGTTAAGAAGGCTCGACTGAGGTTAGCTCCAGTCAGGTTAGCGCCTTCCAAATTGATGTCAATTAGGGTTGCTCCACTCAGGTCCGCCCCCCTGAGGTCCACACCAGCGAAATCTCGACTTCCCATTTCATAGCATTTGAGCAAATAACTAACTTCCATAGTCTTGATGCCTCTAATGGCGGCTAACGGGGTGATGGGCAACGTCGATTGGTGAGGGCTGATTTAAATAAAATTGAATACTGAAATCGATGGGTGTTCTTAATTTGCCCAAAGACTTTCCACTTGTTGATCTGTCAGCTGTTACGTTGTTTTAACGGCTTTGACAGCTTTAAAAACACAATTCTCTAGGTTGCATTTCCATACTATGAATAGAGGCGGCTTCTCAGGTTCCCTGCTTAAAATTGATTTACTTAATATTGATTTACTTAATAATGTGTAATCTTCGAGATCAGGTATGGGTAGAAAACTAGGACTTTGGCTACTTTGGGGTGGAGCGATCGCCTATGCATTTTTGCTAGCGCCTCCCAACCAACCAGACACGCTGACATTAATTCAAAAGCTGTCTACAGGCGACTGGGATGGCATTAACCCCTTGATTATTGCTTTGTTCAATATCATGGGCATCTGGCCGATGATCTACGGTTGCTTGCTACTGATCGACGGCAGAACGCAAAAAATTCCTGCTTGGCCCTTTGTCGCGGGGTCATTCGGGGTTGGAGCCTTTGCGCTGCTGCCTTACTTAGCTCTGCGCCACCCCAATTCGGACTTTGCTGGCCCTAAAACTGCTGTAATCAAATTGCTGGACTCCCGTTGGACAGGGGTAGTTCTAGCTTTAGGGACGATCGCATTAGTTAGCTATGGCGCGATCGCTGGCGACTGGAGTGATTTTGTAGCGCAATGGCAAACCAGCCGCTTTATTCATGTCATGAGCCTAGATTTTTGCTTGCTGTGCCTGCTGTTCCCGACAGTCCTAGGAGATGACATGGCTCGTCGGGGGCTAGAAGATTCTCGGATCTTTTGGGCCGCTTCATTACCCCTGCTAGGCCCTGTGATCTACCTGGCGCTGCGGCCTCCACTCAAAAGTTCTGAAGCAGACGCAGCCCCAGCTTCTCCCTCCCAAACTACCGCTACAAGCCCACGCTAGACAGGTTCAGGATAAGTTCAGGGCAGGTTTAGGACAACCAGAAGAATTAGAAGGGGGCGATCGCTAGATTAAATTGAGCTAAGGCTAAATCCGTCAGGCATAATGGCCCCTCGCAGACAAGCCCCTTCTAAAGTGGCTTTATTGAGATTGGCTCCTGATAGATTGGCTCCCTCCAAGGTGACACAGTTGAGATTCGCACCCGCTAGACAAGCGCCTTTGAGGTTAGCTCCGCGCAAATTGGTCATACACAAGTTGGCATTGCTCAGATCAGCCCGACTCAAATTAGCTTGGCTTAAGGTGGCCTCCCGCAAATCAGCTTTGCTCAGATTGGCCTGATTGAGGTTGGCTTTGTACAGGTTAGTGCCAATACAATTTGCCCCAATCAGCATCGCCTTATAAAGGGTTGTGCCCATCAAGTTAGCCATGCACAGATTAGCCATACTCAGATTAGCCATACTCAGATTGGCTTCGTGCAGGGTAGCACCAATAAAGTCAGCCATGCACAGGTTAGCCATACTCAGGTTGGCCATACTCAAGTTGGCCTCCCGCAGCTTTGCCACACTCAAGTCTGCTTCCCGCAAGTCAGCCCTGTAGAGATTCGCTTCTCTCAAGTTGGCCTTACACAGAGTCGCAGTGTAAAGGGTTGCCCCTTCCAAATCCGATTGACTGAGATTAGCTTCTGTCAGATTTGCCATACAGAGATCGGCATGGCGCAAGTTCACTTCCCGTAGGTCAGCCTTGCTCAAGTTGGCTTCTCTCAGCTTGGCTTTATACAAGTTAGCGGTGTAGAGGCTGGCTCGCATCAACTGAGCGCGATGCAGGTTAGTTGCCTCAAAGTTAGTTAGGCAAAGATCAGCCGCTTCTAAATTGATGCCACTCAAATTTATCTGACTCAGGTTGGCATCTCTGAGGTTAATGATGCCTATAGAGACACCCTCTAAATGCGGACTACTTGTAGCGTGGGTCGTCCACCACTGATTCCAATCAGCTACTCCTCGCTCCAGCAAAGCAAGGTGTTCCGGATTTGCCATATGCACCCTAGTCTCACCCAAAAGTCCTTAGTCCTAAGATTCCCTACGGATGAGATTAGGCAACTTAGCGGATGCTACTTCATCGGAACTGAATTTAGCTCAAGTTAGTTCAGTTCTGGTTTGTCCGTGGCAGAACCAAGGGTAAGCTTTGCGATCGCTGAACCAACTTGCCCGCTAATTGTGTCAAATCCTGATTCAAAGCTGCTTGCTCTGCCAACGTGGGCTTTTGCAAACCTCGGCCATTAAAGGCGTAGCGATCGCGAAACATATCTGGCCCTTGATTGGAACTTTGCCACTGAAACTGACCATATTGCTGCTGCAACAACTTTTTGAACCGCACGCGATCGCTTTCTGGCAACTCACCACGACTCACCACTGTTGCTGTTTGCTTACGACAGTCCTCCAGCACATAGGCAGCACTAGAGCGCAACGTGAGCCGTTGGCAAATCCCCGCAATCCCACCAGAACGCTCCCAAACAATTGCTTGCTTCTCTTGAGTTTCCGCAGGAGTGGGTTGCTTGGGCTTATTCGCGATCGCACTAGCAATCGTCATAGGCAAAGCCAAGATCACCAAAGTTAAACCTAAAAACATGGGGCTTTTCATCACCAGAAATTCCTTAAACCGTGGGGGCATATTTAGTAGACACACCCAGTCATAGACCTGCTCCGCAGAGCAACGACATACATTCAGCTCTTTCGCTTAGCTCCCGTAGCTCCCCAAATCTGGAGGGAACTAGCGTCTGGTTTCGCCTTTCCTTCTGGAGGAGGTCTGGAGGACGCAGCCGTCCTTCAGCGGGGGTTGGGGGCGAGTGCCCCCAATTTCTTGGTTCTGCAAAAAGTGAAACTACCGCAGCCGTAACACTACCTTCACCGTTCCCGTCACACCTGGCGCTGGTTGCCAAGCCAAGAGCGATCGCTTGATCACATCCACCACAGCCGCTTCTTTTAAAGTAGAAGCCTGGTCATCCAGCAAAATGCGACCGACCCGCCCGTTCTGCACCGAGAACTCCAGCACCACATCGCCACTAAAGCCAGTTGGTAGATTCAGGCGTTGCAGATATTGGGTCAGAATCGGCATTTGCGCCGGATCTAAGCCCGTGATACTCACTACCTGCAACCGAGGATTGATAGGCGAAGGAGCGATCGCCTCTGGCATCTGTGTCATGTCTGCCGCCTCAGAAGTGACACGCATCTTAGCAACTGGAGGACTCGCTGCTGTTGATGCTTGGTTGCTACCTCCCACGCGCCGTCCCGACAAACGGCCCGGTGGGGGGGCAGCCATCGATGGCATGGGGGCCATTGAGTAAGAGGCCCCTGCTCCCATCGCAGCATCTTGAGCACTACCAAAGACACCTTCGTAGCTAACTCCCTCTGGCATCTCCACTGGCACTTGTACCCGTTGGCTGGTGCCATCTGGATTGACCCGCACCTCATCACTAACCGCCACAAATGCCGTGTATTGCGAGAGCAAGCGATAGGCCAAGGCTGTATCCGTCACCGCTGCCACGCCGGATGTAGTTTCGCCCCCAAACATTTGGTTCATCAAGTCTTTGATTCGGGCACGCCCCCAAAGCTGAGCGATCGCGGGATTGCTGCCTTTTTGGTCAAAATTGACTTTGAGCGTCTTTTCATAGCGCTCACCCCCCGCTGCCGTTCCAGTAATTTTTAAGCTGCCACTGGTGCGATCGCTTTTACGCCCAAACAAAACCAGGGGTTGGCTGGCAAACAAGTCAGGAGCCGCTAAAGGATACATCTCTGGGGCTGCGCCGGAACCTTGCCAAGTCACTTGCACATTGGTAACTACAGGGTTGTTGATTTGGCGGAAAAACTTCTCAGCGGATTCCTGCGTGGGTTCATCTTGGCGAATCACCTGGGACGTACCGCGTCCGATTTCTGCCAAGCGATCAATTAAAAAGCGATTAACGGAGCTACCCACGCCAAAACTGTAAAGGCGATTCCCCAGTTTTAGTTGTCGCTGCACCTCTGCAATCACCTGGTTTTCGTTGCCAATATAACCATCGGTGATCAGCACCACACTCCGCAGACGACCCGATTCCGCCGCCGGAAAATTCATTACGGCTTGGATACCATTCATCAGCTCGGTGCCGCCATTGGCATCTAATTGGTTGATATAGGCGATCGCCTTAGCGCGATTGGCGGGAGTGTTGGGCAGTGGGGCGGGAGAAAGTTGAGTCGCAGTATTGGCAAAATCGATAATTGAGAAAGTGTCGTTCGGATTCAGCCCATTGATAAAGCGCCGCATCAGTTCTTGAGACTTCGCCAAGGGATCGCCTTGCTGAGAGCCAGAGGTATCCATTAAGAACACCACATCCTTCGGCACAATCTCATTGCTGCGGTACTGTACAGCCGGAATCAGGTACGCCGCAAAGTGTCCGCCTTTTTCATCGGCTTGAGTCAGTACGGTGGCTTGAGTCTCTTTGCCCGCCACTCGATAACGCAAAATCAAATCTTTGTTAGGGATCGTATCTTCCGCCACCAGTTGCACCTGGGTAATGTTGCCCTTTGGCTCAACCCGGAGTTTGTGAGAAGGCGATCGCACTTCTTGCACAGGGACGCCTGCATCAATCTCAACCGTGACCCCAATATCATGACCAGAGCGCGTGCCAGGTTTCATGACTGGAGGCGTAATCCGAGAGGCATCGGGCACCACATCGGTATCGCCGTTATTGCCGATCGCGTTGCCCGGAATGTAACGTGGCCCCACGACCATCGGGAAGACAAATTCGTAGTCGCCGCCCTCAAACTTGAGACTATCGCTGTAGCGAATCGTGACCTCAATTTGTTCACCCGGTCGAATATTGGCTAAAGACTGGGTAAAAATGTTGTCTCGTTCTTGCTCTAGTAGTCCTGCGGTGCGGCCTTGCTGTCTCGCCTGTTCGTAAATTTTCTGCGCTTCTTCTCGTTTTTTGATGTCTCCTTTAATCACGCGATCGCCAATTTTAATTTCCATGTCATCGACTGCCGCTTCGTCGGGCAGGGGAAAGACATAGATTGCTTCGAGGGGATCTTTAAAGGGATTCTCAAAAGTTTGGGTGACTTCCACCCGCGAAATGTTACCTGATACCTTGGCCTTTACCTCCGTATGCTTGAGCACAAAGGCTTGCTGCTGCCCATCCTTTTGCCCAAACAAGCCACCTGATACCTGAGTAGAAGTGGAATTGGCAGCATCATCACCGGGATTGGGGTTCACAATCGTAGAGCGCATAGGTACCTGACTTACGGATTGAGCAACAGTAAAGTGCGCGATTGCTCCTAGGGTGCCAACGAGCAGCAACGTAGCAGCAGGCAAAATATAGGCAAATTTCATACTTAAACTCTTAGGAGTAGGAAGAATCGCTAGATCACATCACATCGGTTGATTCCTACCATGACATCGTTTAAACCACCGATCTGAGCCGTTGCAAAAATTGCAACATCGGTCACGACAAGATCGGAAATTACGGCGATCGCGATTGTAGCTATTTACCAGTCAGGCTTTAGTTGCTTTGTTTATTGCTTTGGTGTGTCAGGCTTCCTATGTTCAAACCCTCTCTCACAATCAGTGCTTCTATTTGCGTCACTCTTAGTACTCTCGGAATCATTCAGCCCGTCTTAGCTCGTCCCAGTACGAATATCACGGCGATCGAAATTGAACCGATGCAAAAAAGTGGTCAGGAACAATTGACCCTGATCGTGCCCGATCGCGATGTTTCGGAGCGTTCTAACGTTGGCCTCAGCCGCTACGACCTACACATGGCCAAAATGTTTGAAGTCACCTTTGCTCACTGTGACCAATTGCGGCCTCACATTCAACGAGTGCAATGGCAATATGTCGCAGGCAATGGCACTCGGAATTTGGATCAGTTTTCGATTAGTTGCCAGATGGCCCAGCAGGTGGTGGATGCCTACGGTTTGACCAACTCGGAACCCACACCCGTCAACTATCGCGTTACGGGAGCAAACACGATTGAATATGTCCCAACTTTGAATCTACGAGGCGATCAGGTCACCCGCTTCCAAGATACTGTGCAGCAGTTTCGGCCTGCGCTTAGCTCTGAGTTTCGGCCTGCGATCGGCGGTGACAGTGTCCCTGTTGCCATTGCTGCCAGCACTACCGCATCCAGCACAGTCGTCCCCATTAGTAGCATTCGTTTCTTACCAGCCATTCAGGGAGGACAAGCTCGTGGCATTTTCATCGTGCCCGATCGCAACACCACTCGCTCGGCCTATGGTGGTGATCTGCGACTTTACGATGTGCATTTAGCCAAAATGTTTGAAGTCGCCAATCTCTACTGCGCTACCAACGATTGGCAGAGTGTGGAGTGGAACTACTTTGCTGGCAATGGCGAGATCAATATGGGCCGCTTTGTCATGGGTTGCAACTTAGTACGGGATATTGTCAGGGCTTACGGCCTAGGTCGCCAAGAGCAAACTGTGATTAGTTTTGGCTACGGTAACGGCTCGGCTCAGGAAACCCGTAATTTACCTGTGCTCAACATCACGGGTGATAAAATCCCCAAGTTTGTCAACTTTGCCAAGCGCTTCCAACCAGTAGGGGTAGCCCAGCGAGTGGATGCCGAACGGCGTTAGAGATTAATTAGATTGATCAAGCAGCGATCGATTCAGCAGCGCCGCCAAGGTTGAAACCTTGGCGGCGCTGCTTGCGAAATGCTTTGGGTAGCAGTGTCACTAAGTTAGGATTTAGCACCTTAGCAAACACATGATGAGGCAAACTAACTGGAGTGAAGAGCATACTATCTCGTGGTAGACTTGGCATCTCAGACTGACCCAGGATCAAAAAACCGCTATCTACTAACCCGAGATGGAAGCGTACCAAGGCTCGGATTTGACCCTCGATATTTAGATAGAACAAAGTATTGCGGCACAATAGCAAGTCCACTCGATAAAAGGGAGGATTGAGAATCAGGTTGCCTTGGACAAAAATAATAGGACGGCGTAAGTCTTGGCGAAAGACATAGTGATCCTCTGTTTGTTCAAAGTACGTTGTCAAAAAATCAGCAGGCAGACCCGCAGCCTGAGATTCTGAAAAGACACCTCGACGAGCTTGTATCACAGCTTCTTGATCAATATCAGTGCCATAGATGCGAACTCGCTGATTAAACTGCTTTGCTCCTAAAGCCTCAGCTAGCAGAATTGCTACTGTATAAACCTCCTCTCCCGAAGCACACCCAGCACTCCAAACCTTAATCGGCCCATTGGCTGCTTTGCTGTTAATAATGCGGGGAATGACTACAGTTTTTACATAGTCCCAAACAGGTGCATCCCTAAAGAAACCAGTAAAGTTGATCTCAATCGTTTTGAAGAGATCAATAAACTCCTCTGGATTCTCCTTGAGATAGTCAAGGTAGGCGCTATAGCTTGCAACCTTCACTGCTGACATCCGCCGTTGAGTTCGCCGCATCAAACTGGGGCCCTTGTAGCTTGAGAAGTCAAACCCATGATTTTGCCACAGGTAATCCAGCAACGTTTCAAAGCTTTCTGACTCCTTGTCGTCACAGAGTAACTGATCACCCTTCAATTCATCCTCTGACTGTAAATCTTCACGTGTCATAACGATGAGTAACAAGTTGGAACAAGCAGTTGTGGCTCAAGATAACTGGTAGTAGCGAGAACTCAAATAAAGATACAACCCTTCGTAAGAATTCTCAAAGAGCGAGTTTATTACTGCACAAATTCAAGCAGAAACTAGAGAGACTGCCGAGGTTCTAGCCTTCATAATCACTGTCAATCTCAATATCCAGCGTGTCTTCGTCAATGCGGACATAAAGCACGTTGGGGCGACAGCAAACTTGGCAGTCTTCAATGTAGGATTGCTGTCCTCCAGCGCTGAGATCCACAAAGGTTAAGTTGGGTTCACCACAAAAGGCGCAAAAGTATTCAGCCGTGTTTTGCATGGTTTAAGACTCAGCGCAAACCCTCATTTTACTCCCGCTGGAACGCTTAACTGTTGTTCTAGCTTGGCTTGGTGCTCCCAATCAAATAAAGCTGTGGCCGTTGCTAGGTGCTTCAGTAAGGTAGGTTGCGGTAATGGCCCTTTCAAGTGCTGCCACGGTAACACCAGATCCGGAGTCCAATCGGCATGGACATAGAACTCTAGGTCTGGCAGTTGTCCCCGCAATTCTTTGAAGGCACGACGATAACTGCCCAACGAATCTCCGTAATGGCGAGTGAGTTCTAGCAAACGTGAGAGACGGCGATCGCCCCTGGAGATCAAAGCTTGAATCACCGACCAGTTGTAGCTTTCCGGTCGGAAGTCAATGCCTTGCGATCGCAGCTGTTTTTGCAAGAATTGCAGCCGTTTCTCCGCTTGACGATTCACACCAAACCATTGGAACGGAGTGTGAGATTTGGGCACAAAGGTACTACAGCCAAAAGTGAGACGCACACCTGGAGCCGCCTTCTTGAGACTCCGCAGCATGGTTACGGTTTGCTCTAGGTCATCCGGTGTCTCACCAGGAACGCCGACCATGCCATAGAGCTTGAGGTTGCTCAGACCGCCCGCTTTGGCATTCACCGCTGCCTGGGTAATTTCGTCGTTGTGCAGCTTCTTGTTGATGATTTGCCGCAATCGCTCCGAGCCACTTTCGACTGCGATCGTGATCGAGCGAGTGTCGTGCTGAGTTAGGGTTCGCGCCAGTTTCTCGGTAACGGTGTTGGTTCGTACGGACGCAATGCTCAGCCGCACTTGGTCGTATTGGGGTTGGCTGAGGTGATCCAACAAAGCGTCAAATTCGGGATGTTGGGTGACGGAAGCTCCTAGCAAACCCAGGCGATCAGTAACCTTTAAACCTCGTTCGATCGCCGGAATCAAGGATGCTTCCACATCAGCGGTACGGAAGGGTAGCGTCAGGTAACTGGCGAGGCAGAAGCGGCACATCTCTGGGCAACTACGCACTACTTCCACCATGTAAATGTTTTCCCAAGCAGCTTTTTCTGTGACAACAGTGGAGGCTGAGAGGGTATTGCCGCGATAGGTTTGCTTTTCGACTTGGGCGGGGATGGTGGAGTCGATGGGCTGAATGGTGGCGATCGCTCCCTCTGGGCTTTGGTAAGTAACTTCGTACAAGCTGGGGATATAGATTCCTGGGACTTGGGCTAAATGCCGCAGTTGAGTTGGGTGATCGCTACCCCTCACCTCTTTGTAGGCTGCAACCATTGCCTCTAACAGAATCTCACCATCTCCGAGCAACACGACATCAAAGAAGTCGGCGAAGGGTTCCGGGTTAGCAGTCAGAACAGGGCCACCCCCGAAGACTAAGGGATGATCATCGGTGCGATCGCTAGCTCGAATCGGAATATCTAAGGATTCTAGCAAGCCCAAAATATTGACATAATCCAGCTCCCAGGACACAGAAAAGCCCAGGAGTTCTGGTTGGGATGGCAGGGGTTCGTGGACATCAGTAAACAGTCGGCTAACTTGCAGATCCGATCGCGATGCCAAAGTTGCCCACACGACCTGATAGCCCAAGCTAGTAATGCCGACGTTGTAGTCGTTTGGGAAGGCAAAAATAGCGGGAATCGCGTCAGGGTCGGGTGTGGCGGGGGTGAAGAGGAGGCGTTCGGCGGCGAAGGGCGAATTAGTCACAAAAGGGCGATCGCTTGGATCTGGGTGAGTTGAATCATGTTGTTCTTTCACTCTAGTCAATTTTGGGTAGCTGGGGAGGGGTTGACTTCTGTGCGAGAACCGAACTCTTGGGGGCGCTTACCCCCAAACCCCCGATGAGGAACGGTTGCGCCCCTCAGACTCCCTCCAAAAGTGGGTTTAACTAATCGCGTTTGGGAAGGTGACTTCAGGGCTTTATGATCAGGTTTGCAAGGAATCAAAGTTTGCGATCGCTGCTAATAGGTATTTGTGATGTCGTTGAGTCCCACTGTTACTGTCACTGTTCCGGCTACGACTGCCAATATTGGGCCAGGGTTCGATTGTTTGGGTGCGGCTTTGACGGTGTACAACCAATTCCAATTTGCCCATCTCTTGACGGGTCTAGAAGTGGGTGCAGAACAGCGGGTGCAGATCATAGTAGAGGGGTTAGAAGCCGATCGCGTCAAAACAGATGAAAGCAATTTAGCTTACCAAGCGTTTGCCAAACTCTATGAGCACTTAGGCCAAACGCCACCGCCTGTCCAGATCACTATTCAACTAGGGGTTCCCTTAGCTCGCGGTTTGGGCAGTTCTGCCACAGCCATCGTCGGAGGTTTGGTCGGGGCCAATGTGCTGGCTGGTTCACCGCTCTCCGCTACTGAGGTGATGCAACTAGCGATCGCGATGGAAGGTCACCCAGATAACGTCGTGCCTGCGTTGATTGGAGGGTGCCGTTTGGCTGCGACTAACCCGGAAGGGAAATGGGAAATCTGTGATATTCCTTGGCACAGCGATATTGTGCCTGTGGTGGCAATTCCTAATTTTGAACTTTCGACGGCTGAAGCTCGCCGTGTCTTGCCCACTGAATACAGCCGCGCGGATGCCATCTTCAACACTGCCCACCTGGGTTTGCTAGTTCGCGCCTTAGAAACGGGGAACGGCAAGTGGCTACGGGCTGCCCTCCAAGACCGTATCCATCAGCCCTATCGCCAAACCCTCATTCCTGGCTACGCTGCTGTGCAAGATACCGCGATCGCGGCTGGAGCCCATGGATTAGTAATTAGTGGCGCAGGCCCCACCCTACTCGCCCTGACCAACAGCCAACAAGCGGCCAATGTAGAAGCGGCGATCGCGAATGCTTGGGTGGAGCAAGGCATTACTCCCCTGGTTAAAGCCCTACAAATTGACCTAAGAGGTGCCGTAACCGTTACCGAACCTGTCATCTAAACTACTCTGCTCCAAGGCCACTCTGTTCTAAAGCACTGATGAGACAATAAGGGTGATGAGTTTGCAACCAAATTGTTACATTGAGGCAGGAGGCTAGCCGTTGTTTTCGCGGTGAACTCCTACCTAACTGAACCAAAATTGCTGTGATGAGGGTTATGAATTCAGATCCTTTAGCTGTAGAATCGCTATCTGTAGAACCGTCAGTGGAAGCTGTGACTTCACCTGCCACTGACTCTACCAGTGACAAGATGCCATCAACGCCAGACACTTCTCCGCCCCCCAGTTATGTCAAACTGGCTATGCGTAACATGGTGCGCAAGCGCGGCAAATCTATCTGGCACTTTACCCTAACTACCGTGGCTTTGTTAGGGGTTTTGGTGGGTTTGGCATATCTCACTCGCTAAAAATTTTGACTAATGGGATTGTTCCGGAGATTCAAGCGTGCAAGTTGAAGTCACTGTTCAGGATTGCGTCTATTCATCTCCTGATGATGAAAGTGTCGAGGTAGAATCAGAGCTGCTAGAACTGCCTCTAGCTGAAGCGATCGCCCCTGGTTCCCTGACCATAGCTCCCATTACTTTAGACAAGTGGGAGACTTGGTTTCAGGATTGGTTAGAGACGCTGAGCCAGATCGAGCAAGAGGAGCAAATTCCTTTGGACTTAGACCAAGCCTACGAGCTGAGCTTGCGGCTCACAGATGACACTGAAATCCAAACGCTGAATGCTCAATATCGGCACATAGATAAACCAACGGATGTCCTGGCCTTTGCCGCCTTAGAAGTAGACAGTCCCCAAATTGAGGAGCTGCGATCGCTCCCTTTGTATTTGGGAGACATTGTGATCTCTGTAGAGACTGCACAGCGGCAAGCAGACCAGCAAGGCCATGACCTGTCCTACGAGCTAGCTTGGCTGGCAGCACATGGGTTGCTACATCTTTTAGGATGGGACCATCCTGATGATGACCATTTGATGCAAATGTTAAGTCAGCAAGAAGCTCTGCTACAGGTTATTGGTTTTGCTACTAGAACAGGATAGACTGCTACTCCAAAGGAGAGCCGATTGCCTAACTTCCCTAACCCCTGTGCTTCCGCGCCTATGTCTCCAGATCTCTCAACTCAGACCTCCAACAAAGTGAGTGATAAGGTAATTGCTAAACCAAATCGGGATCTGTCCTGGCGGGTTGCTGGTAACTTGTGGGTCAGCTTTAAATATGCTTGGGCTGGCTTGAGTTACGCCTTCCGCACTCAACGCAACTTCAGAATTCACGTTATTGTGGGCACTCTAGCGATTGGCTTGGGTGCTTTTTTACGGTTGAGTGCAGTGGAGATGTCAATTATCAGCCTAACCATTGGGGCGGTGTTGGCAATGGAATTACTCAATACGGCGTTGGAGTCGGTGGTTGACCTGACGGTGAAGCAGTCGTACCATGAACTCGCTAAAATTGCCAAAGACTGTGCGGCGGGAGCGGTTCTGATTTCGGCGATCGCTGCCATTTTGGTCGCGGGTTCACTGCTATTCCCCCCACTTCTGACCTTTTTGCAATCTGCTTTACGCTAGAGATTGGCAAACAATCAGCAGGTTGGTTCGCCAGCCCTAGTTCCTAATTTTTAGGAGTCAATCTTGATTCTTGTTATTGATAACTACGACAGTTTTACTTACAACCTGGTGCAGTATCTGGGTGAACTCGGTGTCGAGCTACTCGTCGCGGCAGAAGTCCAGGTCTACCGCAATGACAAAATTTCTCTAGAGCAAGTGCAGCAACTCCAGCCTGATGGGGTTGTGATTTCCCCAGGGCCAGGTCGCCCAGAAGATGCAGGCATTTCTCTGGAGCTGATTCGCCAGTTGGGGCCAACCCTACCCATTTTGGGAGTTTGCTTAGGCCATCAAAGTATTGGGCAAGTCTTCGGCGGCAATATTGTCCGAGCCTCAGAATTGATGCATGGCAAAACCTCGCAAGTTCACCACACAGGGCTAGGAGTGTTTCGAGACTTAGAAAACCCGTTCACCGCGACTCGATATCATAGCCTGGTGATTGAGCCGCAAACCTGCCCGGATACCCTGGAGGTGACCGCTTGGGTAGATGACGGCACGATCATGGGGGTGCGGCATCGGAACTATCCTCACATCGAAGGCGTCCAGTTTCATCCAGAGAGTATTTTGACTCAATCGGGTAAGCAGCTATTGCGGAATTTTCTGTTGTCGGTGGGCGATCGCCAATTGGCGACCAGTGCTTAGCCATTAACGCTTAGCCATTAGCGCTTAGCTATTAGCGCTTAGCTATTAGCGCCTAGCAGTTAGCGCTTAGCAGTTAGCGCCGGAAAATCCTGTAGCCTGTTTAGGGGGAGATTGAGCGATCGATGCTCCTCTCAATGGTTAGCGTCAATGTTTAGTGTCAAGTGGTGGCGTTAAGCTTACCTACTCATCGCTGAGCGCTAGTTGCTGGTTACGAGTTGCGCGAGTTGGATGCAAACACAGGGAACGTGAGGAGAAAGATGAAACGGCGACAGTTCATGCGTTACGCGCAAGCAGGTTTGTTGGCTGCTGGTGGTATGGGTCTAGCTTCTGGATTTGAGGCTTATCAAGCTCAGACCAGCAATGGCTTGTCAATTAAGTGGTTGGGTCATACTTCGTTTTTGTTTACAGGTAGCGGACAGCGCGTCCTCACTAACCCGTTTCGCCAACTAGGCTGCACATCTGGATATCGTAGCCCCAACGTCAGTACCGATTTAGTCCTCATCAGCAGTCAGCTGCTAGATGAAGGAGCGGTGGAAGAAATTTCTGGCGAGCCTAAGTTGTTGTATCAGCCAGGAGCATATCAAGTTGCTGGGCTGCAACTCCAAGGCATCAGCATTGACCACGATCGCCAGGGTGGACGACGCTTTGGCACCAATGTAGCTTGGCGATGGCAGCAAGGGGGCATTACGGTGCTTCATCTGGGTGGAGCCGCAGCTCCTATTTCCATTGAGCAAAAAATTCTGATGGGACGGCCCGATGTACTGCTGATTCCGGTAGGAGGTGGCCCTAAAGCCTACAACGCCCAAGAAGCCAAGCAAGCAGTGCAGATTTTGAATCCGAAGGTGATCATTCCGACCCATTACCGGACAGCGGCGGCTGATAGCGCGAGCTGCGACTTGACTTCTGTAGATGAGTTTCTTGCCTTGATGGAGGGAGCGAATATTCACCAAGTGCAAAACGATGCCATCACCATCAAACCGGGTGATCTGCCGCAGGAAGGCTCTGTAGTCCGCGTTCTAAGCTACAAATTTTAGCGTTTCCTCACTTCTGCCAGTCGATTGATAGAGGTGTGATTTGCCACTATACGGATAGAATCACAGGTGTAAGCATCGCTGAGGCAGGGCAAGCCTTAGAAGCTCATGCAAACTCTTGATTTTTCTTCCTCCGAGCAGGCAGAGCAGTTTCACCATCTACAGGGTTTGTTGTCCGATCGCTGGCAGGCGATAGAGTCGTTCGATCCGAGCGATGCGGATATTATCGTCATTCCCTCCCTCAGCTTAGACCAGCGAGAGTTACTAAAGATTCAAGGGGCACACCACTACGAAGAGCGGTTGTTGTTCTCACTGATTCGCTTGCGTAACCCTCGGACTCGGCTGATTTACATTACGTCGCAGCCGCTGCACCCCAGCATCATTGATTACTATCTGCAACTGTTGCCTGGGATTCCCTTTTCCCATGCTCGCGATCGCCTGTTGCTGTTTTCGACCTACGATTCTGCGTCCACCTCGCTGACTCAGAAGATTTTGGAGCGTCCGCGCTTGATGGAGCGGATTCGGCAGGCGTTGCGTCCTGAAAAGACCTTTATGATCTGCTACAACTCCAGCTCCTTGGAGCGGGATTTGTCTTGTCAGCTCAATGTGCCACTGTATGCCCTTGATCCAGATCTGTTGTACTGGGGGACAAAAAGCGGCAGCCGCCAAATCTTTGCTGAATCTGGGGTTCCCTGCCCAGATGGTAGTGAGTTAGTGAAGAGTATAGACGAACTAGCCGAGGTGGCAGCAGAGTTGTGGGAGCGCCAACCTCACTTGCAACGTATGGTGGTGAAGTTGAATGAAGGCTTCTCCGGCGAAGGCAATGCCCTGCTAGATCTCCGTCCCATTCTCAGCTTGGCTCCGGGACAGGCAACTCACGCAGAACGAGTGAGCACTATTCGCGAGCGCTTTGAAGGTATGAGCTTTCAGGCCAAATCTGAGGTCTGGAGTAACTTTAGTAGCCGCATTCCAGAACTAGGAGCGATCGCTGAAGCCTTTATTGAAGGGGAGGGAAAGCGATCGCCCAGTGTGCAAGGTCGCATTACCCCGACAGGTGAAGTGGAAATTCTCTCGACCCACGATCAAATTCTCGGTGGCCCTGATGGACAAATTTATTTAGGTTGTCGCTTTCCCGCCGATGAATCTTACCGTTTAAAACTGCAAGAGTTAGGACGACAAGTAGGCAAGAATTTAGCAGCCAAAGGGGTTCTAGAACGATTCGGGGTTGATTTTCTCGCGGTGCCACATCACGACCCCCAAACCGAACAAACCCAATGGGACTTGCAGGCGATCGAAATTAATTTGCGTAAAGGAGGGACAACTCACCCCTTCATGACCCTAAAGTTTCTCACCAACGGTCGCTATGACCTCTCTAGTGGCTTGTTCTACAGCCAACAAGGGCGGCCTAAGTATTACATGGCGACTGACAACTTGCAAAAAGAACGCTATCGCGGGCTGCTCCCCAACGACCTGATGGACATCATCGCCCACCATCAGCTGCACTTTGACAGCAGTACCGAAACGGGAACTGTGTTTCACCTCATGGGAGCGTTGTCTGAGTTTGGCAAAGTGGGAGTTACTAGCATTGGCAACTCGCTTCAGCAAGCAGAAGACATCTACAACCGAGTGGTCAAAGTCTTAGATGAAGAAACCCAGATGAGACCCTCTGCCAATTGGCCCTCTCAACCACACGTGCCGATTACCTGGCAGCGATAGGGCAACGGTAGAAAGGCAACGATAGGGCAGTGAGGGAATGCTAGCGATCGCGCTCAGCTAGACTACCCAGCCACAGCCCTACATAGCCATAGAACCCATAGCTCTAGATGGTTTCACAAACACATCTAGATTCTGCAAGGATTCGCTAATCGGGAGGGCAAAGCCTAGTCCTTCAATGCCTCGACTCACCATTTTTTCGGTCACAATCCCGATCACCGCTCCTTGCTGGTTTAGGAGTGGGCCGCCACTGTTGCCAGGGTTGATGGCGACATCGGTTTGAATCAGGTCTCGGCTACCAATGGTGCGAATGCCACTGACAATGCCTTTGGTCACTGTGTTGGAATAAGCGATGGGATTGCCGATCGCCACTACTTCTTGCCCCACCTTGACCGCACTAAGATCCGCGATCGGTAAGGCAGGAATATGGCTGACGTTCCCTTCGAGTTTGACCAACGCAACATCAAAAGCAGCATTGCGCTTCAGCACTCGTCCCGTTTGGGTGGACCCGTCATACAGCTTCACTTTGACTGAGAAAGCGGAACTTACCACATGCTGATTGGTCAAAATCAAGCCAGATGAGTCGATCACAAAGCCCGTACCTCGTCCTGTTGGGGTACGAATCCAAACCACAGAAGGAATGGTATGGCTAGCAATTTGCTCGGTAGAGAGGGGAAGTTGGGAGCCAGACAGAGCAGCAATTTGGTAAGTCTTGGCCGCAGTTGGGGCTAAATCTCGTCCTACAGCTTGCTGAAGGGAAGTTGTAAAACTGGGTTGAGTAAGAAGAACCTTAAAGCTGGCTCGAATTGCTTCATAGGTAGCCGCAGGGTTATCAATGCCCTCAGCTTCAGCTTGACCTGTCGTCACCTGTCGCATAATCACTTTATTAGTGTCGCGATCGAAGATTTCCCACTGAATCGTTCTTTGGTCTGCCGTTCTACTGTTGAAGAAAGAACTGTAAGAATTCAGTTCCACTTTGGTAATCTTGCCCCCTACTAAGAATCTCACGGGTTCAGATTCTTCCATCAGTTGCTCATCAAACACCGAATGCTGCTCTGATCGGCCCACGTTGTAGCCAGCATCCACCAGTTCATCCTCGATCGCTTGCAAGGCTGCATCTTCTAGCTGTTCATCTAACTGCCCAGAAGCGGTATAGCGTTGTTGAAGAATTTTGAGAACGCCTTCATGATGCCCGCCGATGACCACACCGGGCAGAATGCCAGAGCGAATGCGAGCGACACCAATGCGCGGCAAACCTTCAGGATTGATGCCAATAGCTGCTGACAGCGGTTCTGGAGCGATCGCACTTTGGAGCTGTCTAGGACAATTGCCCTGAGCAAGGCTCTTAGAAGTATGGCTTTGAGCTTGACTCAGCCCCGGAGCTGGAGATGCAAAAGCTGGTAACGAAAATGACCAAAGTATGAGTAGCGCAAGTAGTAGGCTCCAAAGTCCTTTCTTCATTGTGATTTTGGCTTACAGGTAGCTGGAGTTGTCCCCTAGCGATCGCGCTGACTCTGGTACTGATCGGCTCTCGGTTGCAACGACTAAAAAGCAAATTCACTTCATGCGGTTTTAGGGGGTAGCAATCACGCAGAAGTGGCTTTTAGGGGCCGAGAGAAAATAGACGCTATGAGTAGTCGCGATCGCGCTAGGGATCTAGGGCGGTTCCAAAACTTTTTACACTTGGAAAATCTGGAATGTACTGAGAATAACAAATATTTAACTTTTTGATCCCACAATTTTCACCAGATCATCTACCCTGAGACAGAAAATTTGTGAGTACTTAGCTACATAAAAAGATAAATTTTTAATTCCTTACTAGTGAGCCACCCTCACAAAATAGGCAGACTAGTAGGCAACGGTCGAATGCAGTTTTTGTGAAGCTAAAAATTGAATGTCTGTTAAAACGCTGAATATGCTTCCACGCCTTACTTAAAGCAGGATTTTAGTTTATGCGCGATCGCTCCTCCCGTCGTATATTTCTCCAAGGATTACTCGCTAGTACCGCCATCATTGGATTTGATGTGGTTAGTCGAGGTTGGGTGACTGCTGTAAGTGCTCAATCAAATGTGAACTTTGCTAAGTTACCCCCTTTAGATGGCGCAATCTACACCGATGAGGCGACACGGCAAGCCGCAGCTGATGACTTTGGGCACATTGTGCATCGCCAACCTATTGCGGTTTTGAAACCAGGTTCCAAAGCAGACATTGTGAACGTTGTGCAGTTTGCCCGCACCCATAAACTGAAGATAGCCGCACGAGGACAAGGCCACTCCAGCAACGGTCAGGCCCAAGTCGAAGCAGGGATTGTCATTGATATGAGTACCCTGAATCAAATTATCCAGATTGGCGCTGACCGAGCAGAGGTCGAAGGCGGCGTGGTTTGGCTCGAACTCTTACAGGCTGCGATCGCTCAAGGTTTAACCCCTCCCGTCCTTACTGACTATCTAGAACTCTCGATCGGAGGTACCTTGTCCGCAGGTGGCATTGGGGGAGCCACTCATCGCTACGGCGTGCAGGTCGATCAAGTTTTGGCATTAGAAGTTGTCACAGGCCAGGGAACGCTAGAAACTTGTTCACCTACCCAAAATAAAACCCTGTTTGAAGCAGTGCTAGCAGGTTTGGGGCAGTGCGGCATTATTGTGCAAGCAACCGTTCGTCTTATTCCTGCTAAGCAACAAGCCCGCGTCTTCCTACTCTTCTATGACGATCTGGCAACCTTCACTCAAGATCAACGCCTGCTAATTAGCGAAGAACGCTTTAATTATCTCGAAGGGCAAGTAGTACCGACCCCGAATGGTGGATGGCGCTACATGATAGAGGCTGTTAGCTTTTATACGCCACTCAATGAGCCGAATAATGCAGCGTTGCTTGCTGGTTTAAGCTACCAACCTGGTTCAGAGCAAATTACAGATCCCACTTATTTTGACTTCGCCAACCGCCTCGCCCCTGTAGTCGAAACCCTGAAATCGATTGGCGTTTGGTCATTCCCTCACCCTTGGTTAAATTTGTTCGTACCCGGTAGCAAGGTCGATCGCTTTGTCGGTGAAGTCGTCTCGACACTAACGTTGGCAGATACAGGCCAAGGCCCAATTTTGCTCTACCCAGTCAAAACCTGGCGCTTTACTCGTCCACTATTTCGGACTCCTAGAGAGAACATCGCCTTTCTCTTCGCGATTCTGCGGACTGCGCCGCCTGACCCAACCGTGATTAACCAGATGGTTGCCGCTAACCGTGACCTGTTTGAACGCGATCGCGCTTTAGGTGGCTACCGTTATCCAGTGGGTACCGTCCCGATGACTCCAGCTGATTGGAAACAGCATTTTCAGCCTGTGTGGGGAAAACTTGTGAGTGCCAAGCAACGCTATGACCCCGACAATATTTTGGCACCTGGACAAGGAATTTTTGTGTAGTTCAGAAGAAAGGCGATCGCTCCCTACCCATCAACTCTCTTAATTACAAAAGACTTAGGTTTTCGTAGATTTGAGAACCTGAGTACCCTCTCAAGACGCAGGTGATACAATCATTAACCAAGCTAGGGGTGCCTGACGTTACAGGCTGAGATCAGACCCTTAGAACCTGAACCTGGGTAATACCAGCGGAGGGAAGCTGTTTATCGAGGAACTCAATATGCGGACAGAATGGGTCGCGAAGCGTCGCGGGCAGAGCAATGTGTCTCAAATGCACTTTGCCCGTCAGGGAATGATCACAGAAGAAATGAACTACGTCGCCCAGCGCGAAAATCTTCCTGCTGATCTGATTCGGGATGAAGTGGCACGGGGTCGGATGATTATTCCTGCCAACATCAACCACACCAACCTCGAACCAATGGCGATCGGCATTGCTTCTAAGTGCAAAGTCAACGCCAATATCGGTGCGTCTCCCAATTCCTCCAACATGGACGAAGAAGTTGCCAAGCTGCACCTAGCCGTCAAGTATGGCGCTGACACGGTGATGGACTTGTCCACCGGGGGCGGCAACTTAGACCAAATCCGCACCACCATCATTAATGCTTCGCCTGTACCAATTGGCACCGTTCCCATCTATCAAGCGTTGGAATCGGTTCACGGCAATATTGAACAACTCACCCCCGATGATTTCCTGCATATCATCGAGAAGCACGCCCAACAGGGTGTGGACTACATGACGATTCACGCCGGGATTCTGATTGAGCACTTGCCATTAGTCAGAAACCGGATCACCGGAATTGTGTCTCGTGGTGGTGGTATCTTGGCGCGGTGGATGTTGGCGCACCACAAGCAAAACCCCCTCTACACCCACTTCGACGACATCATTGAGATCTTCAAGCGATACGATGTCTCCTTCAGCTTGGGTGACTCCCTGCGTCCCGGTTGCACCCACGATGCCTCCGATGAAGCGCAACTGGCTGAACTCAAAACCCTGGGTCAACTGACTCGCAAAGCTTGGGAACATGATGTTCAAGTAATGGTGGAAGGTCCGGGTCACGTGCCAATGGATCAAATTGAGTTCAACGTCCGCAAGCAAATGGAAGAGTGCTCTGAGGCTCCCTTCTATGTGCTCGGTCCTCTCGTCACTGATATTGCTCCGGGTTACGACCACATCACCTCCGCGATCGGAGCCGCAATGGCGGGTTGGTACGGCACAGCCATGCTCTGCTACGTCACCCCCAAAGAGCACTTAGGCTTACCCAACGCGGAAGACGTGCGGAATGGCTTGATTGCCTACAAGATTGCGGCTCACGCGGCGGATATTGCTCGTCACCGTCCGGGTGCTCGCGATCGCGACGATGAACTCTCCACAGCTCGCTACAACTTCGACTGGAACCGCCAGTTCGAGCTGTCGCTTGACCCAGAGCGGGCCAAAGAGTACCACGATGAAACCCTGCCCGCCGACATCTACAAAACTGCTGAGTTTTGCTCTATGTGTGGGCCTAAGTTCTGCCCCATGCAGACCAAGGTCGATGCGGATGCCCTCACCGAGCTAGAGAAGTTCCTCGCCAAAGAACCCGTCAGCCAAGGCTAATTAGCTTATTCAATACATTCACCTGGCCTAATTTCAGGCAAAGATGAGAGTCCCTGCTGATGTCAGTTCTCTCATCTTTGCCTAAATATCAGAAGCAAGTTTAGCTAGAAGAACTGCCTGAGATTGATACGCCATCACACAGACACAACATGGAAAATACTGCTGGACTGGACTGGCTCTTAGGCGGACTTGCGATCGCCATCCTCGCCGGAGCCTTGCTGATGGTATTTAGTGGTGCTCTCGCCATGAACAAAAAGTAAAACCTCCAGACCTCTAAACCACTTTTGGAGGGGGTCTGGGGGACGGTGCCCTCAAGTTCTTGGTTCTCTCAAACAACCCTACTTTTCCAAAAACTCCACATAGGGCCGAAAAAACGGCACCAACTCTCCCCGACTTACCACCAACGTCGGAAACGATCGCTCCCCATAATCTCGGCCCACTTGCAGCGGAAAAATCGGCTCAGATTCTAGAGATACCCAGGTTGCTCCACCCGCCTGCGCGATCGCCCACACCGCCGCAATATCCCAAATCTTTGGGGTTGCCTCTACTGCACCCAACGTCGAACCAAGCACCACCGTCAGCAAATTGTAAGTCGCCACCCCTAACATGCGAATCTTGCAAGGAAAGGGATTTTCCATCACCGCTGTACTGCGAGCACACAAACTAAAAAAGTGATTGCGCGAAGGCTCATCCGCGCTGCTATGAATCGGTTGACGATTCAGAAACGCCTCAGTCGGCCCACTTAGCCCAGAATCACCGTACCAAAACCCATGAAACGATTGGTTCAGCGTGGGTAGATGTACATATCCAAACACAGGCATTCCACGATACAGCAAGCCTAGAGAGATGCCCCAAAGCGGAATGCCGCGAGCAAAGTTGGTTGTGCCATCTATCGGGTCAATAACCCAGCACCATTCCGTATCTGGAAAAATGTGCTCCACCTCTTCGCTCAGCACGCCATGCTCCGGAAAAGCCGCCGCGATCGCCTCCCGCAATTCTTCATCTGCCCACTTGTCCGATTGCGTGACTAAGCTGCCATCGGCTTTTTCTGCTGCTTGCGCTTGACCAAAATCTGCCAGTAACTGTTTACCGACTCTAGCTGTCGTGGCTTCAGCAAATTCAAGAATCGTTTTCCAAAAATCAGTCATTAATCCAACTCACCTTCTAGCACCGCCGCGATCGCCTGTTTGTTATTGCTGCGAAATTCTTGCACATTTACCCGCCCCAAAAACCAAACTGCCAACACCATCCCTACAGCTTGCAGGGCAAACACCAAACCGTAAGCAAAAACTAAATTGCTGAACAGTTTCTTACCCAGGTCGAGTACCGCTCCACCTGCCACAGTTGCTAGCGCTCTGGCCATGGCCTGCGATAAACCCCAAGCGCCGATAAAAGTGCCTGCCGTTTCTGCTGCCGTGAGATCGAGCATCAAACTGAGCGCTCCAGTCGTGGTAAGCCCAGAGGCCAAGCCGAACAAGAACAAAGACCCTTGGAGCAGTTTGGCATTTTGACTAAAGCCCGACGAAATAATCAAAAGAAAACTCAATGCCACCAAAAAGCAGCCCCAACGAGTCGTCTTCTGCTTGCCCAAGCGTGGCACCACCAAAAAGCCAGTGGAGCTGATGCCCAGCAACGTGCCTATCCCCCAAAAAGCATTCAGCCTCGTTGTTTCTGAGATCTGCATCTGGAATACCTGTGCTCCGTAGGGCTCCAGTACAGGTTCTTGCATAAACAAGCTAATGGTCATCACCAGGAGAAAGGTAAAAAACAGCCCAGTCTGCCGATTAGCGGTCAAAATCTTGAGGGCACGACCAAACGTGATGCTATCTTCGCGATCGACCAAGCTAGAGCGAGAAGCGTAGCAGGAGTACTTTTTCTCAACTCCCACTGTTGCCAGCAGCGCCAGACCAAACACAGCCGCTGGAATAATGATGAACAGACGATTGATCGACGCTTGTACCGTCGCGATCGGAGCATCTAAGGCCAATGGTTTCAGCACCACACTGATGATGATGGCCCCAATCACGATGCCTACCATTAGCATCGACCAGACAATGCCCACTAGCTTAGAACGGTTATTTTCATCTGAGACATCCACCAGTAAGGCGGCAAAGGGAGTCGAACTAGAACTTAGCGCCAATCCATAAATGGCAAAAACTAACCCTAGCAGCCCTACCCAAGCATAGGTTTGAGGAGTCCAGCCTTGAGTTTGCAAGCTAACGCCTAATTGCCACATCACCTGTACCGCTAGGAAAGAAGCGATCGCAAACAAAGCAGCTCCTACCCAGACATAACCTGTGCGGTGATGGCCTAAAAACGGCTTGGAGTCTGACATCTGACCAAACCAAACTCGCGCTGGAGCCACAAACTGATGCATGGCGATCGCCCCAGCCGTCACTAGAGCGGGAACCTTTAGCTCTTCAATCATCACGCGATTCAGGACGCCCAATGTGAGCAGAGACATAATGCCTAAGCCCATCTGAAACAGCCCCAAGCGGAACATAGTCAACAAGTTAATCCGAGAGATTGCTGCTGTACTAACTGGTGGCTCTAAATTTTCCTTTGAGAAATCACCCGTTTCCATATCCGCAAAAAAGTTGTTTAGAACAATATTGATCAGCTAATCTAAATAGCTTTCTTTCTCAAGATAGAGGCTTCAAGCTGCCTCTAGAAAGATGAAGGCTAAGATTTAGAATTCTCCCTGCCACTAAGCTCTATCTTTAGGCAGAATCGAACCCGTTTAGAAATCTTGGAGGGCTTACCTCAAGCCCTCTTTAGCCTTTTTGTAGAACGTTACACTCTAAGCATGTAACAAAAAGTAAAGAGTTTAGGATCACACTATGCAAACAATAAAGCTCGGTCCTACAGGGCCAGTTGTACCTGCTTTAGGAATCGGGACGTGGGCTTGGGGAGATAAGCTGTTTTGGAACTACGGCAGTCATTATGGCTCGACCGAGGTGGAATCCGCTTTCCAATCCACTCTAGAAGCGGGGGTCAACTTCTTTGATACTGCGGAAGTTTACGGATTTGGTGAGTCAGAAAAGCTGCTGGGGCAGTTTATGAAGCAAACTCAGCAACCCGTGCAGATTGCCACCAAATACGGTCCTGCTCCTTGGCGCATTGGCGGGCAATCTGTCGCCGACGCTCTGACAGAAAGCTTGAAGCGGTTGCAAGTAGACCAAGTAGCGCTTTACCAAGTTCACTGGCCTTTTACCTTCCTGATGAGCCAGTCAACCTTAATGAATGCCTTAGCCGACGAAGTGCAGCGAGGCAGAATCGCTGCCATTGGCGTGAGTAACTACTCAGCCGACCAAATGCGGGAAGCACACAAAATTCTGGCTGAGCGGGGTGTCCCTTTAGCCGTGAATCAAGTCCGCTATTCCCTGATCACTCGGCAAATTGAAGCCAACGGCATTTTGGATGCAGCTCGGCAATTGGGTGTGACGATCCTGGCTTATAGCCCCCTAGCTCAAGGCTTGCTGACGGGTAAATACACCGTGGAGAATTACCAAGAGCCGACCGGAGCCCGCCAATGGGATTCTCGCTTTAGCCGCGACGGTCTCGAAAAACTTGCGCCTGTGATCCATCTCCTCCAAGATCTAGGCACCAAGTATGGGCGTACCCCAGCTCAAGTCGCACTCAACTGGCTAATTGCTCAAGGGGGAGTCATTCCTATTCCAGGTGCGAAGAACGCCCAACAAGCCCAACAGAATGCGGGGGCTTTAGGCTGGACGCTCAGCGATGAAGATGTGATGCAACTGAACAAAGTGAGCCATTCTTGGCGCAGTTAGGAACTTAGTTAAGGAGGATCTGGCGATCGCTTTTCAGCGCTGTTTCCAGAGCGATCGCCCCAATCTTCTTAAAGCTTTGTATTAAATAATACTTTCCTTAACTAACTAATTTGATGGATATAGGAAAGATCCACTACACCAAAGTTTGTGCTGAGGGCTACATTGAGGTTCTCCAATGCCTGAATGAGCCAATGCACCCCTTCACGAGCACAAGCCTCATAATGATTGAACAAAATAGAGAAGCGCTTCTCCAGATAGGGTCTCACTTTGCGGCAAAGCAACACGATCTTTAGGAGCAAGCCTGTGGCAGTGGTAGCCCCTAAGTTTGTAATCAGATCGACAAACACAAAGTGGTTGGGGCGTTGGGCGCTTTCTACGACCAAGAAGTTGAGTAGATAGGCACAAGTTCTGATCAACAGAAACTCATTTAACGGCTGATCATGGTTATCGGGCAGAGTATTTCGCAGATGCAGGTACAGCTGATTGTTAAATTGCCGCTTGCCATACTCTGGATCAATGGTGTCTATGATGTACTCGTACAAGTCGTCCTTAAAGGTTGCATAGGATCGCGTGTACTTGGTATGTAGCAGAAAGCGTTGAGCTAAATCTCGATAAGAAGCATCCCCATCGACACGACCTGCAAATTGTTGCAGGGCCTGGTAGAGTTCTTCGTCGCTTAATAGGGTAGGATTCTTCACCGCCTGAATTTGGCGGGCTTCTATTAAGGTCGGTGATAAGCGAATGATTTGAGACTGCCGCACTCGATAGGTGACGTACTGCGACAGGTCTACTTCAAATTGTCGCTGCACCTGAGTTTGAATTTGGCGGATTGTTTGCTGATGCTCGTAAGAACTATCTTCACTCAGCAAGCAGTGGTCATACAGATAGGGATATCGCCGAATCAGCGTTCCTAGAGAGCGGTTATCTTGAGACTGAGCTTCATTGGTTTGAATAATCACTCGCGCTAAACGGCGCAAAGTGGCACAGTGCTCGCTTTGGCAAAATAAGGCAACGAGTTCCCTTAAACGTCTCACTGATTTGCTGCGGGATACCTCCGTAATCGGGCGGATCGAGGGAGCCTCAAACAGAGCGACCAATTCTAAAATTGCCTGCTGCAGCTGCGATCGCGTCTGCCAACGGTTAATCAAAATGTGGCAGCAACGATTTAAGACAAACTTAAATTCTTGTTCTGCAAGCTTAGAGGTAATTAGCTGATCAAGCGCAACGGTAATTTCGCGCTCTGGATAGCCAATGCCATCAATAAAGAGCGATCGAAAGCGCCCTAGTAACTGCTGAGGCGACTCATGCTCAACACAGAAGAGCAGGTGGTCATAGAGTTTCTGCTCCTCTGAGGAAATTTCTCGGTTGTATTGGCCTATCCAAGTAGTCACGTTAGTTTGCGCTCCCACACCTGGTAAAGGAGGCTAAGCGGGAATTTATGATGCTTGATGTTAAGAGCGAATAGAGAATTTCCGTAGATACTTAGAAAAAATCCCGGTTTACAATAAGGGCTTGTAAACTTCAATACTGCTTTGATCCTACGTACTTTCCCATCCTACTGGGCGAGATCACGGGTCAATGTGACTGAAGTCACTGATCGCTTAAAGATTCAGTGAAGTTTTCAGTCCTTTGAAGTCTACAAGTTAACTGCTTTTTTGACCAGACTTCCTGTGTTGTAGCGAGCTACAGGAGGGGCAATTAGGGCTGAAAACCTTGTAGGCACGTGATGGAATAATGATTTTATTCATTGTCCATTAGGAAATGCATCCACAACTCAGTCTTTTCCGGAAAGATTACCTAAATTTATCAAAAATTTTTTAGAACCGGGTTGAGGTTACATTATCTGTGGGTAGGAGCAGGCAGCGGTATGATCACAGCTAGTTTAGTTTCAAGCACTGCATCTTATGCCTTGTCGTGTCACCCTATCCCAGCTCGTAGAGATTCTGCACGCCACACCTCTTAACCTCTCTAGCGTAGATTTGGCGCACCAAGCAACAGGCATTGGTACCGATACTCGCAGTCTCCAACCCGGAGAAGTGTTTGTCGCTTTGCGGGGTGAAAGGTTTAATGGTCATAGATTTGTCGGTGCTGCTCTAGACCAAGGTGCGATCGCGGTAATTGTAGATCAAGCTTACGAGGAAACTCCGCCACGGGAAAAGACTGGGGCTCTGCCGCTGCTTCAAGTGCCAGATACGTTACAGGCGTATCAAGCGATCGCGCGGTGGTGGCGAGATCAATGTGCGATTCCAGTGGTGGCTGTGACGGGCTCAGTGGGCAAAACCACCACTAAGGAACTGATTGGCGCGGTGTTGGCAACCCAGGGACGAGTGCTGAAAACGCAAGCCAATTACAACAACGAAATTGGAGTGCCGAAAACCCTACTGGAACTTGAGCCAGAGCATGACTATGCCGTGATTGAAATGGGCATGCGAGGTCCGGGAGAAATTGCTCTGCTCACGCAAATTGCACGGCCTGATATTGCGGTGATTACCAACGTGGGAACAGCGCATATTGGACGGCTAGGCTCAGAGGAGGCGATCGCGCAAGCCAAGTGTGAGTTGCTAGCGGAAATGGCTCCCACAGGAATCGCAATTCTCAATCACGACAGCCCTCTGTTATTGCCGACTGCCGCGACGGTCTGGTCGGGTAAAACTATCAGCTATGGTTTAGCGGGTGGAGATTTTCAAGGACGCTTAGTCGATGTCAATACCCTAACCGTAGAGGGGATGGAGTTTCCCTTGCCCTTACCAGGGCAACACAATGCTCTCAATTATTTGGCTGCTCTCGCGGTTGCCAAATGCTTGAACATTAGCTGGGAAGCATTGCAGGCAGGTTTGGCGGTTAATTTACCCAGTGGTCGTGCTAAACGCCATGAGCTACCCAATGATGTGGTGATTTTGGACGAGACTTACAACGCTGGTCTGGAGTCGATGATTGCGGCTTTGCAGTTACTGGCTCAAACTCCGGGTCAGCGTCGTATTGCTGTGCTGGGCACGATGAAGGAGTTGGGGGAGCGATCGCCAGAGTTTCACCAGCAAGTAGGGGCGATGGTAGCGCAACTGGGCTTAGACTATTTGCTGATTTTGGCTGATCCAGCGGAAAGTGCAGCGATGGTGGCTGGAGCGGTGGGGGTTGCGACGGAAGAGTTTGATGGGCATGAGGCGGTGGTGGCGCGGTTAAGGCAGTTGGTGCAACCGGGCGATCGCTTGTTGTTTAAGGCATCAAGGGCGGTGGCGTTGGATCGGGTGGTGGATGGGTTTTGTCAGGAATTTCAGTCGGGTTCTCTGCTGTAATGGGTTTGGTGGTCTGAGTTTAGATTTTGAAATCCGAACCCTTGAGGGCACCTGCCCTCAAACTCCCGCTGAGGGACGGTTGCGTCCCCCAGACCCCCTCCAAACGAATCTAGCTGTAAGCGTTTCGATTCTTTTTTTCGATTCCTCGTTCTAATTTCTGAATTCTGGCTTTTGACTCCTGACTCCTACTTTTCATTCTCCCCCTCACTTCTCACTCCTCACTCCTCTCTCTCCTAAATCCCATGACTCTTCCCAATTACCCAATGGCGACGAAAAAATCGCGATAGGGCGGTTTCTTCTAGGGATAGGTAGATGGGGCGACCGTGGGGGCAGGTGTGGGGGCGGCGGGTCTGTTGCCACTGATCAAGTAGGGTTTGCATCTCTGGCAGGGTGAGGGGGGTGCCGTTGCGGATGGCGCTGCGGCAGGCGGTGGCAACGAGCGCGGATTCTAGGTCGCCGCCTAAGCTGAGTTCCCAGAGGGCAGCAGGGCAGTCTTCGCGTTTTGCTAATAGGTCAGGGGCGGTGCGGATGGCCCACAGTTGTTCGCCAAATTGTTCTACTTCTAGCCCTAGGCGTTGTAGTTGTTCTCGCTGGGAAGCCGAGAGTTGGTTAAGAACGACGGGGGGATTTAGGGGCACTAGGTGCCAGCGATCGCACAGTTGCTCATACAAGACGCGCTCATGGGCGATATGTTGTTCTACCAACCACATCCCAGCAGGATGCTCGACCACAATATAGGTGTTGCTGACTTGGGCGACGGCTTTAAGTTCTAGAAGCTGTGAAGGGGGAGGTTGCTCGGTTTCAGTTGGGTTTGGAGTTTCAGGTTCTACAGGAATGGTGCGGCTGACTTGATAAACGCCATCGGCTTCGGCTACTTTCAATAGCTGCCCGATTCGCTCTGATTGATAAGACTCTGTAAGCTGAGCAGGGCTGAAGTGGAGGGCTTGGGCGATCGCTTGGGTTATGGCCTCTTGCCAATCGCTCATCTGATGTAGATAAACTTCGGCTTTAGCGGGGTGACGGTTCCAATCGATTTGGTCGGAAGGGACTTGCAGGTGGACGAAGCAAACGGGGTAGCGATCGCGGGGGAGGGTACGACGAAAGGCGGCGAGAATAGTTTGCTCTAGTTCTGGAGCCTTGACGATGCGGCCATTAATGGCGACTCGCACCCAATCGGGACGGCGACGATGACAACGGTCTGGTAGACCTAGTACTAGTTGGAGTTTTTCTAGGCTGGCAGGATTGGAAGTTGGTGTGTCTAGATTGGGAGCAGTTCTGGGGTTGGCGATCGCTAGAGCATGTAGGTCACTGAGATGACTACTTCGTAAAATCTGGGCTAAGACGGGCTTGGCATCTTCGCCTGACCAAATCGAAAACCAAGGGCGATCGTTTTGTTCGACTTGCCAGGTGACGTGGGGGTGACAGAGGGCAATCTGGTGAATGGTGAGCTGAATCAGGCGCAGTTGCTGCGTGGGGGAGGGCAGACCTTCTCGACGGGCGGGCCAGATGCCAAACAAGTTGCTGGCGGTGATGACGGTGCCAGGGGCGATCGCGACAGGTTCGACTCGGATTGGCTCGCCTTGGGTGTTGTAGCTAACTTGCCAGCCTGCTTGATTGCTGTGGAGCCGACTCAAAACTTCTAGTTCTGCCAACTGAGCCAAGCTATGTAATGCTTCACCCCGAAATCCTAAACTGGTGATCTTCCACAGGTCTTCGCTCGCTTGGATTTTGCTGGTGCTATGAGGTGTGGCCGCTTGTTTCAAATCGGTTAAATCCATGCCAGAGCCGTTATCTGCGACTCGGACTCGCCATTGATCTGGCCAGAGCGCGATCGCGATACGGGTTGCGCCTGCATCTAGGGCGTTTTCGACTAATTCCCGCACAACTGCTGCCAGAGAATCGATCACTTCTCCAGCCGCAATTAAATGAACTACCTCTAGAGGCAGGGTCTGAATTCTGGGTGCCATAGATCCAGTTTAGAGGACAGATCCGTCAGAACGGAGCTAGGTTTTGAGTGCGATCACCTTGCTTTTGGTGGCATCTGACAACGGCGCGATCTGCCCAAAGGGAGAACTTTTTGACCTTACTACCCAGGGGGGATCGATTGCTTCTAGGTTGCTATTACAGTTCAAGTGATGTGATTCGATTAAAAAGCTCGTTATGGAAAATATGCAAGATAAAGCTAGAAGTGCTGTAGATAATGCTGCCCACGCTGCGGATAAGGCAACCCACAAGGTCGCAGATGCTATTGACCATGCTAAAGATGCGCTGCCCAATGTCACTCCTACCCCTCCTGGCTTGAAGGCTGAGTCTTCGGTGCATGACCTCAAGTCTCGCTTGGAGTGGGGCGAGCCTGCTCTGACAATTTTGGATGTGCGCGATCGCGAAAGCTTTAATGCCAGCCATATCACCGGAGCCATGTCTATGCCGCTAGATGTGCTGGTAGATTGGGCCAAGTCTAGCTTGGAGCCTAACCGGGACATTTATGTTTATGGCAGCGGTGATCAAGAAACCGCTCAAGCCGCACAGGTACTCCAAGGCGCTGGCTTCTTTAACGTTGCCCAGATAAAAGGTGGATTGGAAGCGTGGAAAGCAATCGATGGCGCAACGGATGGCACCATTGACTCCCAAACCCCTCCTGGCCCCGAAGGCTACAACGTGATCTCTGCGCTCGCTAACCACACTCAGAAGCAAGAAATCGATTTCCAATAATTAAGCATTGAATCCTTGCTGTGTTTAGGGTCTTGCTTTAAGCGATGGATTGATTCGGGGCTGCCTTTAGGTGATGCCCCATTTTTGATTTTTGGTGCCTGCCTTCCAGATTACAAGGCAATAAATTAAGTTAAGGCCTTAAAGTCAAGGTTTCTACACAAAATTTTGCAGCTTACAAAATCAGTTGTTAGATTGCAAGCAAAGCCACTTGCCATTCACCCTCATGGACGCGTTCTTTAGCCTTCTCCCTCGGCCTCCAGCGCTACGCTCCAAGTCCCGCGTTTACGATCTCAAAGCTCGCCTAGATTGGGGTGAACCCGCACTGACTATTATTGATGTGCGCGATCGCAACCAATTCAACTTCAGCCACATCACAGGCGCGATTTCCATCCCCCTAGATGAACTTCCCGCCCGCACCTTAGATTGCCTAGAGTTCGATCGCGATTTGTACATCTACGGCGATATTGACGAAGAAGCCGCCGAAGCCGCCGCTAAACTGCGATCCGCCGGATACCACAATGTCTCAGAGTTGCGGGGTGGATTGCCTGCCTGGAAAGCAGTCGGTTATCCGATTGAAGCAACGCTCACCACACAAAGCTGAAAGAGCGATGATGCTAGGTTTAGTGTTCAAACAAATCTTTGTATTGCAGCAAATCTAGGGCAACCATTGTTGGCAAACAGTTAAAGCACTGCTGGGCTAATTCCCACCGTTCCTCTCGCTGCAACATGATTGTGAGTTTTTGGCGCACGCTCAAGAGATAGCGCACATCATTGGCGGCGTAGCGTAGCTGAGCGTCAGATAAATTGGCCACATTGCCCCAGTCAGAGCTTTGAGCACTTTTGTCCAATTCCACACGCTCTAACTCTTGCACCACATCTTTCAGGCCGTGGCGTGGAGTATAGGTGCGCGCTAGTTTACTGGCAATCTTGGTGCAGAAAACAGGTGAAGTTTGAATGCCTAAATTATGCTTCAGCGTGGCAATATCAAACCGAGCAAAGTGAAACACCTTTGTCACCGTTGCCGCTTCTAGCAATTGCTGGAGATGGGGAGCCTCGGTTTGACCCCGCTCGATCCGTACCACTGCCCCGCGACCTTGTGGATCGCAAAGTTGCACCAAGCAAAGCCGATCGCGGTAGGGCAGCAAGCCCATCGTTTCTGTATCGACGGCGATCGCCTCGGCGGGTAAATATTGCTGTAACGCTGCTTCAGGTAAGTCGCGATCGTAAACCTGAAAGTCTTCAAAATCCATCGCTCAACCGCTCATAAACAAAGTGCCCTGAACCGCCGCAGCAGTAGGGCACCTCATTATTGTATGAGCTACGAGATTGTATGAGCTACGAGAACTTGAGACTATCCATTAGCGGGCCATTAACGGGAACGGATAAAGATTTGGGTCAAGTAGTATTCGCCTTTGGCGTTTTTGGCTACACCGATGCCGCTGACGTTGTAGTTACCTTCAATGTTGGTGCGGTGTCCATTACTTTTAATCCAGCCTTGCACTGCTTTAGTAGCAGGGTCGTTAAAGCCTTGGTTATAGGCCACGTTTTCAGCCGCCCCTCTGTAGGCCACTGTTTTGGCGATCGCGCCCACGCGGGATTGGAATCCATCATGACTAAAGGGCACTTTAGCATTCGCCATGCTTTGGCTATGTTTGCGAGATTGCTCCGCGATCGCCGCATTCCAAGTTAAGGCAGGTAAGCCCTTGGAGGCACGGTACTTATTGATTTGGTCAAAAGCAGATTTCTCAATGGCACTGAGGGAACTAGCAGTCGTTGGTGTTTGAGCAACTAGTGGTGTGTGTGAGTTCGCAGGCTGAACCGTGCGGCTAATAGGTTTAGTGACAGCGGGGGCAGGATTTTGAGTAGTAAGGACTCCTAGCAATCCGCCTGTCATCACGACAGCACTGCAAGCAATCCCAGTCAGAAGGGGTCGCATCATGAAACATGGCTCCTATGTGATCTAGAGCAAGTCAGAAATGGTAGAGGAGGTGCGTACAACCCTGAGTCAGTCAAGTGAGGAGAGAAAAGTTTCTCAAACTGACACCCAATCTATTCGGACTTGCAACTAGAACAATGGTTCCCAAATTAGCGATCGCTTGCGAAGGCGTAATCCTTATCGTGATTCTCTAGGAATTCTGCTCGTCTAGCTTCAGGTATTTGATCACGCTCTGCACGTCCTTGTCGCCACGACCAGAGCAGTTGATCACGATGCGGGGGCTACCTTCGAGTTGAGGGCAAAGGTGCTCTAAGTAGGCGATCGCGTGAGAGGTTTCCAAAGCGGGAATAATCCCCTCCAGCTTAGAAATCAATTGAAAGCCTTCTAGCGCTTCTTGGTCCGTAATGCTGTAGTACTCCGCCCGACCGCTGTCTTTGAGGTAGCTATGTTCAGGGCCAACGCCAGGGTAGTCCAAACCTGCGCTGATTGAATGTGGCTCAATTACTTGGCCGTCCTGGTCTTGCAACAGATAGCTCATTGCCCCGTGCAACACACCCACTCGACCACGAGTTAACGTCGCCGCGTGTTTCTCCGTGTCTACACCTTCCCCAGCCGCTTCAATCCCAATGAAGCGCACACTGGATTCATTCACAAATTCGTGGAATAGACCCATTGCATTTGAGCCACCACCCACACAAGCCAGCAGAATATCAGGCAAGCCACCCCACTTTTCTTGGCACTGTGCCCTAGTTTCTTGACCAATCACCGCTTGGAAGTCGCGCACAATCATGGGGTAAGGATGGGGGCCAGCGACCGAACCAAGAATGTAATGAGTCGTTTCCACATTCGTCACCCAGTCCCGAATCGCCTCCGAAGTCGCATCTTTCAGCGTGCCTGTCCCAGAAGCAACCGGACGCACTTCCGCACCCATCAACCGCATCCGGAACACATTCAGGGCTTGCCGCTCCATATCATGCACCCCCATATAGATGATGCACTCCAGGCCAAAACGAGCGCAGACTGTCGCTGTCGCCACCCCATGCTGCCCCGCGCCCGTTTCCGCAATAATTCGCTGCTTACCCATCCGCTTCGCTAGCAGCGCCTGAGCCAAAGAGTTATTGATTTTGTGAGCGCCTGTATGGTTTAAGTCTTCGCGCTTCAGATAAATCTGAGGGCCACTCCCATCTGGACGCGCATACCGAGTCGTTAGACGCTCCGCAAAATAGAGCGGGCTGGGCCGTCCCACATAATCCCGCATCAACCCCTGCAACTCCTGCTGAAATTCCGGATCGTTGCAATACTGATGAAATGCCGTCTCCAACTCACTCAGCGCTGGCATCAGCGTTTCTGGCACATACTTACCCCCAAACTGACCAAATCGCCCCAGGGCATCAGGCCGCTGAGCAGACGTGATCACTTCAGCAAGATTGTCGATCGCAGATTGATGGGTAGAAGAAAGAGGAGTACGTGTCACAGACCTAGCGCAGTGATGGGACAGGTTTCATTATAGGAAATCCCACTAGTTCTGAGACAGCGATCGCAAAGCAGACTCGCAAGGGGCGATCGCAAGAGCAACGAGCCAGTCCAAAAATGAGAGACTTGTTTATAAATTCAACACAGGAACCTTAATTTGTCAGTTCTGTCTCTTGGTAGGGTACAGGACTGGCCTAGAGGAAGAGCAAAGGGCTATAGCTCCTACAGTACATTGCAGTTCAAGCAAAATACGGAACAGAAGTACGGAGATCCCCTCCATCTTGTTTCTCCTGAAGTGCCGATGTTGCTTGTATAATTCAGCCATCATTTCTGAAAAAACATTTCAAAACTTAACACTTGTTCTTGCATTTTTTAACAAAGGATCATAAAAGCAGCTATGGAAAGTAGAAGATTGACCCGATTGATCAAGTTCTTGCGAGAGGAGTTAGCAGTACCTGCTGCCGCGATCGCCATTGGTTTACGCCATCGCGAGCAAGATATGAGCCAGTTACCCATGATTCTTTGGCAGTACGGGTTGATCACCCTTGACCAGCTCAATCGGGTATTCGACTGGATGGAAACGGCATAGCGGATAACCACCCCTTCAGCAGGTTTACCCAGACGCTCTTTGACTTCTAGAATTCAAGCAATTGCTTTAAGAGAATCAAGAGCATTCACAAATGCCAATTAAAAAAGATCAGCCTCAACCTCCCCGTTCTCGCCAAATTAGCAATATTCTGCTATTGCTATCAGGCTTATTTTTGTTGGCAAACCTAGTTTTTCCCAATTTATTTGCCCCTCAAGTTCCACGAGTCCCTTATAGCTTGTTCATTCATCAGGTCGATGAGCAAGAAGTTGCCAAGGCAGCGGTGGGCCAAAATGAAATTCGCTATCAGCTGAAGGGAGAAGGCGACCAACAGGGCCAAGTCCTCAGCACAACTCCCATTTTTGACCTCAACCTACCTAAGCTTCTAGAAGAAAAAGGGGTTGAGTTCGGTGCGACTCCCCCGTCTAAGAATGGCTGGATTGGCACCCTCGTCAGTTGGGTGATTCCACCGCTGATTTTCATCGGTATCTGGCAATTCTTTATTGCCCGGAGTGGTGGTGGCTCTCAAGGAGGCGTCCTCTCCATTGGTAAGAGCAAAGCCAAAGTTTATGTCGAAGGTGAATCTGCCAAAATCACGTTTGGAGATGTGGCAGGCGTAGAAGAAGCTAAAACTGAACTTGTAGAGATTGTTGATTTCCTCAAAAGTCCCGATCGCTTCCTGCAAATTGGCGCTCGCATCCCTAAAGGGGTGTTGCTGATTGGCCCTCCGGGTACAGGCAAAACGCTCCTGGCTAAAGCAGTTGCAGGTGAAGCTGGAGTGCCTTTCTTCAGCATCTCTGGCTCTGAGTTTGTCGAAATGTTTGTGGGTGTCGGTTCTTCCAGGGTTCGCGACTTGTTTGAGCAAGCCAAGAAACAAGCGCCTTGCATCATCTTTATTGATGAATTAGATGCGATCGGTAAGTCCCGTGCCTCCGGCGGTTTCTACGGTGGCAACGATGAGCGGGAACAAACTCTAAACCAGTTGTTGACTGAGATGGATGGATTTGCGGCGGGTGGCGCAACTGTAATCGTGCTAGCTGCCACTAACCGTCCTGAAAGCTTAGATCCAGCATTACTGCGTCCGGGACGGTTCGATCGCCAAGTGCTGGTCGATCGCCCAGACTTATCGGGTCGCGAAGAAATCCTCGGAATTCACGCCCAGAAAGTGAAGCTAGGCCCAGATGTAGACTTACGGGCGATCGCCACTCGGACTCCTGGTTTTGCGGGGGCAGACTTGGCTAACTTAGTCAACGAAGCTGCGCTCTTAGCCGCCCGTCAAAATCGTCAAGCCGTTGCTCAAGAAGACTTTGCTGAGGCGATCGAGCGGGTAGTAGCAGGCTTAGAGAAAAAGAGCCGCGTCCTCAACGAAAAAGAGAAAAAGATTGTGGCTTACCACGAAGTGGGTCACGCTTTAGTCGGTGCCCTCATCCCTGGTAGCGGTCGAGTTGAAAAAATCTCGATTATCCCACGCGGCATGGCAGCTCTGGGTTATACCTTGCAACTTCCTACCGAAGACCGCTTCTTGATGGATGAAGGGGAACTGCGCGGTCAAATCGCCACATTGTTGGGAGGTCGCTCCGCTGAAGAGATTATCTTTGGCAGCATCACCACAGGCGCTTCCAATGACCTCCAACGCGCTACAGACTTAGCTGAGCGCATGGTGACAACCTACGGCATGAGCAGAGTTCTCGGCCCGCTCGCCTATGACAAAGGTCAACAGGGCATGTTCCTAGGGGGCGAAGGGATGCATCCTCGTCGCATGGTCAGCGAGAAAGTGGCTGAAGAAATCGATCGCGAAGTTAAGGACATTGTTGAAACGGCTCATCAGCAAGCCCTCGACATCTTGAACCAAAATCGAGAGTTGTTGGAGGCGATCGCCACTCAACTCCTCGAAACGGAAGTGATTGAAGGAGAGACGCTGCACAAGCTCTTAAGCCAAGTTAAATCAGCTAGCGACAAAATCCCTGCTGGCATTGCTTAAGCTCTTGCTAAGTAGCATCTAGTCGTGCAATTAGTGCCAAAGAGGCTGAATTACCTAAGTGCGGTAGTTCAGCCTTTTTTGTAGATCACTCACGTCAGCAAGCAGCGTTGAACAACTCTAGAATTTCGCGACAAAAATCTTTTAGTTCCTGAGCGATCTCTGCCACTGGCTGTTTAGCTCCTTCAAAGCTCCAGTTTTCTACGGTGGAAAGTCGCCACTGCTTACCTTTATGGTCAAAACCTGCGGCCTCCACCCCGATCGCTCGACGGATTTTTGTTATAGGGTCTTGATAGAACCGAATTTGCACCAAAATACTGCGGCTCTGAAACAGACGGCTACGACCCGGAAAGTGAAAACCAATATCGATTGAATCGGGGTCTACTAACTCTCTCGTATCGGAATCATTCGCCCAAGGTTTGAGATCTGCTCTAGCATCAGGAAATTTGGTCTTAAATAAATTAACCACCGTTGCGATTTTGCTGGCGGTTTCAAGGTTCAGGGCCTGCTCGGCTGCGTTCACTTGAACCACTCCTTCCGACGTACCAAAGGGATTAGAGGCAATGGGATTTGACAAGTAATTGTGCCCAATTGTTCAACAATGGGCAGACTGAAGTTGGCAAAACCACGATGCTAGATTCATTCGCATCATTGCAGATTAGCAGTTCAGCGCTGAACTATCAGGAGTTCGACCACATGGCTACACCCTGTCACATCATCGTAGAAGGTAATCCAGCCATCATCTACGCCAGTAGAGAAGGAAGTCCCGCAAAGATTTTGCCTCGGCTTCAGCCTTTTCTATCAAAATTTTGGCAGGAAAGAGACATCTCCGGAGAATACTGTGATACTCCAGAGTGCTTATTAGCTCAGTTAGTCGTGAGATTCGGGTTTGAAATGTGCGAGGATGACTTCTCCCATCTCCGAGTAGGACTGACCTATCGTCCTGAGGCAGAGTACCTTTACTACATTGCTACCAACCGCACCATGAGTGTTTGGACTCCCCGCTCAGATTACCGCCAGACCCCTAGCCTAGGACTTCAAGGTTGCCAACCTCTGGTTAATGAGCTTTGTTAGCTCTGCTAAAAGATAATTCTGGCTGCATAGCCGCTAATGTGCTTTTTCTGACCAAAGATGCAGGGCTCTAGAGGTATGGCAAGTTTACATTTAAAAATAAAACTACTTGCCATGTTTTCTGAGTCTCCTTCAGTTAAAAAACTCTACGAGCGACTCTCTCATAAAGTAAAGGTCGTTTCTCAAGATATTGAAAACAAAGTCCAAAAGGCCATTGGCGATTCTGCAAACTCTGACTCTATTAATAAGAATCAGCCAACTCATTTAGATGAAATGCTGATCCTGCAAACGCTCAAAACCATTGAGAATAAAGCCAGGAACAAGATGGAGGAATCTGATCAGTCTTGGCAGTAGGGGCGATCGCTGCTAGCTTTTAATACCTTTCTTCCAGTACTTTCAATTATTTTTAGGTTTGGCGCAAAGGAATCTCAATTACAAACTCAGTTCCTTGACCTGGAACCGAAACACAGCGCAAGGTTCCCCCATGCCTATCTGTAACAATTTGGTAGCTAATTGATAAACCTAAGCCTGTGCCTTTACCGACAGGCTTGGTGGTAAAGAAGGGGTCAAATAGCCGTCCCTGGTCAGCTTCAGCAATCCCAGAACCATTGTCAGCAATCCGAATTTCAACGGATTGAGTGCCGAGCAGGCGGGTGCAGATTTCAATCGTGGGTGCCTGCAACTGCTCAGGAGATTGGATCTGATCACCCTCCAAAGCATCGATCGCATTGGTCAGCAGGTTCATAAAGACTTGGTTGAGTTGCCCCGCGTAGCACTCTACCAAAGGTAAATCTCCGTAATCTTTAATCACTGCAATTTCAGGGCGATCGGATTTAGCCTTGAGCCGATTTTGCAAAATCATCAAGGTACTATCAATCCCCTCGTGGATGTCTACAGCCTTCATTTCGGCTTCGTCCATCCGGGAAAAGTTCCGCAGAGACAACACAATTTTTTGAATCCGATCGGCTCCTACCTTCATAGAGGCTAGGAGTTTTGGCAGGTCTGCCAGCAAGAAATCAAGGTCGATCGCTTCCACTTCGGCGGCAATTTCAGGGGTCAGATCCGGGAACTGCTGCTGATAAAGCTTCAACAACCGAGTTAGGTCTTGAATGTACTCTCCGGCATAGCTGAGATTGCCATAGATAAAATTCACCGGATTGTTAATCTCATGGGCTACCCCTGCCACCAGTTGGCCCAAGCTAGACATCTTCTCGCTTTGCACCACTTGAGCTTGGGTCTGCTGGAGTTCTCGCAAGGTCTTCTCTAGTTCTTGAGCTTTGGCGCTGAGTTCGGCTCCTGTTTTTTTCACTTCCCTAAACAAGCGGGCATTGTCGAGAGCTGTTGCGATCTGCCCTGCTAAGGTATTAAACGTTTCCAAGTCCAATGCGCTGAAGCGATCGCTTTGCTTGTCTTGGACATTTAACACGCCTAATAAAGTGCCTCTAGCGCTAAGCGGCACAACAACTTCAGACCCTACACCAGAGAGTTGAACCGCTGCTGCCTGAAGGCTCTGATCTGGTTGATTGATGCAAATGATTTCTTTTGTACGAGCTGCCTTCGCTAGTAAGCTCTGTGGGTCGTCTAAGGAAATTTTGATCGGTTGCCCCAACCGGGTAATGTCTTCCTGACTAGACTCCACTTCTTTGTACAGTGCCTGCCTCTCGGCATTGAGTAAATAGATTTGGATGTAATGCAGATTAAAGCGATTTTGCATCAGGGCGATCGCTTCTCGTAGTAAAAGTTTCGGGTCTAAGATCACTTGCGACAGTTCACTCACGGCCCCTGTGACTTGTTGGCTTACTTCTAGCTCATGGGTGCGCTCTTCTAGGTTGTGCAGCAGTTTGCCCACTTGCTCAGCCATTTGGTTGAAGCTACCCGCCAGCAAGCCAATCTCGTCTGCGGTTTGGATAGTACTACGAGCTTTGAGATCCCCTGTGGTAAAGCGGGTTACAACACCCGTCAGCCCCTGCAATGGTTTGGTGAGAAATTGACTAAGTGCAATTGCCACCGCCATCACCAAGACTGCGATCGCGATCGCCAACAGCAGAGTTGCCCGAATTTGAGCTTGGATAGGCGCTAGAAATAAAGTCTGCGACTGTGCAAAAACCACTGACCAAGGCTGAGTTTTTAGCTTGACGACAGCGGCTGAACTCAGCTCGGAATTGTTAGCCACTAAAGGTGTGGTAAAAAACTTAGACTGAGTGGCATTCTGAACCCCCTGAGCAAAGGTGGGCAAATTTGTGGCTAGCTCGGTGGGAGTGCCTTGGGGCAGGCGTCCTGCTGCCTGTAGTGCTTGCACTTTTGCCAGGGGCAGCGGCGTAATGGCCTTAAAGATTAGCTCTGGAGCATACCCTTGCGCTAGCCGAACTTGATTTTCATCCAACAAAATTGCAAACGAGGCTTTGTCACCCACTATCAGATCGCTGTTTTGCGTCACCAGCCTCTGAATCACGTTGGCATTGTAGCGAACTCGGACAACCCCAATCACATTGCCCGTCGCATTCCGAACCGGGCTACTAAAATACAAACTTGCCACTTTGTCACTAGTGGCATATTGCACAGGCGAAACGTAAGGTAAGCCAGTTTTGAGCGGCTGCTGAAAATAATTCCAATTGGCTTCACTGTTCCCCACATTTGCCGTGTGGGTGTCCACAACATTTTGGCCCTGTTGGTCGAGCAAGGCATAAGACAAGATATTCAGCGTATCTTTTCGCCCTAGTGCCAATAACGTGGTTTCGACTTCAGTCCGAATTGCGGTTCGCCTCTGAGTCGATAATGCGAGATATTGAGACAGGATAGGCAATTGGGCTTCCACCCGAACCGCATCAAGATTCGTTTTGATAAATGAATCTAGACTGAGAGCCGTTTGGGAGGCAGCACCTAAAAGAGCCAGATTGGCATTGTTAATCAAGGCTTTTTGGGTTGTTCGCTGATTCAGCAGGGCCAAAACCAGGAGCGGCAAGAGCGCCACACCCAAAAAAGACAAAATCAGTTTGCTACGTAAACCTAAGGATTGCAATCTCATCACGACTGTTCCTCTGCCAAAGCTTGGACAAAAGAGGGAGCAATCAATTGGTCGATATCAGGCGCAGCACTCAGCCCTCCAGCCCGAATAAAAAAGTCAGCGTACAGCTTAGCGGTGTAATACAACGATTCGGTTGTTTGGCCTGGAGACAATGCCTTTAAGTTGTCTGCCACAGTCGCTAAATGAACTCCCTCAGTTGAAATTTCCTCTGGCTTCAACTTGAGCGCTTTTGCCAGCAAGGCGTTGCTCTCTTGAGGATGAGCTTGCCAATAATCTACCGCTTGGAACCAAGCTCGGACAAAGGCTTGCACTTGCTCAGGGCGATCGCGCACAACATTTTGGTGAAACACAATCCCATCCGCAATCAGCCCTGGTGTGCTCTGGCTACTGAGCAAAACTCGGCCTCCTGCATTGATCACCTCTGAGGTATGAGGTGCCCAAGTATGCCCAGATTGAATATCACCCTTCGCGATGCGGTCTGGTACCAGCTCTCCCTCAGTGTTGACTAAAGTCACATCAGCCGTGGTCAAGTTTTGGGACTTTAGCAGAGTCGTAACGAATAACTCTCCAAAATCACCCAGTTTGACCCCAATTCGCTTGCCCTTCAAGTCACTCACGTCTTGAATGCCCGCTGCCACCACCAACATATCGGCTCCAGCGGACTGATCGCTGACTAAAACCATCTGGGCCTCCGTATCTTGTCCAACCAGGCTCATAAGGCTGCCCAAGGCTGAAGTGACTCCATCGGAGTAGCCAGCACTAAAGTTGGACACAGGCTCTAAATAATTGCTGGAATAAATCGGTTCAACTTGCACTCCCTGCTGGGCAAAGAACCCTTTTTCTTGAGCCAGAATCATAGGAAAAAAACCTGGCCACAAGCTATAGCAACCCACCTTGAGGGGTTGTGGCTCTGGCCGTGAAGCTACGGTGGTGACGCGATGACAGGCAACAATCAGGAAAAGACTCAAGAGAGCCAAACAGAACAGGCGGAGAAATCGGGATTGCATGTTGACCGTGCTACTGGGTTGATGCCCGTGGGATGAATAGAAAACACAATTAGCGATCGCCATCCCATCAGTGCCACTCAAACTTGGAGATGACCTAACACTTAGTGTTTCCCATTTCCTAGCTGTGATCCAAAGCACAGGCAGCGGAAATCTCTCGGCCATTTTACTGGTTTTCCGAGTCCACGCTGAGCGCTCTCGATCCACGCCCAAGCCACACTTAAGCAGCAACCTTCAACCTTGAGGTCTGCAAACTATGACAACTTAAGCAGGCAGCACTTGCACTTGCACAAACTTGAGGCCATTCACCCCTTGCAACGGTTCTACATTTCCAGTTGCAATTTCTGTGCCGATCCAACCTTCTCGCATTAAGTAGCGCCAATATTGTTGATATTCAGCCCATTCTTCTTCAGTGGAATAGACAAGTGTCAACATTCCTGGCTGAGTGATTCGCGCTTTGGTCTTTTGATCGAGGGCTTTATCAATCCGCTTTTTCACAATTTCGTAGCGGGTGTCACGGGTGCCTCTGACATCAAACAATCGCTCTGTGCTGGGCTCGTGAAAAATATCTACGGTGGAGTCCTGCACTAGTACCAGATGAGTTACCTGCATCTTGGTGTTGTATTGGCTTTCTAGACTTAATGCGGTTCGGGCACAATCGCAAACCGCTCGTAGTTGTTCGTAGCGCAGGCTGTGCAAGTGAAAGAGGCCAAACTTGGCATCAATTGAGGCTCCAGCATAAATCATGTGATCAATGCCATCGGTACATTCAATATCACAATAATGGGCTGTAATCTCCTGCATGCGAACTTGCCAACGCTCCCAGGTAGCCCGCAGTAATGTGTTGATTTGAGTGATCACTTGGTCATATTGACTACGAGCCACATACACACTTTTCTGCTCGTTGCTGCAAGCGGTACGATAGGCTGCAACCGCTGCTTGAGCTGCAGGCCCGCATTGAGCGAAGGAGTCAAAGTGAACCTCCAAGCGATCGCTCAGGTACTTCAGGGCTGTCATTTCAGCATCAACTGTAATTTCTGCTTGCAAGCGCTCAATATGCTCCAGCAGATCGAGCCGCAACTGTTCGCCTAGAGCTGTCTCCTGGTACTGGCAGACCGCATCGACCACAGCCAACCCCAGCCGAAACTGTTCTAACAAATCAGCTTGGATTGCTCGGTTGCGCTCATCGGAAGATCCACGAATATCCGAGATGCCATAAAGAGGATAGACATTAGCAAACACCACAGGCTCCGGTGGCAACCCCCAACTTTGCCGCTCCGCTTCTTGAAGAAACCGCCATTCCACAGCGGGATGGATGTTATGAATCGTGGTTAGTTGCTGTTGCGCTGCCTGTCGCAAGGCCACTGTCAAGGGAGCAATCAGTTCTGTGGCGTATTGGCAATCGACCGAATCAAAGTGGTGAGGGCGATCGCTGGTTAAACCCACCAAGCCTGCCAACTGCCGCGATCCTTTCCCCGTTGCCGTCGCTTTAACCACTAAGGGAATCAGCAACAACGAGCGAATGCCCAACTCCTGCAAGTTGCGCTCACACTCAGTCTGACAGTGGAGGTGCAAATCTGGCACGGTGTAAACTTGGTTCACCTCAGCCGCTTTGAGAAAGTGAGAACCTTGCAGAGAAGCCATTGAATAAGCGCTGACATTTAGCTCTTCGTACTCAGTGCCAATAAACAGCCTTGCTTGCTCACCTTCCGCACTCAGAATAATGCTGTTGTCTGCTCGAAATAGCGATCGCAACCCTTGATTCACTTGCTGAAACTTCTCTGGACGCAGAATTGAATCGCGATCGATCAACAAATAAGTCAAACGCCGGACTGCTTCTTGAGCGGTAATATCGAGTCCTTCTAGCAACAACTGCCCTTCCACTGGATATAGACTTAAGTCCAATCGCTGCTCTAGTTGGCGCAATTGCTCCTCGTCGAGTAGTTTGGCCTTCAAAGCTTCAGGCGACAAGTGATTCAAGTCAGCAAATTTATTGGATTCAGCCTCCAATTGAGCGACTCGGAGACCTTGCGATCGCAACCAGAGCGATAAATATCTCGGCGTTGAATTGGGGGTAGTTTGCCAAGTCACCCTGATTGGCTGATCCAAAAATCTCAGCTCTGGCAAGTGAGTTTGGTGATGCTGAGACAAAATCAGCCGGAGTAAATGCCCCCGATATAACTGTTGCAACGCAGTCACATCCTCTGGGGCTAGGCATTGCAACCATGCCTGACCCTGCTCCATTTGAGGGGTTTTCGCCCCTAGCAATTTCCAGAAAGACTCGTTAGCATAGCTAAGAGCAAAGGTCTGAGGCGCGATCGCTGCCATCAAGAACTGGCTGTGATTAACCAGATCTCCCAATGCTGGTTGAGACTCTTGTTCTGCCCTAGATAGCTCTTCCTCCCAAAACCCATCATCCTGAGTCGGGGCGATCGCAGTCTGACTAGGCTCCAGATTGATGACGGATTCAGGAGGTTGCATAGGCTTACAAAACTGAGCGCTACAGATTATTTAGCACTTTCCCTCTCAAATAACTGTGACAAGAATCCAACGGGTCACATTTTTTGTCATACAAATTTGTCATACAAAGATGAAAATCGCAGCCCTAGACTGTCACTTCCTAGACTGCGACTAGAGTCTTCCCACCGAATTCTCCAACCTACCTGGAACGAAAACGATTAATCTGGATAGATGGGGAAGCAGCAGCTTGCTCACAAGCGCACCTCTGGATTGAAGACTCATTATCTGACAGCCATTAAGTTATGTTTGACGCGCTCGCTGAACGCTTAGAATCTGCTTGGAAGACACTGCGGGGTCAGGACAAAATTTCTGAATCGAACGTCCAGGAAGCCCTGCGAGAAGTTCGTCGTGCCCTGCTGGAGGCAGATGTCAACCTCCAAGTCGTGAAAGATTTTGTGGCAGAGGTGCAAACCAAAGCCCTAGGCGCAGAAGTAGTGACTGGGGTAAGACCTGACCAGCAATTCATCAAACTGGTTTACGACGAGTTGGTGTCCGTCATGGGGGAAACCAATATTCCCCTAGCAGAAGTAGACCCAGCCCCCACCGTAATTCTAATGGCAGGTTTGCAGGGAACGGGTAAAACCACCGCAACTGCCAAACTAGCGCTACATCTACGCAAAGAGAACCGCAGCACTCTCCTAGTCGCTACAGACATTTACCGCCCTGCCGCGATCGACCAGCTCGTAACCCTAGGCAAACAGATTGACGTACCCGTGTTTGAGCTAGGCAAAGATGCCGACCCGGTTGAAATTGCGCGACAAGGGGTCGAAAGAGCCAGAGCAGAAGGTATCAACACCGTCATTATTGACACCGCAGGTCGTCTGCAAATCGACCAAAACATGATGGCAGAGTTGGCTCGCATTAAAGAGACCATTCAGCCTCACGAAACCTTGCTAGTCGTGGATGCCATGACAGGGCAAGAAGCTGCCAACTTAACCCGCACCTTCCACGACCAAATTGGGATTACAGGTGCAATCCTCACCAAAATGGATGGCGACACCCGGGGTGGGGCAGCCCTCTCCGTGCGGCGCATCTCTGGTCAACCCATCAAATTTATTGGGGTCGGGGAAAAAGTTGATGCCCTACAACCCTTCTACCCCGACCGGATGGCTTCCCGGATCTTGGGCATGGGGGACGTGCTGACCCTGGTAGAAAAAGCCCAAGAAGCAGTAGATCTGGCCGATGCCGAGAAAATGCAGGAGAAAATCCTCTCGGCTAAGTTTGACTTCACAGACTTCCTGAAGCAAACTCGCTTGCTGAAGAATATGGGTTCCTTGGGTGGCATCATGAAGCTCATCCCTGGCATGAACAAGCTGAGCAGCGACCAACTGCAACAAGGGGAAGCCCAACTCAAGCGAGCTGAATCCATGATCAATTCCATGACTGTGGCAGAGCGCAAAGACCCTGACTTGCTAGCTGGTTCTCCTAGCCGTCGCCGTCGCATTGCCCGTGGTGCTGGTTATGCGGAGTCAGATGTGGCCAAGTTAGTAGCCGATTTCCAAAAGATGCGAACCTTGATGCAACAGATGGGACAAGGCCAACTTCCCATGCCCGGTATGTTTGGTGGGGGTCCATTTGGCGGTGCTCCGGGCTATGGTGGCAATCAACCACCTCAACCCGGTTGGCGTGGTTATCCAGGCGGTGCCCCCAGTAAGAAAAAGAAGGAGAAAAAGAAGAAGGGCTTCGGCAATCTGTAGTAATTGCGGTAGTATTTGGCGCTTAGCGATTACAGCAATTTTCGGTCGTTGTAACTACACCATCTCTATAGAGGCAGGTCTTATGCCTGCCTTTTTTCGCCATCAATCCTCGCAGCCTCCTTGCAGGAGAAGGTACCTACAAGGAGTACCTCTACACTTCTATCGTTGCAATTGTTTCCAGTGGGTTTGGAGGTCTTGAATTGTAAATACTGATTGAAACTTCAGGCCTTCTCGCTCATATAGTTCCGCTCCCCCTTGCTGGCGATCGACTAGAGAGATCACCTGCTCAACTGAATAACCTGCATCCCGCAGTCGCTCTACAGCTTTCATCGCAGAGCCTCCCGTCGTCACTACATCTTCTAAAACTACGACAGAGCTATTAGCAGGTAAGGTTAAGCCTTCAATATAAGCTTGAGTGCCGTGGCCTTTGGCTTCTTTGCGAATAATCAGCGGTGCGATCGCCCGTCCCTCGTAGGCGGCCACCACACTCACCGCCGTCACAATTGGGTCTGCCCCTAGCGTCAAACCAGCGACAGCTTGGGTATTCTGTGGTAGCAATGGTAGTAAAATGCGACCCACTGCTACGGCTCCTGCGGGGTGGAGCGTCACCTGCTTACCGTTGATGTAGTACGAACTTCGCTGTCCCGAAGAGAGAACAAAGTCGCCTTCTTTATAGGCACCTTCACAAAATAAATCTAGCAACTGCTGACGTACTGTTTGTAAATCAGCATTGATGATGGAAGAAAGTGAACCAGTTTGGACTAGAATTCCGTCAGTCATGGTAAGAGCAGGTAAAGTTGAAGAACCGTAAGATGTAGCAGATCACCAGGGTCTGCAGCTAATGATCTTAAACTCAAGGGTGAGTTAGTATTTAACCGAAAAAGTGAGGAGTACTGCTATGGGTATGAGGTTTAAAGGTCTAGTTAGTCTATTCGTGCTTACTACCGCGTCAACAGTCTTTACCTCTGCCGCAATGGCGCAAGAAGCGGCGCAAGAGCAGGTAACAGTTAGCGATCGCATCAGTACTGAATCGTTGAATGAAGCTTTTAATCGTGTGCTTTACACGAACTCAGGCAACTTCTTTAGAGAACAAGGATTACTCAACCAGGCCAATACGATTCTAGGGCAAGGGTCAATCGTTCGTAACTCGTTTGCTGAGAACCGTATTGCACGTGACGCTCGGCTCTTGAATATTCTGTATCGAGATGCCCTAGAGCAGCAAGTCTCTAGCGGTCCGGTAATTCGGACTCCGGATTTGCCAACTCCCTATAATACATCCGTACTAGTAAACCCCAGCATTTATGTCAACCGCCTGACCTCTGATGCACTGCCTACAGCGGGCGAGTTTCAGTTTGAAACCTTACCTCCTCGTTAAGCTATAGCCTTGAGGGGACAATAGCTGAGGTTTAGGAGATGATGAGTTTCCAAATTCGCTCACTTAAATCAAAGCCTAGTCCCCCACTTCCCTTTAAGTGGGGGAGAGCCAAACTTTAATAGTTGGTGAAGTAATCCAGGGTGCAGGAGTTGAACCTGCCTAACGCGAATTATGAGTTCGCTGCCTCAACCGATCGGCCAACCCTGGTGAAGCTTTTTGATTGTATCCTGATACCTAGCTTGCCATACGGAAGCATCTAGTATCTTCTATTCATATTATGGAATAATCTTCGCCTCTATTCACATCTGTTTTAGCTTCTTCTGAAAAATTTTTCCGTGGCCTAAATCTTTGTAATTGCATACCCCGATTACCAGCAATGAAATTAAATGTGAATGTGGCACTTACCTTAGTTCTGCTGACCTTGATGTTTGGCGCAGGGTTAGTCAGTGCTGCGTGGGGATTTGCTCTCGGTCGTCAAGCTTTGAAGGGCATTACTCAACCCGATGTCCGACCTACCAGTAAATTAATTGGGCGAGACCAGAAGAAGCCGCTGCGTCGGGAAGAGGTGATGATTCTGAAGGAAGAAGACATCTTAAAGCGGGTTAAAGGCCGTATTGAAGGCACGATTAAAGACAATGATGCGCCTGCAAAAAAAGATGGGAATAAGGCGTTAGATGAAGAGGCAGCAGCCGAAGCAAAATCCAAGGTGGCGATCGCTCAGCCCGGATTGCCAGTGGTGGGTCAAGACCAAGATATCCGCATGGAAGTCAATACGGTGCAGACCCAAGGGGGTTCGCTGCTGCTAAACGTCAAGATGCGGAACCAAGGTAAGCAAAACGTACGATTTCTTTACAGCTTTCTGGATGTCACAGATCAGCGGGGCCGAGCCTTAAGCGCTACGGCGGAAGGGTTGCCAGAAGAGTTGCCACCCACCAGTGGGCCTTTTTCTGGTACTGTAAGTATCCCCATGTCTTTGTTAGACGGAGCTGATAAGCTTTCGTTGACTTTGACGGACTATCCAGACCAAAAGCTACAGCTAAAGCTATCCAGCATCCCCATCCCCAGGTGAGTTCTGGAGGCTCTGTAGCCTGTTGATCCTGTTTTGCAGATGATTGCCCCCATTGTCTTTGCGCTGGCGACGAGTGATTCTTTACCTGTCACAGGGCGAGAGGCCCTAGTGCGCTTGCTGTCAGTGCTACTGCTGATCGCCATTAATGCTTTTTTTGTCACTGCTGAGTTTTCAATTGTCTCAGTGCGGCGATCGCGCATTAATCAGTTGGTGGGCGCAGGGGATGTGCAGGCCAAGACCGTACAAGATTTACAAAGAAGTATTGATCGCCTACTCTCTACAACCCAATTAGGCATCACTTTATCTAGCTTGGCGTTGGGTTGGATTGGCGAAAGCACTATGGCTGTTCTCATGGCAGCTTGGCTAGGTCAGTTACCCGTATCTTCTGCTTTACGGCAAACGCTGGCTCATTCTTTTGCGGTGCCAATAGCTTTTTTTCTCATTGCTTATTTGCAAATTGTGCTGGGGGAGTTGTGCCCGAAGTCTGTGGCGTTGTTGTACTCAGAGCAACTATCACGATTTTTAGGCCCACCGAGTTTAGCGATCGCTCGTTTCTTTAATCCTTTTATTTGGGTTTTAAACCAATCGACTCGCTGGCTACTTCAACTAGTCGGAATTCAATACACCGGACACGGCTGGTATAACCAAGTTACTCCAGAGGAACTGCAACTAATTATTGCCACCTCTACAGAGTCCACTGGGCTGGAGGCAGAAGAACGAGAACTACTCAATAACGTGTTTGAGTTTGGGGAAGTTTTGGCAGAAGAGGCCATGATCCCACGAACGAGTATCGCTGCTATTCCCTACGATGCCACCTTTCAAACGCTATTAGAAGAAGTAGCGGCATCTGGGCATTCTTATTACCCGTTGATGGGAGAGTCTTTGGATGATATTCGCGGCATTATTTCGTTCAAGGAGTTAGCCGAACCTTTAGCGCAAGGGTTGCTCACGCCTGAAACTCCGATTGAGACCTGGATTCGTCCAGCTCGGTTTGTACCAGAGTACATGCCATTAAATGAGCTGTTGCCGCTGATGCAGCGATCGCGCCAAGCCATGGTGATGGTAGTAGACGAATTTGGTGGCACCTCCGGTCTAGTGACGCTGACAGATTTAGTGGCTGAAATTATTGGGGAAACGCCGGAGTCTGAGAGTAGTGAGGATTTAACCGTACAAGCCTTGGATGACCGCACCTTCTTAGTTCAAGCCCAGATAGACATTGAAGAAGTCAATGAATTGCTAAATCTAAGCTTGCCACTGACGGATGATTACCAAACGCTGGGCGGCTTTCTGATTGACCAATTGCAGAAGATTCCAGCCGAAGGCGAGGTGCTGCTCTATAAAAATCTGGAGTTGTCGGTGGTGTCTGCTGAAGGCCCCCGCCTCGACCAAATTCGGATTCAACGTTTAGAAGAACCAGAAACGGAGCAGTTCTTGGAAGAACTCAATGAGGTAATAATTGCTTCTGAAGCGGCTATAAACAGAGCTGAAGCCTCCGATGCTGATAATGAACTAGATGAATCGCCTTCAGAGCATTCCAATCAAGAGTTTGGGTTCGATCCAGACAATCAAGTTCTGTAGGGTAGCGGATCAACTTGCTCCAGTTCGGCAAAAGCGGCTAGACGCAAGCGGCAAGAGTCACAGACACCGCAAGCGACTGCTTCGCCCGTATAGCAAGACCAAGTTTGCTGCCAAGGGACTCCTAAGCGATCGCCTAATTGAATAATTTCAGTTTTCTTCAACTCCATTAGGGGAGCAACGATTTGAATGGGTTGTCCTTCGCGGCCTTGCTTTGTGCCTAGGCGAAAAACTTCTTGCATTGCTTGCATATAGTCAGGGCGGCAATCCGGATAGCCGGAGTAGTCGAGGCTATTCACCCCTAGATAAACTCGTTCTGCTTCTATGGCTTCGGCATAGCCAAGCGCGAAACTTAAAAAAATAGTGTTGCGGGCAGGGACATAGGTAACCGGAATGTGAGAGGCCATCTCTCCCAAAAAGCGATCGCTCGGTACCGCAATGCTGTCGTCTGTGAGGGCAGAGCCACCCCAAAGGCGCAGGTCAAAACTCACGACTTGATGTTGGATGACGCCTGCCACCTGAGCGATCGCCGCTGCCGACTCTAACTCCCGACGATGTCGTTGTTGGTAGTCAAACGAAATGGCATAAACATCACAGCCATCCGCTTTAGCTTGATAGAGCACCGTAGACGAATCTAATCCGCCGGACAACAAAATGACCGCTTTGACTGCCACCACCTACACCTCACGTTGAATGCCACTTTCCATCATTCAGCATTCACAGAGTTTAAGGAACTAGGGCGGCTTCGATCGTGGCAGTTGAAATAGAGGTTGGTGTAGCGTCAGGAACCTCTACCACAATCATATAACCAGAGAAATTCTTGCCACCTGCCCTTGTTAAGGCATCCAAAATCTTGGGCATATCGGCTTGTTGCAAGCGGCCTGTATCGTCATAAAGCTCTAAAGCAGAGAGACAACCAATGGTGGGGTTCCAATTGGCGCTGGCTGGGTAGCGCTCCTTGCCACTGAAGAAATTAGTTGCCTCCCCACTGCCATGAATGCGAAACAGCGATCGCCCCGCTTTCCCAGCCCAATAAGTTTGCTGGATTGGCCCATAATTTCGCCAAGCAGGAGGCAGGAGGGCTTGATAAGCAGCTAGGTTGCCCACAAATCGACCTTTTTGAGCAGGGAGAAACGATCGCACGCCTGATTCAAAGGGCACAAATAGTTTGACTAAGGCAAACTGACCATAAGCGCCAAAAAAATCAAAATCTGGTTGCGGTACCACGCCTTCAATCCGGTAAATTCCTTGCGGCGTTTCCCCTCGTTCAAAGTTCCAAGCCAAATCATGGAGCGATCGCGACAACAGAGGCACCGACCACAGTTGCCCATCTTGCCGCACAAATTGCCCAGAAGCATCTTTCAAAACTGCGCGACAGAGTAAGCCGCGATCGCGAGGACATAGCACATAGAGATGAGGTTGTTGGGGCGCGATCGACCACTGCAACAAATCTCTTAACGGCGGCATGGCAGGAGGATTCACGCGCTCTGCTACGTCTCGCAAAGTAGTTTGCAAAAACACATTCTGCGACCAACGGGGAAAACGCTGCCGCACGCGATCGCCGAGTGATTGCAACTCTGCTGGAGGCAAGCCTCCTTGCGCTAGGACAGACAAAGCCATCGCCACCCACTGCGGATCGGAACTGCGCTCGATCGTTTGGCGAAAGGACGACTCTAAGCTGCCATAGCGAGTCGGAAAGTGCAGATAAAGCTGCGTCCCTACCTGCATCGCCATATCCACCGTCCGCATCTGTGGCTGCGAGAGTTTAGGGCTACGAGTTAGGGCCAAAATCCCCTGCAACGCTTGCGCGACCTCGACTAGTTGCGGTTCCCTGAGAGCAGCAGCCCAAAGCACTGTGCGCCAATGCCGCTCATTGGCATCGGTTACAGGATAGCGATTGAGGTCGTAGTTTTCTGGCTGAACTAAGCGAACTTGCTTTTGGCGTTGCTCTACCCTGGCAGCGGCAGTGGCTTTGGGGACTGGGTTAGCAGAAGCAATATTGGCAGGGGCGATCGCGCTAACTCCAGCCAACCAGCTCCAAAGCATAACCCAGGCCATGAGGAGCGATCGTTGTTTCACTCGACACAGCCACTGTGACAGGAAAAAAGAATGCATTCGTACCTTTAGACATAGCCAGAGACTGCCAGATTCTACTACGACAGAGACAAGGACAGATAAAAAAGCACAATCTGCACAAAACTTTGCTTGAGTTTCAGGAACCTAGATTAAACTTTGGAATTCTTCATAAAGAGAGCCGCTGTGCTACTATCTGGATGGTTTGAAGCGGCTTAGTGTAGCCAATCTGCTTGATCCCTGTGGTGGTGGAGGTATAGGAGTGCAGAACAACATGTCATCGACGCATTCGAATGTCAGTTCGCAACGCAACCAACCAGAACCCATTCGCGTGGGGGTGATTGGGGTTGGCAACATGGGACAGCATCACACCCGCGTCTTGAGTTTGCTAAAAGATGTCGAACTGATTGGTGTGTCCGATGTCAATGTGGAGCGTGGTTTAGATACAGCTAGTAAATATCGAGTCCGATTTTTCGAGGACTACCACGACTTGCTTCAGCATGTGGATGCAGTTTGTGTGGCAGTGCCAACCCGATTACACCATGCCGTGGGAATGGCCTGTTTACAGGCAGGCGTACATGTGCTGATCGAAAAGCCGATCGCAGCCAGTATTGCCGAAGCCGAGTCTTTAGTAAATGCGGCGGCAGACTCTCATTGCATCTTGCAAGTGGGACATATTGAGCGCTTTAACCCAGCCTTCCAAGAACTCAGTAAGGTGCTAAAAACCGAAGAGTTGCTGGCCCTAGAAGCACACCGCATGAGTCCGTACTCAAATCGAGCCAACGATGTGTCTGTGGTGTTGGATCTCATGATCCATGACATTGACTTACTGCTTGAGTTGGCAGGTTCTCCAGTGGTGAAGCTGACGGCCAGTGGTAGTCGCGCCTCTGACTCTGGCTACCTGGATTACGTGACTGCAACTTTGGGCTTTGCCAATGGCATTGTGGCAACTCTTACCTCCAGCAAGGTAACTCACCGCAAAATCCGTCGCATTGCCGCTCATTGCAAAAACTCTCTCACCGAAGCCGATTTCTTGGGCAACGATATTTCCATTCATCGCCAAACTACCGCCGACTACATGACCGACTACGGTCAGGTGCTGTATCGACAGGATGGCCTGATTGAGAAGGTTTACACCAGCAATATTGAGCCGCTGCACGCTGAGCTAGAGCATTTTGTGGCTTGTGTGCGGGGTGGCAACCAGCCTTCTGTGGGTGGAGAGCAAGCGCTAAAAGCCCTGCGATTAGCTAGCTTGATTGAACAAATGGCCTTAGATGGGCAAGTGTGGCAGTCAAAAGAACTAGAACTAAATTGTGTGAGTTCTTCCGCTGTCGCTATCTAGTTGCAACGGGTTTTAGCTATTCTGGGTGGCTGGAAGTTTGTGATGTCGATCGCCCCAGGAAGTTGGTTTGGAGCGATCGCTGAATGGTTTCACTCACCAGTTGATTGCCAGGAGGGCTGAGATGGATGTGATCCCGATAGAGGGTTTCTGGCTCAGCCACCGCATTAAAACTGGGGAGAAAATCAATGTAGATAATCTGTTCGCGCTCGGTGAGGTCTACTAGCCGTTGCCGAGCCTTTTGCTCATAATCACGAGGGCCATCTTTGGCACTGGTTTCTCGTAATAAAGGTGTCATCGCCAGTAACAGTTGTCCACCCTGACTTTGAACGAAGCTATGAATCTGCTGGAGGGCCGCTAAGTTAAAGCCCACGCGATCGCCAGATTCGGCTTGCACAGCTTTGAACTTGGCTTTGAAATCTGGATTGGGAGCAGGTGGAAACAGGTAGCGCCCCAAGACTTCTGCCAAGGCTAAAGGCGGTTTGCGATCTGGATAATTAATATCATTGCCCACTTGCAGTGAACTAGGAGCCGTGGCAAACAGATCATCCGTGTTCAGCAACAAAACCACGACTTGGGACTCAAAACTGCCAAAACGCTGCAAATAGGCCAATTCATTGCGTGGTCCCCAAGAGTTAGCTGAAGCATTCAACACTTCTACCTGCTGCCAACGGGTGCCCTGCAAGTCTGGCTGTAATTGCTGCTGCAACATTTCAGAGATAATGCCAGTTTGGTCAGTCCACCAACCCCCATTCGCCACCGAATCCCCCAGTAGCAAGATCCGCAACGTGGCGGGCGCAGGCGTAGGAGCGATCGCCGGACTCCGCATGGAATATTGGTTAATCGCGATGCGATTGCCAAAGCGACGAGTTTTTTGGTTCGGTGCCAGCAGATAACCAATATCTGAGTCAGCGACATAAATCAAAGGGTTGCCAAAGCCAAAAAGGAAGCGCAAGCCAAGTTCCAATAGAATTGGCAGCCCCACGAGCCCTGCCAAAAGCAGTCCTGCAATGTTCACGGTGGAAAGTTCTATTTGCAACACGAATGATTGTAGGTGAGCCAAGTAGGTGAGCCAAGCCTAACCAGACCCAGCATAAACCAGAAAATCTTGAGCTGCCTCAACGTCTACCTGGATAAGATCGATTTGCGATCGCTTGGACTCAGCAATGCAGGCTTCTAGGCGTTAAGTTCTGAAAGTTTTTGTTTGAGTGTGTAAGGTCAATATTTAGGAATTACGGCATACTACATATCGTGCTACAATCTGTAAATTCATTTTGATCGTCTGCTCGTCGCTCTGTTTATTAGCCCCCAGTTACTAGCTCCAGAGTTTTTGAATACTTAGGCTGTTTCAAGCGTTCGGACTAATTAGTCATTTGCTCAGGTAACTTGAGCGAATTTTTCGGGGCCATTAGTGAAATTGAGCCCTGAACCAGTTATTTTGCTGTTTTTCTAGGAAAAGTCATGGCCACCTTTCAGGATGTCCTGGGCTATTACCGTCACTATTGGCCGCTGTCCGCCTTCAGTATTGCCGCTTCCAGCACCTTTGAAATTATTGACCTCGCAGTACCTTATGCGATCGGCCAAATTTTGAATGTGCTCTCAAAGCAACCACTGGACAACTTCATGCAGGATCTTGTCGCAGTGATAGCGGGTTTGGGGCCTTTTCCCAACAACCAATTCTTAGCGCTGAGCGTGCTATTGGGTATCATCTTTGCGGTCACAGTGCTTAGAGCCCCGATTCAGCCCTGGGCTGCATCTTGGTTTCATTGGGACATTGCCCTCCGTAGCCGTCGCGACCACTCCAAGCAGGTGCTGCGAAAAATTCTGACACTGCCATTGGAGTTTTATGACGAAAACAACCCAGGTCGAATTGCAGGTCGGGTGGCGAGAGGGTTGGCGAACCATACTTGGAGCTACCCCGAAATTGCAGGCCAACTGATTCCCAAGCTCTTTCGTGTGCTGGGCATTTTCGTGATGATTTGGCTGATTGAGTGGCGGATCGCGATCGCCTTCTTAATTTCCTTCATCTTTATTCTCAGCTTCACCTTTGCTCACTTGAAGCGCTTGATTCAGCGCGAAGCCATTCTCGATCGCTATCAAGAGAATACTGAGAGCCGAACCTCGGAAATCATCACCAACATCAAAACGGTGAAGGCATTCGCCACAGAAGCAACCGAACTTAAGCGGCAATCGCAACGCTTAGACCGGGAGCTAAAGGTGGTAGATTACCGCATTCATCGAGGCTATATTCACTTAGGAACCTGGCAGCGCTTAGTCGTGCAAAGCTGCGTGTTCTTCATCCTGGCTTTTACGCTTGTGGCCACCGTCAGCGGCAAGATTTCTCTGGGTCATTTTGTCACCACACTGACGATTTCTAGCATGGCTTACTCGGAGTTAGAGCCGATTAGCAACCTTGCAGAGACTTTTGCCCGCCGTTATGCCTCTATGCTGCGCTTCCATGAGTTTGTGCAGTTGCCAACCGGGGCCGATGCGGGCAGTTTGACGACTTCTGGGGAGCACGCTGCTTACTCTTTTACAGGCAAGGTGGAGTTTTCACAGCTGGCCTTTGGCTATGACCGCGATCGCCCCGTTCTACAAAACATTAACTTGTTGATTAAACCCTACCAAACCGTAGCTCTAGTTGGGCGTTCTGGTTCGGGGAAATCAACCTTAGTCAAGCTGCTGTTTCGCTACTTCGAGCCGACTCAAGGCCATGTGTTGATGGATGGAGAAGACATTACCACCCTAGATGTGACTCAATATCGGAAACGGCTGGCGATCGTGCACCAAGAAGTCGATATTTTTAATGGCACCTTGCTAGATAACCTGCTTTACGGCAACCCCCAAGCAAGTTTTGAGCAGGTACAAGAAGCTTGTCGCATTGCTCAGTGCGAGGAATTTATTCACCACTTACCGCAAGGCTACAAAACCATTGTCGGAGAGCGAGGAATGCGGCTATCGGGAGGGCAACGACAGCGAGTAGGCATTGCCCGCGCCCTTTTAGCAGAACCAGATGTCTTGATTTTTGACGAAGCCACCTCCAGCCTCGATTACGAATCGGAACGTGCCATTCAACTAGCCATGCGATCGATTTTGGGCACCCGCACCACGATCATCATTGCCCACCGCTTAAGCACCGTGCGAGAAGCCGATCAGATTGTGGTGCTCGATCAAGGTCAGATTGTGGAAATGGGCAACCATGCTGAACTCTTGCGCCAAGCAGGAATTTACCGCCGCTTGCACTCTCTACAAGAAACTGGAGAGCTAATTTAGCCTAGTCAAGGAGGATTGAACCAACTCATGAGAGATCATAGGCGATCGCAAATTGCCACCTAGCACTTTTAATAGAGTGAAGAGAAAGGGGGAGGTTATCATCAACTAAATAGCCTCTCCCTTGCTTTAAATCCTTCATTAATACTTCGCCCTAGGGCAGCTTGTGATTGCTTTATTTCCTCAAATTTATACCTTGGCAACTGCCAAACCTGGCCCTCTTCTAGGAGATGTGTGGCTTGATGTAGCCATTTTGCTGGTCATGCTGCTGCTATCAGCCTGCTTTTCTGGTTCTGAAACAGCCATTACTGCCCTCGACAACCTGAAGCTAAGAGCTTTGATCAAAGAGCAAGGCGATCCCAATCGCATGTTTCGTTTGGTCTTAGAAAAGCGGGGTCGCTTCATCACCACCCTGCTAGTTGGCAATAACTTAGTTAACAACTTCACAGCTATTCTGACCAGTAATTTATTTGCCATCTGGCTCGGAAACGCTGGGATTGGTGTAGCAACGGCTGTCGTGACATTTTTAGTGCTAATTTTCGGTGAGATTACGCCGAAATCATTAGCCATTAACAACGTGATGCCAGTCTTCATGGTGGTGGTTCGCCCCATTTACTGGCTCTCCGTGGTGTTGCTACCCGTGATCTATTTCTTTGAGGCGATCGCGCAAAGCGTAGTGCGGCTATTCCAAGGCAATGCAGCCCAGCAAGGAGAATCGCTGCAAGACCTACAACTCATGATCGAAATTTTGGGGGGCAAAGGTCAACTTGACCTACACAAGCATCAACTACTGAATAAAGCCTTAATGCTCGATCGCGTCAGTGCGCGAGATGTCGTCAAGCCAAGAGTTGACATGCGAACCATCTCCCAGGATGCCACCCTCCAAGACCTAGTCAATTTCTGCCTAGAAACAGGCTACTCCCGCATCCCGGTGCAAGAAGAGTCGAAAGATGAAATTGTTGGGATTGTGCACTTAAAGCGAGCTTTGCAACAGTTGAGACAACTGCAAAAAGCAGGTCGAGAGCATGGCCCTGTGACAGAAGCAATGGACCCCCCCATCTACATTCCAGAGAACAAGCGAGTGACTGACCTACTGAAGGAAATGCTGCAACAGCAGTTTCACATTGCGATCGTAGTGGATGAGTACGGTGGAACCGTTGGTCTAGTGACCTTAGAAGATATTCTGGAGCAACTGGTGGGAGAAATCTACGACGAAAGTGATTTTCCAGCCCGAGCCAAGGCAGCTAAAAAGCTGGGCCTTCTGTCTGTTTCCCGTTCCGGTCGTAGTGTTAACAACAGAGAATGAGCCTGTAATTACCCTTCGGCGGCAACTACAAGATTTTTTCAAAAAGCTCTTGATTTTCCAATTCGTTATGCTAATATAGTTTTCCGTGGGTGAGCGGGTCGGTGCCCGAGTGGTTAATGGGGGCGGACTGTAAATCCGCTGGCTACGCCTACGCTGGTTCAAATCCAGCCCGGCCCATCCACGGAACGCATAAAGCATTTTTGTTTTATGCGTTCAAACTATGCCCGTGTGGCTCAGTGGTAGAGCACACCCTTGGTAAGGGTGAGGTCACGAGTTCAATCCTCGTCACGGGCTCTTTAATAAAATATTAGCAAAAACCGACAGAATTAATTTTCTCTGTCGGTTTTTGTTTGTCAGCAGGTCGTAGTTTAGGCATCTCGCCTGCGGGGTCAATCTATAACAGCCCTCAAACCAGCGAAATTCAAAAAGCGCCCCAGGTAGGACTCGAACCTACGGCCGTCTGCTTAGAAGGCAGATGCTCTATCCACTGAGCTACTGGAGCGAGTAGCCGCTGAGTTGGTATTCAACACAACGCAAGACTGTAAGTTACTCACAGCCCTAAGCTAATAGTATCAGAAGGTGCTGCTCTTGAGCTGTCGTAGCTCTCGTAAAGCCCAGATTTAATGGGTTAGAACCAAGATCGATTTCGACCCACTAAACCTAAGTAAATTTCATCGGTTTTGGGGAAAGCTATAGTCGAGCCGCGCGATCGCTCAACTGGGCAACCCCTGGAGCCGATTAGATAGTAAATGTACGCTAAAAACCAGATAATGAAGCGTTGACTGAGATAGTGTGTTAAGCAGCACGATCGCCACCTGTGACCTTTGCATAGTACGATGTCGTCACCCAGAAATGCATTGTCTCTAAGCCATCATTTCTGCACTAGTATGCTGTATATCAAAAAAGTTGCTCGATTATTGCACGCGCAGCATCCTCGACCCGGATAGGAGTCAATTGGCAGTGTCATGTTTATTCTAAAAAGGCAGGATGTTGACATCTCCAGCATTCAGCATCCCAAACGGGATCAACAGATTCTGATTCTCCACTATCAGGGGCAGACCTTTCGCTTGATCAGTGTTTTTAACGCGACTCAAGAAGAAGAGGCAAAAGCCTTTTGGCGAGATCTGACTGATAACCGTGGGAAAGCTTGTGTGCTCTTAGAAGAACCAGAACGCTACAGTGTCTGGGGCAAAGTTCGGATAGATCAGCTAGCCAATGAGGGGGCTGGGGCAGGGGATGCAACTGCTGCTTTCTTTACCCAGGCAGGCCTGTTGATTTTGCAGGCTCTGTATATTGATGTTGAAGACTTGCTGGGCAGTCGGCAGGCAGGTCTATTTCAGAAAGATCTGGCAGAAGTGTTACGGCAGTGGCGGTTTCCCCAAGCGGAGTCTCCAGAAGCAATTAATTATTTGCTGACAATGGACCCTGTGACGGCCCTGCAACTTCCGCCTTGGCAAGAGCATCACCTCAACACGCTGATGCAGGAACTTCATCGTATCGGCAAGGCATACTTTGGTAATGCCAATTTTACAGAGCGTGCCCTAGATGCGCTTCAAGATATGCCCAGCGGAGACCGCAACCAATTTCTCCAATGGCTAGAGCAGTCTCCAGTCGGAAAATTGTGGCGGTAGCCTTAAGAATGTTTGATAACAAGCCCATAACCGATGGGGATATGCGACGCTTGCATAAAATCTTAGTCTCGCTGCCTTTGTTCTATCTGTCTGATTGCCAGTTACCCGGTTTTGACCTTCCATGAGCAGCCCTTCAAATAAGTCAGTTAGTCCTAAATCTGTTCTGTCAGTACAAACGATTGTTCTTGGTGCAACCAGCTGGGCTGTGTTAGCCCTTCTCTTCTTCTTACTATTCAGTGTTTCGGCACCCGGAGAACCTCGGCCTGCTTGGTATGTTATTGGGACTTATATTTTTGAGCAAGTCGCCTATATCGGAGCCGCTGTGCTGTGCTTAAGAAATTGGCGAAGTCCACAAATTGTCAGTGGTCGCAATGTTTGGTTGGGGATTGGGTTAGGGATGCTGTCTTATTTCCTAGGCAACTTGGTGTTGGGCTATTGGGAATTGGGCTTGAACCAAGAGCCTGCGGTATCACCGGGTGACTTGTTTTTCGTAGCAACTTACCTCTTTCTGGGTTGGGGCATGCTGCTAGCGGTGCTCTCCAGACGCTTGAACTTAGAGAATTGGCAGTGGGTAGTTGTCGGGGCGATCGCAATTATTGGTGGGCTATTGGCTTGGCTAGTTGCCGCCCCACTTCAGGATGCTCAGTCGCTTCTGATGCCGCCTGCGATCGCTCAAACCGCGCCATCCCCCCGAACGACTACACAACCCAGAGCGGTGAAAGCCCCACCCGTTAAACCTGCTAAACCAGTAGCCCCAGCGTCAAGCCCACTTGCGACTCCCTCAACGACAACGCCAGCGGCTACTGAGCAAAAAGCTCCCCCCGCTTGGGCAACGAGTCTAGAGCAAACCCTGGCCCCTCTAGAACCTATTTTGGCTTGGTTCTATGTCGTCAGTGATCTGGCTTTGCTGATTATTGCCACCGTTTTGCTGTTAGCTTTTTGGGGTGGGCGATTTTCGCAGTCTTGGCGGATGATTGCAGCCGCCGCTTTTTCGCTCTACATCGCTGATATTTGGTTCCAGTATGCACAGAAAAATATCCCAGATTACCAAACGGGCAGCTTGCCAGAAGTCTTTTGGATATTTAGCGGTGTGCTGTTTGGCATTGGAGCAGCGCTAGAATTTGACTTGTCAACGCGATCGCGGCGACCGGGTGGACGGAGACGAGCTTAGTCGAGAACCTTAAGTGCAGACGGAACTGGCCCTGGGCTAACCTGATAGCGATCGCGTCTAGAATTTATGTCATCCTGTCGGCAAGGTACGACATAGAATAGATGAAGATAGCTCTGTAATGAACAGCACATTCAACCTCGGTAGCTGGGCACCAATAGGGCGGATACTTTTTAGCGGAGCGATCGCTCGGTTGAAGCGCTAAATATTAGTAATCACTTTCTTGCTGTGGATGGCTAAATGATTTAGCCAGTGGTTTTTCTTTCTGAAGCGGTGGCATGACTCCAAGAAAACTGTCTGAGTCGGATAAACAAAATATCTTGCATCTGTATCGGCATCCAGGAGAGACAACTTCGACCCTGGCGGAGCGCTATGGAGTCAGCAACACAACTATTAGCCGTGTGTTAAAGAGTTTGCTGCCTGAGCGAGAGTATGAAGCCCTTGTGCAACAGAAGCGGGCAGCTCGTCCCCAAGCAGGGTTTGCCGAATTCACTGCTGAGCTGGCGTTTGAAGATGAGCCTATGGAAGCAAGTGAAGTTGCTCAGCCCACCGCTCCAATTGCAGAATTCGACGCTGTTGCAGAAGTAGTTGCAGAACCAACTCCAGAAGTGGTTGCAGAACCAGCCCCAGAAGTGGTTGCAGAGATAGAAGATCAGTCTGCTGACGCGAGTGAAGCGGCGATCGCGGAGTTGAACGCTGCTGAAGATGCGATCGAAACGGTTCCTGTAGAGGCAGTTCCCGTTGAGGCAGTCTCCGTAGAACCTGTTGCAACTCCCGTCACCAAGCCTGCGATCGCGCCACCCATTAAGCGACGACAGCGTAAACGTTCTTCTGCGGATGATGAGGCGATATCTGCTGAGTCTCCTGAAGAACCGGAGGTCATGGAATCGCAGTTGCAGCTCTTGGATATTCCTTCTGCGGCTCCCGAAGTTGAGAAAAAGCAAATTAAAATACTTCCCGTCGTCAGAGCGGCTATTGCTCCACCCATTGATGGGGTAGGTGCTGAAATTGCCAAAGAGGTTTTGTCAGAAAATCTGCAAGCGCAAGCAGCAGAGTTGATGGATTTAGAGGATGAAGACGACGACCTGGATGACGACGACCTAGATGATGACGACCTAGATGATCTAGAAGACGAAGATGACGACGAGGAAGGAGACTTTGATGATGCTGGCTCCTTCATGGATGGTCAACTGCAAAACAGAGCCTTTGTCCGAGTTTTGCCCCTAGCAGAAGCCTCAATTCCTAAAACGTTTTACCTAGTGGTGGATCGGATGGCAGAGCTAATTACTCGGCCACTCCGGGAGTTTGGGGATCTAGGACAAATTCCTAGCGAAGATATTCAAGCCAAAACTTTGCCAATTTTTGACAATCATCGTGTGGCTCGTCGCTTCTCCAAGCGCAATCAGCGGGTGATCAAGGTTCCCGATGGCAGAATGTTGCCGAAAGTGAGTGGCTACTTGCAAGCAAAGGGGATTACTCGTTTGCTGATTGATGGGCAGGTGTACTCCCTCTAACCCGCTTCGAGTTTGGCATTTTGCGCCGCACCTACTAGCTCACACTGATCACCTCACACTTAGTTACCTTCCACCGAGGCAAACTCAAGTGTGCAGTTTTCGGTGCAGTTCCTCTGCGACTCGCTTCAGGCGGCGTAGCTGAGCTTGCATATCTTCTTGCGTCCAGCTAGCAGCGAAGGTATTGAACCCGAAGCGGATGAGGGAGTTAGGGATTTCGAACTCAAAGCGGTTGAGCAGGTAGGTGCCTCGATCATTGGGGTTGCACTCCCAGCGATCGCGCCCGTGAAAGAAGCCATCGAACTCCCAAACCACCAAGCCTGGTTCTCTGGCGGCCACTACACTATTCAACGCAGGCTGCAAAAACGGAATCTGAATAATAAAACGGCTGCGACTACCCACATCGGTACTCCACTCGCCTACAGATTCGCACCGCAAAGCTGGATTTAACCAACGATGCATTAAGTTTAGGTCTGTAATGCAGCGCTCTACAGCGGTGGCACTAGCATTGATTTGAATAGACTGCTCGAAACTCTGCTGCAATGGCATTCTGCTGCGCGGGTTTGTCTTTTGTGAGTTGGTTTTTTTTGAGGTGGAGATAGAACGCATCCTACTGTTAATGCGGGGTGGCATAAACATCACAGAGGAGACAGCCAAGCAAGCGGCCACAAAACTCCTCACTCGTCTACTCTAGCGAGAACCAGTCGCCTTCAGCAGGGTAGCTGTACAGTTGGCTTACCCCCTGCCTAGAACTCAATACCCACGATACATCCAGTTGATTGACGCTGGTCTACCGAATATTAGGTCAATCTCGGTCTGACTATTTTGATTCGGGCAGGTAAAGTCTTGAATAAACGTTAAAAATTAGCGAATCCTAGCTTTTTACGTCTTAATTCTCCATATAGATAGATGTAAAACCTAGAATTCGAGCTTACGTTATCAATGTTTAGTTCTACGTCGCCATGTCTTGTGCTTTGCAAGCAGGATGACAGTAGAGATGTGGGGTGCTAAGTAAGCTATTTCTCACAAATCAATCTATCTCAAGCAAAAGTCGTGTTCTTACGGGACTGAGGGGCTAAAGCTAGCTCAGGAATTATGGATAGAACTTGGCAAGAAATTACACAAATCGTCAGCGCGTCTGTGCCCATACCGCAACTTAACTGGCTGTTGGCACAGGCTCCAGCAAATTCTCCTACAACTACAGCACCACAAGCAGCCCCAGGAGCTTATTCGACCGGGGCAGATGGTTTTCTGCAAGGAATCGGCCTCAGTTTGGGCACTGCGATTCCGAGCTTAATTAAAGCTCTGATTATTTTGGTGGTGGGGCTACTCATTGCGGCATTGGTCGCAGCGGTAGTCCGAGGTATATTGAACCGGACAGATATAGACAATAAGTTAGCCGAGCGCATCACTCGTCACCAAGCGGGAACGCGGCCACCGAGGGTGGAAAAATGGGTGGGGGATGCCGTTTTTTGGCTAATTACCATTTTCACGGTGGTGGCCTTTTTACAGGCGCTCAACCTAACTGCGGTTTCTCAACCTCTCAACACGTTCCTCGACCAAATTCTGCGCTTCTTGCCTAAACTGGCAGGGGCTGGGATTTTGTTAGCGATCGCCTGGGCCATTGCCACAGTAGTCAAGCTGATTGTGACGCAGGGGCTCCATGCATTTGGCTTAGATGCACGGTTGGGTGAGCAAATCAATGAACCGCCGAATGACCCTGATCCACTAGAAGCCTCTAGTACAACTCGACCCATTGCACCGCCACCGACAGACCCGCCATTTTCGTTAAGTGAAACGATTGGCAATGCGCTGTATTGGTTTATTTTTCTGCTGTTCCTCCCAGCGATCCTAAATACGCTGGAGTTACAGGGAACGCTGCAACCCGTACAACAGCTACTGAATGAGATTTTGGCAGTTCTGCCGAATATCTTGGCAGCAGTGTTGATCGGAGCGGCAGGTTGGCTGATTGCTCAAGTGGTGCGTCGCATCGTGACCAACTTGCTCGCCGCCGCAGGGACTGATCGCGTTGGTACCCGCTTTGGGCTAAGGGGTACAGCAGGCGGCCAATCTCTCTCTTGGATTATTGGCACGATTGTCTATGTTTTAATTCTGATTCCAACGGCGATCGCGGCTTTGAATGCGCTGCGGATTGATGCGATTTCTCAGCCAGCAATTTCGATGCTGACTCAGATCCTCAATGCCATCCCGCAGATTTTTACGGCAGCCTTGATTCTGGCGATCGCTTATGCAATTGGAAAATTTGTAGCTGACTTGGTCACGAATATTTTGACCAGTCTGGGCTTCAACAATATTTTCTACTGGTTGGGTCTACAATCAACTCCCTACTCGGCTCCCCCTGCGCCTCTAGCGGGTGAGTCCCCTGTGATTCAGGAGCTGGGTCAGGTTAGCCCCACGACTCCCAGAACTCGCACTCCTTCTGAGGTGGCTGGCATCATCACCTTGGTTGGGATTCTCCTATTTGCGACTGTAGCCGCTACGAATGTGCTGAATTTCGCAGCTCTAACTGCGATCGTGGCTGGGTTACTGTTGGTATTTGGGCGGATTCTGTCTGGTTTGGTAGTGTTTGCGATCGGTTTGTATTTGGCAAATCTCGCGTTCAACCTCATTACTAGCTCTGGCAACTCCCAAGCTAGAATTTTGGGCCAGACGGCACGAATTGCCATTATCGCTTTCGTTTCAGCAATGGCACTCCAGCAAATGGGTATCGCGCCGAATATCGTCAATTTGGCGTTTGGTCTGTTGCTAGGCGCTATTGCCGTAGCGATCGCGTTGGCCTTCGGCTTGGGTGGTCGAGAAATCGCGGCCCAACAAACCAGAGAATGGTTAGACTCGTTCAAGTCAAAACGCTAATCATGACCTAACCCCCAGCCCCTTCCCTGTAGGGAAGGGGAGAGAGATTAAAGCCCTTCTCCGCCTTGGAATGAGGGCTTTTTTTGATCTCTTTTTAATCGCCCAGGTAAATGCCTAAGCCCCGCGCAGTTTTGACTAAGGTGCCGCTAGGGTTTACGGCTTGGTAGTGCGCGATCGCCTCACTAATGGGAACACTGACGACCTGACGGTTCTGCCAAGTGACCATGTGATCATATTTCTCCTCAGCAATCAGATCGACCGCAGCTACACCAAAGGCTGATGCGACCAGGCGATCGAGTGGCGAAGGTGTTCCTCCCCGCTGCACATGACCCAGCACTGTCACACGAGTTTCAGCCCCACTACAGTCACAAATGCGATCGGCTAAGTAGTCACCAATTCCCCCGTAACGGCACTGGCCCAGGCGATTGGTGATCACGACTGGGTCTCCTGCCTCCGTCCGCACCGCTTCCGAGACGATCACCAGCGAATAGTTTTTACCTTGCTCTTGGCGCTCCTTAATTTTGTGGCAGATGTTAGCGATGGTGTAGGGAATTTCGGGAATCAAGATCACGTCGGCACCACCCGCAATGCCTGCGGTAATGGCAATATGGCCTGCATCACGACCCATCACTTCTAGAATCATGACGCGGCTATGACTAGCGGCTGTAAAATGCAGGCGATCGAGAGCTTCGGTCGCGGTATTGACGGCAGTGTCAAAGCCAATTGAGTGCTCGGTCACACCCACATCGTTGTCAATAGTTTTGGGGATCGCCACCAGGTTCAGGTTGCCTTGTTCGGCAATGCGCCGCAGAATTGCCATACTCCCATCACCCCCAATGCCGATGATGGCATCTAGACCGAGCTGATGGTAGCCAGCAATAATGTCTTGCGAGCGATCGCAAAGGGTGCCGTCGGGCATGGGAAAGGCAAAGGGATCGCCTTGATTGGTGGTGCCGAGCATCGTGCCACCCGCAACTCGCAGAGAGTCAACCTTGTCTAGTTCTAAGCAAATTGCCTGGGGTGGGCTGTGCATCAGCCCTTGGGTCGCTTGCCGAATCCCTAGCACCTCCCAACCGTAAGTACCTGCTGCTCTACACACCACCGCTCGGATGGCAGCATTGAGTCCAGCACAATCGCCTCCACTCGTCAGAATTCCAATCCGCTTCTGTCCCATATTGCCCGCCGTCGCCTAAACGACAAATAAGGTCAGGCTGTACAGTACTGCTAAGCGGTAGCGTTTTTATAGAATTCCAGGTTGGCTTTAGGTTTGCTTGGCTGAGCTTCATGGACTGATGGCCAAGTTGCCTATTTGCTCTGGATACAGTGCGATCGCTCCGTCAAACTAGGTCTGAAACTAGGTGTGATCAGACTTCTGATAGGACTATCGCTAGCAACGCTACTATGACAATATTGCGCTTTTTGGCAAATCAGCAAACGATGAACAGGCGCAGGCGAGAACAATAACTATGTCAGAGCTATCAGATCAGTGGAGCATTCCAGTTGCGCCAGAAGGCTTTAAATCAGGCTTTGTGGGCATCATTGGCCGTCCCAATGTCGGCAAGTCAACCTTGATGAATTATTTAGTGGGACAAAAGATTGCCATTACATCGCCTGTAGCCCAAACGACCCGTAATCGGCTTTTAGGAATTTTGACTACGCCAGATAGTCAGTTTATTTTTGTGGATACTCCCGGCATTCACAAACCCCACCACCAACTAGGGGAAGTTTTGGTCAAGAATGCTCAGATTGCCATTCACTCGGTCGATGTGGTGCTGTTTGTGGTTGATAGCTCCGTCGATGCGGGTGGAGGCGATCGCTACATTGCTGAGTTAATGAGCAAAACCGAAACTCCAGTGATTTTGGGCTTGAACAAAAGTGACCAACAGCCTGCTGAGACAGAAGTGCTAGATGCCAGTTATCGCGCCTTGGCAGAACCTTACGGTTGGCCGATCGCTAAATTCTCAGCTCTGACGGGTGAAGGCTTAGAACCGCTACAAACTTTATTGGGCGATCGCCTGGAACCTGGCCCCTACTACTACCCACCCGATCTCGTCACAGACCAGCCAGAACGCTTCATCATGGGCGAACTGATCCGGGAGCAAATTTTGCTTCTGACTCGCGAGGAAGTGCCCCACTCAGTCGCGATCTCGATTGACCGAGTCGAAGAAGAACCAACCATTACTCGCTTGCTGGCAACCATTCATGTAGAGCGGCAATCGCAAAAAGGTATCGTCATTGGTAAAGGTGGCAGCATGCTGAAGGCGATCGGCAGTGCGGCCCGTGAGCAAATGCAGAAATTAATTGCAGGTAAGGTGTACCTAGAGTTGTTTGTGAAAGTGCAACCGAAGTGGCGGCAATCGCGCACTCGCCTTGCAGAATTAGGCTATCGGGTGGAGGAATAGTGGAGTTAATTGAGCGTTATCGAGGAGCCTTGCTAGGACTAGCCACGGGTGATGCGGTTGGCACGACGCTAGAGTTTGAGCCGCCAGGGTCATTTACTCCCATCACGGATATGGTCGGTGGTGGCCCCTTTAACCTCCAGCCAGGGCAATGGACCGATGACACCTCGATGGCGCTTTGCTTAGCCGAAAGCTTGATCGAGTGCCCAGGCTTTGACCCAAAGCATCAACTAGAAAAATATGACCGTTGGTATCGTCAAGGCTACCTCAGCAGCACTGGACAGTGTTTTGACATTGGCAACGCCACCCATGCTGCTTTATTAAAGTTTGAAGCCACTGGAGAGCCATACTGCGGCTCTATCGATCCTCGTGCTGCGGGCAATGGCTCAATCATGCGGCTGGCTCCAGTGCCGTTGTTCTATGCTGAGCAGCCGGAAGAAGCGATCGCTAAATCTGCTGAAAGTTCTCGCACCACTCATGCAGCTCCCACGACGATTGATGCCTGCCGTTATTTAGGCGCACTCATCGTTGGGGCTTTGCAAGGAATCAACAAAGCAGAATTGCTTTCAGACCACTACAGCCCCGTTCCTGACTACTGGAATCAGCATCCTTTAGTGCCAGAAATTGCTGCGATCGCCAAAGGTTCTTTCAAGCAGCGCCAACCGCCCGAAATTCAAGGTTCCGGCTATGTGGTGCGCTCCTTAGAAGCAGCGCTTTGGGCGTTCTACAATAGCAATTCTTTTCGGGAAGGTTGTTTGTTGGCGGTAAACCTGGGCGATGATGCCGACACCACTGGAGCTGTTTATGGACAGCTTGCAGGTGCGTTCTACGGGGAGGCAGGAATTCCGGCAGAGTGGCGATCGCGCTTGGCGTACCGAGAATTAATTGAGTCCTTGGCCGAGAAGCTGCTGGCTCTTTCGCGATCGCTTGGGTAGCTTCCAATTAATGACAGAAGGGCGATCGCCGCCCCTACAAAGATACTCTAGGCAAACAATTCGGTGAGAGCAGAAATAAGGGCTTGGTTTTGTTCTTCGGTGCCGACAGTGATCCGCAGTTTGTCGTCGAGGCGAGGTTGATTAAAGTAGCGCACTAGAATACCCCGTTCTTTCAGGGCTTGATAGAGAGCGCCTGCTTTGTTGTCGGGAGCTTGAGCTAGAACAAAATTGGCTTGGGAAGGCCCGACTTTAAAGCCTAGTTGGGTGAGGTCAGCGGTGAGTTTAGCGCGAGAGGCTTTTACTCGTTCGGCACTGGCGTTTTTGTGCGCTTGGTCGGCGATCGCGGCTGCTCCCACTGCACAGGCCACTGCATCCACGTTGTAGCTATCTTTGACCTTAATCAGCCCCGATAGTAATTCTGGATTGGCAACTCCAAAACCTAGCCGCAAACCTGCCAAGGAATAGCCCTTAGAGAAGGTTCGTAGCACAATCACGTTGTCGTGCTCTTTCACCAGCTCTAAAGCACTGTAGCCGGCAAAATCGACATAGGCTTCATCGATCGCCAGCACTCCAGACAGATGGCTGGCTAACTTGCTGAGCGAATCTAAAGGAACCAACGTTCCAGAGGGGCTATTGGGCGAAGCGATAAACGTGATCGCCCCGTTTGCCTCAATCAGTTTTTTGACGGGGAGGTTGTAATCGTCATCGTAGGGAACCTCAAGCACCTTCGTGTCTTGAATTTCCGCTAACGTTTCGTACAAAACATAGGTGGGGGTGGGGTAGACGATTGTGCGATCGCCTTCGGTACAAGCCCGCACTAGCAAGTTCAGAATGTCATCACTGCCGTTGCCTGCCAAAATCCAATCGTGGGGAACGCCTAACACCTGGCTAGCCGCGTGACGGAACGAATCGGCCATGGGGTGAGGGTAGCGCCGCAACAACTCACCATCAAAGCCACGCAAAACTTGCAGGGCAGCTTCAGAGGGAGGATAGGGATTTTCGTTGGTGTTGAGCTTAATAACTTTGACGCCTGCGGCTGGCTGTTCACCAGGTTGGTAGCCAGTCATCGCATCAACGCTAGGACGGAAGTAACTCATTGTTCTGTATGGGTTAGGTCTATTGCATGTCGCGGAGGACTTGCCGAATCACGTCCGCTGGGACTGAGTCAGTAATGGTAACAGAGCCGATTTGGGTGGGCAAAATGAACCGCACCCGACCGTCTTGGACTTTCTTATCGCTTTGCAGGCTATCCGCGATCGCCTCAATATCCAATCCCTCTGGCAGTTTGGTAGGGAGGCCAGTTTTCTCAATTAAGGCGAGTTGGCGATCGCTTGAAGCTGAATCCCACATGCCTAACGTCACCGCGATTTGGCCTGCTGCCACCATCCCGATCGCGACTGCTTCGCCATGATTAACCACTTTGTACCCGGTTAAACTCTCGACTGCATGGCCGATGGTGTGACCATAGTTGAGGATAGCTCGTAGGCCTGCTTCTTTTTCGTCTTTGCTCACGACGTGGGCTTTAGCTTGGCAGGAGCGAATCAAGATTTCTTGCAGTAGTTCGTCGCTGATGTAGCGCAGTTGATCGAGCCGTTGGCTTTGCTCTAGTTTTTCAAACAGCTCGGCATCCCAAATAATGCCGTATTTGATTACCTCGGCCATCCCTGCTCGAAATTCTCTGGCTGGCAGAGTTTTGAGCACTTGAGGATCGATTAAGACTAATTTGGGTTGATGGAACGCGCCGATTAGGTTTTTGCCGTGGGGATGGTTGACGCCAGTTTTGCCACCAATGGAAGCATCGACCATTGCGAGTAGGGTTGTGGGGACTTGCACAAAGTTGATGCCTCGGAGCCAAGTCGCAGCGGCAAATCCCGCCATATCACCAATGACGCCCCCTCCTAAAGCGAGAATGGTAGAGGAGCGTTCTAGACGGTTTTCTAGGGCTACGTCGTAGATTTTTTGTAGAGATGCGGGAGTTTTGTAGCGTTCTCCGGCTGGCAAGATGCACTGAGCAACGGTAAAGCCTGCTTGCTGGAGGGAGGCGATCGCTTGGGTTCCGTAATGCTTAAAAATCGGGGGGCTAGAAACGAGGAGAATTTTTTTGCCTAATTTGAGTGGCTGTGCGCCATGCCCGATGAGCCAGTTTCCTAGCTGCTCCAGACCACCGGATGCGATCGCAATATCATAAGACTGTTGTGGTAATTCGACAGGAATTACAGACTTCATTGGTTTCGTTCTGCCCCGATTAACAAATGCCCGTGGGCTGTATTCTACTCCACTAAATGATTCAATAGTTTTGTTGGGCTTTTGTGGAGAATTGTCAATGTCTGGTGTGATTTCTTACGTGGTAGTGGTCGGTTTGTTTTATGCTGCGGCTCTTGGTTTGTTTTTTGGCTTGAAGGCTGTCAAGTTGATCTAGAGACGAGCCTTGGGGGCACCTGCCCCCAAACCCCCGCTGAGGGACGGCTGCATCCCCCAGACCCACTCCAGAAAGTTTAAATGTAAGGGTTTCGAGACTTGGATTTTTTTATCCTTTCCCTTTCATCCTTCATCCCTCACCCCTCCTTCTAGCCAGCGATCGCGTTAACTTTAGGCGCAACAGTTTGGGCAGTTTTTTGTGTCTCTGCTTTAGCAGCCAGATATTCGGTGAGTTGGGCTTCGATTTCGTCGCAAACAATTTGGCGGTATTCGCTAAAGTGTTCGTTGTGGGCACAGACGGTTAGGTAGCGATCCCAAACTTTGGGATTATGTTTGAAAATATTCCAAAGGTTGCGCCAGAACTGGAAGCGGGTACTCCGGACAACGCCTTGTTGCCAGCAGACGGTGAGTAAAGCGCGAACATCTACCCAACTTGGCATTTTGCTGGGAGCCTTAAATTTGGGCGATCCCATGATCAAGTGGTGGCGGTACACGCGATCGAGGAATTTGTGCGGTTCGTAAAGCTCGGAAAAGGCATGCATGTATTCGCGAGCAATGTCTTCTAAGGGACGAGTAGGAACGAAGTTCATCAACGTGGTTTGGTTGATGTTGCCTGTTTCATCTCCTAAACGCCCTTCTTTTTTCAAGCGATGCCACAGGGCCGTGTCGGGTAGGACTTGCAACATACTAAACAACGCAGTGGGGATGGCAGTTTTCTCGACGAATTGGACGATGCGATCGCCTGCACCCGGTTTTTCGTTGTCAAAGCCGATAATAAATCCAGCCATGACGCGCAGACCCACTCTGGTGATGGATTCAACTGCCTCGCTGAGAGAGTCGCGGGTGTTTTGAAATTTCTGGGTCAGGGCTAGGCTGTCTTCGTCTGGGGTCTCGATGCCGAGGAAGACGGCGGTGAAGTTGCACTCCACCATCAACTCCATCATTTCTGGGTCTTGGGCCAAGTCTACCGAAGCTTCCGTAAAGAAGGAGAAGGGATACTGGTGCTCCTCCATCCAAGTCTTCAATTCTTTGAGAAACAACTTCACATTGCGTTTGTTACCAATGAAGTTGTCATCCACCATGAAGATGCTGCGATCCCAGCCGAGTTCGTAGAGGTAGTTCAGCTCGGCTAGGAGTTGTTGCGGTGCCTTGGTGCGGGGTTTGCGTCCGTAAAGGACAATGATGTCGCAAAATTCGCACTGGAACGGGCAACCACGCGAGAACTGCACTGCCATGCTGTCGTAGGCGCTGAAGTCGAGCAGTTCAAATCGAGGCACTGGCGTTGTGGTGACATCGGGTTTGATGCCGTCCGAACGGAACACCCCTTTGGTTTCGCCACGCGCGATCGCCTCAATAAAGAGTGGCAAGGTAATCTCGCCTTCATCCAAGATCAAGTAATCAGCCGCTTGGGCCTCTTCCGGCAAGGCAGTTGGGTAAGGGCCACCCACAGCCACTGGTTTACCTCGGCGTTTGGCTTCTTGAATTTGGACCAAGAAATCCTCTTTCTGCACAATCATGGCGGAGAGAATTACCAAGTCAGCCCAAGCCCATTCGTCTTCTGTGACAGCGCGGACATTGCGATCGACCAGCTTATATTCCCATTCTTGAGGCAAAATGGCTGCTACGGTCACTAACCCTAAAGGTGGCAGCAAGACTTTGCGATCGACGAGTTCTAGAGTTTTTTCAAACGACCAAAAGCTTTTGGGGAACAGCGGATAGAGGAGTAAAACTCGCATTTAAATTTAGCCTCACAAGTTAAGTGCCCGGTCAGAAAAGCTTGGGCGAACTGCTGGACGATTATTTACTTTTTCCAGAAAAGCTTTCAGAAACCGGGCGAAAGTGGAGAGTTAAGGTTGGCTGGCGATTTAGCTGGCGATCGCGTTCATGTTAGCGGTGACGGCTGATTTTGCATTTTGAGCCTGCAACTTTGACTCAGCAGCTAAGTACTCTGCTAATTGAGCTTCGATTTCGTCCCGCACCGTTTGACGGTACTCCAAGAAATGCTCACTCAGAGCACAATTGCTCATATATGGGACAAAGACGCTGGGATTGTGCCGCAGAATCGCAAAGAGCTGCCGCCAAAACTGCCAACGAGTGCTGCGTTTGATGCCCTGCCTCCAGAAAATGGTGAACACAGCCCGGATTTCCACCAGTTCTAACATGCGAAATGGCACCTTGTGGGGCGATGGCTTTTGCTGGATGAAGTTGCGATAGACCCGCGATAGATAGCGACTGGGTTCGTACAGCTCCCAAAAACAACTCAGGTACTCACGCGCCAACTCTTCTACCGGACGGGTGGGGATAAAGTTGGTCAGCGCCATTTGGTGGCCCTGGGTTTCTTTGTTGGCCTCTAGCATCCGACCTTCTTTTTCTAGTCGGTTCCAGAGGGCTGTGTTAGGAAGTGCCTGGAGCAACCCAAACATCGCCTTCGGAATCGCGGTAGCCTCGACAAAATCGATGATGCGCTGCCCCGCCCCTGGCTTCTCACCATCAAAGCCGAGGATAAACCCAGCCATCACATTTAAACCCGCTCGGTTAATGGTTTGTACAGACTCCACCAACGAGTTGCGGGTATTTTGAAATTTGTGAGTCAGTGCCAAACTATCTGTATCTGGCGTTTCAATGCCAATAAACACAGAACCAAAATTGGCATCAATCATCAAATCCAGTAGCTCTTGGTCTTGAGCTAGATCGATCGAGGCTTCAGTGGCGAGACGGAACGGATAGTTGTGGGCTGCCATCCAAGAGCCAAGTTCACGTAGCAGCAGCTTGACATTGCGCTTGTTGCCAATGAAGTTGTCATCGACCATAAAGATCGCTCGCCGCCAGCCTAGGTCATAGAGGGTTTGCACTTCAGCAATCAGCTGGGCTGGAGTTTTGGTACGAGGCTTGCGTCCATACAGCACAATGATGTCGCAAAACTCGCACTGGAACGGACACCCACGCGAGAATTGCACCGACATCTCGTTATAAGCCTTGAAATCCAGTAGGTCATAACGCGGAATGGGCGAAGTGCTGACATCTGGCTTTTCTTCTCCAGCGCGGAAAACACCAGAAGTTTTACCTTGGGCGATCGCCTCAACCAGCATAGGAAGCGTAATTTCACCTTCATCCAACACCAGAAAATCAGCTCCTGCGGCCTGAGCTGCATCTGGCACAGAGGTGACATAAGGGCCACCCACAGCCACTAATTTGCCCCGTTGCTTAGCCTGCTGAATCAAATGCAACATATCTGGCTTTTGGACAATCATGCCAGAGATAATCACCAGCTCTGCCCAATTCCAATCAGCTTCGGTCTCCAGCCGCACATTGCGGTCTACCAGACGAAACTCCCACGTTTGAGGCAGAATCGCGGCAACCGTAATCAGTCCTAGGGGAGGAAGCGAAACCTTACGCCCAATCAGTTCCAGAGCCTTATCAAAAGACCAGAACGACCGAGGAAAAAGGGGATAGAGGAGTAAAACTCGCATTGATTGTTAGCCTCTTATCTAAAATAACGGCCCGTTTTCAGATATATTGATGTGTCTGTCTATCCTGAAAACTCTCACGATAAAAGTTTTCAGTCAATGAATTTTTCAGTTAATAAATAGAGAGTAACTGAATCAACTTGACGTGAAGAGGGCCAATCTTCTCAATAAAAAGTGTATTCCTTCGCTCAGAAATCAAGGAACTTTCAGTATCACTTGTACTGGAGTTTAACAGACGCAAACCTAAACCGTATGCTTTGGGTAATCCCGGATCGATGGATAGCATTAAAAAACGAGGCAGCACAGCATCAAAACGCCCACCCGAAAACTCGTCTGGAGGGGGTCTGGGGGACGCAGCCGTCCCTCAGCGGGGGTTTGGGGGCGAGTTGCCCCCAAGGGTTCGGGTTTTAGCTCCAAGGATGTAATTCAGCGAAATTCCAAAGACATGGTTATTCAGCGATCGCCCGCTCTTTAGCCTCAGCAGCCATCACCCCACCCTGCCCAGGCACCCCACTGACCTTCAACACATCTCGAAATGTGGCGCAATAAGTCGGCAAATTGAACGTAGCTGGATTCACCACATTCTCGTAGGTGAAATGCCGATACTTCAAACAGAAGCGATCCCAAGCTGCCATCTGAATCCGAAATACTGCAATCAGCACATCAGCCAGCACAGGCGACAGCGGAATCTGGAACTGAATTTTCTTCCCTAGATAATCACAAACCGTCTCTATCGCTTCGTTCACCGTCACCCGCGCATTTCCCAACACCAGCTGCCGTGGTTGGCCTAGTTCTGGTGGATGCTCTACTAGATGCTGCACCACTTGGGCAATATCACGCCCGTGAACGAAGTGGAAACTACCATCAGCTTTGAGGAAGCGAATTAAATCAATCCACTTGACGACCTCTGGAATCCCAGATGTTACGGCTGAGTAAGGCTTATGCTCATCCCCACCAAACACCAAGGTAGGGAACAATGTAGTCACTTTAGGAGCGATCGCCAGCTTTGATAACTGCTGAAAACAAGAGTACTTCGAGCTAATATAGTCGGTTCCCAGTTGCCCTGCTTCTTTAAGCAAGTGGTTTTTGCGATCGAGAATACTGGCGGTTGAGAAGTAAATTACTTGTTCGCAACGGTTTGGATCAAGCAAACTCATCAACCGCAACGTCTTTAAAACGTTCACATCATAGGTTTCTTGAGCATTCCCCCAAGCGGTCGCCACCAAAATCGCCACATCCATTGATGCCAATAAGTCTTCCATGCGGTCAATCTCCCGCATATTAGCCTTAATGATGTGAATCCCAGAACGAGCTTGGTAGTCAAACTTCAGCTTTGCAGGGTCTCTAACCAGCAGATGTAATTCGTGCTCAGTAGACTGAATCAAAGCTTCCGCGATGTAGTGACCAATGCAGCCACTCGAACCCGTCATGAAAATCCGCTTGGGAGGCATGGAGGTATGAATAAATAGAGAGCTGAGGGAGCGGGGCCGTAACCCCAGCCCCCATTACGCATGGGTGCTTTTAGATTTGTAGTGGTTTTGAGTGATGTTTCGCACCCCACTCAAAACCACTACCTCTATATCACCACCTACGCATGAACTGCTAAGAGTTTGTCAACTTGCTTTGCAGTTTCAAAGAAATGAGCCACATTTTCCTCAGGAGTGCCTTGCAGAACTCCGTGACCGAGGTTGAGGATGTGGCGACGGTTACCTGCTTTCCGCACTGTATCCAGAATGCGATCGCGGATGAAGTCTTTGGAACCAAACAAAACGCAAGGGTCAATATTGCCTTGTACGCCCATGTTAGCGCCCAGACGCTGACGAGCTTCGGCCATATCAACAGTCCAGTCCACACTGACGAAATCAGAGCCAGATTGTGCCATCCGCTCCAGAACGCCCGCGCTACCGTTGATGTAGAGGATTAAGGGCACGTCAGGATGGGCCGCTTTAATCTTGGCAAAGACTTGCTTTTGGTAAGGCTGGGCAAAGGTTTCAAAATCTTGGGGGCTGAGATGCCCTGCCCAAGAATCGAACATTTGGATCACCTGAGCCCCAGAGTCAATCTGGTAGCACGCATAATCAGCGATCGCGTCTGCTATCTTACCCAAGAACTTGTGGAGCATTTCTGGCTCGCTGAACGCCATGCCCTTGATGATCGTGTAGTCTTTGGAACTCTTGCCTTCGATCGCATAAGCTGCGAGTGTCCAAGGCGCACCAATGAAACCAAGCACTGCTGCTTCGTTGCCAACTTCTTGACGCAACGTTTGCAGAATCGTGCGAATGAACGGCATTGAGCCTTCGGGGTCAATCGGATGCAAGTTATTGATCTGCTCTAAAGTGCGGATCGGAGGATCAATAATCGGTCCTCGGCTTTCTACGATGTCAAAGGGAATCCCAATTCCGGGTAGCGGCGTCAGAATATCGGAAAACAGGATGACACCATCGGGACGAAACGCCCGGAAGGGTTGCAGGGAGATCTCAATTGCTAGCTCAGGATTTTCGGAGCGCTCCCGGAAAGAGGGATATTTGTCGCGCAAATCCCGATAGACTTTCATGTATCGACCCGCCTGCCGCATCATCCACACGGGTGGTCGATCAACAGCTTCACCGCGCGCAGCCCGTAACAGATAAGGAATTTGGGTCGATCCGGCCATTGAAGATTCACCAATTATTTCTTAAATGCATTTGCTAGCTTACCATTCCGTGTTCCCCTTGTTTGTCGATCGCCGATCAAGAAATCAGATTCGTTGATCAAGGGCGATCGTTTTTTATTTCCTCTCTTTTTATTTTCTCTGAATAGCCAATTTTCTCTATTGCTTCAAGCTCATGCCATCTGACCTATCCCCCGATCCGCTCGCCTTTATTGCATCACCCCCAAAACCTTTTTTGATCGAGCCTCCTCAGCGGTTACGGTTTGCCCTGCTGTTTGCGCTTTTGACGCTGCTGAGTGGCTTGGCTGCTGTAGCGCTGTCGTGGGGAATACCCTTGGTACTCTATGGCAACTGGGTGGTCGGGATCGGACGACAATGGCTGGAATGGATTTTGGTAGGGGGAGCGGTTGGCATGGGCCAATGGTTAATCTTGCGTCGCTACATTCCAAGTCAGCTCTGGATTGGGGCGACGGCTCTGGGTTGGATTGTTGCCAATGCCGTAGCTGCCTCCTTTCTGGACAACTCAGATGCATTTCTTAGTAATCTTGCTTTCGTGTGGCTAGGTTTCGCCCAGTGGTTGGTGCTGCGACAATTTGCTAAGCCTGCCTGGTTTTGGATCTTGCTGCCTTGCGTAGCCAGTTTGGGCAGTTTTGTTGTGTCGCTCCTATTTCAGACATTGGCAAGCACAACCGGAGGACTAGGCTCACTTCTCCTACCCATTGCCAGTCAGTTCACCGTTTTGGGGGCTGTGCAAGCGATCGCTCTCTGTACCCTGCGTCAGCGAGGGAGAAGCAATTCTCAGCGCGGCTCCAAACCAGACTCCTCTATCACTCCTGAAATCACCAACTTAGAGCAATTGCGATCGCTGGCTCAACAGCTACAGGCCCAGTTGCATCAAACGACTGTTGGTGAGATAGCGGAAGACCAGGATCTTATTTACCTCGTAGATGTGACCGAAGATGGCGCGATCGCAATGTATCAGCCTGTGAATCAAGCCGCCTTTGACTACGTGGATCGAACTCCTCTTCCCAATCTGTGGTCGGTGGCGAAATCACCTCAGACAGAAGCTTCTCAACAGAAATCTTTGGCGCGGTTACAAGTGATTTTTCAGGCTGGTGGCACTCTAGTAATCCGATCTGCGGACGGTGGAATGCTCCTCTAAGCGGAGATCATTTTGCAGCGCTGGAGTTCATAAAATTTCTGCGTTTTGCGTCTTAAACTTAGTAAAGATTACGATTAGAAATTGTGGGCATAGGATCGTTTAATTCATGAATATTGTGGATTTTTTCCAGCAGAGTGCTGGCAAATGGTTTTCCCAGCGCACCAGTCACCACTTGGCATTCAAGCAATCCGAAAGCGGTAAATCAGATATTGTCATTGAAATGCTGCCCAGCAACGATCCAGAAGTGGTGAAGCTGTGCGAACAGTATGAAATTGACCCCGCCCTAGCGCTCTGCGGTGCTCGTGTCACCTGGAACGGCACGATGGAATGGGACGAAGAAAAACACACTGGTTCCACGGTGCTAGTTCCTGTCGCCGACCCAGAAAACCCTAATGAAGGTAAATTGTTGCGCGAAATGGGCTATGCCGAAAAGGCTCCCGTTGCAGGACGCTACAGAATGGGAGACGACGAAGCCCTGACGCTAATTACCGAGTATGAATCCATGTACTCCGAGGAGCGCTTATGGTTTGCCAGTCCCAATTTACGCTTGCGGACTAGCATCTTGAAACGCTTCGGTGGCTTCAGTATGGCTACGTTTTGCTCAGAAATTCGTATGGGCGGCACCCAACCCCAAGCTCAAACAGCCGACACCACAGCTAACGCCTAAGCAAGTGCCACCGAGTGAAGGCGTTCGAGAAAAAGCCCATGCCCGTTGCTGTTGCTAGGCCCGCTGGCTATTAGACTCGCTGGGGCTCAGAGTTTCGGATACAGCCAGTTCATCTTCTGGGGTTTGAGCCACTGCCTTGAGCTTAGTGTAAAACTCAGAGGATTCTGGGATGGGGACAAACTGGTGAATGGGTTCTGTCTTCGCTTGGTTGGCTAGGGCACATTCTGTGCTGACGGGTTCACTGTCCATCGGAGGTAAACCTGCTAGCAGGCGATCGGCTTCTGCCAGTACAGATTCTAGAGAAACATCTTCTAGAGAGGCATCGGCAGCAAGGTCTGATTCAGATGAAACCAGGTTAGTGTTGATGGAACGAGGCGTTTGAGGCAAGATGGGTGCGGTTGCAGGGGAAAACTCAGCCACCACTTCAGAAGTAATGGTTTCTGGAGATGTATCCACTGGGACTGATTCTGGGACTGGTTCTGGCAATGACTCTGGATTTGAGTCTGGTGATAATGGAGCTGAATTTGATGCCGTAGTCAGTTCGGCTGCTGTGGAGGAGGGAATGTTTTCTGGGCGCGATCGCTCATCCATCGGATAAAAGGGGATGCTCAATTCCTCAGCGCTGGCAAAGAGCGAAGTAGCAGGGGAAGCAGAACCCTTTACAGGGGCAGCCGGAAGGCGATCAGTCCTAGCCGCTGCTGGCAACAAGTAGCGCCAGTGAGACTGGGGTGGAAACTTAGGAGGCGGTAAAGAAACGGCTTCCCCAACAGCAGGAGCCTTAGATACAAACACCTGAGGAAACTTGCTGCACACAATTCGCTCAAATTCGTGGTTGAAGTGATACAGCGGTTGTCCCCGCCGTCGCCATAACGCCAAAATTTGCTCAACAGAAATAGCCTTGTAACGTCCTTGATACAAAGCTTCAATTACAGCTGAGCGCACCCAAAGCGGTTGGTAGGTACTCGACCAAGAGGTTACTAATTCATCAACAGTGCAGCCATTGAGGTCAAAGCTGTAGTGAATCAGCAGAGCCGCTGCATTAGCGCTCACAGAGTCTTTTACTGATTCTGTCATGCTCAACTGTTTAACTGCATCTCCCTTTCAAGTTAGCTTAGGTGAGCCGCGAAAAGCGAGAGCAGGAGAGTGTGACCGATTCCTAAGCTGATTGACACCAGATCTTGATCCATCTCTGTCGTCTACAAAAAGCAGATTGAAACAGCGACGGATTTTGACATTAAAGCGCAAATTGTCCGGGGATTCAAACAGCCTCAGGATGATTAGTCATTGGTAGGCCGAACTACACCACCCTCAACGGGACGAATACCGGAGCCACCGAACGGCTCTGCTCCCCCACTCCAGTTGAAATCGCTGATGCGTAAACCAAGGGAACCGATCGCCAAAACTGGGTTGTAGCGCAAGGTCACACCATAAGTTCGGCGGCTGTACTCCAAAATGTAGTCTGTACTAATTTCATTCCCCGTATCTATGTTGATCGCGGTTTGAAACCCAAAGCGAATGGGGCCATAGATTTGCTGCAAAATCCCGCCGGAGACAACTTTGTCATCCACCACTCGGTCGAACAGAAATGGGGATTGCCCCCCGATCGCGCTTTGAGAATAGCTGAGGTTGTAACCTGTGTAGTCAAAAAAGCGTCGTGAAAAATGACCGACTTGCCCTTGTATCCCCACCGTACCCGTGAGGGTGGTTTGGCTGTCACCGTTGGTATAACCATTCGCCACACCCCTGACTCCCGTAAACAACTGTAAATAAGGCACGACCGGAGCGGGGGTATAGCGCAAGCCTTCAGTTGCAGTGGGCGGTAAAGGCTTGCCTTGCCAGAGGGTAAAACCTTTATTGAGGGCAGCACTCGCTTCAGCACGACCTAAACTGATGCGGTTGTTAGTGCGATTGGCATCGAGTAAATCTAGGCGATCGCTGTTAGCCGTGACAAATTGTGCCCCCGCTTGGTAGCTCAAGCTGATGCCTGTATCTCCTAAAGGCACCACCGGAGAAATCAAGAAAGCACCCAAACTGCTCTGCACATCTTGATAACCCAAAGAGCCGTTGAACAAGCGATCGCGATAGCTATAGTCAACCGCTAAGGTGTGGTTGCCTGCTACTTGTAGCTGGCGCAAACGAACATTGGCCCGTGCTTCCTCATCAAAGTCGCCGGGATCTAAGCTATTCAGCGTTACCGAGCTAGTCAGCGTGGTGCGAGGACTGAGATTAGCCGTTAATTTAGTTTTTAAGCCGTACACCGAAGGGTCGAAGATGGCCCCATTACTATCCGTTAGGGCTTTTTGAATAAAGAACTGGGGCGTGACGCTAAAGCGGATCTTCTCGGTGGAAATCGGTTCAAACGTGCTTTGCACAAACAAGCCGCCCCGATCTTCCTGGTCAAAGCCAAACTGCAATAAAGCAGGGTCACGTTCCCGACGGTCGAGAATCACCCGCGATCGCAGCAGCGGGAGAGAGAACCGTTGGTCAAAAACGAGGCGGGGGCGCTTAGCTCTAACTTCATCCCGGAGCGGAGAAAGGTTGGTGAGCGTGGCTTCATCCGCACGTAATTCTAGTTCTGGTGGTGAGAACGGGTCATTGGTAATGCGAATATTCTGAGCTTGCCAACCCCTGGGATTGAAGGCGATCTGACCTGCCTCAAATCGCAAGCGTCGTACAGAGCCACCCTGAGTTGAGGAGGGAGCATCTTGTCCTGCCCCTACACCAATGTTGACTCCTCCAGGGCTGACAACATTTTGAGTGGGCTGAGTCGCCGTAATGCGATCGCTTAATGGGCGATCGTAGGTGACTCCAGCACTAACATCAGTTGGCAAGGTGGGAGCGAAATCGGTGCTAGCGGTCGGCAAGAAAATCTCACCCCTTGCCCCTGCGATCGTGCCTGTGTTTTGGACAAAATTGTATTCAAAGCGATCGCCCCGTAGCACCTGCTCACCACGGGTCAGCGCCACGTTACCTTCTGCGACTGCAAAGCGATTGGGAATATTGACTTGCAAGCGCTCTGTATCGAGAACTGCACCCCGAAAGCGCATCAAGACATTACCTTCCGCCGTAAAGACTCGCCGTTGTTCATCGTATTCCTGGCGATCGGCACTGAGTTCAATCACTCCACTGCTGGCAGGGTCGTTACTAGGCAGCGTCACAGGGCGGGTCGGCACGACAACTGGCACTGAATTTGAGGGCGATGCGGCTGGAGAGGGTGCCTCTGGAATCACCAGAGTCGGTGCTGCCTGCGGAGAAGAAGTGGGCCGAGAGTCAGGATTAGCTTCCGGGGCGATTGGAGGGCGAGCAGGAGCCGTTTCTAAGATTGGCTGGGGAATTCGCTGTGGAATCGGCTGTGCTTCATCTGGTGAATCGGCGGGCTGTCTAGCGGGAGGCGATGAGGGAGTAGGGGGCGTCGCCGGACGCAAGGAGGGCAAGTTTGGGCTAGAAGTAGAATTGTTAGTACCCGCAGGAGGAGTCGCTACAATGGACCACCCCGAAGGAGCGGGTGGGGCGATCGCAGGTTGAACTTGACTTGCAACCGGATAATTTTTAGTAGAAGTGCTGGGGCTGGCTATGACGCTGGAAACGTAGCGAGGTGGCAGCGCTGGAGCCGTAGCATTGATATGAACGTTGGGCTGACGATGCCTGGAGATCTGTTCAGTTGTTTGTTCGGAAGCACCATCAGGTTCGGTTTCCGCCGATGTCTGTAAAATCTCTGTCTCTGAAACATTCACCACCAACGGTGAACCCAAGGCCGCAGCAGACTCAGCGTTGCTTTCTATAGCCTGATTTTCTATTTCAGAAGGAGACAATCCTTGAGGACTGCTTGCCAGTTGAGGCTCTTCCAAGGCAACAGGCAAAGCTGGCTCAGTTGACTGGTCAGAGAACGAGTCCTCTGGGGCGAAGGCTTCAGGAGGGGTAGGGGTTGTGAGTGTTCCTACTACGACAGACTGAGAAATATCTTGGTTAGATACGGGCTCAATGGTCGTTGCTGCAACCGCAACTGAGGAGTGGTGCTCCTCAGGCGGCAAGGAATTGATAATCGCAGGCGGTTCAGGTGGTAGGACCGGGTAGGGCATACTTTAGCAGAATGGTTCCGACAAACAGCCCGGACACGTTACCTCAACCGTCTCAGAGGCAATTCTACGGCCTGAGGAATGACTCAGTAGCCGCTTATTCCAAATCCCGCCGACCAGGGTTGCGAGTAGGATCGTTGGATAGAAATCCAAACACGAATAAGCTGATAAAGAGTGCGACAACAATGTAGACCGCAATTTTGAGGGTTACCATACCAGGATCTCAAGAGACAAGTCTCTCTAATCATATCGGAATGCTGCCTCAATTTTGAGTCTCACCTAGCCGTCTTATATAATCCTCAGTCTGGCTCCAGGCTTCAGTCAGCTTTGACGCCATTCCTTATGAGACGTTCCCATCGGTTGAGGCTAACCGATTTACAGCAGGGGCTGCTTGGTTACATTAAGTCTTTTTGGGGTTTCTCTACAACTACTTTCCCCACAATCGCTGTAACCATTGCCCTGCCGAGACAATCACTTCTTCTAGCCAAAGCATGGCGCGATCGAGCCAACCGAGAACTCGTTCCAAGGGATGCTTCACATAGCCCAAACTAGTCGCTTCTGCTTCGATCCAAGTGTTGCTGAGATCGCCATAGTTCTCGGAGGTTGCAGCCAAGTTTGCACCTGACCTTCCTACGTTGGCTGCGATGACGGGGTCGGCATTACTTGCGACAGCAGATTTTGAACTCTGCGATCGCTTAGTCAGGGGATTGGTGCGAATGGCTTTAACGCCCGTGCTCCCTGACGTAGAGATGGCTGTAGGCTGAACCTGTTGAGTAGCAAGATTAGCGGCAGTTTCATGGGTAGAAACGATCGCGCTTGAATTGGCATTTGCATCTCGCTGCCAGAATCGTCCGACTAATCGTGCCCACCAATTTTTAGCGGTAGAAATAGGCACTTGTAGCGCTGGGGGCAAAGCTGTAGGGGAAGCGACGGTTGGTTCTGATAGCGCTGGGATAGAGGAGGTGCGATCGCCATTAACGTTTCCGGTTTGACCGAAAACATCTTCATAACTCAACCAAGGATCGGGGTGCCAGTCATAATCCCCTGTTAACAGGGGATCGCTGATGACTTGATCCCCAGGGATTTGAGCAGAGTGAGATTGATCAATTTTCCCAGTTAAACCCAAACGACGACCACCAAAGAAATAGTCAACCGCTGCCCGCAATAGGCTAACCAGTGATTGTCCTCGTTGCTCTAGTACCGTGGAAAGCTCTGTGAGAGCTGGCGGTAAGGGGCGAGCTTCTAGCTGGGCGATCGCACGATCGAGAGGGGCGATCGCTTCGTAGAGAATGGGAGGAATGGGCAAAATCCCAGCCGCTAAAGTGGAGTGACTGGTGAGGTAAAGTTCTTCTGCCTGGGCTGTTGAATTGCTGGATAGTTGAGCCGCCACCCTTGATTCTTGAAACCAATTGAGCGCGATCGCCACAGGACCAGTCTGCACCCAAGCCATGAGCTGCCGCACGAAACGAACGGGGGGTAAGAGGTTGGGGTTGTCGCTGGGCAACTGGAGCGGAGCCTGAGATTGCTGCCGAGCCAAAACCTGTAAATAACGTTGATAGTGGCTGACTTCCCAAACAATGCGCTGGTAAAGCTGCTGTTGCTGAGCTGGTGTTAAGATGTTCAGAATCTGATTCTGAACCGTGACCAAAACTAAGGTTCGAGCTTCTAGATCTGTCGCGACCCCTTGAATGGCGATCGCTGACGTTTGTTCTGCTGCAACTTCTCCAGTTGGCGCTTGTGCTGCGATGGTGGTCTTAAAGAATCGTGAGAGCAATGATGGTTTAGAGGCAGCGGTGACTTCCTTGGGTGCCGCGATCGCTAAACTGCCACTGCCTGCCAGGGCTGGAACTGCAACTCCTTCTGGGAGGGCCAACGTTTCAACTGCCTGTAAAACGTTGTGAACGACCTGATCAGCTTTAGAAAGAGGTTCGGAACTTGGCTCACTCGTCGCTGCCTGAGCCGAATTTAGCGAGGGTTGCCCAGTCTCAATCGTGGTTTGGATCTGTCTGCCCACCAAGCACGTGGTTTGAAATATGGCATAGAAGGGGTAGAGCAAAACCTGCGCTCCCCAAACCGTCGCCACTTTGGCATGGCGGAGGGCGCGATCGCACTGGTCTACAAACTCACGCGATCGCCGAGAAAAAAAGTTGAACAACCGACTTTGATAGCGACCAGAAGAAGCAGAAGACATGGCAGTTGTCAGCGGGGCGGCTGCTGTAAAGTGAGGATGGTGTACAGGCTGCCACGGCGTAGCGACTTCAGCGTGAATCAGGCTGTACAGCTAGTGACCTGATTCTATCTAAAGATGGCTGACCCAGCGAAACTCCAGGCTGAAATTTCTGAAGCAATCACTCAGTTGCGCCAACTCACACAGCTCAATATACAAAGTCGCTGGCAGATGCACCTAGGAGATCTGCCCCTTGTTGAGGCAACTCAACCAGAGCAATGGCAAACCTGGTCTACCGTAGAGCTGAACGCCAGAGAACATATTGCCTGGGATAAGGGACAGCAGGTGTTGTGGCTGGGGCAGCAGTTGGTAACCCCTAACGATTTGCGAGGCTATCCGCTGGAGGGGTTAGTTCTGCGCTTAGCTCTAACTTGGTGGGCCGAATCCGCTCAAATTTTTGTCAACGGGCAACTAGTTCAGGAAGGCGATTTGTTCGACTGCTCCACCCGCATCTTGCTCAGTGCAGCAGCTAAACCCGGAGAAACGATCGCTGTAGCTTTGCGCCTAGTAAGCCCCGGACATGACGATGGAGCCTTGGTGCGATCGCTGTGCCTCTACGAAGTTGCCTCTAACACAGTAACTTTGGGCGATCGCGTCGAGCCAGGATTTGTCGCCGATGAGCTAGCCGTGCTCCAGCAATACCTCAACACCTTTGCCCCAGAAAAATTAGCAGACTTGGCAGCCGCGATCGCGCATCTCGATTGGAATGCTCTCAACGCAGGCGATCGCTCTCCCGTCAAGTTTGATCAGTCCTTGCAGCAACTACGCCAAACTCTGCAACCGTTTAGCGATTGGATCAAGCAGCGCCAAATTTGTTTGTTGGGTCATGCCCACCTGGATCTAGCTTGGTTATGGCCTGTGAGCGAAACCTGGGAAGCCGCCGAGCGTACCTTCAAGTCAGCCCTGCAACTGCAACAAGACTTTCCAGAACTGATTTTTTGTCACTCCACCCCTGCTCTCTACGCTTGGATTGAAGCCAACCGTCCCGCTTTGTTTGCCGCCGTTCAAGCCCAAGTGACAGCAGGTAACTGGGAAGTCGTGGGAGGTTTGTGGGTTGAGCCAGAACTGAACCTGGTCAGCGGTGAATCGATTGTGCGCCAAGTGCTGTACGGGCAGCGCTACACCCAAGCGAAGTTTGGTCATACCAGTGCGATCGCTTGGCTCCCCGATACCTTTGGCTTCTGCTGGCAGTTGCCCCAAATCCTCAAGCAAGGCGGCATCGAGTATTTCGTTACCCAAAAGCTGTGCTGGAACGACACCACCCATTTTCCCTACGAAGCCTTTTGGTGGCGATCGCCAGACGGTAGCGAAATCTTTAGCGTCATGTCTGCCCCGATTGGCGAAAGCATTGACCCGATCAAAATGACCCAGCACGCCTCAATGTGGGAAACCAAGACAGGCAACCTCGAAACCCTCTGGCTACCCGGTGTCGGAGATCATGGCGGTGGCCCTACAAGAGACATGCTAGAAATGGCAAGACGCTGGCACACCTCGCCTTTCTTCCCACAATTGAGATTTACAACAGCAGAGGAGTATTTGGGGAAGGTGAGGAGTGAGGGGAGAGGAGTGTTCGCTGAAAGCGTTCCCGAAGGGTGGAGTGAGGAGCTAGAAGTCGGGAGTCAGGAACCGGAAGGAAGTGACGAAGCCATTCCTCATCCTTCATCCTATGCTTCAAAAACGGCAGGGCTAAATCTCTCTCATTCTTCACTTCACCCCTCACCCCTCACTCCTCTCTCCTCACCCTTCCCTATTTGGAACGACGAACTCTACCTCGAATTCCACCGAGGCTGTTACACCACGCACGCCGAGCAAAAATGCTGGAACCGTCGATGTGAGCAGTTGCTTTACCAGGCAGAATTATTTGCCTCATTTGCCACATTGACGACGGGTGCTGCGTACCCCAAAGCAGAGCTAGAAGCAGCGTGGAAGAAAATGCTGTTTAATCAATTCCACGACATTCTGCCAGGGTCATCGATTCCAGAAGTATTTGTCGATGCGAATCAGCTTTGGCAGGAAGCAGAGCAAACTGGGCAAGTGCTACTACAGGCAAGCTTGCAAGCGATCGCCTCTCATATCCAACTGCCTGAATCCCCTCATCCTAATGCCCAGCCGATTGTGGTATTTAATCCCTTGAATTGGACGCGATCGCAGGTCGTTTCAATCCCTTTGCCATCCGAAACTACCTGGCAAGTCTATAACTCAGTTGGTGAACCAGTTGCTAGCCAAACTACAAACTACGATGAGCAAGGCCAGCCAATTCCCACTCTGCTGTTTTGGGCAGAGCAAATTCCTGGAGTAGGCTATCGCGTTTTCTGGTTGTGTCCGCAAGCAACCGCGGAGCCACCTACCACTGCCTTACGCCATGAAGAATGGATTTTAGAAAATGCTGCCTTACAAGTAACCATTGATCCTTCAACAGGGGACTTGAACAGTGTTTGGGACAAAACTCAGCAGCGCGAAGTATTGAGTGGTGCAGGCAATCAAATCCAAGCCTTTCAAGACCAAGGACAGTATTGGGACGCTTGGAACATCGATCCTAACTACGCCCAACATCCCTTACCCCCAACCAAACTCAAGTCAATTCAGTGGCTAGATCGCGGTGAACTATTGCAGCGAGTGCGCGTTGTACGGCAACTGGGCCAATCAGAATTCTGCCAAGATTATGTGCTGCAAGCTGATGATCCAGTCCTCAAAATTGTCACTCAAGTTAACTGGCAAGAACGGCATGTGATGGTGAAAGCCGCCTTTCCGTTGACCGTGGAAGCAGAGCAAGCCGCTTATGAAATTCCATACGGCGCGATCGCCCGCCCCACCAACCCTACCGAACCGAGAGACAAAGCCAAGTGGGAAGTTCCCACCCTCCACTGGGCCGATCTAAGCACTGAAGACTACGGCGTCAGCCTGCTGAACGATTGCAAATACGGCTACGATGCCCAACCAAATCAGCTTCGCCTCACCCTCCTACGAGGAGCAACCTGGCCTGACCCCGAAGCCGATCGCGGCCAACATCAATTCACCTACGCCCTCTACCCTCATATAGGCAACTGGCAAACTGCTCAAACCGTCCGTAAAGGCTACGAACTCAACCTTCCCTTACAAACAGTCCTGCTAGATACCCAGCGATCGCCCTCCCACTCACGAGCCACACTTCCCCCTCAAAGCCAACTCCTCAACCTCTCAGCCAAAAACCTAATTTTAAGCGCCTTCAAACAATCCGAAGACGACCCCCAACAGTGGATCTTGCGGTGCTACGAATGCAATGGTCAGCCTGCCGAACTCACCCTACACAGCGACCTAGACTTAGCGATCGCCCATCCCGTAAATCTTCTAGAACAAGCAACTGCTTCTCTTGGTCAAGTTGAAGGTGTTGCGACAGTTCAAATTGCTCCTTGGAAAATCACTACCCTCAAAATCGCCACCTCCCCACCATAAAACCACTTTTGGAGGGGGTCTGAGGGACGGTAGCGTCCCCCAGCGGGGGTTTGGGGGCAGGTGCCCCCAAGCTCTTGGTTCTGTTGCCAAAAATTAGAAGTTATCGTGATTCGCCAAAGCAGCCTTCAGCTTCTCCAAAACCTCAGCCACCGCGATCGAACCCAACTCCCCATTCGCCCGCGTCCGAATACTAAGACTATTCGCCTCCACTTCCTTAGCACCCACAACCGCCATCACCGGCATTTTCTCCTTCTCAGCATTGCGGATTAGCTTACCGAGACGCTCACCACTCAGATCCACTTCTGCTCGAATACCGAGCGATCGCATCTGATTCACCACATTCTGAGAAAACTCCACCTGGTCTTGGCTCACAGGCAACAAGCGAACCTGCTCCGGTGCTAACCACAACGGGAAATCCCCAGCGTATTCCTCAATCAGAATCCCAATCAAGCGCTCCAAGGAACCAAACGGAGCCCGGTGGATCATCACCGGACGCTGACGAGTGCCATCTTCTGCCACATATTCCAAGTCAAAGCGCTCCGGCAAGTTGTAGTCCACCTGGACCGTTCCGAGTTGCCATTCGCGATCGAGGGCATCTTGAAAAATAAAATCGAGCTTCGGTCCGTAGAACGCTGCTTCCCCGATTCCCTCGAAGTAGTTCATCCCCAGAGTTTCGACTGCTCGCCGAATCGCGCCTTCGGCTTTATCCCACACCTCATCCGAACCCATGTACTTGTCAGATGAGGGGTCACGGAAACTGAGCCGAGCCTTAAAGTTTTGTAGCTTCAAACTCTTGAACACAGACAGAATTAAATCCACCACACTCAAAAATTCTGCATCCAGTTGTTCTGGAGTGACGAACAGGTGCGAATCATCTACCGTGAAGCCACGCACACGAGTCAAGCCACCCAACTCACCCGATTGCTCATAGCGGTAGACTGTGCCAAACTCAGCCAAACGCATCGGTAAGGTACGGTAGGAGCGCAATTCGTTCTTATAGAGCTGAATGTGGAAGGGACAGTTCATTGGCTTGAGCACAAAGCCTTGTTCTTCAGCTTTCGCTTGCTCATCGTCCGCCATCATGGGGAACATATCTTCCTTGTACTTCTGCCAGTGCCCCGAAGTTTTGAACAAATCAACTCTGGCAATGTGGGGAGTGACAACAGGCAAATAGCCCCGCTTTAATTGCTCCTGTTTGAGAAAATCTTCTAGGGTGAAGCGCAAAAGTGTGCCCTTGGGAGTCCACAAAGGTAAACCAGGACCCACAATATCGGAGAAGATAAACAGACCGAGATCTTTGCCCAGTTTGCGGTGGTCGCGTCTAAGAGCTTCTTCTTTGCGACGCTTGTATTCGGTCAACTGCTCTGGAGACTCCCAGGCGGTGCCATAAATTCGTTGCAATTGAGCTTTGGTTTCGTCGCCGCGCCAGTAAGCACCCGCTACACTTTCTAGTTCGATCGCGTCTGGCTTGAGTTCACTGGTGTTGTCAACGTGGGGGCCCGCGCACAAATCCCACCAATGATCGCCCAAGTGGTAGATCGTAATCGGCTCTTCTAACCCTTCCAGAATTTCTAATTTGTAGGGTTCATTAATGGCTTTGATGCGCCGTTCTGCTTCTTCGCGACTGACTTCTTCGCGAACCACAGGCAATTTGCGATTAATGATTTTCACCATCTCTTTTTTGATGGCTTTGAGATCTTTCTCGGTAAAAGGTTCGGGACTGTCAAAGTCGTAATAGAACCCATTATCAATCCAAGGACCAATCGTCACCTGCGCCTTGGGAAACAGCTTCTGCACCGCCATCGCCATTACATGGGACGTGGTATGACGAATCTTCTTCAATGCTTCAGATTCGCTGGTTCGAGGTAAATCTATTTTTTCGACTGGTCCTGAAGAAGGAGATTCTGAAGAAGGCATCTGCTGCTGAATCATTCGAGAAATATCTTGACTTGCAAGGGTTCGATTGGGATCAGAGGGAAATCATCCCCTATAGCCTCTATCTTACCGATCGCCCTTACCTCCTCGTCACCCTAAGTTAGCGAAAAGAAATTCCAGAAAATATTACAAAACGTAAATGAAATTAAGATTATTATGATTAGTAAGATAGAAACTCATTTTGATGCATGTTTAGTTCCAACTTGCCTGAGCCGAATTTATTAAAAACTGTTCTGCAACCGCTATTGGAAGACTTTCAATATTGGTTTGAGCGATCGCGCATTTTGCTTGAAACAGAAGAAATTCGATTCTTAGGCGCAGAAAAGCAAGCTGACTTGCTTGTAAGGGTTAAACAGGCGCAACAGGAAGTCCGCACCACCCAAATGCTGCTTGAAGCGACAGGTGGGCAGGTGGGCGTAGAAACAACGGTCTTGATGCCGTGGCATCAGCTTGTCACTGAATGTTGGCAAACAACCATTCGTTTCCGCCTGGAACGCTCTGCTAGCTAAGAGAGTAGATTAAGTCACAACAAATCTGAGACACTATGGCAATGAAGCTCAGCATTGCCTGGAACCAGTTGCTGCCTGCTCCAGTTTTAAGCTTGGTTCCATTTCGAGCACAATTGCGAACTTGCTGGTGAGCTATTCGGCTGGGAGGACAAAATTATGTTGCACCTGCTTTACGTTCTTGCTTTTACCATTCTGGCGTTTTTAGCGATCGCGAATCTAATTCGCAACATGCTGACCTTAGGAATGGAATCTCAACGGAGTTATGCCCCCACCGGATGGTCTGCTGGCAATGGTGCGGCGACTTCGCGGCCCCGACCCGTGCCCCATCCAGAGTTCTTGGATGATGCTGGCAACGTGATCAACGAGCCTCTACTGGTGATGCGTTCTATGTCTGTGGAAGATGCCCGTGAGCACTTAGATGCGCTTTACGACTCTTCTCCTGGTAGCAGCAATAGTGGCGATTCTCGTGAAGAGAGTTAGAAGCTAGAAGGCAGAAGTCAAGACAATTAGATAAACTCTAACTTTTGACTCCTGCTGCTTCAGCCTGCACTAACCAGCCTGCACTAAACTCATTGACCTGCTAACGCTTTAAGCAACTCGAAAGCGGGGATGGGTCTTCAAAACACTCGGCTCAAATCGCTGTACCCACTGGACAAAGGCTTCTGTCATGACACTGGTGGGCTCAGTTTGCTGGATCAACAAAGCCATGTAGCGAGCTGGTTGCTTCACAACCACAGCACAACAGTCTGGCCCTTGAATGACTGCGTGATGAAAGCCCTCTAGTTGCAGCGAAGACATGAGGAGCGATCGCAAACCTAGGGCCTGAAAAATTGTTTGCACCCAGCTCATATTGCTGCCCTCGCCGGCGGTGAAGTACTCCTTGGGGAGCCCATTCAAATCAAAAATTGCGGCTCCAACAATGCTATTACTGTAGGCTGCATGTTCATTTTGGTCAGGCGAGGGGGGCTTGGCCCCAGAACCAGAATTGAAAGACATAAAAAACTCACTTGGGCAATCGGTGGCTGAAACTGAAAGACACCATTAGCAGTAACAATTCCAGGATGCCCCTTAATCGAGCCGTGGCGGTTGGGCTTGTTAGGGAAGCAAGGTTAAGTTATCTCTACGCTTAACACCTAAACCTAGGTTACAAAATTTAGCGCTCTCTAGACGACCGTACAATTGCTCACTATCGAGGGTTACTACGGTAGCAGCTCGGTAAGCCTGCCCAGAGTTTAGTAGCCCAATTGCTTCTCCCAGTTCAGTTACACTAAAAACATCTCGCAATCCTTAACTATAAATATCTTGCAATGGCGGCGAATTTACCTGATCCAACTGGTACTTCCCCAGCAAAGCCGAACTCCACAGTCGGTACCCGCATGCGGAACCTACTCATCGTTTTAGTAGCGATCGCCCTTAGCGTTGCTGTGTTCTTCGGTCTACAAACCCAAACGAATTCAGTCTCGCTCAACACTCTGGCTGAAGAAGCAACCCCACTAGAAGTAGCCCTCCAAAACGGCAAGCCAACCCTAATGGAGTTTTACGCCAATTGGTGCACGAGTTGCCAAGCAATGGCACCAGAAATGGATGCCTTAGAGCAGCAATATCAGGACCGAATTAACTTCGTCATGCTCAATGTCGATAACACTAAGTGGTTGCCAGAAGTTTTGCACTACCGAGTCGATGGCATTCCCCATTTCGTGTTTCTCAATCAGAAAGGCGAAGCCATTGCCAACACGATTGGCGAGCAGCCAAAAACCATTATGGCAGCCAACTTAGAAGCGTTAGTTGCAGGCTCTTCACTGCCCTATGCCCAAGCGACGGGTCAAGTTTCAGCTTTTAGCACAGCGGTTAAACCAACCAAACCTGCCAACGATGATCCTCGCAGTCATAGCAGTCAGGTGGTGAACTAAATTGCTAGAGTCCAAGCCTAAACTGATTTGCTCTTGCGCCTCTAGTTACAGTCGCTGAGCTTTTGCTCTTGGTTCAGCAACTGCTCTAAAAGGCTCGAAGACAGCGGGGGAGTCCGTAAAGGTTTTGGATCGATTTTTGTCGGCTCGTACTCAGACAGGTGGGATTGTAGAAATCCTGAGGTTTCACGCGCTTCCGGGGGTAAAGGTTTATCCCACGGATGGGAGGCAACTTCTGCTTCTGGTTCGGTACCAATTGCCCCACAAGCGTCAGAACCATCGTAGGCACAGCTTGCACTCAGCTGCTCTAGGACTGAGGGCGGTACAGCTTTTACTGTCTGATATGTGTGGCAGATAAAGAATGTAAAGGTCAAACTGCCCAAACGGACGCGATCGCCTTCTTTGAGGAGAGAACAGCGCCACACCCGCTCACCATTAATAAAAGAACCATTCGTGCTGTCGAGGTCAACAAGATAAAAGCCTTGCCCTGCTACATATCGAATGGCTGCATGACGCCGAGACAAACGCTCATCTCGAATTGAAATGGCAGCTTGGCGATCGCGACCAAACACCCAAATTTGCTGAGGTTGCAATAAAGTTTGAGTACTTCCTTCAATTAAATTAGTTGACAAGTGAATTCGCTCTTCACTCACCACACCCTGAACATAGGGCAATGCTACTTTGTAGGGATAGCTCTTGCCAGAGTCCTCTAGCTCTAAAATCTCATTAAGCAAGTCACGATGGTGCTCATAGAGTCTTAGAAAAACGCGGTACAGGCCCAAGCGTTGTTCTACCTCTGCCTCCGTAAAGGGAGTCATCATTCCTAAAGATTGTGCAGCCCAAGAGCGTGGATCAATCATAATTTAGCCGTGGAAATTTAGACAGCACACAACGTAGCCTGCTAGCTCATAGGCTCGCAGTGTTGTATTCGAAATGTGACCCATCAAAATGCGACTCGGCTGAAAAGTTGTATCAGATCCGTCTAACCGTTTGACACCAATACTGGTAGCAGTAAAATTTCGAATCAGAGATGCGCTTTATAAAACTGTCCTCGCGGCTGAATCAGCCCCTACTAAGAATCACACTTCAGACTCTAGAGTAGAACGCTTGCAGATACCAGATAACCGCAGTATTACTTAGTTTTTGTTTTGGAAGTCTGAAAGATGACTTATGCAGGGGCACTTTTACGGTCAAGCACAGCCCCAACCAGGGCTTATAGGGCTGAGCTAGGGCTGAACTTTTTGCAAATTAGATTTTTTAGATTTTTTGACATCGGCAGAGATACTTCTGGTGGGTGCCCTTCTCGGATAAGGGGAAAGTGGGCAGTTGCAAAACCTGCTGCAATCTGCCAGAGGTCTATTGCTGGAGAAAGTTTAACAGTTCACGATTGACCGTTTGGGGCGCTTCTTGCTGAGTCCAATGCCCACAATGCGGCACAAACTTCAGCTTAAACGGTGCTGCCATAAACTGTTCGAGTCCTTCGGTGAGCTTTGGGCTCAACAGCGCATCCTCCTCGCCCCAAAGAACTAGGGTAGGCACCGTAATCGGTTCTGGCGATCGCTGCCACTGGCGCAGCAAGTTCTGGAACGAAAACAGTTGCCGATGGTAGTTTATAGCAGCCGACAACACACCAGGCTTTCTCAATGCCGCTTCATACATTTGGGCATCTTCAGCCGTAAAGGCTCCTTTGCGGATTGCCTGCCCCCGAAAAAAATCTTGTACAAAACTTTTCAAATTCTGCTGAATCAGCCACTCTGGCAAGCCTGGTACCTGAAACGCGAGAAAATACCAGCTACGCCGAATCTGATCCCAATTACTGGCTAACTCTTGAACAAATCGTTGCGGATGCGGAGCGTTCAAAATCGCTAAACGATTGAGATAGTGAGGAAATCGTTGCGCTAAATGCCAAGCAATTACGCCGCCCCAATCATGGCCCACTACATGCGCTTTGGCATAACCCAGACCTTCTATCAGACCCCGGACATCGGCACTTAGAGTATTTAGGTCATAGCCATGCTCTGGTTTGTCCGAATCGTTATAGCCTCTCAAGTCAGGCACAACAACTTTGAAATGACGGGCCAACACTGGAATTTGGTAGCGCCAAGAATACCAGAATTCAGGAAAACCATGTAGTAACACTACTAGGTCTCCTTCTCCTTGCATCACACAGTGCAATCGGATGTGGTTTGTCTCCACAAAACGGTGATGCCAACTAGAATTCCCAATTGTCATGTCAAGCCAGTGCCTTTTTCACATGCCTCTAGGCTAACCCTAGAGTGAGGAGCCACTCTGAATTATCCCTCTAATTAGGCGTGGCAATTCACTGACGACTAAAGGTTCCTGACAGAATCTAGGTTTGAGCGATCGCGGAGCATTAAGCTGGGTGAGCTACAGCAGGACGATATTCTGCGGGTTTGATCTGGTACTTGACCAAATTTGCTAGCTCTTGCAACTGACTAATGGCTTCAGCGCCCTCTAGCTTCATCAATTCGCGGTCATCTCGCATCTCAGTCCAGGTAATCCCGTAATCAGAGACTAGAAACCGGATTAAGTGGTTGTCTCCCAAGCTCACCATAAAAGAGGCACTGTTCATTTGGCCGCCGCAAGTGTAGCAAGAAGCTAAATACCCTCGATTTTCTAACACAGTAGCCAGGGCTTGTAAGCTCATAACCAAGTCCTGGACAAATTGACGGTGCTGTTCTGCAAGTCTTAAAAACACGATCTTCCTCCAATCACCACACCTCATTCTAGACCTTTTTATACTTTCTTAAGAATTTTCCTTCTCTTAAGAAATCAGCCTTCAGGTGTTGGGATCTTTACTATTCAGAATGCCCAGTTCTTTTCAAAAGTCACTCCCAACATCACCTGCTCAGGTTAATGGACAGCTTCATCTGAGGAAGTATCCAGTACAACAGTTCAATGAACTTCTTAATATTGAATCAGCTGCACACAATAAGGTTCCGTCTTTAGACTGACTTGAATCACAAGTAGTTTTAAGACGGAACGTATACAAAGCTTGCGATTTGAAGAGAATCTCAACTACTAATTTGAGATTCATATGAGTCTGATTTGCAATCTGTATCAATGAGAAAAATTGTGCTCAGCAACACATTAACTCAAGCACTATTAACGTTTTTTAGTTAACTTGCCACCAACCCAAACTAGGGCCAACGAAACGGACGGTTACCCAGTAAGCTACAAGCAACCCAATACCAATCCAGGCTCCTTGAGTACTCCATTTGACAAATTGCCCGGACTGCTTCTTGGTAAGGGTTAGTTTAGAGAGAATACTGGGTTCTTGACCGTATTTTTCCCCTAAGGCCTCTTTACGACGTTTTGCTTCACCCATGACTCTAGTAAATGTTGACGAATAAGACGAGTAATTTGATCGTAGTCTTTACATTTAGAATACGACTGGCTGAGGGCTGTCAGTTTAGCAGAGCTACAAATCTTCTTATGGGTTTTTGGCCTCAATCTAAAACCGAATAGTCAGACTGGTTGAATAAGGTTGGATCGAGATAGTTGATTCGGGCTAAGGGGCTTAAGGCTGCTAATACTTGATGTCCGTAGCTGCGATGCAAAACTCGGTTATCTAATAGTGCCACAACTCCTTGACGCTCTCTGACTGGGGCGATCGCACGTTGCAACTCGCTCAGTGCAGTGGGCAATAGATAGAGCCGAAACCAGTCTTGGCGCAGCCGTTTATAGTAAGCAACTCGACCTGCTACGAGGGGATGCTCTAGAGAAGGGATGGGTAGGGTGGCGATCGCTAATAGATGGGGCGCAGGTAAAACATGCTGGTACTGCCGCCAAAACTCCCATCCGGTGACGAGAATGCCGTTGTCGTCCAGGCAAGTTTTTTCAACCTGGACTCTAGAGCCAAACTCACCTGCCAAAATAGAACCAATCTGAGCCTTTAGCGGCACATCTCCCACCAACAAGACGGCTAGCCCTGGAGCAGTGAGGCTGACATTTAACAAAGCCCGCACTTCCTGTACCAAAGCGGCCTGGAACTGAGGTGTGTTGGGCATCGGTAGCCCATCGGGTAAATAGAGCTGGATGAGTTCGCTTTGGCGATCGGGTGCAAATTTGAGGCAAGTCAAATCTTTGAGCCCCAACCGTTGCCGATAGATTGGGGCTTCTGGCTCTAAATCCAGTGCCCCACCAATTAAGACTACAGGCTGCTGAGGCCAGATCTTCTCCAGCGCAGGCGCAACATCAATGGGGCCACAGTACACAGAGAATTGACCATGCTGGCGATCGATCGTCGCCCACACCAGTTGATCGGGGTTCTGTAAGCGCTCCCAGAAGTAGCTCCAAGCATCCGGCAAGCCAGGTAATCGGGGTGTGGTATTTGGTGCCTCTGGGGCTGGCAGTGGCTGAAAGGATGCGTCAGGATCTGCCACCTGACCTGCGCTCAGCGGCTGAAACAGAGTCTCTAAGATTTCTCTTTCTTCGGACTCAATTAAGTAACACTCGTAAGGATTGGCGGGATGCTGAAAGATGGCTCGCGTCAGTTGCACTCGCACATCTCGAATGGTTTCGGCTAAGTCAGGGCGAGCCAGCATTAAGTCATTCCAATGACTCGGCTCTAACTGAGCTGTCAGTTGTTGCTGTGCCCAAGCTTCTAGGTCATCCACTCCATCCAAAATGGTCGGAATTTTTTCGGGAAAACGGCTTTGGTCACCCAAGCGATCGCTCAGCCATTGTTCGGGTGTGGTTAAGAGCAATCCTTGAAAATCTGGCCCAGGCCAGCGATCGCCCGTTCGAATGGGCTTAGGGGTTTGAATCCACTGGCGGAGTCTAGGAATCTCAACCATGAGGAGGCGCTGCTGCACTTCTTCGGGTACCGCCAATACGGCTGCACCGGGCCAAATCAGCAGTGGTACTAAGTAGCTCAGGCGATAGCGAGCGTGGCTACCAGAAGGAGCACCTGCTTGAATCAAGGCACTACGGCCGAGTCTTAAAGCTCGCGCCACCAAGCGTCCCATCGTCAAGTGATGGGGCCAGTAAGGCTCACCCTGTTCTCGTAGGAAAGCACGGAGTTGCTGGTGGACTTCTACTTCAATCACAGGCGAGTTCAATCACAGGCGAGGAGCGTTTGATTACCGCGTGACCTTATTCTGACACAGGCGCTAAAAATCCCTGCTGGCTCTAAATTTACCGCAGGGATTTTTGCAACTGATTCTTGATCAATTATGACAACTGTCAGACAAGACAGGGGCTTTCAATCGGCTTTGGATCTAAATTAGCGCCGTCGGCCGCGAGCAGGCGATCGCCGAACTCCACCAGAGCGGCTGCTGCCAAAACCACCAGAACTCCGATTGACTCTGCTAGGCTGCGATCGCCCAGATTGGCGGAGAGTACTGGAGCCAAACCCGGAACCAGTAGAACGATTGCCAGAGGTAGAAGGTCGTCGCACGGTGGTGGGGCGGCTGCTAGACGTGGGCGTTCTTAAGCGACCCGTGGTACGCAGAGTTTGGCGATTGCGAACTGCCGCAGGTGGGGCTTGATAACGGGATTGGTAGCGGTTCACAGCTTGGCCGTAAGTATCACCATAACCACCAAACCCTCTTAAACCGCCTGGTTGATAGACAGGGGGTACATAGTAGCGTGGCGTAAACAAGAGATTGCCTACTACTTGGCCTGCGATCGCTCCTGCAAAGGGAGTCCAGAAGCTGGATTGTTGGCGCACAACGACCGTTTCTTGGCGACCCGTTTGAGGATCAGTTTGAGTTTCAACGACGTTGTGAACGTACTCAATTTTGAAATCTTCCGCCACATGGAGAGAGGCTTTCCCGCCATCGACTTTTAGATAGTTTTGCTGTTTGGCAGCCAGTTCGTCATCGGTGAGGCGAGCCATTTGCAAATCAGAAGTCCGAAACACAGCTGGCACTCCAGGCGGCGTGTTCAACAACATCAAGCTATACTCGCCATTCCCGTCGTTGTAAGTGGCCTGCTGTACGGGGTACTGGCCGCTTGGTATGTTCTGCTGGGCGGGTGCTGTTGAGACCCTGGCATTAGCATTAGGAGCTTGAGACTGGACTGATGGAGCCTCGCCACAAGCCAACGTAGTCCAACATAATGCTAGAGCCGTGACTAAAATTACAAATCGACGAAACATAGGCGGGTGAATTATTGTATTCATTTCAAAACTGATTTTATGAACCATTCGGCATGGTTTCTCAAGATTGGGAAGTCAAGAACCAGCTTGACGCCTCTACAGCGGTACTAACTCTGCAAAGTTGAGTAATAGCTGATCTGAGGTTAATTCGTCACCCAACTGAGCGGGAGAGAAATGCACCTGAACGGCCCGTAGGTTGCCCTGGTAGTGCAGATTGATCAATGCTCTTAAACCTGCCGCCATTGCTTCCATACTAGCGAGATCCGTTTCCAATTCAGGAACCTCTCCTTCAAACGCGACTGTCAGCATGACTACCAAGTTGTGCGTGACAGGCAGGGACAATGGTTCGTTTTCTGGCGATTGACTAAAATCTGGTTCACTCAGATAACGCTGAGCGGAGTCTGTAAACAAGTCGGTCACAAAGTCTCCCGCTTCGCCTTCATTCCAAAACACATCACCTTCGTTGGCGGCAGACTGCCAGTAAAGGTCGTTTTGCAATAGAGTTTGGCAGATTTCGACCAGTCCTTCTCCCAAAACCTTTAAATCACCATCTGAGTCAACGGCCTGTCGGCCCGCCCGATTTAGCACACCTAAAATAGGGGCAACTTCTTGCCCTGCCAGATGCAACATTAGGCGACAAACCACAAATCGGGTGCGCCCACTCATTTGGTTAAAGCGATCGCGCCAAGAATTCATTGCTGACCTCGCTGCTCAATACAACTAGTACAGGTTACAGCCTGTCTACCGCCTACTGTAGTAGTCTTCGGTTTCTGAACGCTCTATCTTAAGGTGGCTTAAGGGCAGCAGCGAGGTTTAGAAGCTTAAGCACCAAAGGTCTAAGCGCTAGAGATCTAACCTAAAGATCTAGGTAGTAAAATCCTCGAACAAAATCAATTACCAAGCTGACGGGTAGGAGCACGGGCTTAGCTGAAGTAGAACTATCTAAGCCAGCTTTGGCAAAGCTCGACGCACTCATAAAGCGTTTGCCAAACATGGGATGGTAATAAACCGTCAGGGTGCGATCGCTGGAATTAGTCAGAATCGTTTGGGTTGGAGCGACAAAAAAGTTGGGTTCTTTTACTTGAACTGGCTTTTCTGGGTTGGCAGGTTCCACCGGAGGCGGCGGGAGAGCAAGGCGGATTTTTGTGACTTGTTGGCTAATTTGACTTAAAGCTGCGCTCAGTTGATCCAACCGCTCTAGCTCTCTAACACTGAGTTCTTGCGTACCCTGCGATCGCACCATATGCAGCAATCCCATCATTTGCTGCTGCACCGTTTTTGCATCCTGAAACGGCAAAATTGCTACATAAGCGATCGCAAACAACTGCTCATCACCATTGAGGCCAAAGGTGAGGGTCGTGCGCCGCCGACCGACTTCAATACTGGGTGGATAACTCAGGGTTGGGCACTGCCGAGCAATTTGGTGATAGGCAGCCGCGATCGCTGAGTGGGATGCAGGTTCCAACGGCGCATCAATAATAATCTGAACCGTCGGCGGCGTGGATTTAAAGAATTTCTTATGCTCTTCCGCCGCAAAACGATGAATCTGGCTTTGATCGCCGCTAGGGCTGAGGTCAATCCAGTCGCAGGTAATCCCTTCCGTCTTAATTCCAAAGCGAGATACTGCATGTACCTTGGCTCCGGTCAAAGTCGCTCCCGTTAAGTCTGCTCCGACCCAATCCGCTCGAATTAAGTTCACTTGGCTCAGGTCAGCGTAGACCAAGCTGGTATTCATCAAATTGGTGTTGCTCAAGTCCGCACGGCTGAGGTCAGCCCCACTCAACTTAGCGCCGCTCAAGTCTGCACCATGCAACTTAGCGCCGCTTAAATCAGCCCAGCGCAAATTGGCTCCGCTCAGATCAGCCCCACTCAGGTTAGCTTGGTTGAGGTTGGCTTGCCTCAGCTCAGCTCCACTCAAATTAGCCCCACTTAGGTCAGCCTTGCTCAAATCTGCACCTTGCAAATTTGCCTGCTCTAGCGTGGCACCCGTAAGCGAAGCCCCTCTTAGATCAGCAGCACTCAGATTAGCCCGCATCAAGTTCGCTTGGCGCAGCTTAGACTCGCGCAGATTTGCTTCGCTCAGATTAGCGCGACTAAAGTTGACTCCGCTTAAATCAGCCAACACCAATTCTGCCCGCACCAGCGCCGCTTGCGTTAAGTTAGCACCGCTCAAGTCAGCCCGAATCAAGTTAGCAACGTTAAGATTAGCGCCAGTGAGATTGGCTTTGCTCAAATTAGCGCCACTCAACCTAGCGACATTTAGTTTGGTTCGACTCAAATCAGCTTCGCTCAAATTAGCACCACTGAGATTTGATACACTCAAGTTCGCTTGACTCAAGTTTGCTTTGCTCAGGTTGACGCCACTGAGATTAGCCTCGCGCAAGTCAGCCGCTATAAATTCTCTAGTCCCCGCTGCGTATTTTTTCAGGAGTTCCTCAGCGTTCATCAAGATTTCCCTTTAGAGATCCAAAAATGATAGAGATAGGCGGCATCTAGTCATGGTCGAGCTACGGAAGCCTGAGTAGCTAGTTGAGTCAGTCAACAATGAATATTGGCAGAATAACGCAGAATAACAGATGAATATTGGGATTGTTGGACTGGGCTTAATCGGTGGCTCATTGGGGCTGGATCTGCGATCGCGCGGGTACCAAGTTTTGGGAGTGAGTCGTCAGGAGCACACTTGCCAGCGGGCCATTGCCAGAGGAGCCGTCGATGATGCCAGTGTCAACTTAACGCTCTTGGCTGCTGCCGATGTGGTCTTTATTTGTACCCCTCTCTCTGCCATTGAATCAACCGTCATCCAGCTGATCCCACACCTAGCTGCGACCACGATTTTAACGGATGTTGGCTCAGTCAAAACTTCCGTTGTAGAGAGCATCACTCCGCTCTGGCCCAACTTTGTCGGCGGGCATCCGATGGCAGGAACCGCAGAAAATGGCATTGAGGCCGCCCAAGCCAATCTGTTTGCCAGTAAGCCTTACGTCCTCACTCCTACCACCACAACCCCTCCTGTCTGCATCGAAACAGTAGAAACCTTGGTGCGATCGCTGAACGCTCACCTATACCACTGCCGTCCTGAAGATCATGACCGAGCTGTCGCTTGGATCTCTCATTTACCTGTGATGGCTAGTTCCAGCCTCATTGCAGCTTGCATGAGCGAGACAGACCCCACCACCCTAGAACTCGCTCAAGCTTTAGCAAGCTCTGGATTTAAGGATACGAGTCGCGTAGGCGGAGGAAATCCAGAATTGGGGTTGATGATGGCCCGATACAACCGCTCCGCTCTTTTGCGATCGCTCAGTGCCTACCGCAACCAACTCGATCAAATCATTGCCAATATTGAGCAAGAAAACTGGGAAGGCGTAGCAGACCAATTGCACCAGACGCAGCAAGCGCGATCGCAGTTTGTGAACTAACCAGGTTTAACTACACCAGGTTTAACTACACCAGATTCAACCACAGGAGCCAGGAATCGAAGCTTGCGAAGGTGGATCACTAAAAAGGCTTAATAAAAGTCCAAACACAAAATCTCGAAACACCACCTTTAGACTCGTCTGGAGGAGGTCTGGAGGACGCAGCCGTCCTTCAGCGGGGGTTTGGGGGCGAGTGCCCCCAAGGCTTGGATTTGCCCAGAGTTTAAATCAAGCTGTACGAATCTTGCACAACCTCTGACTCTGCTTAAAATTCATAAATCAGGCTTTTCCGCATCCAACCATCCTCAACCACCAACTCAAGCCATGCAGACACCACAGCCGATCCGCCAGCAAGGAGGAGTGTTTGATGACAACGCCTTCGTTCGACCTGAGAATGGGCGATCGCTGGATTACCCCATCCTGATTGTGGGAGGCTCCACCGCTGCCTATGCTGCCGCCTTAGCGGCCTTAAGGAGTGGCGTTACTGTTTGCTTAGTCCAACCCCAAGCGATAGTGGGTGGGCAATTTACCGCTCAAGCCCTCCCCGCCTCTGATGATGGTGATCTTTTGCGGCAACCAGCCACTCCCTTCCAAGTTGAAGGTGAGCGGTTTGCCATTTCTAAAACCCAACGCACCTTCCGCGATCGCCAACGGGAATTACAAAAGCTCAACGGCAGAAAAGTTGCGAATCCAGGCGGAGGTTGGGTCAGCCCCCTAGCCACCACCCCTATTGTCGCCGCCACAGCAATGAACGAAGCGATCGCGCCCTACATTGCTCAAGGCAAGCTGATTCTGATTCCTTTTTCCGAACCCATTAGCGTCGTCGCCACCGAAAATCCAGGTCAGCGGCGGCGCATTACAGGGGTAGTCTTCCAAAACCGCCAGAACAATCACACCTTCACGATTAACAGCAGAGTCATTCTGGAAGCGACCGATTTGGGTGACTTACTAGAGGTAGGCAACATCGAATCGCGGGTGGGCCAAGAAGCCCGCAGTGAAACCGGAGAGCAAGCTTTACCCGAAAGAGCATTACCCCAATGTCAGCAATCTTTTACCTTTGGTGCGGTGATCGAGCGAACGGCTCCGGGTCGTGGTGTTGCCATTGGTGCTCCACCCGGATACAACAGCACTTCCTGGTTAAACAGTAAGGAATTTCGCACTTCTTTCTGGCACAAAAGCCGAGGGCAGTGGGAACCCCAACCCCGTGAGTTTTTTAATCCCTTTGGTATTTTTCGTTATCGACGAATTCTGCGGGTGGCCGAAGAGGAGAAAACGATTAGCCTTGGTGATGTCACCGTCATCAACTGGGGTCAGCACCAACATGGAGAAAACGGCCCTTGGTGCTGTGGCAATGACTATCGAGTCGGGGTTTTGGTGGGTGTGAGCCGAGAAGATCGGCAGCGTCACACTCAACAAGCCCGCGATCGCGCCCGTGCCTATGTCCACTTTTTGCAAACCAACGGAGTCCCAGACCTAAAGCCGCGTGGTGACCTCACTTGGACTCGCGATGGCATTGCCCTAGAACCTTACATCCGCGAAGCGAGACGGGGTATTGCTGCCACCACCATTCGCCATGAAGATGTTGCCAAACCTTTTTTTCCTGGGCAAGCGCGGGCCAAAAGCTTTGACGATAGTGTCGGTGTTGGTCAGTATCACTATCTTGATCTGCATGGTAACGACGAGCCAGGACATGCCAGTTTGCCAGGGGAAAACGTGATTGCGTTGCCCTTCACCTTGCCGCTCGGCGCGTTGATTCCCATCAACACTGATGGATTAGTACTCTCGGCTAAAAGCATTGGCACCACCCACATCACCAATGCGGCTTATCGGATGCACCCCGTAGAATGGGCGATCGGAGAAGCGGGAGGTTATCTAGCCGCCCTAGCTGCGAATGCAGGGGTAGAAGTTCGCGATATAGCCACGAACGAAAGTCTCAAACGCAGATTGCAAGGTACCCTGGCTCGCAACGGCATCCCGATCTTCTGGTTTGATGATATTGCTCACGATGATCCAGACTTTGAAGCGATTCAAGTGTTAGCTGCCGCCGGAATTATTCGCAGTGAAAACTACACCGATCTACACTTTCGGCCCCAGGCCAGTGTCAACCGAGCTGTGGTCGCGACCGCACTGGTAAAACTGCTGGGCTTTGAGTTAATTTCACCCACCACGCCAACTTTCGTGGATGTGCTGCCAAACTTCCGCTGGGCTTATCCGATGATTGAAACATTAGTTGCTAAGCAAATCGTGGCGGGCATTGGCGATCGCCGTTTTGCTCCAGAACGCCCCATCACCCGTGAGCACCTATCTTTCTTGGTCAAAAAAGCTCTGCCTGCTGCCTACGATCGCGCTTTTGCGAGAACTCCGATCGACAAGCAAGTTGTGCAACGGCGGGAACTATCGCGGGTTTTGTATGAGGTGATGCGAGTGAAGCTGGGAATTGCCTAGGGGTTGCCTGAGCTACGGAATTGGGCAACAGCCAAAGCCATCGCGCTACCGTGGAGATAAAGTTTGCACGTTCAATCCTCCTATGCTGCAAAAAATTCTGGTTCGTCCTCTAGGATGGCTCATGGTTTTAGGAACCTTAAGTGGAAGCGCGATCGCCATTCAGCCTGCTCAAGCTCAAACCCCTGATCTCTCACCTACTGACTCTACGGCTCAACTGATACCAACTGATCCCGCTCTAAACCAGGGGTATCCGATTCGCCGTCAAGATGCTCCACTACCGATTCCTCAGGTCTACGAAACCCCAATTGAGCAATTTGAGCCACCCTTCTCCGATGTACCCAGAGATCACTGGGCCTATGAAGCGGTGACTCGGTTGTTTTACATTGGGGGACTGAAAGGAGAACCTACAACTCCTACAAATTCCACTCAGCAATAAGCAAGTTCTGACTTATGGCTTCTTCTAAGCGCAAGCCGACTGATAAGAGCGATCGCGTTGTCTACTCCGAGTTTGGTAATTCTGCCAATCCTGATGCGTTGGCGCGTGCGGTGCCCGATCTACCGCCAAATCAACAGAACCTGAAGGTGCAGGCGACCCGCAAAGGCAAGGGTGGCAAAACGGTAACTGAAATTACGGGATTTCAAGCCAAGGCAGAAACCTTAGCCGATCTACTGAAAAAACTGAAAGCCCAGTGCGGAGCGGGTGGCACTGTGAAAGAGAACGCGATTGAAATTCAGGGTGACCACACACAGAAGCTCGTAGAAATTTTGACCAAGCTAGGCTACAAAGCCAAGGCGAGTGGCAAGTCGGGTTGAGATGAGACGCGATCGCTTTGTAACATTACCGACGCGATCGGCACCGTGACATCACTTTCATAGTCATGGATGAAGTGGGCCTTATCTAGCCCACTTTTTTTGACGGAATTTGGGGCAACTTAATTGGATTAAGAGAGATAAGCCGCCATCCATTCGTCTTTGCCTGTCACCTTGGCCTTATAGAACTTCTCCATGCGTAAAATCTACCGACCCCGCTCACCGCTGACCTTCCTCACCACCTTTTTGACTGCGATCGCGATAGTGATTGCAGCGGGTTTGATGACCCCCACCACTGCCCAAACGAGTCAAACTAAATTTAAAGATATTCAAGGCCATTGGGCCCAAAACTGTATTCAGCATCTAGCAGAACGCAACATCATCAGCGGCTACCCCGACGGTAACTTCCGCCCTGGTGCCCCAGTGACTCGCGCCGAATTCGCTGCAATGGTGGTGAAAGCGTTTCCGGGAGCCGTGAATGCTACCCTACCGACCGCACCCATCCGATTTAGTGATGTGGCGACTAACTATTGGGCGGCTCAATCGATTGATAAAGCATCTGGTGCGGGGTTTATGTCCGGTTATCCAGGTCGAATTTTTAGACCAACACAGAATATCCCTCGGGCTCAAGTTTTAGTGGCATTAGCAGGTGGCTTGGGCTACAAAGCTGCTCAGCCCGTGGCAACAACGCTGAGCGCTAGCTTTAATGATGCTCAGGTGATTCCTGACTATGCCCGGAATGCGATCGCGGCAGCGACTGAAAAACAAATTGTCGTCAACTATCCCAACGTCAAGGCCCTCAATCCCAATCAAATGGCGACTCGCGCCGATGTAGCAGCAGCCATTTGTCGCAGTCGAGCAGGCTCCGAGCAACTCGCCCTAGTTCCTACTCAATACATCGCTGGTAACAAACCTCAATCCCAGCCTCAAAGTACTAATAAAACGAGCGAAATTCGGGGTGTCTGGCTCACCAACGTCGATAGTGAGATTTTGTTTAGCCGCGATCGCCTCAAGAATGACTTACAAGACCTAGCAAACCTCAAGTTCAACACTGTTTACCCAACGGTTTGGAACTGGGGCCATACACTCTACCCTAGCCAAGTAGCCAAAAAAGTGATTGGCACAGAGGTAGACCCAACGCCAGGATTGCAAGGACGAGATATGCTGGCGGAAGCCGTAGCGGAAGGCCATCGGAACAACCTCGCTGTCATTCCTTGGTTTGAATTTGGCTTCATGGCTCCTGCCGAGTCAGATCTAGTAGCACGTCATCCAGACTGGCTTACCACTCGACAAGATGGTTCCACGATTTGGGCAGAGGGCAAGCATAGTCGTGTTTGGCTCAATCCTTTTCAGCCAGAAGTGCAGCAGTTCATGATCGATTTGGTCACAGAAATTGTCGCCAAATACGATATTGACGGCATTCAGTTTGACGACCACTTTGGGCTACCCGCTCAGTTTGGTTACGATCCCATTACAGTCAAGCTTTACCAACAAGAACATCAAGGCCAAAGCCCACCCCGCGATCCCAAGGATGCCGAATGGACTCGTTGGCGTGCCGACAAAATCACCGAGGTGTTCGCTCGCACGTTTAAGGAGATTAAAGCTCGTAAACCCAAGGCGATCGTCTCGCTATCTCCTAATCCCCAAAAGTTTTCCTATGAGGAATTTTTGGCCGATTGGGTCACTTGGGAACGGCGCGGCTTAGTTGAGGAACTGTTGCTCCAGATTTATCGCACAGACTTAAACACCTTCATTTCAGAACTCGAACAGCCTGAAGTTCAAGCAGCCAAGCAACATATTCCTGTTGCAATTGGCATTTTGGCAGGCTTGAAAGACCGTTTGATGCCAACTCCACAAATTCAAGCCCAAGTGCAAGCAGTACGCGATCGCGACTTTAAAGGTGTGTCGTTCTTCTACTACGAAACTATGTGGAACTTTGACACCAACAACGTCGCCCGCCGCAAAACTGCCTTCCAAAACCTCTTCACCTCGAATGTAACTCGTCCCAATTTGGTGCAGGAGCAAGCGGTGAGAACGGAAGGATGAGGGATGTACGCCTTTGGCGTTCCCGTAGGGTGGGATGAAAGAGGAGTCAGAATTCAGAAGTACTAGGGATATTTCCCCTGTAAGAAGCGATCGCCGAAGCACTAAAACATTCTGTCTTCTGACTCCTCTCTCCCTCACTCCTCACTCCTCTCTCCTCACTCTCTAAAGATTTCCGCGAAAAATTGCTTCATGTCCTCCCAAGAGCGGCGATCGGCGGTGCGGTTGTAAGCCACTCCTGTAGAGGCATCGTTGCCTGCTTCTAAACTAGTGAAGCTGTGGACAGCCCCGCCATAGCTCACCAGTTCCCAGTTGACTTTGCCCTGACGCATCTCTTGCTTAAAGGACTGCACCTGCTCATCTGGGACTAGAGGATCATCACCGCCATGCAATACCAAAACTTTAGCTTTGATGTTTTTGGCATCGGCTGGATTGGGAGTGTCTAAGTTGCCGTGAAAACTGACGACTCCCGCAATATCAGCGCCGCTACGAGCTAGTTCCAAAACGGTGCCACCGCCAAAGCAATACCCGATCGCTGCAATTCGCTTGGGGTCAACCAGGGATTGTCGGCGCAACACATTGAGGCCCGCATTAGCGCGATCGCGTAACAACGCCCGATTGGAGCGATACTTAGTCGCTTCAGCCCCTGCTTCTTTCGGGTTTTTAGGCCGAATGCCCTTGCCATAGATATCGGGTGCAAAGGCCACATAGCCCATTTTCGCCAGTTGATTGGTGCGCCGCTTCACATAAGGCCCGATGCCTGTCCATTCATGCACGACCAACACCCCAGGGCGCTTACCAGTCACCGCATCATCGTAGGCCAAGTACCCTTCTAAGACGGTGTTTCCTTGCTTGTACTCCACAACTTTGGTGCGGAGAGCCGCCTCAGCAGTGGCTGACCATACCAAAGCCACAACAGGAGCCAAAAGCGCAGAAGTCCAAACTTTCATAGTCTAAATCCTTAGAATCAACAAAAACCCCTGAAATCATACTGCTGACTTCAGGGGACTGGGCACCTTAAATGCTGCCCTTAACGTAGGAATTTAGGAACTTACTTCAGCACACCTAGCAGTTCACCCGTTTGAGGAGTCGGCAATTGGGGTGCCGTTAAGATCCGGGAGAACAAGCGAGAAGGAGATTGCTCCGCGATTAGAGGGAGAGAGTTTTTGGCTTGAGTCGCGATCGCCACCGTCTTGACATCGTAGGTTTGGGTCGCCAGCTTGGGATACAAACCAATCGCGATGATGGGCACAATCAGGCAAGCCGTGATAAATACTTCTCTTGGCTTCGCATCCCAGAATTTGATCTGCGCCATTTCAGGGCTAGCTGTACCGTAGAACACTTCCCGCAGCATGGAGAGCAGGTAGATGGGAGTGACAATCAAGCCTACCGCCGACAGTAACACCACGACGACTTTGAAGGGGTCGCTGTAAGCTTCACTGCTGGTAAAGCCGAGGAATACACTCAGTTCGCTGATGAAACCACTCATGCCAGGGAGCGCCAAGGAAGCCATTGAACCAGCGGTAAACAAGGCAAACACAATGGGCATTTGCTTCGCCATCCCACCCATCTTGTCCATCATTAAGGTGTGAGTGCGCTCGTAAGCCACACCAGACAGGAAGAAGAGAGCTGCAGCAATCAGACCGTGAGAGATCATTTGCAGCATCGCTCCGCTGAGGCCAACTTCTGTAAAGGAGGCAATGCCAATCAGAACAAAGCCCATGTGGGAGATGGAAGAGTAGGCCATGCGGCGCTTCAAATTGGTCTGCGCGAAGGCAGTTAAACCTGCGTAGATGATATTGACTACACCAAGCAGAGCCAGCACAGGCGCAAAGTAAACGTGAGCGTTGGGTAGCATTTCCACGTTCATGCGGATCAGCGCGTAGCCACCCATCTTCAACATCACACCTGCCAACAGCATGGACACAGGAGCAGGCGCTTCACTGTGAGCATCCGGTAGCCAGGTGTGTAGGGGAAACATGGGAAGCTTCACGCCGTAGGCAATTAGGAAAGCCGCGTAGACAATCAGCTCGAAGGGCAATGAGTAGTCCTTCAGGGCTAATTCCCGCATATCGAAGGTGACATTGTCGCCATAGAAGGCCATCGCAAAAGCCGCGACCAAAATAAACAGCGAACCAACTGCCGTGTAGAGAATGAATTTGGTTGCTGCGTAGAGGCGATTTTGACCGCCCCAAACTGAAATGAGCAAATAGATGGGGACGAGTTCCAGTTCCCACATCAGGAAGAACATCAGCAGGTCTTGAGCTGCGAATACTCCAATCTGGGCGCTGTACATCGCCAGCATCAGGAAGTAGAACAGGCGAGGCTTATGGGTGATGGGCCAAGCTGCCATGATGCCGAGGGTTGTAACCAAAGCCGTCAGCAGGACCAGAGGCATGGATAAACCATCAACGCCGACTGACCAGTTAAGACCTAGCTGGGAAATCCAGGTATAGCTTTCAACCAGCTGTAGCTCCGGATTGTGTAAATCGTAATGCTGCCAGAAGGTGAAGAGAGTCAGGACGAGATCCACTAGACCGACCCCTAGGGCATACCAGCGGACAACTTTGTTGTCTTTACCGGGCAAGAAGGGGATGGGCAGGGATGCTACGAGGGGCAGCAGGATGATGGTGGTGAGCCAAGGAAAATGAGTACTCATGTCAAGACCTACTAAATCGGTCGTTTCGTTACGAAGGGCATTCAGGGTGCTGAATCAATCCGTCTCGATTTGATAGGAGGTCTACCGATTGAAGGGAGGTCAGACCGGATGGTGCTAGGCGCTCTCGAAATCGATGATTGAACAATGGGGATGGCAGCTTAACCAGTAGCCCAGGCTAGAGGGAATTTGCTTCTCCCGCCGCTCCTGTAAAACGTTTCCTTGACAGACTGAGTCAACACGAACTAGGACAAATAAGAATATATACTCAGTTGAGGATATATACCTAAATACATAATATTGTTTTTTGTTAAAAAATGTAAACTGCTTAGTTTAAATTTCTGGTGAAGATTGGGTTGTTGGTTAGGCATGGCAAATCCGAGCCTTGAGGGCACCTGCCCTCAAACTCCCGCTGAGGGACGGCTGCGTCCCCCAGGCCCCCTCCAGACGAGTCTAACTATGGGTCTTTCGGTGCTTATTTAAGTGTCTCTGCAAGAGAATCCTCGCGATCGCTCTCAGCATCATGATTGCAATTATTTCGGGATGTAACCCAGCAATAGCCGTCCTTCTACAATCCGATCGCCTTATGTTTTAGCGATCGCCCATTGCAACTCGTAGGGTGTGTGAGCCCAGCACACGCACCGAACTCTTAAACCAGATTTAAGAGCAATTCTGAAATCCATGTCCCTAGGGTTACTTCTCGATTTGTCCAATCAGGAACTTGCTCAACATCAATCCCAACTCCTAAAACCTCTTCTAGCAAAAAGATAATCTCCAGCATGTCCCAGCCACGATTTGGGAGGCGAAGCAATTCTCTAAAGCTGTCGTCTGGGTACAACTTCTCTGGAGGGATGCGATAGATTTCTCCTAATTTCAAACGGAAGGAGTGGATAGCTACTCTAGCTCTTTCATCTGAGAGGTTAATGTTAGCTAAAAATTCATCATCGCTTATATCAGGGCGTTGTAAAAGCGTCTTTAATTTCCTTCGTTGATGAAACCCAAAAAGCATTGATGAGCTGGTTTAGGAGTTATAGAGTGCGATCGCTGTTAATCCATAGATTATTGTAGGGGCAAAGCATGCAGTCCTTGAGTTCAAAACAGGACTGCGAGTTCTTACCTGAATGCTTTGCCCAGTGCAGGGTACTCTGCGATCGTCAGCACTTGGCTCAGGCATTAACTATTTTTGAATTGCATCATAAGCCAAATGTTAAACCCCTACAATTTTTGGGTTGCTGGTGAAATTCAAAACATAAAAGAATAAGGTGAGCTGTTGCCCACCCTACTTACGAGAAAAGGTTTTAATTAACAATTAGCCAAAGATGCTGCCGAAGAATTCGATCGCTTCTTTGAGGGTTTCGATGAAGACATCAATTTCTTCGCGGGTGTTGTAGAAATACAAGCTCGCCCGTGCCGTCGATTGTGCCCCTAAATGGCGGTGCAGAGGTTGCGTGCAGTGGTGTCCCGCCCGGATCGCGATTCCTGCTTGATCCAAAATGGTCGAGAGGTCGTGGGGGTGAACTGCGCCCACCGTGAAAGCAGCGAGAGCAGCGCGGCCTTTGCCATCTTCGGTGGGTTTGGGGCCATAGGTGCGGACTTCGGGCAACTCAGCTAAGCGCTGGTACAGGTAAGCCGTCAGTTCTTCTTCGTAGGCGTGGATTCTGTCCATGCCCAAGCCCATCAGGTAATCCACTGCGGCACCAAGGGCGATCGCTTCGGCAATGGCAGGTGTGCCCGCTTCAAACTTGTGGGGCAAGTCGGCGTAGGTGGAGTGATCGAGAAACACATCCGCGATCATCTCACCGCCACCTAAGAACGGGGGCATCGATCGCAGCAGAGCCAGCTTGCCGTAGAGGAAGCCGATTCCTGTTGCCGCACACATTTTGTGACCAGAGCCAACCAGCCAATCGCAATCAATATCCTGCACATCCACTGGCATGTGGGGCAGGCTTTGGCAGGCATCGATCAACACTCTCGCGCCATGTTCGTGAGCGATCGCGCAGATTTCCTTGACGGGGTTGATGCAGCCCAAGGTATTGGAGACATGCACCACCGAGACGAGCTTGGTCTTGTCGGAAATCAGCGACTTGAACTGCTCTACATTAAATTCTTCGGTTTCGGTTAGCTCCACAAATTTGAGCACCGCACCCGTTTTCTGTGCCACCAACTGCCAGGGGATTAGGTTGCTGTGGTGCTCCATCACGCTCAGGATGATCTCGTCGCCCTGCTTCAGCGTGCTGAGACCCCAAGCGTTCGACACCAAGTTGATCGCTTCACTGGCGTTGCGGGTGTAGATGATTTCTTGCCGAGAGGCCGCATTGATAAACTTCGCGACTTTATCTCGTGCGCCTTCGTAAGCATCCGTCGCCCGCGAGCTGAGGGTATGCACCCCCCGGTGGACGTTGGCATTGTCGTGCTCGTAGTAGTGCCGCAACGCTTGCAACACCGCTTGGGGTTTTTGCGAGGTAGCCGCGTTGTCCAGATAAACCAGCGGTTTGCCGTTGATTTCCTGATCCAAAATCGGGAAGTCAGCGCGGACCTGAGCGGCGAGAGTTCTTTCCTGAGCAATAGTCATGGTTCTAAAAAGCTCGTTGTTTCACTAGCTGAGACAGGCGATCGCGCACGGAGGCTACGGGAATTTGGTCAATAATCTCGATTGCGAAGGCATAAACCAAAAGCTGACGGGCACTGGCTTGATCCAGACCGCGACTTTGCAGATAGAAGATTTCATCGGGGTCAATCTGCCCCACCGTTGCCCCGTGGCTGCACTTGACGTTATCCGCCGTGATTTCTAGCTGCGGCTTCGTATCGACACGGGCTTTGGAGGAGAGAAGCAAGTTGCGGTTGAGCTGCCCTGCATCGGTGAGTTGCGCCAGCTTGGGCACAAACACTTTGCCGTTGAACACCGCTCGCGCCTGACCATCCACAATGGTTTTGTGGAGTTGGCGACTGCTGCCGTGAGGCTGGGTGTAGGCGATCGTGCTGTGGGTATCGCTCAACTGCTCCCCACCAATCAGGGTAAGGCCGTTGAGGTTGATCTCCGTCTGCTCTCCGGTTTGGAAAATTTCTAAGTTGTGCCGCGAAAGCTTAGCGCCAAAGCTGACGGCATTGCAGGTGTAGCGACTATCTCGCGCTTGGCTGACCGCAGTTTTGCCAATGTGGAAAGCGTTTTGGCTGTCCCGCTGAATTCTAGTGTGACTCACCTGAGCATTTTGTTCGACCCAGATTTCCGTCACCGGATTGGTGAAATATACACCCTCGCCCACCGTGACATAGTCTTCCACCAACGTCACGCTGCTGCCTGTTTCCGCCACTACCAAGCAGCGAGGCTGCGAGAGGATAGGGCGATCGCTCGCAATCGAGACAAACAACAGATGAATCGGTGTTTCGACTTCCTGATTCTTCGCAATCCAAACCACAGCCGCATCACTCAAGCCTGCGGTGTTCAGTGCCGTAAACACTTCTTCCGCACCAGGCTGCTTCGCTAGGTAGTTCTGCGATCGCGCTTTCAACTCTTCTGGTAAAGCAGCCAAATTGCCGACAAAAATATTGGCTGGGAGATTAGCGATCGCCGAAAGTTCCGGTGCATAAACACCATTCACAAACACCAACCGACTTGTAGCCGCTTCTGGCAACGCGAAGGCTTGAACAGCTTCAGGGTTAACCGCTAATGAGCGATCGCCAACTGCCAGTTCCACCTGCAACAAGGGCGACAAATCGGTGTAGCGCCACTCCTCATTGCGAGTCGTGGGGAAGGTCTGCTCTTGCAGCAAAGCCACGGCTTGGGATCTGAGTTCTGGCAGGCGATCGCTGCCTGTTACCTCAACGCTTTGAGCCAGCTTCAGCAACTTGGCTAAGTAAGCTTCCCGGTTGGTTGCTGCCTGGGAACTCGCAGTTTGTTCGGGGGAAACCTGAATCGTCATCGTGCTGCCACCTCAGCCGCGTCTTCTTCCCGGACCCACTCATAACCGCGCTCTTCCAGCTCCAGAGCCAGCTCCTTGCCACCTGTCGTCAGGATGCGACCACCTTCCATCACATGCACAAAATCAGGCGTGATGTAGTTGAGCAAGCGCTGGTAGTGAGTGATCAGAATCGTGGCATTCTGAGGGTTAGCAATCTGGTTGACCCCGCCAGACACAATCTTGAGCGCGTCAATATCTAAGCCAGAATCGGTTTCATCCAGAATGGCTAGCTTGGGTTCGAGCAGCGCCATTTGCAGAATCTCGTTGCGCTTTTTCTCACCACCAGAGAAGCCTTCATTCACACTGCGATTCAGAAACGCAGGGTCCATCTTGACCACATCTAGCTTCTGCCGCACCAAATCATCAAAGTCAAAAGCGTCGAGTTCTTCTAGACCTTGGTGTTTGCGGCGCGAGTTGTAAGCCACGCGCAAGAAATCGATGTTGCTGACCCCTGGAATTTCTAGCGGATACTGGAACGCCAAAAACACACCCGATCGCGCCCGTTCTTCGGGTTCCTTATCCAGCAAGTTCTCACCCAGGAAGATGACTTCGCCACCCGTGACTTCGTAAGCGGGGTGCCCTGCCAAGATCTTAGAGAAGGTGCTCTTACCAGAACCATTTGGCCCCATGATGGCGTGAATTTCTCCAGCCTTGACTTCCAGTTTCAAGCCTTTAAGGATTTGGGTGCCGTCCACATTCGCGGTTAGATCCCGGACGGATAAAATAACTTCGCTGTTTTCAATGATCATTGCAACTGATTAAAACTCTGGAATGCTTGAGGGTTAGGGATTCGAGCAAGTTGGAGAGGAAGGCGATCGCAACTGTTATTTCTCCCCTCTCCTGCGAGGAGAGGGGCTGGGGGAGAGGTCTTAACCCACGCTGCCTTCTAGCTTCAAGGCCAACAGGCGATCGGCTTCCACCGCAAACTCCATCGGCAACTGACTGAACACATCCTTACAGAAACCGCTGATCATCATCGAGATCGCGTCTTCCATCGAGATGCCACGTTGGGTGAAGAAGAAAAGCTGGTCTTCCCCAATCTTGGAGGTCGAAGCTTCGTGCTCCACCTTGCCTGTGTTGTTCTGCACCTGGATGTAAGGGAAGGTGTTGGCTTGGGCATTGTCGCCAATCAGCATCGAGTCACACTGCGAGTAGTTGCGTGCGCCTTCTGCCTTGGGGCCAATCTTCACCAAACCGCGATAGCTGTTCTTGGAGTTACCCGCCGAAATCCCCTTGGAGATGATGGTGCTGCGGGTGTTCTTGCCGATGTGGACCATTTTGGTGCCCGTGTCGGCTTGCTGCATGTGGTTGGTTAGTGCCACGGAGTAGAACTCGCCCACTGAGTTGTCACCGACCAACACGCAACTGGGGTACTTCCAGGTGATGGCCGAACCTGTTTCAACTTGAGTCCAGGAAATCTTGGAGTTCACGCCTTGGCAGAGACCGCGCTTGGTGACGAAGTTGTAGATGCCGCCCTTGCCTTTCTCGTCGCCTGCGTACCAGTTCTGGACAGTGGAGTACTTAATCTCGGCATTGTCCATCGCTACCAATTCCACGACTGCCGCATGGAGTTGGTTGGTGTCGTACATGGGGGCGGTGCAACCTTCGAGATAGCTGACCGAGCTGCCTTCCTCGGCCACAATCAGCGTCCGCTCGAACTGCCCTGTATCACCACTGTTGATCCGGAAGTAGGTAGACAACTCCATCGGACACTTGGTGTTTTTGGGAATGTAGACGAAGGAACCGTCGCTAAACACCGCCGCGTTGAGGGCCGCAAAATAGTTATCGGCGACAGGCACGACGCTACCGAGGTACTTCTGCACCAAATCAGGATACTCGCGTAGGGCTTCGGAGATCGAGCAGAAAATCACGCCCTTCTCAGCTAGCTTCTCGCGGAAGGTGGTGGCGACAGAAACGCTATCGAAAATGGCATCAACGGCAACATTGGCGAGTCGCTTCTGCTCAGTCAGCGGAATGCCAAGTTTTTCGAAGGTTTCTAGCAGAATGGGGTCTACTTCGTCCAAGCTCTGTTTCTTCTGCTTCTGCTTGGGGGCAGAGTAGTAAATGATGTCTTGGTAATTGATCGGGGGATAGGTGACATGGGGCCACGTCGGTTCGGTCATCTTGAGCCACTGGCGATACGCCTTGAGGCGAAACTCCAGCATGAATTCTGGCTCTTCTTTCTTGGCCGAAATTAGGCGAACGGTGTCTTCGCTTAAACCACGGGGTACGGTTTCTGACTCGATGTCCGTCACAAACCCGTACTTATAGGGCTGATTGACGAGTGTCTTAACGCTTGCAGTCATCGTTAGTGTTCTCTTAGGACTCTAGGGATCGGAGGCGGCTGAACAGCAAACCTGGAGCGAAATTAGACGCTAGGTCAGCAAACGAGCAGTGAGTGTTCTTGAGTGTTCTGAAGTAAAAAACGGAATCGAGTCAGCCGCGAGCAAAAAAAGGTTAGCAATTAAGATTGGTTGGTAACTGTTCTGATTTCTTCAAAGCTGATCTCCTGCTTGTCTCCTCTGAATTCGTTGTCCTCGGTGAGGAAGAGCATGCAGTGACACTCTTTACGCTCCCGCATGGGGACGCAAGGACAGTTCCAGAAGGCAGCGGCTACTTCTGCTTCTTTGTCTTCGTAGTGACGGCAAGGGCAGAGGGGGGCACCGAGTTCGTCCTTGTGTTTTGCTAGCCCTTCAATCACCACAGCGGTGACACCGGGATCTACACAGAAGTAGGTTCCTGTCCGTTTGGCATAGGTTTCTGAAAAGTGCCTCATGGCTTCAAGGCTTTTTTCTGTTGCTTGCTGGCTTTCAGGGGTCGTTGAATTCATGAGGCAGGATGGCAGGACAAACTGAACTACAATCTATAATTAAATAATTAAAACAACACTTTCGTTGCTTAATTTCTATTTTAGGGTACTTTAGAAACAATTTAGTTGTCAAAGTCTACTAGTGCAACTTTTGCCGTTCGCTTTAACTGGTTTTGAGACAAGGATGGCAACGACACAGCAACCTTCTACGAAACAGGACATCCTGCATCATTTACTGAAGCAGGGGCAAGCGACTGCCCAAGAACTGGCTGAACATTTAAAAGTGACTCCCCAAGCGGTTCGTCGCCATCTAAAAGATTTAGAGGCTGAGGCGTTGATCTTGCATGAAGTGGTACATGCCAGCATGGGCCGTCCCAACCACGTTTATAAACTCAGTCGCCAAGGTCGCGATCGCTTTCCCGACCGCTACGAAGAATTTGCCATCTCTCTCTTAGATACCCTGGCTGAGACGGTAGGCCGTGAGCAAGTAGGAGTGCTGCTGCAAAAGCAATGGCAGCGCAAAGCTACTGAATATCGCGATCGCGTGGGTTCCGGGTCGTTGCAAGAGCGGGTGGCTAATTTAGTCGAGCTGCGTCGGGCTGAAGGGTATATGGCTGAGTGGTATCCCTTTGACAGCACAAAAGACCAGTCTCTCGCGACTGCTGCAACTCCCAATGAGCCAGTGGAACGTTATGTGGTGACGGAGTACAACTGCGCCATCTCTCACATTGCAGAGTCTTTTCCCAGTGTCTGCGGCCATGAGCTAGAAATGTTTGCAGCGGCACTACCCGGTTGTACTGTGGAGCGGACTCACTGGATTGTGAATGGCGAACATCGCTGTGGATATTTGATTCAGGCTAAAGAGGCGGTTGGTCGTTAGCGCTGGGTTGGAAAATGAGACAGAATAATTCTTTGGAAAGGTTTAGTTTCAAATAATCGCCAATAAGCTGGAATCGATACGCCTCCTAGCTCCTCCTAGCCTCACCATCCACTCATTGCCAACCGCTAATCGCTACCTATGACTCAAGCCCAACAACCTTCCACCCAGTTCCTCAGCTTAGAAGAGTCTGCTGCTGTTGATGCGGCGTTGTTGTCGTCTCACGAAAAGTTCTTGACTCGCCTGACGATTTCATCTTTGAAGTTGCTGAAGCAGATTGCCCAAGATACAGGCGTAGCGATCGAAGAACTCACACCAGAGCAAGTGATTACTTGGTTTGAAGAAGATGGTAAAGTGCGCCGCGAACAGGGGCCAGAAGCCGCGTTCCTCCAGTGGTAGAAGATTGGGCCGAAAAATAAGTTAGAAAAAAGCGATCGCTCCTTATTCTTTGCAGGAGGCGATCGCAATGGGGAGAACAGAGGAAATCGATAGAAATCAGTAGATTAGCTCGAATATAGCAACTCGCGAGATTCTTGCTTAACCAAACCCGACATGGTTGCCTGTTGCAACTTCATGAAAGCCTGCAAGTCCTGGATATCGTACTTTTTAGCCAGTAGCTGCCTCAGCTGCTCCTCCGCTTCAACTGTCAAACAACCGGATGCGAGCGCTTGTTGAACAATTTCACGAATCAGCAGCATAAGGGCACCCAGTAAATTTGCGGGCAAAAAGTTAGGGTTGAAATAAATCCTTGATCCAACGGACGGTGTCATTACCCAGATGTTCCTATCGTTAAGGATTTTTCTGGCGCGATATGTGACGAGTGCCGAATTCACCTGTGATCCTAGTCACAAAATTGGACTTGACTCGGTAAATTTACGGCTAATGGCCCAAAACTAGGGCTAGCAAGTCAGGATTGTTTACACTGGCAGTGGTGATTTGCACCCCTGTACTGGAGCTGAAAACCTTGAGCCTCACGCTTTACTTCCTCCGCCACGGCCAAACGACTTGTAGTCGCGGAAATCTCTTTTGTGGTGCGATCGATCCTGAACTTACGTCTGATGGTATGGCAATGGCTCAGGCATTTGCTGCCGCCTATAAAGCTGTACCTTGGACGGCAATTTTTTCCAGTCCCATGAAGCGGACGATCGCCACAGTGCAACCGCTTTGTGACCTGACAGGTTTGCAACCAGAACTGCGAGATGGCCTGAAAGAAATTAACTATGGCAAGTGGGAAGGCAATACGGTTGCCACCGTCAGCCAGGAATTTCACGACGACTATCTGCGCTGGTCTGCTGATCCTGCCTGGTATCCGCCCACCGGAGGGGAGCCTGCAGTGGCGATCGCGACTCGGTCGTTACAAGTGATCGAAGAAATCAAAGAACGCTTCAGCGACGGCAATGTGTTGGTCGTAGCGCACAAGGCCACTATTCGGATTACCCTTTGTGCCCTCCTAGGGATTGATGTAGGCCGCTTCCGCTACCGCTTGGGTTGCCCAGTGGGTTCTGTAAGCATCGTCGAATTTGGTGCCCACGGCCCCCTACTCACAGCCTTAGCCGATCGCACCCACTTAAGCGAAGAATTGCGATCGCTACCAGGCACCTAATCTTCTACAGGCTTGGCCTTGGATTGGGCGCGTTTGGTAGACAAATCCAGCTTGGCCCGCAGCTCATCTTTAATGCGGTTCAGAATTGATTCTTCATCCAGGGAAGCCAAAATTTTAGTCACGACTGCTTTCGGGCCTTCCGGTCCCCAGGTGGCTCCGTTGGCGAGGTAGGCTTTGGTAATGTGACCAATCCCGTACGTAGAAACGCCTGCAACCCCCGCCTGAGTGATGGCAACAGATAAATAGGGGGCGATCGCCAGTCCTCCGGTCGCGGTGGCTGAAACTCCCAGCAATCCCTTCAGAGAACTCAAGCCAAACGTGACTAGAAGCTCGCTGGCACTAATGCCACCCATCGTCAGCGCAATTTTTTGCAGCAGATTAATGGCATTTTTTTGAGTCATGGAAATGCCGTAAAGCTTCGACAGCGTCAGAATCAGCGCTACATCAATGGCGGCGCTTCCTAAAACATCAATCACCGTAATAGGATTGAGCGCGATCGCCACGGCTTTTGTCATCACCCCATTCCAGATGATTTGGTTGGCACTGCGATCGCGAATTTCCATCTTCCGCTGCACCAACTGCTCGTTGACATCATCGGCATAAAGCATCGTGTTCAGCGCCACCAGAGATTTGCCTTCCCGGTGCAAAATCTCCAAAATTTTGAGCTTCAACTCTCCCACTTCTGGGATTCCTCGGCTCAACTGGGCCGTCATTTTGCCATCCGGATGACGTACAGCCTTGGCAATTAGGGGAGAGGCCGCTGCCATAACAATCTCTTCGGGCGAGAGCAATTCCTTCACGCGCTCGTCCCGAATTTTCTGATAGATTGCAGTGCGATCGGCGTCAGGATATTGGTCAATCTTGTTAAATACCAACAGAATCGGCTTGCTGGCTTCTCGCAATTCGGACAGCGCCTCGTACTCAACCTTGGTCATGTCGCCTGCGACCAAAAACAGAATTAAATCCGCCTGTTTCGCCACCTGCCGCGCCAAAGCTTCGCGCTTCTCACCATCTACTTCATCAATTCCAGGCGTATCGATCAGCTCAATCCGAGAATCGCCCACTCCAGGCAACGCCACTCGAATAATGTCGCGATCGCTACCTGCTACAGCCTCCCGTCGCAAGCTCCAGTCTGCGCTCTGAATCACCTGCGTCACCCCGTGGATCGGCCCAACTTCAAACAGGTCCTGCCCAAGCAGCGCATTCAGCAAAGAAGACTTGCCCCGTCCCACCATGCCAAACACAGCAATATGCACCACAGAACGGTCTAGCTTGTCCAGCATCCGTTCTAGACCTTGAATTTCTGGCTCCAGCCCAGCACGTTCCTGTGGCGTTAAATCCAGATGACCTACTAACTCGCGCAGGGCATCTTGAGCCTGCTTGTAATTCAGTTCTGCCTGAATGTCTTCAAAACTAAAAATGGCGTTTTCCAGTTCCACGTCCAAGTTGGTCTGCTGCCAATCCCCACTCGTTTGGTCAGCGGCAATTGAATTGACATCAGGATCAAATTGAGACCGAGAACTATCCAAAGCGAACCTCCAGGGAAATCAGCGCTACTTAAAAGAGAATAAACGCCTATTTCATCCTAGCCAGTTCTGTTCAGCGTCGGGCAGGGGTCGCCAGGGAATGAGCGATCGCGAACTTTTTGTGAAGATTCTGTGGCTACAGCTCAACAGCGACTAAGATATCTGAGAAGAATGTAAACTTATGTTAAGTACAGCCCTATACCTTGACCATGATCTCTCGTCGCACGTTGCTCGGTGCCTTATTTGCTTACGTTCTCGCCTTATTGGCGGTATTTAACCTAGTGCCAGCAGCCCATGCACTCGGCGGCAAGTTGCCAGAACTCAACCGACCCGCACCAGAATTTACTCTACCTACAAACACGGGGGATGGAGCAATTTCACTCGCCGACTATCGAGGTAAATGGGTAGTTGTCTACTTCTATCCCAAGGATTTCACCTCCGGTTGCACCTTAGAAGCTCGTCGCTTCCAGCAAGATCTACCAAAATATTTAGAGAAAAACACCGAAATCTTAGGAGTGAGTGCCGACTCTGTCGATTCTCATGCTGAGTTTTGCGACTCAGAAGGCCTAAAGTTTCCACTCTTAGCCGACCCTGATGGCACTGTGAGCAAAGCTTATGGTTCTTGGTTAGGGTTCTTGTCGGCACGGCATACCTTCATCGTTGATTCTGAGGGCATTTTGCGGGAGCGCTTTACAGGGGTAAATCCTGCGGTTCATAGCTCAGAAGTGTTAGCTCGACTAAATGAACTGCAAACCACAACGGCTGCATCAATTTCATCAGCCGCATAAGTTAAGGCAGGAAAGTAGGTTGAGTGTCCTAGGATAGAAGCAATCTTGATTTCATGCAGGAAGCTGCTCAATGAGCTTGGAATCTCAACCTGCCTCCGCTCCAACACCAAAACCTTGGGATGCTGAACCCTTCGAGTTTGCTGAGCCTCCCCTTCCGCAAACGATCGATCTGTTGCCACCCCTAGAATCCGCGACTGATTTGCCCGCTTCTTTAGCAGTTGCGGTAGAACCGCCAGCCGCGATCGCTAGTGAATCAGCCAATCAATCGTGGCGCTTGCCAACTACAACGGAACTGCAACTTGCTCGTCTCCGGGTAGGACTATTTTTTGTCGGTTCCGGCGCAATATCCCTAACTCTGCTGTGGCTATACATCAAGTGGGTCTGTCCAGAGTTTGGTCCTGCTGAGCAGATGACCTACTATTGGCAACCCTACCTTTGCTTTGTGGGCCTGGGAGTGGCGGGGCTGTTTATGCTAGGACGAGAAGTGATGCGAGAAAAGGATGAGGGGTGAGGAGAGAGGAGTGAGGGGTGAGGGGTGAGCGCACACTTCTCAGCGAGAGTTTGAAGCTGCCCTTAAGGACTAGTTTCTTCAGTACGCCAATACACTAACGTTGGGGTCAATTGATCCGTAAGCAACCCCTCACCCCTTTCTCCTCACTCACACAAACCTCTGCCTCACCGTCTAGCCTAGAAGTAACTCGATCTGGTGAGGTGCCCTTATGGCTCATTTGCAGCAGCGCCACCCGCAAAACATCAATGGTGATTTTTATGTAGATACCACTTGTATTGACTGCGATACCTGTCGTTGGATGACCCCAGAAGTGTTTCATCGCGAAGCTGATCAGTCAGTGGTTTATCACCAGCCTGTTGATGAAACTGAGCGGCTCCGGGCCATGCAGGCACTATTGTCTTGTCCCACTGCATCGATTGGCACGGTCGAAAAGCCTACCGATATTAAAACAGCTCAAAGTAGCCTGCCGATTCTGCTGACAGATAATGTTTACCACTGTGGCTACCACGCTGAAAGCTCCTACGGGGCAGCCAGTTATCTAATTCAGCGACGTGAAGGCAATGTGCTGGTGGATTCTCCCCGATTTGCACCGCCCTTGGTGAAGCGATTGGAAGAACTGGGTGGTGTGCGTTATCTCTACCTAACTCATCGAGATGATGTCGCTGATCATCGCAAGTTTCATGACCACTTTGGCTGCGATCGCATTTTGCACCAAGATGAAATTAATCACGGAACACAAGATGTAGAAATTCAGCTACAAGGTGCGGAGCCAGTGCAATTAGCTCCCGACTTACTGATTATCCCGGTACCCGGACATACGAAAGGTCACACCGTTTTGCTCTACAAGCATCAGTTCTTGTTTACGGGTGATCATCTAGCTTGGTCGGAGTCACAGCATCATTTAGTGGCTTTTAGAGAGGCTTGTTGGTACTCCTGGTCAGAACTAGTCAAGTCGATGCACAAGTTAGCCAAATATGACTTTGAATGGGTGCTACCTGGGCATGGTCGCCGCTACCATAGCGATCGCGCCACCATGCAGCAGCAGATGCAGCAATGCTTAGCTTGGATGGACACAGTCTAAGCGTTATGTCGTAGTTATGGCCCAGTAATATAGCCAGTTTTCCGCAGAAAATCATTCAGGTCAATGAAATACTGACGGCGATCGCTGTACTGATAAGCCTGTTGCACCAACTGCCAACCCTCTTGTCCCTGACCAATCAAGTACTTGTCCGCTAAATAAGCAGCTAAAAACCCACGAACAGCACTGGCTCCGGAGTCTTTACTGTAGGTATAGTTTTGCCACTGTTGAACGGCATTTTCATAGATCAATTGAGGGTAGTTGCGCGTCACATTCTGCATTTGCGATCGCCGATATTGCCAAATTTGAATGGGCAATCCAGAAGCTGCATGTGCCGTAAATTGAGCATCAAAGCGGTAATCACCACTGACAAATTCAGGTAAATTATCCTGGTCTAAATCTTCCAATCTGTAGCTAGGGCTGCCCCAAAACTGCTTAATGGGTTGGTAGGTACGTTGGGCGGCGTTGTAGCCATAGATGTGAGAAGACGTGCAGCAGTAAGCCCCACCACTGAACAAGTCCAGAATCACTTCCGGTTCCTGATCTCCATCGAGATCTCGTACTTCTAGATTTGAAAAGCGCTGCAATCCTTCTTCCGCAGGTACTGCCGCCTCTAAAACTGCCTGACCCGCACGACTAATCTGAATCCGGAAATTATCAGCCAAACTTTCACGCGGTCGGTAAGTGAGCTGAGCTTGCACATTTCCTGCTTCAGCCGTTTGCGTCTCCGTTGAGAATTGCTGAGTATTGGCTATATATTGGGTTGGCACCAATCCAGGCTGAAGTGCTTGACACAAAAACGTTGCAATCTCTGCTCGACTCGCCACGCGGGCAGGCTCTAACTGCTGAATCTTGGGGTAGTTCACCACCAAACTTTTCTCCGTCGCCGCAGCCACCGCATTGCGCCCATAGTCTGGTATCGCTCCCGCATCTGCATAAGCCCCATTCAAAACCTGTGTAGTTGGCTGGGTCGGGCTGTAGCTCAAACCACTGGCTAGCGCCACCACCGCCTGCACACGAGGAATTGACTGATTTGGCATAAACTTGCGATCGGGATACCCGGAAAGAAACCCCCGACGATAAGCTTCCTGAATTGCGATCGCCGCCCAATAGTTGCTCGGCACATCCGTAAAAGTCGTTGCTTCGCGTACTGGAGCTTGGCTAGAAAATGCCTGCCGTAACAGCGCTGCATACTCCGCCCGCGTCACTGGATCAGCCGGACGAAACCGACCATCCGGATACCCCTTAATGATCTGCCGTTGCGCCAGTTCGCCAATACAAGAGCCAGCCCAATAGTTTTGCGGCACATCACTAAATTGAGGCGTTTGGGCGATCGCACCAGGCATTCCACCCAACAGCGCGATCGCACCTACCCCTAACCCGACCGATTGCCAACATGCAATACCCACACCCACACCTCTCATTCTCACCAAATAATTGATTCAGAATAGAAAAAGCAACCTAAAACATCCTATGCCCTACACCGTAATCTACGACGGCAAATGCAACCTCTGCGTCACCCTCGTACAACTTCTCGAAAGCCTGGACAAAGGCAATCGCTTCCAGTACATCCCCATGCAAGACCCAGAAAGTTTGCAACGCTGGAATGTTACCCCTCAAGACTGCGAACTAGGCATGATCTTAATTGACACAGAAAAACCAGAACGACGGTGGCAGGGGAGTGATGCCGCTGAAGAAATTGGTCAACTGTTTCCCCTGGGCAATGTATTTGTCGCCTCCTACCGTGCCCTCCCTGGCCTGAAATGGAGTGGCGATCGCATTTACGAACAAGTGCGCGACAACCGCTATACCCTCTTTGGTCAGCGTACCGCTGTTTACCATTCTGCCTATCCTGTTTGCGGTGACACTTGCGATCGCTATACCGCTACAACCACCTCACCCAACCGAGAGTCTTGAAATCCAGAGCGAGTTTGGAGCCAAGTCTGACAGTTTGAACACAGTTAGAACTAAAGCAACTAAAGTATCCTAAATTTCGACCCTAGATTAAGTTTGGGATCGTGCCAACTCTTAGAACGAATTAGGGAAATTTAGTAATAGTGAATGATCCCATTGTGGTTGATCATCAGCGGGCGATCGCACTCTGGCTTAAGACTGCGCTCTCCTGGTTGTCTTGCTTAGGATGATTGTGCAGCATGTTGTTTCCTCTTCCATCCCCCAACTCCATCACGAAGCCGCCCATTATTGGCATCACAACTTCTTGCAAAAACGAAACGGGGCACTATTCTCTATTCAGCAACTACATAGATGCAGTCAGACGGGCTGGAGGAGTGCCTATATTACTCACTCCTGGTGAAATGCATCAGGCTCGAATCCTCGATTTTGTCGATGGCCTGCTCTTTTCGGGGGGTGGCGATATTGACCCAGCCGAATACGACGGTTCGGCCCATCCCAGCATCTACCGTGTCAATGCCGAGCGAGATGCCTTTGAACTCGGACTCGCTAACCTAGCCTTAAAAACGTCCATTCCAATGCTAGGAATTTGCCGAGGGTTGGAGATTTTTATGGTTGTGAGTGGTGGACAGTTGATTCCTCACATTCCCGATGAGTTTGGTGACACAGTTATTCATCGAGCCGATCAGTCTCACTGTGCCGAGCACCCCATACAACTTCTGCCTAGAACGCGACTGGCGACCTTGCTCCATCGGGAAACAGAAATTAATGTAGTGTCTTGGCACCACCAAGCAGCCCGAAGTGCAGCCCCCGGTTGGCGGATTGCCGCTCAAGCCCCAGATGGTGTGATTGAAGCGCTAGAACATCAGCATCATCCTTGGGCGATCGCAGTGCAGTGGCATCCAGAACTCGCACCAGAAGACTCCGGACAACAAAGGATTTTTAAGGCATTTGTCCAAGCAGCCAGCCAGCCACAGGCCGTAGCTCTACCTCAGCCCGCCTCAAACTAAAAGCGAAGAGTGCCAACCGACAACTCTTCGCCTAATCTAGCCCTAGTTTAGTGAAAGCGATGTTTGCGACGTCTGGCTAACGCTTTACGCTTCTCCTTGTCCTGAGGAGTTTCAAAGAAGCGTTGACGCTTCACGTCAGCGAGAATTCCAGCTTTAGAAACTTGACGTTTGAAGCGACGCAGCGCTGACTCAATTCCTTCGTTTTCGCCCAGAACAATTTGGGTCATTCTGTATATCCCTCAGCTTGCCTCTGAATTGTGATGAGTATTGTTTACCAGGATTACCGCAAATTCAATCCACTTAAGCCAATGCTTTAGCTTCTAGGAAATGATCAATACCGGGAGTAGCCACCGCCGCCACCACCACTGCTGCCACCACTGTTACCCCAGCTATTGCTGAAGCGGTTGCGGTCATCACGACCTCTACCACCACCGCCACCGCTGCCGCTACGCTCTTCACGGGGCTTAGCTTTGTTGACTCTTAGATCCCGACCCATCCACTCAGCGCCATCAAGAGCTTCGATTGCTGCTGTTTCTTCTGCTTCTGTGGACATTTCGACAAAGCCAAAACCACGGGGACGTCCCGTTTCCCGGTCTAAGGGAAGTTGAACTCGCTTAACAGTGCCGTACTCTGCAAAAACGGCATTTAAATCGTCTTGCGTGACATCGTAAGACAGATTACCGACGTAAATGGACATGAAACTCTCCAGAATCAAAGAAATTGCAGAGATTTAAATTCGGAGAGATGCCTGTCGAAATGAGAAAACAAACCCTACAACCGAATAAAACTCTTCGAGTCCAGCTTACCATACCACTGTTCGATTTAACAGGACTTTGAGCTGCCCAAATGTCTCTGCATAGATTCAATAATCTTGTTGCAATTAATACCAAAAACTGCATTGTTACTGAGATTTTGATCGCTCAGAAAACTAATTCTCAAGGCAAGATTGAAGAGATAGTTTTTCTAACCTACTCACTCATTCCAATTAAATTTCTTCTAAAAAAATTAGCTTAATAAAGTGCTAAACGGCTAGCCCTATAGTCTTTATCTATTAAAGCAAGGAGTTGGATCGGGGAAAGGTAGGGCGATCGCCACGATCGCATTATGGTATTCGCCGCCATCAAGCCACTCTCTAGAAATTACTAGAGATACTTTCTTTACCTCGGCTGTAGAGCGTACGGGAATAGTCAGTCCACATTCCCTGACCCCAATAATGAAAACAACTAGTTTGGATTAACAGGTTGTAAAGGAGAGCTTGGCGGTAACGAGGTTGCTGAGTTAAGGCAGAACTTAACGCATTAGGGTCAGGGTTCGCTTCGCCAGTGTTTGATTCAGCTCGCAGGAGAGGATCAAGGGTTTGATGAAACAATGCACTGAGCTTTTGCATGGAAGCCACAACAGGCTGGTTGCCTTGGCCCCAGTGCAGGGCCTGAGCAGAGGAAACCCCCTTTACCTGAAAACTAGGATTTTCTCGCTTGAGTTCGGTAATGGCTCGCGCGATCGCATTGGGAGTCGAAGTTTCGGGGACTCGTTGCCAAATTTGGTACTGACCCTTGGCTTGGCAAATGGGGTAATTCTCTGGGGTGCAACCTGCCGCTTCTATGAGTTCTAAATATTCGGTGCCTGTGAGGCCGACGACACCAAAGTGGCCTTGAGCTTGGGCGCTCATGTCATACCAGGCGTTTCTGAACGTGCTAGGAAACTCATTCATCATAATGCCGCTATTTTCGCCATCACCCATTTGAGCAACCAATGGCGGGATCATGACTTGGCCCACGAGTTGCGGGTTGAGATTTGTAGCTTTTTGGTAGGGCTGCATCTGACCGACTAGTTGATTGTTAGCACCTTGAGTCTTAATCAGGGCAGTCATGCTGACCGTTTCGCCCTCAGCGTTGCGGGCTACCAATTGATGAGGAAGATGGGGCTGCGATAGCGGTTGGCCTGTGGTGGTTTCTACCGTATCTGCTTGTAAGAGCAGCCAGCGATAACCCGCTTCCTTTAAGGCTTTTACCAGTTCAAATAGCGTGTCAGGATGATTGGGGAGGTGCATTTCTGGCAAAGAAAATCCCTTCACTCGCGCTAAAGCATCCCAGCCAAAAATAGCCGCAAAGTGATGTTGCCAAGCTTGAATATGCAGCTTCAAATCAGGAATTGGGGTGGTCGAGGCTAGCGCATGTCCCCAGAAAGTGCCGAGCCACTCTACATAGGGGTGGTAGGTGCGATCGCAAGTGATGCGCTTGAGGTTTTCTAAAATGTCTCCTCGCCCCATCTGGCGCAACCCCCACAACAGGGTGCCAGAGTAGTCCAGCATGATGCGAGGATTGCACCCTTGACGCACCAGATCAATCATGAAATCGGCAATGCGGCTGTAGCAGTAGGCAAAAGGGCCAGCATTGTGGTTATCCCCTTCGTAGGGATGCTCAAACATATACTGCAAATTGCTGATCAGTTCTCCGCTTGGGCCTGCCGGAATCATGGGCTGGTGCATGTGGAGGGCGATCGCAAAAGCAGCGGAGACATCCCGAAGGTGAATATTGGTAGTAGGTAGAAAAATGGGGCGATCGTGCTGCACCACCGATCGCACTTCTGCCTCCCAGCCAGAAATATTGGGCAATCCATCAATCAGTTCTGGAAGCAGCGGCAGACTAGCTGCTTGACTGAGGGCAGGCATAAAGCTGAAGTCTCATTTCAGGGAATAAAGGCATATTCCTCTATATGCTGATCATGAGGCAAGCCTTTGAAGTAAGTGTTTGGAATCTGTTTCGTTACTTGTTTGTTACTTGACGCCCACCATTCCCGCCAAAACTGGAACTAGAGGACGGGTATTCATTTCTGCAATGCCTCGCCCCACCGCAGTCGCGATCGGCTTCAAGCTAGCGACTAGTTCCGCCATCTCTTCTAAAGAGAGAGCTTGGCGAGCATCTGAGACAGATTGCTCTGGTTCTGGATGACACTCAATGATCAGACCATCAGCACCACAGGCGATCGCGGCTCTCGCTAAATCTGCCACTAGTTCGCGCTTCCCAGCAGCATGGCTCGGATCAACAATAATCGGCAAATGGGTAATTTGCCTGAGGGCAGCAACCGCACCCAAGTCGAGGACGTTGCGAGTGTAAGTATCGAAGCTGCGAATTCCCCGCTCACACAACACCACATCCGGATTGCCGTGAGCCAAGATGTATTCCGCTGCCAAAACAAATTCCTCAATCGTGGCGGAGAGACCCCGCTTCAGCAAAATCGGTTTTCCTGCCTGACCTAGGGCTTTGAGCAAGTCATAGTTCTGCATGTTGCGGCTACCAATCTGCAACATATCTGCATGCGCCGCAATTTCTTCAATCTGAGAAATCGCCATCACTTCCGTCACCACGGGCAAGTGGTAGCGCTGCCGCACCGTAGCTAAAATCTCCAAGCCTTCCAAACCCATGCCTTGAAAAGCGTAAGGAGAGGTACGAGGCTTGTAAACCCCACCTCGCAGAGCTTGGATCGGGGCTGTGAGTAAGCGGCTAGCCACAGCTTCCATTTGGGCTAAGTTTTCTACAGTGCAAGGGCCACCGACAATCAGCAGATCTTTACCCCCAACGGTCACGTGATCAGACAGTTGAATCACGCTTTTGTGGTTGGCGTGGGCTTTGCTAGCGAGTTTGGCGTTTAACATAGTGGGTCTCCGAGAGGGTAAGGAAGTGAGAGATAACAAAAAACCCGGAACCTTGTGAGAGTCCCGGGTCGTGCAGTGAGCAGCATGGCGACTTTACCCGGAACTCCTGCTCCAAAAGTAAAAGCTATAAAACCAGCTTCCCCAAAAAGAAAGACGCAGGTAGGAAATACACTGCGTCTTGAGGGAATCACCAAAGCTGATGGCACACAGACTAGCTGCGGCCACTTGAGAAATTGCTTTGGTGCGGGGAGTCGTCACGAGTCTGTGTCCTGCCTGAGTTCTGTGTAAGTGAAATCTGGCCTTAAAAAAGCAAAAGACCGCAGAGCCTGTTTTCTGCGGTCCACCTGGAGATTCAGCAAAAGCTGGATTCACTCCAAGTGAACCTCCATAAACCAAAAATAAAAGTAGCTGCTGCGAAGCGATAGCATCTTCGAAAAATCTTTTGCGAGTTTTTAAGTCTTGATGCACTGACGCTAACAGAAAAAAAACAGCATCGTCAACCCCCCATTATGATAAGCCTCTCGTAATGCCATATTAGTTACGTGGGAATTTTCCTCAAGTATAAAGTTTTGCTGATTACTCAAGGAGCCAACATGAACATCGAAACGAGTTAAAATTACCAGTATATATGTACTGATTTTGGAAAATATAGAGGCTACGCTAAACGAAGAATTGATTGCCTGTCAATAAAAATCAAATGGTACAGAAAGTGTTACGTTAGTTAGGTCATCAAAGCTTAGGTAGTATGCTGACTGCGCCTTCTGGGTAGGAAAGAAAGTAATGGCAAGGGCAGACCTTTTAAAGAAGCTTATACGAAGCTACCAGAAGCGCGATGATGGAGCTTTTCATGAAGCTGCTGAGGCAATTATTGCAGAAGAACGTAAAAAGCATCACATTGTTTTAGCTAACGAGCTAGAGCAAATGTTAAAAAACGGGAATGGCCATTTAGAACACAAACCAATACAAAGCCTCACACAGCTTGGAAGCATTCCAAAAGATATTGAAAAGGGAGCTGCCCTGCTTGAAACCAAGTGGACTAATCGTTTTCTAGAAGACTTGATCTTAAGCCAAGAAATTCGGAACGCACTTGAAAGACTAATGCGTGAATTTCGAGAATGGGAGGTTTTAGAGGCTAATGGGTTGTTGCCGACACGCCGTGTTTTGTTTTGTGGTCCATCTGGGTGTGGTAAGACAGCAGCAGCGGAGGCTATAGCAGCAGAACTAGGACTACCTCTACTGTATGTTCGTTTTGATGCGGTCGTTTCTTCATTGCTGGGTGAAACTGCTGCAAATCTTCGAAGAGTTTTTGATTATGCTCAACGTGGACAGTGGGTGATGTTCTTTGATGAGTTTGATGCAATTGGTCGGTCTCGGGATGATCCTACAGAGCATAGTGAGATCAAACGAGTTGTTAATTCATATTTACAAATAGTTGATAACTTTAGTGGCAGATCGCTAGTTATTGCAGCAACAAACTTTGAACAAGCACTTGATCCAGCAGCTTGGAGAAGATTTGATGATGTCATCCGTTTCGAGAAGCCGACAGATGAGCATCTCCAAAAGCTCGTTAGTAAGCGGCTAGTTCCCTTGAGATTCAGTGCTTCCCAAGTTGCTGAGATGGTTAAAGAGTTATCTGGATCTACCTATGCAGATGCAGAACGAGTATGCCTCGATATTCGTAAGTCATGTGTCATACAGGGTACTCGGCAAGCAAAAGAAGAAGACATTGCGGAAGCCCTTTCACGACATGCTTATCGTCAGGCTATCTTGGAAAAAGCTTCTGGCAACCCCATGCCAACGATTGATCAAGATTAGTCAATATGCCTCCATCTCCGTCTGAACCTGGTCAATATATACACATCACTTTTACTCGTGAGCCAAAAAAGCAATTTGATGCGAGGAAAACTCGACTAGGCTATGGAGCTAAACCGCCTATCCGGGAGGATCACCATCAACATGCCCAAGAGATTTTACAAAATATTGCTCAAGCAACACAACAAGTATCACAAGCTCGAAAAGGTTATGGAATAGATCCTGAACAGCTTTTTGTTTTAGAATTCAACAGCACCAATATTAACCTTCGAGAAGCTTTCGAGCGTTTTGGTGCCTGGATCGTTAGTGAATTTAAGGACAAAATAGCGGATCAAGACCATTACCGATTGCTTGTTCAATTTCCAACTGAAACTTCGCGTCAGCTCTTACTAGATGAGAATTGTCTCTATGATGTAGCATCAGCCGAAAATACAGTTTTGGCTCCTGTGATGAGACAGAACTTCTTTTCTGCTTTAGAGTCAGTACGCTCGGTCTCGCGAGAGGAAAGGATCGGAGTACGTCTACGAGAGGAAGGCTTTTCTGACGCAACGTCTTTTTATCTTGATGTAGATCTTTGGCATCCTGGAGATAAAGATTCTGTTCGTAAGGTACTGGGCGATGTTCGCTCAATGTGTGCCACTTATGACGGGCAACTAACCGAAGAGGTACGCACCTCTAGTTTGTTGTTAATCAAAGTCTACGGCTCTCGACCGTTAGCAGAGGCTTTGTTGGAATTGGATTGGGTTGCACGTGTTGATCTTCCCCCCAAATTGTCACGTGCTTATTCTGAGATGTTTGGAGATGTGCAACCGCCTGATCCGCTACCAATCCCTTTGGATGATGACCCTCTTGTATGTGTTATTGACAGCGGTGTCGTCTCAGGACATCCGTTTCTAGCAAATTGGGTCGTTGAGGAACGAGACTTTAATACAGGAGAAAACACTCCAACTGATTTAAACGGACATGGAACTTCTGTTGCTGGTTTGGTTGTTTATGGTGATATTGCAAATTGTTTAGAAAGCAATCAGTGGCAACCTAAAGTTAGGATCTGTAGTGCCAAAGTACTTTGCCATGATCCTACCTGGGGGCCTGTTATTCCAAAACAGCATCGTGCCGAATGGTTAATCGAGCAAGCTATTCGTTACTATGCTCAAGAACGACGATGCCAAGTGTTTAATCTATCAATCGAAAGTCAGGGAGAAACTTACCGAGGCGGGCGACAATTTCCTTGGGCAGAAAAAATTGATGAGTTAGCTAGAGAACTTGATGTTGTAATTGTTCAGATCGCTGGGAACTGCGAACCCCCGATACCAAATAATGTTGCAACAAGGGAAGATTTTCAAAAGGCTGTGCGAGACAGCTTATTGACGGATGAGAGTCTCAGGATTTGCAATCCTGGTACAGCAGCCCTTGCTCTCACGGTTGGTGCTTTGGCTAGATCCGATGCACTTGGAGATCATGCAAAACCTTCAGGTGTTCGATTGAAAGATGCTGTTCCAGGTGCTCCAGCTCATGCTCCTGCACCCTTTACAAGGGTAGGATGGGGTCTTTCTTATGGTGGTAATAACACAGCAGTTAAGCCTGATATTGTTGCGTATGGAGGAAACTGGGCAATTCAAACTATTGCAGGCGGAAGCCCCAAGTGGAAACCTTTCATCTTTTTAGGAGAACCAACCATCCAAAAAGATACTGGGGGTCGGTTCCTTACTGCTAGAGATGGTACTTCTTTCGCTTGCCCTCATGTTGCTCATGCTGCTGCCATTGCTGCATCTAGCCTAGAAACAACCCTTGGACAAAGACCGTCTGCCAATCTAATTCGCGCTTTAGTAGGTAGTGCAACTTACTTACCTCCATGCCCTCCAGATTGGTTAGGTAATGAGGAAGAAGCACTTCGTCTCACTGGCTATGGAATGTGCTCTGCTGCTGATTTAACAGCATCTAAGAAGAATCGGGTTCGTTTGATAGCAATGGATGAAGTTGAATTGGATAAGCTTCATATTTATCGAGTCGCAATTCCAAAAGTTTTTCTTGAAGCAAAAGGAAAAAGAGGTATTACAGTTGCGCTCGCTTATGATCCCCCAATTCGCGCCAGTAGAAAAGAGTATCTTGCAAACACAATGTGGGTTGAAGCACTACACGGATTAACCACTGAGGAAGTTGAAGTTTATCGAGCAAAAAACGCTTCCTCTGATGTTGATACGCTTCCATCTAAATATCAACTGGAATTGCGTCCTACAAAGACAGATGCTCAATGGTCAACCTTACAGGTCAGAAGGCTGAAAAAACAGACTAAATTGAAAATGCCTACAGGTGAAACAGAGCCAGTAGTTCACTTCGTTGTGGGCTGTCAGCAAAGATTTCCTACAGGCTTTGACTACAAACAAGGGTATGGCTTGGTCGTTCTTTTTTGGCATGAATCAGAACAGATAGAGCTATACCAGGAGTTACGAATACAAGACCGAGTTCGTGTGAAAGCAGCTCGTGTTCGTGTTTAAGTTTGCTTGCATACTGGGTAATCATCGTGTTTCTTTTGAGCTGTTAACGAGCCGTGTTCCAAGACAAAATATCTGTGTAGAAATTAGAGTGATTTGTTTGTTTTGTTAAAACAGCAAGTAGTGATAGGCGATCGCATAAGAAGCCTGGAGAGAGAAATTCCATGATGGTACAAGCTGAAAAAAGAATATATTACACACTAGAAGAATATTTAAAGCTTAAAGTTAATTTAAGCGAGTGGCATATGTTGATGGTGAGTTATTTGTGTGACAGGTGGTACGCCAAATCATAATAAGATTGATGAGAAATTTCTTGCCTGCAGAACGGCTCTAACCTTGCAGATCTACCTTTTGATTGGTCAATATTCGATGCATATCGAGCATTTATTTATTTAAAATCGATCGCAAGCGTTGGACATTCGCTGAATACAATAAGGCTAAAGAACTGCTATCGATTCAGGCAATTTCTCAAATTATGCTTGATGATACTTATGAAAAAGTTGATTTTACAGTAGAGCAATAAGAGATAGCTGATTGTCCCTAAAGCTGAGAGTAAATCTAGAATGAGGTTCAAAAATATTGAGTTACCAGCAGAGCAAATCCAAGAGTTCTGCGATCGCTGGCATATTACTGAATTTGCCTTATTTGGTTCAATCTTGCGTGATGACTTTCGCCCCGAAAGTGATGTTGATGTATTAGTGACTTTCGCTCCAAATGCAAAGCGGGGTTTGAGCGAAACTTTGCAAATGAAAGATGAACTTCAATCCATCTTTGATCGCAAAGTCGATTTCATTGTTAAAGCCGCAATTGAACGCAGTGAAAACTGGTTGAGACGCAAAAATATTTTAGAGTCAGCCCAAATTATCTATGCTGCGAGATAATGAATCCTTAATTGATATTGAAAGAGCAGCAAGACGAATATTACGATACATCAACGGTGTTAATCGTACAGAATTAGAAACCAATGATGAGAAGGTATCTGCTGTTCTTTACCAAATTACAATTATTGGCGAAGCTACCAAGCGTTTGTCACAAGAAATTCGGCAACACCATCCCGAAATTCCTTGGCGAGATATCGCTGGAATGCGGGACATTCTTGTGCATGAGTACGATCAAGTAGACCTTGATGTTATCTGGGATGTAATTCAAAACAAGCTGCCAGAACTCTTGGTTCTGATCGAGCCTTTACTGCCCTCTCCAGAAAATTAAGCTGCTGTCTCTGCTGTATTCCTTAATATTGATAGTAGCGATCGCTCTCCTTCTAAACTCCTTCCTTAAATTACCGCTGGGCCATGTTCTACCACAAAAACATTGGCGTAAAGATTGGCGATAATTTGTTGGCCTTGTTGCGTTAATTGCAGATAAGTGAGGGCGTTTTCTACGTAGCGGTAAACCACATTCCAGAAGAACTTTGGGTAGCCTTGCCGTAAGTCACCAGGATGGTGATAACCCAAGTGTTTATTGGTGCCGTTTTCTTCAAATTCGTAAAACAGCGCGTTAATTTTCTGGAGATAGCGCACATCACTCAGTTGACCAATTAAGTCTGCGGCTCTGAGCAAACCGGGGTAGTTAATTGTGTCTTGATGGTCGCTATCGTTTGGCACCGGGAAACGGGTAAGTTCGATATTGCGCTTAATTTCCTCGGCGTCAATTAGTGGGTGTCCGCCAAACCGCTCCTCAATAAATAGCTTGCCACGATCGATGTGGTAAGGTGTGAGACTGGCATCGGTCGCTCCGGGTGGTAGAGAAATCATGGTGTCACCCATACCCGTGGCGTATAAACCTGGGCGATCGCGACGGCAAACCCCTTTGATATAGCCGATATCGTGGCAGAGCAGGGAAATCATGCAGTGGAGCCAATCATCGCAGGAGACCCCTCCATCCCGGATATGCTTACCCCGTAAGATTTCTTGCCCTACCAACGTGACGAGAATCGTGTGCTCCACGTTGTGGTAGAGCGCATCACTGTTGGCAATATTCTCTAGCGCCATGCTCCCTACCCAGGCAATAATCTCCTGATATTCAGATTTCCAGCCGCCATAGGTACGTTGGTAGGCACTTCTGAGTTGTTCTAAAAAGTTTTCGATTAAAAGCTCTGTGGCATTAAACATGCTAAATTGCTGTCTCCCAAACCCGCGATCGCCTTAGTGTCATTAACCAGCCATGTCCTAAGTTTGCCCCAGCAATCATGGGTGAGCACAGAAATGGCTAAATCTCATCTATAAGGTGCTTTACCAGGGAATGGGTTGGCGATCGCGAAAGAAACCTCCGGTGGGGCCACCATCCGGTAGAGTAGCTAACAAGGCGATCGTGTCGGCTCCCTGCTCTGGCGTACGAGGGGCATCAGGGCCACCCATATCTGTTCTTACCCAGCCGGGACACACCGAGTTCACTAAGATATTGCTCCCTTGCAACTCATTTGCCAGAATGCGAGTTAAAGCATTGAGAGCCGTTTTCGACATCCGATAGCTGGAATAGCCGCTGTTCATATCGCTCAATTGCCCCGCTCCAGAAGAGACATTTACCACTCGGCCATATCCCCGTACTTGCATCAGCGGAATGAGTGCCTGGGAGAGCAGAATCGGGCCATAAAGATTAGTCTGTAAGGTTTGTGTCAGTATCTCGATTTGAAGATTAAAGAGACTGTCATTGTCAAAATCAAGGCCGATGCCAGCATTATTGACCAGAATTTCTAGATGGCCAAATTGGTCACGAACAAACTGAGCGAGTTGTTGCACACTGGCCGCATCAGTAACATCTAAGGGATGATATCCAACCTCCAACCCCTCAGACTGCAACTGCTGAACGACAGCCTGCCCCTTCGCCTGATCACGACTCGTGAGAATGATATAAACGCCTTGCTTAGCTAATTGCCGCGACGTTTCTAAACCCAATCCTCGGTTTGCACCCGTCACCACGGCAATTTTGCGATCGCTAGCCATCTTTCCCTCCTGTTGCAACCCGTCACCACTCACCCCTCATTACACAATCAAAAAGCGATCGACAAACTCACACCACAGACGAGGATCGCAACAAAACCAGAGAGAACTGCAACAAACCTAATCCCACTTTTGGAGGGGGTCTGGGGGACGCAACCGTCCCTCAGCGGGGGTTTGGGGGCAAGCGCCCCCAAGAGTTCGGTTCCAACTAGCTTAGACAATGCTAAGAGTCAGCAGGCCGATAAATGGCATAAACTCGAATCGGCTTGTCCGATAAAATCACATCTTTTTCATACGTTAGACCCACCCGCAACGCCACCTGCTGCGAAGCCAAATTGTGAGGATCGATCAGAGAAATCAAGCGATCGCACCCCACCTTGCTAAACCCATAATCCCGAATCGCCGTTGCCGCTTCCGTCGCCAATCCCTGGCCCCAATAAGCGTGAGCAAGTAAATAGCCAATCTCAACTTCACCTTGGCCCTCAATGGTTTGAGGAATCAGCCCACAACGACCCATCAATCGGCGATCGCCCTTATGGATCACAGCCCAAAGCCCAAAACCATAATCCTGATAGTTTTGGACGATGCGCTCAATATGCTGCTGTGTGGTCTCATAAGAGCGTGGCCCACCCAAAAAAGTCATGACGGTAGGGTCGGCATACATCTCTGCCAAGTCATCCACATCATCCAGGGTGAACTGCCGCAAAAGCAGGCGTGGCGTTTCAAAGACCGTCATGAGCTTTCCAGAGCATGAGTTTACAAAGCCGTTTCAGCAAGCCAATCCAGAATTAGGGCATTCACCACCTCTGGTCGCTCATCATGAGGACAGTGGCCCGTGTCCGGAATGGCAACAAAACGTACCGGAGGCACATCTGCCCCAGGTTCCCGATCGCTCAGCTTCCGGTAAACTTCTGCTCCTCTGATCGGAGTCCAAGGGTCACGCTCTCCCCAGAGGACCAGCAAAGGACACTGAACTTGGGGCAGCAATTCCACTGGTGTCGGGCCAGGAGGGGCCGTGAGGATAGACGCAAAGACTTGCTGAGCACCTTCATCGCAGGATGGCGCATAGAGCAAGTCTACGAGTTCATCTGTGACCGCTTCAGCATTACGGTAAACCTGGCGCAGCGTGTTCCGAATTCGATGCTTTTGGCGAATGCGATTAAACAACAAAGGGCCAAACCGTGGCGAACTGACGAGTTTGGTGAAAGTTGCCATCACGAGTCGTAGAGGTAGCACCAACTCATCTGGGCGATGGTTTAGTCCCCCCGCACAGTTGAGCAACACACTTCCAGCAGCAATTTCTGGATAGTTGGCGAGCACCATTAAACTCAGCAAACCCCCAATGGAGTTACCGACAAATACGGCAGGTTGCTGAATCTGCTCTTGCCAAAAGTCTTTGAGCAGCGCTTGCCAAAGCTCTAAGTTGTACTCAATATCTGGCTTGGCTGAGCCACCAAACCCCAGTAGATCCAAGGCAAACACTCGGTAGCCACCCGCTGCCAAAACTGGAATATTGTTGCGCCAGTGGCCAATGGAAGCTCCAAAACCGTGGATAAGCACTAGGGGTTGTCCATTGCCCATCACGGTGTACTGGATAGGGTAGCCGCGCCAAGTCCAAGTCAGTTTCTCAAAAGTACTGGTCTTTGCTAACTGCTGGGTCATTCCCGCTATCTTCTTAAGATTTGTAACTAGTCTTTTTCATCATATATTTTTTGACCTACGCTCAGCGAAAAGACCTCTAAGGCATCAATCAGGGAACATATACCAGTTAAAAACTGTCACTTTAACCGTTTACGTGAGTGTGAGGATCTATGAATCAAGGCGTTTTGGCTTCGTTGGGTAAGCTGTTTTTGGCTGCCACGATTTTGTCGATGACTGCCTTTGCTCCAGCAAATGCTCTGAGTTCTACTTCAGTAGCTGATGCAACAAATTCACCTGTTTCTAGCCAGCAACTTTCTACAGAGCAATCTGGCGAGCTGATCATCAGTCAGTCAGATGACGACAGCGACGATGATGGCGATGATGATAGCGATAGCGATGATGATAGCGACGACGATGATGGTGGGGACGACGACAGCGACGACGATGATGGTGAAGAAGTAGAACTGTCTTCAGGCATCTCCAGAACCGTTCTGCAACAAGTTTCCCAGAGTCAAAATTTATCGCTTTCCAGCCTGCGAATTGTTAGAGCAGAACGAGTAGAGTGGTCCAATGGTTGTTTGGGTCTGGGTGGCCCTGGTGTGGCTTGTACACAGGCGATCGTTCCAGGTTACCGAGTTTTTGTAGAGGGTGATAACAAGACCTGGGTGTTCCGTACCAATGCCACTGGCTCTCAAGTCGTTTATGACGAGGCAGCTACCCAGCAAATCGTCCGTCGGACAACTAGCTCAACTGCAACTAGCGGTTCTAGCCAGACCACAGGCTCCACTTCAGGCAGCACAGTGCGTCGGACTACGGAAACCGAAACTCGCCAAACCACCACAACCAGCCAATCTAGCAGTAGCCAAGTTAGATTTACTCAAGCGATCGCCACTTCTGTATACCAAGCAATCACAACTCGCAGCCAAGTCCAAGCTTCTCAACTGCGTGTAGTTTCTGTTCAACAAGAAACTTGGTCTGATAGCTGCTTAGGTGTCCCTGGTACTGCATCTACCTGTACCGCTGGTGATATCCCAGGTTTCCGAGTAGTTGTTGCTAGCACCGATGAAGTTTGGGTTTATCGTACCAATGCGACTGGCTCAGTAGTAGCGTTTGATGAAACTGCTACCCAAACCTTGATGGCCCGCATGACTAGCCAATCTACCACTAGTCAAAGCACTACCTCGACAGGTCAGCAAACCACGACCAGCAGCACCCAAGTTAACTTTACGGATGTTTCCCGTAGCTACTGGGCTTATGAGTTCATCTCTCGCTTAGCGCAACAAAATATTGTTGAGGGTTTCCCCGACAATACGTTCCGTCCTAGCGAAGCAGTGACCAAGGCTCAATTTGCCGCAGTGCTCCGCAAAGCCTTTAACCAGACCACCGTTCGAGAAGCGATCGATTTCCGCGATGTCTCCAGTGGCTACTGGGCTTACAGCGCAATTCGCGAAGCTTACACAATGGGTTTCTTTGGCGCTGATAGCGATCGCCTCTTCAACCCCACGGCTCGCTTGACTCGTTTGGATGTGTTAGTCGCTTTAGCCAGAGGCTTAAACTACACCTCGGTCACCAGCACCACCTCAGTCGATACGATTCTGCAAGGCTACAGTGATGCGGCAACCATTCCTGCTGATGTCCGGACGCTAATTGCAGCTCTGGCACAACGGGGAATCGTGGTGAACTATCCCAACACCAATCGTTTGGAACTCAGCCGCGTTGCCACCCGTGCAGAAGTCTGCTCTTTCTTGTACCAAGCTTTGGTGAGCACAGGTAGAGCGCAGAGCTTCTCTTCTCCCTATGTGATTCAGCAGACTGGGACTGTAGAAGCTGATGACGACAACGATGATGGCGATGACGATGGCGATGATGACGACCAAAGCACCGAACGCCGTCAAAACTGTAACCAAGGCATCGGAAACGGCGCTGAAGGTTGCGATCCAGGCAACTCTAGCCCCCGTGGTGGCAGCAATGACGAAGGTGGCCGCACTCCTGGTCAACCTCCTGCCCGCTAAAGAGTCCTAGTTAGGGATAGCGTCGCTCTCCCTGCTTAACCAAAATGCCCCTCCCAGTTCTACTTCTGGTGAGGGGCATTTTTTATGGCGTAGATAGGGGGCGGTTTTTAGCCGATGGGCACTTCTAACCACGCCTGTAGGTGCGATCGCAGTTCTTGGCAAAATTCTGGACGGCGCTCAAAGCGTTCGGTGCGGACAGGTTTGCGATCGGTATCTAAGATCCAGCCGTAGTCGCTACTGAGCCGCAATTTGTCTTGCCAATCTGCCACTGACACAACCAACTGATTTGCGGGGCTGTTGTCATAGTCATGCACTCGAAACACGTAGTTGAACGTATTTTGCTTGGCTGCGGCCACTGTGGAAGGCTGACCAAACTTTTCCTTGAGACGCGATCGCATTTGCTCTATTAGCTCTGCATCGGGAATATCTTCGAGGGTGCGAACCGCTAAGGTCAGAGCGAAATAAAAATCTTCAACAGGCACAAATTCGAGTTGCATGGATCGTCGCAGGGCTTGGACTCCATCTACTATGCAAGCTGAGGCGTCCTAATGCAAGCCAACAACGCTAGCTAAATAGGTCAGCGACAAGCTAGCTAATGGCATGGGTCAGGCGAGGCTTGCGGCTGTTAAAGCTGGCTGACTTGGCAGGAAACAAAGGCGCGATCGCAGGTCGGCGATTGGTCGGAGGGGTGCGGAAATTGAGAATATCTAAGCTGTGCTGTTGCAGCGTTACTTCTGGTTTGGCTAGCCCAAAGCCTTGTCCTAAATCAACCCCCAAGTCTCGGCAAAAAGCGATGTCTTCTAGAGTTTCTAAGCCTTCTGCCACAACTAAAACATCCATTTCGTGAGCAGAGTAAAGCAGGCTTTTGAGCAGAATTTGTTGCAGGGGATGACGGCTACAACCTTGAATCAGTTGTCGATCTAGCTTAATAACATCAGGGCGCAGAGCCATGAAATAGTGATCGATCGCCACTTGACCGCCCAAATCATCGATCGCCACACCAAACCCGTACTCCCGTATTTGCTGGATTAACTGCACGAGTTCTGGATGTTGCATTAGAGCTTCAACTTCGGTTAGCTCAAAAACAATTTGCTGTGGCTGTAGACCCAGGTTGAGGACTTGCTCCAAGTTGCGCTTTAAAGATTGTGGCCCTTGCAGAAGTGCATTCGGCAGAACGTTGATAAAGAAGGTTTGGCCATTGCTCACTTGGGCGATCGCATTGATGCAGGTTTCGCGGGCTAGCTCATCAAATTCGTGGGTGGAATGAGTTAAGAGCGCTGCGTCTAAAATCTGTTTACCATTGAAATATTGATCTTGGCCCTGAGCTGTCCGAGCCAGGCACTCGTAACCCATCACGTCACCGGAAGCCAGATTATAGATAGGTTGATACTTGAAGACAAAAGCACGATCGGCCAAGGCCTGGAAAAACCACTGATGCTTGATGGGAACTGTAACCTGGCTAAGGGGTTGAGCCTGTAGAAACTCAATCAGCAAGGCTTTGGAGTGCAGCGGCGATCGCGTTAGGATAAAGCGCGAATCCATCTGTCCCGTTTCCGAGAGTTGCTGGCTAATTTGGCAAAACACCTCTGGCAGGTGGCTTTCATCAAGCACCAAACAGAGCAGTTCTGGAACATCAGGAATCGGGTGTAGCCCTAGCTTGCAAAAGAAAGCATGCGCTTCTATATCGCTGGGCTGAACCACCAGGTGGAGCACTTCAGTTAGTAGGCTGGTATCACGCACTACTCAGACTTCCCTTGCTTTACGCACTATCCTTAGAGGAGGCAACAATCGTCCTTTAACGTAAGCGAATCGATTGGTTCTGAAGAGTGTTAGAAAACACAATTACCAAACAATAAAAGTGATTTTCCAAGAAAATAGCAGAAATCACCCATAACTCTACTTCGAGAACGCTCTAGCCTGTTATTGCTAGGTCTACCTCTAGCAGAGGCACCCTCATCATACCCAGAATCACGAGTCTGTAAACCGTGAAACCGAAATTAGATCACAACTATTCTGTGATCTAAAACACAAAAAAAGAATAACTTAGAGTGCCTTAGAGCGCAGCCAAGCCACAGGTAGACACATTAATTTACGAGGGCCTTTGACATAGGCTCGCTGTCGAAACACGTCGTACTGGTTGCTCTCAATCGCGTTAAGAATTTGACTATACAGTCCTGTTGCCGCCCAGACAGGCCAACGAGCATCGGAACTAAGCCGACTAATGCCTCGCTCAGCTTGGGTATAAAACTTTCGAGCCCGCTGGATTTGAAAGCGCATTAATTCTCGCCAGCGCTCGTCTACCACCCCATTAAATAGATCTTGCTCGGTGTAGTTGAACAGAGCTAGGTCTTCTAGGGGCAAGTAGATTCTGCCACGGCGGGCATCTTCACCCACGTCGCGCAAAATATTAGTGAGCTGGTTTGCCACCCCTAGGGCGATCGCTTCTTCAATCGGTCCTTGAGGCGTGCTGCGATCCCAGGGAGCGGTGCGATAGGTGGTGTCTACGCCCATCACCGCTGTAGACATCAGCCCCACGGTACCTGCGACTCGATAGCAATAGAGATTTAGATCTTCAAACGTCTCATAGCGGCTGCGATACAAATCCATCTGCTGCCCCGCAATCATGTCGCGGAAGGGCTGAATATCCTGGGGAAAGCGCTCTAATGTATCCACTAAGGCGACATCAGGGTCTTCTAGCGGATGTCCAGCAAAAACCGACTCTAATTGCTGCTCCCAGCGATCGAGCGTTTCTGGCGTCGTCTGTGCTGCCTGTGGCCCATCAACTAACTCGTCAGTGCGACGGCACCAGACATAAATTGCCCAGATTGCACGACGCTTTGCCTCTGGCATCAAGAGCGTGCCGAGGTAAAAGGTTTTGGAATACTTTGCCGTAATTTGGCGGCAAAATTCGTAGGACTCCTCTAAAGAGGCCAGAGTTCTCACACGAGGGGAATCAGGCAGTTGCAGCATGTCCTTCGGGGCGCTTCGCTAACGTCGCAGGCTAGGCAGTAGTGGTTTGCAGGGACTTCTGCCCTGGAGCTGGAGCAGCTGAATTGGGATGAGCAGATGCGATCGCCTGCGCTGTCAGCTTACCAGAAAGTACGGCCCCCTCCATACTGGCTAAGTAGCGTTGCATTGTATAGTCTCCCGTTAGATAGAAATTGCTAATGGGAGTGGTTTGTGTCGGACGGCACGCTTGACAGCCCGGTGTCGCTTTATACACCGATCGAGGGGTCTTCACGACTTTGGACTTCAGTAGCTTGGCTGGATTGTCACCCACAAAGTGATCAGGGAAGAGTTTTTCTAGCTCCACCATCGTGGCAGCAATAATCTCTTCATCCGATTTGGTAATCCAATCTTTGGCGGGAGCCAAAACTAGCTCTAGCATAGAGCGATCGGGGTTTTCGTATTCGCGGCAGGTGTTGCTCATGTCGGCATAGACGCTGAGCAGGGGCGATCGCGAGAACAATAGATGATCCACATCGGTCAATTTGCGATCGAACCACATGTGTAGGTTAATCACAGGTACGCCTTCTAAGCCATCGAGCTTTTTGAAGTAGTCCATCTGCTGCCAAGGCTGCGGCAGCATCACCTTCAACGGATCGACAGGCATGGCAGAAACATACAAATCAGCGGTCAAGATTTCGTCGGGCGCACCATCTAATCCGCGAATCACAAAGTGCTTAACTGTGTTGTCTTCATTCAGAACAATTTCTTTTAGCGGCGCTTTCATCCGCACTTGACCACCCCGCTCAATCACATGATCTACCATTGGTTGGCAGAGCCGTTCTGGTGGTGCACCATCCAGGAAGGCCATTTTGGAGCCGTAGCGTTCTTGCAGGAAGCGGTTGAGGGCAGTCAAAACAACGGTGGCAGAGATTTCATCCGGGTCAATGAAGTTCAACGCTTTCGCCATCGCGATAAATACTTCTTTCTCGACGCGAGGTGGCACGTTTTGCTTCTTCAGCCACTCAGAGAAGGAATATTTGTCCATCTCCTCGACATAGTTCTGACCTTTGACCATCGCAGGAATCAGACCCAAGCCGAAGCGGATCTTTTCTCCCCAGGTCAGCATGTCGTTGTTCCGCAAAATGGCAGTGACACCATTGATGGGAGCGGGAATGTCGGGAAAGTCAAACCGTGAGTAGGTACCCGGAGCCGTGGGTTGGTTGAAGATCATGGTGTGCTCTTTCCATTGCAACCGATCTTCAATGTTCAATTCTTTGAACAGTTGCAGCACGTTGGGGTAGGCACCAAAGAAGATGTGCAACCCTGTTTCGTACCAGTCGCCATCTTCGTCTTTCCACGCAGCCACTTTACCCCCCAGTACGTCTCGGCTTTCTAAGACGATGGGGGTGTGCCCTGCATCAACTAAATATTTGGCGCAGGAAAGACCTGCCAAGCCTGCTCCAGCGATCGCAACTCGCATGTAACCTACCGCTCTTCAGAATTTTTTAACGGTTTCCCGCTCCTCATTATACGTTGCAATCCGTTACATATTGAAGTCTTAGTAAAGTTAATCACTCAAATCACTGTTTTCTACCCTCTGGTCGTTGATCGCTATGCGGGTAGGGGGGATTGCTTGCTGGTGCGGTGGGAGCGATCGCCTGCCTCACTTTGGCCTAACGATATAATCGCTATACAGTCTGCCACTCATACTTGCCGTGACTATCCCCTTATTGCCAAAACTCGATCGCCTACCTGCAAGCTTGCATATAGAGGGGGCTGTACGCATTGAGTTAGAAGAAGGGATTCCGATTTTTCGAGCTGCTAGCACCGTTCAAACTCGGATTGAAGAATTATTGATCAAGCAACAACAATTTCCACTTAGCGAAGAAGAAGAGCAGGAGCTAGATCGCTACGAAGAAATTGACGACTATTTGAGTTTGGTGAACCGCACCGTTCGTAATCTTTTTCTCACTCAAAACCACTAAATTCATCAAGGATCTCTTTAAAAACGCCTAACGACTAAAGTCGCGGCTACAAGAGCAAAGACCGCCTGCGCGGCCTGCGTACTCTCAACTCCTTACAAAAGCAGTTGTAGCCTGCGAAGACAGACTTAGTTCAGTAGTCTCAAGCTTTAGCCTGCGGAACTTGAACGTGTCAGCTTCGGGTTGAGCAACTTTGCAACCTGAAGCGTCTATATAATGTCCTGAAACTTCAGATTGTTTTGTTGTATTTAGATTGGCAGCTAACGCGATCGCAAATGGCCGATCCTGGAGGGGAGGAAATAGGGCGGAAACCCGAACCTAGTCTATCGGCGGATTGATGGGTACCCTAGCACTGAGCAGCCTCGCTAGCAAGATAGAATGAATCCAGCAAATGATCTCAACAATAGTTAAGATACGCGGGGAGAATTTCAACGCATGGGTAAAGTAGTCGGCATTGACCTGGGTACGACAAACTCAGTGGTCGCCGTCATGGAGGGCGGAAAGCCAGTGGTCATTGCCAATGCCGAAGGCATGCGGACTACCCCCTCAGTGGTTGGCTTCAGCAAAGAAGGCGAATTGTTAGTCGGGCAAATGGCTCGGCGGCAAGCAGTCTTGAACCCGCAAAACACCTTTTATGGAGTCAAGCGATTCATCGGGCGGCAATATGCCGAGCTAAGCCCAGAGTCGAAGCGAGTTCCCTACACCATTCGCAAAGACGATCGCGGCAACGTCAAAATTAAATGTCCCCGGCTGGATAAAGACTTTGCGGCGGAAGAAATCTCAGCGAAAGTCCTGCGAAAATTAGCCGATGATGCAGGACGCTACTTGGGTGAGTCTGTGACAGGGGCGGTGATTACGGTTCCGGCTTACTTCAACGACTCCCAGCGCCAAGCCACTCGTGATGCAGGGCGAATTGCGGGTTTGGAAGTGCTGCGGATTCTCAACGAACCCACCGCTGCATCCCTCGCCTACGGTTTAGATCGTCAACAAAGCCAAACGGTACTCGTGTTTGATTTGGGTGGCGGCACGTTTGATGTCTCCATCCTGGAAGTTGGGGAGGGTGTGTTTGAAGTTAAATCCACCAGTGGCGATACCCAACTGGGCGGCAATGACTTTGACAAAAAGATTGTCGATTGGCTAGCTGAGCAATTCCTAGAAGAAGAAGGCGTGGATCTGCGGCGCGATCGCCAAGCCCTGCAACGCCTCACCGAAGCAGCCGAAAAAGCCAAGATTGAGCTGTCTGGTGTCACCGTCACCGAAATCAACTTGCCTTTCATTACTGCCACCGCTGATGGACCAAAGCACCTCGAAACCAAACTGACGCGATCGCTGTTTGAGGGGTTGTGCGGCGATTTGGTCAGTCGTCTGCGGATTCCGGTAAAACGCGCCCTCTCTGATGCCACCATGTCTCCGGGCGATATTGACGAAGTGATTTTGGTTGGTGGCTCCACTCGCATCCCGATGGTACAACAACTGGTGCGGGGCTTGATCGATCGCGAACCCAACCAGAACGTCAACCCCGATGAAGTAGTCGCAGTTGGGGCAGCGATTCAAGCAGGCATCTTGGCGGGAGAAGTCAAAGACATTCTGCTGCTGGATGTGACTCCGCTCTCTCTCGGTCTGGAAACCATTTCTGGAGCGATGAAGAAGCTGATTCCGCGCAACACCACCATCCCTGTCCGCAAATCTGACATTTTCTCCACTGCCGAAAACAATCAGACCGTGGTGGAAATCCATGTGCTGCAAGGCGAACGTGAGATGGCCTCAGATAACAAATCTCTAGGGCGGTTCAAGTTGAATGGCATTCCCCCAGCTCCTAGAGGACTTCCCCAAGTGCAGGTATCTTTTGATATTGATGCCAACGGGATTTTGCAAGTGACCGCGCTCGATCGCACCACAGGCCGCGAGCAAACCATCGTCATCCAAGAAGCCTCAAATCTCAGCGAAGCCGAAGTTCAGAAAATGATTCGGGAAGCGGAGCAATTCGCCGATGCCGATCGCCAACGCCGCGATCGCGTGGAGAAGCGAACCCGCTCAGAAGCACTGACCTATGAAGCAGAGCGAGAGTTGCGCCAAGTAGCGCTCGACTATGGAATGTACTTTGCCAGCGACAAGCGCCGAAGGATCGAAGTCTTGATCCAAGAACTGCGGGAAGCGCTGGAATCTAATGACGAGCGCAGCGTGGATTTGGCCCAGGCAAATCTGCAAGATGCACTGTACAATCTCAAGCGAGAAGCGTATCAATACGCCCAGGCCGAAGAGGAAGAAGACGACTTCTTTGGGTCGATCCGCCGGACAATTACGGGCGACTCACCCCGCGATTCCCGCCGCGATTATGATGATAGCTTTGACACGCCCTATCGCAGACCTAGTTCTGGTTCTGCCTATGGTGTGGGTGCAGGCCGTTCTGGGCCTAATTACCAGAATGACAACTGGGACGAGGATGACGATGACTGGCTCTAGACAGTTTTTGGGTGCGGGGGGTTAGGTTTGAACGCCGATTACTAGCTCCTCACAGTCAACAACGGACGATCAATCACTGAGTGTTAACTTCCTTATGCAAAACTTTCGGAACTATTACGAAATTCTGGGAGTTTCCAGAGATGCTTCTATAGAAGAAATCAAAAAAGTTTATCGGCGGCTGGCAAGGCAATATCACCCCGACCTCAATCCGGGGAATAAAGAAGCTGAGGAAAAATTCAAAGATGTTGGAGAAGCGTATGAAGTGCTTTCCGACACGACCAAGAGAGCGCAGTACGACCAGTTCAGTCTTTTTTGGAAGCAGAAAGGCTTTCAAGGCGGAAATGCGGCGCGGGGGGCAGCGGCATGGAGCGATCGCAACAATGGTCGCACCAACGATGACCTAGATTTCGGCTCCTTCCCAGATTTCAACAGCTTTGTGGATCAGTTGCTCAATCGGCGCACCACCGCTAAAACGGCAACTGCTGGCACCAATTCCCGCACTACCACTGCCACCCAAGAATATTACCGCCCAGGCACAACCAAGACCACCTATACGGTGCGGACAGGTCGCCGGGATGCGGAAGCCAAACTGAGCGTGCCCCTCGATAAAGCTTATACAGGCGGTCGCGAACGAGTGCGGCTAGAAGATGGGCGATCGCTAGAAGTGAATATGCCCGGTGGCATGTTTTCTGGACAGCGGATTCGGCTCAAGGGGCAAGGCGTCAACGGGGGCGACCTGTACCTAAAGATTGAAGTCACCTCGCACCCTTACTTCAAGTTGGAAGGGACGGATATTCTCTGCCAGCTCCCGATCACGCCAGTAGAGGCGGTTTTAGGGGGACAGATTGAGGTACCCACGCTAGATGGGCTGGTAAAAATGCGAATTCCCCCAGCCGTACGTCCGGGTCAGCGCCTCCGCTTAGCTGGCAAAGGATATCCTAGTGATCAGGGGGTACGGGGAGACCAGATTGTGGAAATTCAAATTGCGGTGCCTAGAGACCTGACTGCGGAAGAACGCAATCTCTACGAAAAACTCCGTCAAATTGAAAGTTTCTATCCCCGTGCTGACTTGCCTGTTTGATCCTAAGTGGCGGATCTTTTTAGCTAAACAGGCGGATTGCAGCAGCATTTTTTGCTGCCAAACTAGATTTATTAAGGTCCTACTGAAGTTTTGACGAGTTGGTTTTTGCGAGTCAGAGACCAACTTTTTTAATCATTGCTGCGCTCGCGACCCATCCCAGAAGCAAACCAAAAAAAGCAAATCAAGAGAAGCAGACCATTATGATGACGCTTCAGGAACTGACGACTAAAACCGACGTACCTGTGCTAATCACAGATCATCAAGGCTTCATTACCTTTGTTAATTCTGCCTTTCAAGCCACTTTTGGCTGGCAGAGTGAGGAGATTCTCGGCCAACCGCTCACAGTGGTTATCCCTACTAGCTATCACGATTCCCATCACCTCGGATTTGCTCGCTTTGCCCTGACTGAGCAACCGACGATCATGAACCATCCCCTGCAATTAATGGCAGTCACTCAGGATGGCAGAGAAATTCTATCCGAGCATTTTATCACCGCAGAGCAGCAGCTCGGTCAATGGATGTTTGGTGCCATCTTACGGCCTTTGGAATCCTAACCCCCCTCACGGAGCAAAAGCCCTAATGCTAGGCGATCCCACCATCCTGCTCAATCAACTGCGCTCCACATTAGGCAAGATGGAAGTGGCTTTAGGGGCCATTGTCGATTCCATCGTTTGGACGGACGAGGATGGCAGAATTCAATGGTCTAATACTACGTTCGACCGTTTAGTGAATCGACAACGCTTTGAAGTGTTGGGTACGCCGCTTCTAGATTTATTGTGCCTAGAGCAACAGAATCAACCACTTACGCCGGGGGAACACCCAGTCAATCGAGTGTTGCACGAACGACTGAATGTGACTGGCATTTATGAATTTCAACAGGCTGAAACCAGACAAGTTCTAGAGATTCATGCTACTTGCATCCAATTTAAGGGCCAGGGAACCAGTGCTGTCTTGGCAATTCGAGACCTCACAGAGCGCGATCGCCTGGATGCCGAACTGAAGCAATCTAAGCAAAAGCTCTCACTCCATGTGCAGCAAACTCCCCTAGCTGTCATTGAGTGGAACCTAGATTCTGAAGTGGTGGACTGGAACCCAGCCGCAGAAAAAATTTTTGGTTATTCTCAAAGCGAGGTGGTAGGCCGTCGCATTTTAGACTTAATTGTGCCCCACGCCGCCAAAGAGCAGGTCAAGCAGGTTTGGGTAGAACTCTTGGCCCAAAGGGGAGGCATGCGGAGCACCAATGCCAACCAGACGAAAGATGGCAGAACTATTTTCTGTGAATGGTATAACACGCCTCTGATCGATCAAAACGGGAACCTGATTGGCATTGCCTCACTGGCTCAGGATGTCACGGAGCGCAAGTGGGCAGAAGAGCAGTTGTTACACAGTGCTCTCCATGATGCACTGACGCATCTGCCCAATCGAGCTTTGTTTATGGATCGCTTGGAACATGCCATGCAGCGGGCCAAGCGTTCCACAGGGGATTTGTTTGCAGTTTTATTTATCGATTTAGATCGCTTCAAACTAATTAATGACAGCTTGGGGCACTTAGTCGGGGATCAACTGCTAGTTGCGATCGCTCGTCGTTTAGAAGCCTGCTTAAAATTAGGCGATACAGTAGCGCGGCTAGGCGGTGATGAGTTTGCTGTTTTACTAGAAGACATTTCAGATTTAAGCGGTGCCACCCAAATTGCCGAGCGGATTAACCAGGCGCTCGCCCTACCTTTCAATCTCAATGGCTATGAGGTCTTTGCGACTGCCAGCATTGGAATTGCACTATATACCCGCAGCTATGTTCAATCAGAGAATTTGTTGCGAGATGCTGATATTGCCCTGTATCGCGCCAAAGCCGTAGGGAAGGCTTGTTATGAAGTCTTCAACTTGAGTATGCATGCTCACGCAGTGGAGCGATTGCAACTGGAGACGGATCTGCGGCGAGCTATTGATCGTCGAGAGTTTCAGGTTCGCTATCAACCCATTGTGGCTTTAGCCACAGGTGCAATTGTGGGGTTTGAAGCTTTAGTGCGTTGGCACCATCCTCAGCGCGGCTTGGTTGCTCCGACGGAATTTATTGCTGTTGCTGAAGAAACAGGCTTGATTGTGCCACTGGGGCATTGGGTGTTGCAGGAAGCTTGCCAACAGGTAGCGAACTGGCAAGTACGGTTTCCCTTCTGCCAACCCCTGACGATCAGTGTCAATATTTCGGGGCGGCAGTTCTCCCAGACAGATTTGATGACCCAAGTCAGTCAAATTTTGCAGACCACTCAGCTAGCGTCTGGGAGCCTCAAACTAGAAATTACTGAGACTGTGTTGATGGAAAATTCGGAACCTGCGATCGCCATGCTACTAGCCCTGAAAACTCTGAATATTCAGCTATACATGGATGATTTTGGCACTGGATATTCATCTTTGAGCTATCTGCACCGCTTTCCGATTGATGTCCTCAAAATCGATCGCTCTTTTATCACCACGATAGACACAAGTAGTAAGAATTCAGCAATTGTTCAGACGATCATCACGCTAGCCCACAATTTGGGGATGCAAGTCATTGCCGAGGGCGTAGAAACGGCAGTTCAACATACTCAACTAAACCAGATGGGATGTGAGTACGGGCAGGGTTACCTATTCTCTAAACCTGTGTCCGCTGCTGTCATCACCACCCTGCTAACTCAGCAATATCATTGCCGCGCTCGCCAACTCAGTCCTCATCCGCAGCATCAACGCCAATTATCAAAAGCTGGCAAGGTTTTACCTAGAAATTGATTCAGAACTTCTGGTCTGAGCGCTACGGCAAACCGATCGCGGATCGAGCTAGCAGTTGATATGCTGGAAATTCTCTAGGTAATAATGCGATCGCTACCTATCAAGCTGGAAGACCCTGATAGGATCGAGAATAGACGGAGACACACATCATCAACCCATCATGACTCTGGGCAACTTACGTGATCTATATCAACAAGTGATTCTGGAGCGTTATAAAAAACCTCGTAACAAGGGTACAACCTCTCCAGTCCATCGCTATCAAAAAGGCCATAATCCCTCTTGTGGTGACACGATCGAACTGACCCTGCAACTCAACGAGAACAGCGACCGCATTGAGGATGTCAAATTTGAAGGGGAAGGCTGCGCGATCGCGATCGCCTCTACAGATCTGATGGCTGAGGCGCTGCGGGGTCGGACCGTTGCCGAAGCTCTAGAAATGGTACAACGCTTCCAAACCATGATGAAAGGGGAAGCAGAGTTTCCCCAAGAATTGCGGAAGTTAAATGTAATGCAAGGGGTTTCTCAGTTTCCTGTACGGATTAAATGTGCCAATCTTTCTTGGCATACCTTAAAGGCAGCCTTAGAGCTCTCTGAAGCGTCTCAGCCTGCGGGCTTTGTTAGCAACGAATAACCGAGGAATTTCCTCAGCTTTATTGATCTGTCGTTCGTCTTAGTTTGCCACCGTCATGCCTACAACTGCTGATTTTTTAATTGCTACTAAGTGGTCGGGCATTCTGACCTTAGTTTGCGCTGCTTTAACAGTCTTAATGTTTGTGCTCCAGTGGGGCGTGCGGTTCCGATTTGTAGGAGTCACAGGCTTTATGGGGGTTCTAACCGTTGGCTTCTTTGCTCTGGGTTTGGTGCCTCTGACCCATACCATCATTCCGGGTGCCGCTCCTTTCTCACTCATCTATGACTCTGGAGCCAGTCAGGCTGTTATTTCGGTTTCACCCAAGATTCAGCAATCTGAGTTAGATGCCACGCTGCGCCAAGCGGCTTCCGATTTGTTCTCCTTTGGTCGCTTAGGGGGAGCGGACGAGAAACTTACGATTCGAGCACGAACCATTATTCACCCAGAAGCGGGTCAATCGGTGCCTCTCTATTTAGGTGAAGTCAAGCGATCGCTGGCATCGCGAGATGACACCAATTTAGCGGTGACGATCTATGACCAAAATTTTGCTCGTTTGCCTCAGGTACAGACAGCATCTAGCTCGTCTTGAATCCCGAAGTAGAACTAAGTAAAACCTAGGTAACGAGTTGCCAACTGAGTGATATTTGCACCTCGCTTTCAGTGCAAACTAACCTAGAAATAGTAGTAAAGTTGTCCTTACCCTACGTAAATCTCAACGACTTGCGATCGTGCCCTATGCCTCATTCCTCTTTACCGGATTCATCGTCAACCCCAACTAAAACGACTCCTGCACTACTCTCGCTAATGGTTGCGCCCGCTCAAGTGATTCGAGGCGAGCAAGCGTTGGCTCAAGTAGGGGAGGCAATTGGTCGCTTAGGACAGCGGCCTTTAATTATAGGGGGCGATCGCACCTTGGCAGTGGTGCAACCTTGGTTAGAACCCGTCTTGCAGCAAGAAAAATTGTCATTCACTCAGGCTGCCTATGGTTTAGATTGCAGTGAGTCAGGACTGGCAGCACTACGGGAAGCAGCTGCGACTCACCAAGCAGATGTAATTATCGGTGTCGGCGGGGGTAAAGCCCTAGATGCGGCTAAATTGATTGCGCATCAGTGCCAATTACCGATTGTGACTGTGCCCACTTCGGCGGCAACCTGTGCAGCTTGGACTGCCCTCTCCAACGTCTATTCCGATCAAGGAGCCTTTCTGTACGACGTGGGCTTACCCCGCTGTCCCGATTTGTTGGTGCTCGACTACAGCCTGATTCAGACGGCGGAGCAGCGGACTTTGGTGGCAGGAATTGGGGATGCTCTAGCCAAGTGGTACGAAGCGTCTATCAGCAGCGGTCACTCAGACCAAACTTTGTTGATTGCCGCAGTTCAGCAGGCCCGCGTCTTGCGCGATATTCTCTTTCAAAAATCGGTTGCTGCTTTGCAAGAGCCAGGAGGCGCTGCTTGGCGCGAGGTGGTAGATGCTGCCGTGTTATTGGCGGGGGTGATTGGTGGTCTGGGCGGAGCCCAATGCCGTACTGTGGCTGCCCATGCCGTACACAATGGCCTGACCCACTTGTTGGCGAGCCACGATGCCTTACACGGAGAGAAGGTGGCTTATGGCATTTTGGTGCAACTGCGCCTAGAAGAAATGCTGCAAGGGAACCAACTAGCAGCGACAGCGCGACAGCAGCTCTTAAGATTTTATGCGGAAATCGGCTTGCCCCAAACCTTAGGAGATTTGGGTTTAGGCCAGATTTCGTTGGCAGATTTACAACATGCTAGTGAAGTGGCTTGCGCTAAAGGCTCCGATATTCACCGTTTGCCATTCCCAGTTGTGCCTTCACAACTCATGGCGGCTATGGTTTCGACCACAGCTCCGGTTGAAGTCAGCCGTACCACTCTGACTCAGGCAACCAGCAACGAGGTGTAAGGAATGGAACTGGATTGGATTACCCCTGCCGAACGCCTGCGGGCACTTCCCCCCTATGTATTCGCTCGCTTAGATGAGTTAAAAGGTCACGCTCGCGCCCAGGGTCTAGACTTGATTGACCTGGGAATGGGCAACCCCGATGGCCCTACGCCCCAGCCTGTTGTAGATGCAGCGATCGCAGCTTTGCAAAACCCCGCCAATCATGGTTATCCACCTTTTGAGGGCACTGCCAGTTTCCGCCGCGCCATCACCAGTTGGTACCACCGTCGTTATGGCGTCAGCCTCGATCCTGACGGAGAAGCTTTGCCACTGCTGGGGTCCAAAGAAGGCTTGGCTCACTTAGCGATCGCCTACGTCAATCCCGGTGATGTGGTTCTCGTTCCCAGCCCTGCTTATCCCGCTCACTTCCGGGGACCGCTCATTGCGGGTGGCAAAATTCACAACCTGATCCTGAAGCCAGAAAATGATTGGCTCATTGACTTAGCAGACATTCCAGATGATGTGGCTAAGCAAGCCAAAATGCTCTATTTCAACTACCCCAGCAATCCAACAGCAGCTACAGCTCCACGCGAATTCTTTGAAGACATTGTGGCTTTTGCCCGCAAGCATGAAATTTTGCTGGTACACGATCTTTGCTACGCGGAACTCGCCTTTGATGGCTACCAACCCACCAGTTTGCTAGAGATCCCAGGCGCGAAGGACATTGGGGTAGAGTTTCACACCATGTCCAAAACCTATAACATGGCGGGTTGGCGTGTGGGCTTTGTGGTGGGTAATCGTCACATCATTCAAGGGCTGCGAACCTTAAAAACCAACCTGGACTACGGAATTTTTGCAGCTCTACAATCTGCGGCTGAAACTGCCTTGCAACTGCCCGATGTTTACTTGCACGAAGTTCAAGCTCGCTACCGCACCCGCCGAGATTTCCTAATTCAAGGATTAGAAGAGCTGGGTTGGATCATTCCGAAGACCCGCGCCACTATGTATCTCTGGGTGCCTTGTCCACCGGGGCAAAACTCCACTGACTTTGCTCTGTCAGTCCTACAACAGACGGGTGTCGTTGTGACCCCAGGTAATGCCTTTGGACCAGGAGGCGAAGGCTACGTTCGCATTAGCTTGATTGCCGACTGCGATCGCCTTGGAGAAGCTTTACAACGATTGAAGCAAGCTAACATCCGTTACCAAGCTGAAGCTGTAGTGTCTCATTCTGAATAACCACCCTTTAAAACATCAGTGGGCCTAGTTGCAGTTACTAGACCCACGAGAAATTAAGGTGATTCAGTTGACTCAAACTCACTAAAAATAGGGTGGACTGAGTACACAACTTGCCTCTTGAACCTACACATTCATAATGCCTATTCAGGCAATGATCTTAGCAGCTTGCGTCAGTACTCAACAGAAGAGAATCGAAAACTGAACGAAGCGCTCTGTCTAGATATAAATGCTTGAGTTCTTGAGGGTTGTGGGGAATTAGAGTGAGGAGGCACAGGCTCTAATTCAAAGGTTTGGGAACGTTTTTTGTTGAACGTTTTCTTTGGTTGTGCCTACATTTAAATTAGCACTCACTTAGCGAACTGCGCGCTCCCGTTTATCAAAGTTTAAACAGGTTGATGAGTTGAAAAACAATCGTAATTGTTGTTGATAATTGACCTTCAACACCCAACAACTAACACCTAAAAACCAGTACTAAAAAGCACAATGGTGAGGAATACTCTTGGGCATACCTCACCACTGTAATGGTTTCTAAGTGCAGAACATTTGTGATGATTCTAAGGGTTCTGCATTTGTAGTGTGTTTAAGTGCAGAACACTACAAAAATGAAATTGGGTTAAATCAGCAGTTGCATGTCAGCTTCGCTGGAGTTAAGGGTTAGTTGTACCTGTGCCAGTTGTACCTGCTCCAGTTGTGCCTGTATCCGTGGTATCGGCACCCGTTGTAGCAGGTGCATTACCAGACTGGTTGCCTGTGTTGAAATTGCTGGTTGCAGGTGCAGTATTAGTAGTACCTGAAGTGTCTTGCGTAGAAGTTGCGTCATTCCCCGTTTGAGGCTGAGTAGACGTAGGCGCAGGATTGCTGGGCACTGTAACGTTGACATCAGGAGCAGGTGCAGGTGCTACATTCACCGTAGGCGCTGGAGCGGGTGCTACATTCACCGTAGGTGCGGGTGCAGGTGATTGAGGCGCTGGAGCTTGAGTTTGAGGAACGGGCACCAATCTCTCTCGCTCGATGATTTGAGTCTCCGTTCTCGTAGTTGGGCTAGGAGAGGGGGAGGCAGCAGGAGCGGTTGAGCGGTTAGGAACAATAATAGGTGCTACAGGGGCGGGGTCTTCTCGCTGGTTTAGGAAGAACAGGGTGCCAAGAATTAAACCCAATATCGAGGTCGCGATGACCCCAATCAACAGTCCACGGGCTGCATTATCATTGTCACGCACAATTTGATTTTCTTCGCGAAGCTCTCGTTCGGTAACTTGACCACTCACATAGCCATCGCGATAAGCAGTAGGGTCATCTACTGTCGGTCTCTGAGTGTGAACGGTATCAGCAGTGCGAGTAACACGAGTATGAGTGTTTCCTTGAGCGTCTTGATACGTCTCTTGATTCACTTCTGAATTGCGGGTTTCGCGGTCGTCTCGGTTGTACATTTTTATTGCCAGAACGCTTTCAAAACAAAAGGATTTTAGAAAAAGAAAAAAGAGATTTTGGAATCGCTAGAAACTAACAGATGAACTCTAAAATCAGTAGATTCAAATAGTGACTTCTGAAGTTTTTGAGTCTAATTTTTTACCAGCTCTACGTGAGCTCTGTATACAAAAGATACTTGGTTTAAATGGATAAGCGGTTCTACCTGAGGAGGAGATTATTTACTCTACCCCTGGGTGGATCTGGACACTCTATTTTTCCTGCCTTATTCCTCAGAAAAATTTTAATTTTCTATGTCTGCTTGTTTATGGTTTGAGATCATAAAAAAGTGGAGGCAAAAGCTGCCTTCACATCATTTGAACCGAAAATTTTGTCCTGAGGAAGTATGAATTAACGCAGCAAGGCGCTCCACGTAGCAGGCCCAACAACACCGTCTGCTTCTAATTGATACTGACGCTGAGCAGCTTTCACGGCTGTTTGGGTTTCAGGCCCAAAAGCGCCGTCTATCACACCCTGGAAAAATCCTGCTGCTTGCAAGCGCTCTTGTAATCTGGAAACGGCAGAACCCTGCATGCCCAATCTCAGCACTGGTAACTCTACGCTAGAGGTAGCAATATCAGCAGAGTTCTCAGTAGAGTTCAAAGAGGCAATGGGCTTCACAGAGTCGTTATTGGAACCTGAACTAGCACTAGTCACAGTGAGAGCGGTTGGGCGGCTAGTACTCGTGTTGCCTGAAGCAATTTGGGGAACTGGGAAGGCAGCGGCAGAAGTATCCGCAGTGGCTAGAGTATTGGCAGTAACTGGGCTATTGGTGGTAGCAGCAGGATCGGTGGGTCGGGCTGTGGGTCTGGTGGTAGACGAAATAATGCTAGAGGTAGGGGGTGGAAAAAGTTGGTTCCAGGTAGCAGTTCCTACAATGCCATCCACCGATAGCCCCGCTGCCGTCTGAAACCGAGAAACCGCGATCGCAGTACTTTCGCCATAAAAGCCATCTACCACTCCAGCATAAAAGCCTAATAGCTTCAAAGTGGCTTGCAATTCTGAAACATCTCGGCCTCGACTACCCAGCCGCAAATTTGCTCGGTTGATCAGGCTACCTGGTGTTTTGATTAATGTATTTTCTGAGGCGCTTGAGCTTAGCCCTTGGGCAAAGGTTTCTTCTGCTTCGCTAGCTGAAATTAGGAGGCTGAGTAAACTAGCCGTTAGCAAGCTGATGGTACTCCAGCGAAGAATTTGGCTGCAAATGATGTGGGGAGCTGCTAAACCTTGACCTGGGCTACTTTCCATAGACCTCAATCCTCTGTCAACTCAGTCACCTGCGATCGCAGGCCAAACTCCCCTGAGTTTATCTCATGTCCAATCTGATTGAGCTGTAGCGCTGAAGATCGCCTGAGAAGAAGATAAAAAACAAAATTGCCCCACTGCATTGTAGTGCTGTAGGGCAAGAGGACAGTTAAGCGCTTTCCATAGTGTCCTTAAATTCCCTCACAATCTTATGCAACCGTGTGACGCTTTTTGCAGTGTCCATCCGGTAGCTCTAGATGGTTTTGAGAATAGGAATGATAAAAACCTTATCTAGCGTGATCTTTGAGCGATCGTATCGAAAACTGTAACTGAATTGTAATGGCTATAAAACTGCTTTAGTCTAGAGATAACAAATCCTCACGCACCACACTAGCAGCCCTCTAAGGCTGCTTTTTTCTTGCAGTTTTTTAGGTGTCTAGGCTCCGAGAGCGTGGAGGCAGAGCTGCTGCACTCTCCTGACTCCACTGAAATTAGACTGTAGCTTAAGGGTGCAATGAGTTCCATCTTCTACAAGCTCCTAGTTACGATGCCTCTAGATGTAGTAGTTGAGAATCCAGCCTATTTCCAAACCAATTAGCGAAACCGTTGATAAAACCCAAAAAGCTTGCCATTGTTGCAGTCCAGCTGTCTGCATGTCTAGTCTAACCAACATGCCTGCGGAGATTGTGACCAGAATGTGAATAAAAACATGAGCCATGTAGAGAACTATAGCGGTCAGAGAAGCGCTGCAAAGAACTAAGACAAATCTGCCAACACTGGAGACAGACCAGGTGAAAAATCGCGATCGCAGACTACGTTCGGGTGCTGTCAGAAGTCCTGCTACAGTCAGCGCAAAGACGGCGGCAAAAAGCAAGTTCAACCCAGAGTCGTCAGGGGCGTAGAGAAACCAGCCGAAGGTACAATAGGCAGCTACGAGAAAGGCTAGAGATAGCCAAGGAAGTTTGCTAAAAAATGACATTCCTGTAATTGACTTGCCGCTTATTCAGTCTACAGATTTGTTGAGATGGCTTGAACTGGGCAAGTGGGAATGCACTGTTCGCAGACAATACAGCGCGATCGCGTGAAGGTGAGCCGAAAAGATTGGGGGTCTAGGGTCAGAGCTTCCGTCGGGCAGACTCCGGTACAGAGGCCGCAATGGACACAGACCTCTTCGTCAATCAGCAGTTCTCGGCTCGCCAAGGAAACACCAATGTCTTGCGATCGCATCCAGTCCACGGCTGCATCTAGCTGATCGATATCGCCAGAAAGCTCCACAACCAACGTACCAATCTGATTTGGGGCAACTTGGGCACGAATAATGTTAGCCGCCACATTAAAATCTTTGGCCAGTCGATACGTCACTGGCATTTGAATAGAACGTTTAGGAAAAGTTAGAGTTACCCGTTTCTTCACAGCTTATCGATGATAGTTGCCTCTTTGCTGACATTATAGATTTTCCGCTCAATGCCTTGATTCTGCCCCAATCCTGAAACGATATACACAAAGAAGGCACCCACGAGAGGTGCCCCTACAATTGCGATCAATTCATCTAAAACGGGCTGTTACAGCCTGTTAATATTTTTTACAAGATTTACAGGGATGAGGATTTACAGGGATGAGGGGCTGTCTGGGGCAACCTCAGTTCCTGCTAACTGGATGATTTGCTGTTGATCAGTAATCAAATCACTGAGTTCGCGAATGTTGACACCAATGTCTTGGCAAGCTTGGTGTAATTCGCGCTCAAATGTATTTAAGTCATTGCCATATCCACAAAGATGGGCAGCAGTTTCAATTCCTTGCTTGGCATTTGCTTTAGCACAGTCAATCAGGTCTGTACCCTTTAAAGGTGTGGATGAAGCCATGAATTTAACTCTTCTGAATTCTGCCTTACTCGATAATTTACCGGAGCCTTCTCCCTCACTAATCTCCCGCAGGACAGAATATAGAGTTCGTGTAGCAAGAACTTAGAATTAGCGATGTTCTTTGTGCCAGTACTTATAAATCGCATAAGCCAAAGTCACCACTCCCGTCACGATCGCCGATTCATCTACTTCAAACTGAGGATGATGTAACGGGTAATTGAGTTTGTTGGGATAGCCTACACCCAGGCGAAACATACTGCCAGGTGCATGTTCTAAATAAAGAGAGAAGTCTTCGGAGCCTAGAGAAGGCTCTAGTAAAATCTGGACGCGATCGCTCCCCCAAGCCTCATGAGCAGACGCTTCTAGCAACTGAGTTAAGGTTGGATCGTTCTGGACAGAAGGCACTCCCCGACGATAGTGCAGCTCGTATTTGGCACCGTAGGTTTGGCAAACATTAGCCACAATTTGCTCAATCCATTCAGGTAGATTGGCCCGAGTTTCGGGATGGAGCGATCGCACAGTTCCTTGGAGTCTAACTTGATCAGCGATCACATTAGGAGCCCGTCCCCCATTAATCTGGCCGAAAGTGAGAACGACAGGACGGAGGGGATTCTGGGTGCGACTAATCGCTTGTTGCAAGTTAGTCACGACTTGAGCCGCAATCCAGACAGCATCGATCGCTTCATGGGGGCGGGCACCATGTCCCGACTCGCCCACAATCAGAAGCTCCAAATCATCAGCCGCCGCAGTCAAGGCTCCATAGCGAATGCCCACAGAACCCGCCGGAATGGAAGGAAAGACATGAACGGACAGAATCGCCGTCACCTGATCCATCACGCCGTCTGCCACCATCCAGCCTGCACCTTGAGCAATTTCTTCTGCTGGCTGAAACAGAAACCGTACCGAGCCTGGTAGAGCGTTGGCAAGCTGAGACAGCACCATTGCCGTCCCCAAACCCACGGTGGTATGGACATCGTGACCGCAGGCGTGCATGATACCGGGCTGCCGCGAAGCAAACTCTAAACTGGTACGCTCCTGAATGGGCAGAGCATCCATATCTGTCCGAATCGCTAGCAAGCGTGGGTCAGCTCCTTGACCTGAGAGTTCACCCACGACCCCGACTTTACCAACTGCCTCTTGTACATGGAGTCCAGAGGAGGAAAGCACGCCAGCAACATAAGCAGCAGTTTGATATTCTTGGCCGCTCAGTTCTGGGTGACTGTGCAGATGGCGGCGAATTTCGATTAACCGAGGTGCAAGGGTACGCGCAATATCTTTGATCTGACTAAGCATGACAAGGGGGCATGACAAGGGGCGGTGCTATGGCTTTCTGGTTGGGGCCAGAACGAGAAGACTGTCAAACTGTTGTTTTTCTGGTGTAGCAGAGTTGGAAGCACTAATGCTATAAACTGTGCCGAGCCAGCGCTTGACTTCCCTCATTTCTGGGGCATTACTATAAGGCTGAAATAGGCCGTAGATAAACGATAGAGAAGCTCCCATGTTCGTATAAAAATAGCCTTGGTTGGGACGAGAAAAAGAATCAGTCGCGGTTTTGAATGTACGGTTTTGGTTGAGTGGCAAATAGGGCTTCGGATTGAGCGCCTTCATTGGGCCAAGCCCAGTCGTAACGACCAACGTATCTTGATCCACCCAACTGTGAGCAAAGAAACTTTGGCGATCGCCTGCTTCTTCAAATTCCCAACTGGTGACAGGTTGTCCTTCAATGGTACGAGTCGCAATGCTTAAAAAGCCACTGGCTTGCGTCTTGACAAACTGATCAAACTTTTTCAGGGCGGCTTCAGCGGCAGGGCGATCGCTAGTCTGCATCACTAAACCCACACCCAAGTCCAGATTGGGATAAAGGCGACTGAAGGGGCCTTGATTGTTGGGAAACAGAAATGCTGAATATTCCCCATCCATCCAAGGTAGCCAATCGCGCTCCAAATCCAAACCACTCAGACTCCGAATACCATCCCGAATCACCGTTAAAGCTGGCTCTAAGCTCGGTTCCGCTTGAGTAACGTCTATGACCGACTGCCATTGATGTTTGAGATTACGGCTGCTACTGACTAGAAAAGAAGCTCCAGGCATCCGCGTCAGAATCTGGTCAGCATTAGGAGTAAGAACATCAGCTTTGGTCGGTTGAGGCGTTTTGTAATAAGAACTAATTTGGGTGCGAACTCCCTCTGGCTGCAACCAAACATAGCCATCAACCGTGCTGTAATCTTGGGCCAAACGTTCCAAGCCAATGTTCAACCCTTCCATCGGTACACCTACCATTGGCGCAGGATTAGATGGTTTTGGAACTGCCTTTAGCTTGTCGGGCAGAGAAGTTTGAGGCTGAGAAGTAGGTTCCTCTGTAGGGGTAGGAGGTGCTGTGGGAATAGGAAACTTGGGTTGCGGAAAGCGGGCAATTTCGGCGATGTTGCCATAACCTACCAACAGCGATCGCTGAAACTGCGGATGCTGCATCGTGCGCTGAAACTGCGGATTTGCTGCGAGGGCTGGGCTGTTGCTAGTACGGGCATCAATTAACTGTTCGATCGCGGCTGAACTGGTCGCTGTCACCAAGTAACCAGGCAAGACGGCGATCGCCAGACCTGGGCGAGCATTAGGAATAGAAGGAATGGGTAGCGCCCCTCCGGGAACTGGAGGCAAGGGGAGAGTCAGTGTCGGCCCAACCGCTTTGAGCTTAGAAAATGCCTGATGGGTCTTAGATGGAACTTGAGAACCCGGTTCGCTCGGTTGAACTGGCTCCGATTCAGAAGGCGATTCTGGGATGTCTTCTGGGGCCGATTCTGTTTCCGACTCTGGAATATCTATTTCTGACTCTGGAATACAGGACGGATCGGCTGCATCGTCACAAAGCGCTGGCTTTTCAGCGGGCCATTCCCAGACCGTTATACCTTTATATTGCCGCTCAACCGGGAGCTGACCACGGGACACTTTGAGCTTGTCTAAAAAAGTAGTGAGTCGGCTGGCGTCTTTGATGGGAGCGATCAGGAGGGTACGGTCGGCATTGATAGAGTCTGAAGGAGGCTCTGAGCTGTTAGCTGGATTGCTCTCTAAGCTGTTAGCTGAAGGACTCGCTGACTGGGTGTACGGCATAAGCGCGATCGCCACTCGCTCCCCTAACCAAGGCTGCACATCAGCAGTCAAGTCTAGACCCAGGAAAAGCGAAGGCAATCCTGCCAAAAAAGGCCCCGCTTCTGCAAACAGCTGAAACTGAGTCAGGGTTGTCCAAGCTTCAGTACTCGTGTTGACGAACAGCACCCCTGCGACATTGGCAGGTAACGTAGCGGTGATAGAGGCAGAAGACTCGGCAATATCAATATTAGGTGGAGAGCTGGGTTGTGCAATTGCACGACTGGAACTAATCGCTAGCAGTGCAAGAAAGGATAATGCGACACGCTGTAGCAAAGTTTTCTCCACCTTTTTTTGTTCACAGACTAGTCTATTACAGCTAGATTTAGCAATTCGAATACAACTGGTTCTTCTCAGAGTTTAGGTGGGAATAATGACACCATCAGTCAGGATTTGCGGCCTCAGGATTTGAAGCTAGATACCTGGCACCGAGTAATGAGATTGCTGGAGACGATTATGATGTTGAAGAGCGAGCCGAACCGTATGCCTTATCATGGCTGGCTCCTTGAGGTCATCCCCTATGGTGATTCGTTCAAGTTCGATGCGTATCACCCCAGTGTGCCGGGTGGTATGAACGAGGGAGAAGCCTACACTAGCTTTGCAGCCGCCTTAGTAGCGGGTCGTCACTTTATTGACCGTGAAGTCGCAATTCAAGCCTTACTAGATGTCCTTGGCTGCTTGCTAGAAGATGAAAAAATTAGCTGTGATGAATACTGGAGCTTGACTAGTTTCTATTAATAATCCAGCGTTGGCTTTTAAGGCTCAGATTGCAATTCTTGAGGCTGGAGATAAGCCACCATCTGCTGAATGCCTCTCTGGATGCGTCGGGTCACGGTCATGGGGCTGACCTCAATCCGCTCTGCCACTTCTTTACGGGACAAGTCACTGAAGTACACTAGCTCGATCGCGGCTCTGGTCTTGTCTTCTAGCTGGCTCAGCGCTCTCTGCAACTGCTGGCGGTCTTCTTCGAGCAACTGCAAGGTCTGGTAGTGAGCATCGGGGATCATGTCGCCGAGGGTTACTGTGGAGTCTACTTGTTGCGAAACCGTAGCATCCAAGCTCAACAAGGAGCGATTCTTCCCTGCGAGTTTGACATTGCGCCACTCGTTGACTGAGACACCCAACTCACTGGCGATTTCTGCGTCCTGAGGCTGCCGTCCCAACTCTTTCATCAAAGACTCACGCACCTTCTGCCCTTCCTTCTGCAAATCTTGCCAGCGACGGGGGATTTTCACTGTGTTGCCGCGATCGCGGAGGAAGTGGAGCATCTCACCGCGAATGTAGGGAACGGCAAAAGAGCTAAAGGCACAACCTTGAGAAGGATCGAAACGCTCGATGGCGCGGATGAGGCCGAGATGACCGATTTGCTCCAGGTCTTCGTAAGGTTCTGCACACTGATGGCTGACTTGGTGAGCAATCTTCCGCACGAGTCCAGCGTTGAGGCGGACGAGTTGGTTGCGCCGAGAGACGGAGGGGGTCTGGTGGTAGGCAACCAGGAGTTCCATGACTTGAGAGCGGGGAGAAGATTGAGTAGTCATCACACAGAACCTTGCATCAGAGTTGAACTCATTCTCCCTACAGCAGCCAAGCTGAGCTATCGTTGTTTCACGGTACTCCTCTACAGAACCTTTAAAGGTATCGGCGGAAATACGTAAGGGCGACTCAGCAGATTCAAGGAGGTTGCTTCTCTGGTCTGTGGTACAGCCTTTTTTATTTCTTTGTAATGCGAATATTTAACTTTGAAAGTTAGCGGAATGCGAGAAAGCTAGATCTACGTCACAATGGGCGTAGTTGGACTCTATTGTTAGTGGATTGTTGGTAGATAAAAAGGAAGTCTTATGAGCAATACTAGTAACTTCCGCAATGCCATTCGTGAGGCCAAGACGCAAGCGTTAATTGGCCCTAATGTCATTGCCAATGCTCTGCCTTACTTAGGGGCAGGGTTGCTCTTAACGGCGCTCGGTACTTATGGCGGCTTACAAGTCTTCAGTACCAACCCAGGTCTATTCTTCCCTACATTTTGGGGCGCTCTGATTCTAGAGCTAATTCTATTTTTCGTAGCGCGTGGAGTTGCGGAGAAGGGGCAAAATGGCGTTGCCTTACCCCTACTCGCAACCTACAGTTTACTGTCTGGATACACCTTGACAGGGCTGGTCGCTGTGGCTTTAGGGACACCGGGCGTAGGCATACCAGGAATGGGTATTGCTGCGCTAGGTTGTGGCGTTACCTTTATTGCAGCTCGGCAAATTGGCTCTAACTTGTCTGAGCAGGATGGTTTTGCTCTAGCTCAAACAGTTCGCCTTGGTGTTATCGCCTTGCTGGTGGTACTGGTAGGTCAGCTTCTTTGTAGCTTCTTCGGTATTTACACTCCGACTTGGCTCGAAATTGGCATTTCTGGCCTTGGGGTTTTGCTATTTGCTGGGGTGGCGGTTGTAGACTTCTACGTTCTACCCCGTGCTTACCGAGATGATCAGTATTTACCTGCGGCTCTCTCGATGTATCTCACGTACATCAACTTGTTCGTCTTTATCTTAAGACTGCTAATTGCGATCAACAGTCGCGACTAGGATTTCTGTATGCCTGATATCGAATCAAGTTTAATAGACTAAAACTTTAAGAGCTGTGGAGTAGAAAACCACAGCTTTTATTTTTGATGGGACAAAAGCTTTGAGATTATGATTGAGCTAGAGAAATCCTTGAAAAGATCTTGATTTCATAAAGAGCCTTTTATGTTGTTGCTCGTTAAGCTGAAGCAATCGCTGGAAACATTGTCTAGACGTTTGAAGCAGATCCAATCCTGTCTTTGACCTCTCTGCAATCAAAATCAGAATTGAAGAATTAGAGCTAGCTTTAACTGAGCCTGAGCTTACTAGTTGCTACCCTAATCGAGTTGATTGGCAACGGGTCTCTGCTATCCAGCAAATGCAACTAGAGTATCAGCATCTAAATTTTTTGCTGCAAACACTTGATTGGTGGCAGGTGAGCTTGCTGGACCTCAGAGCCGCCGTGGAATTGTTAGGCTCAAAATTGGATGTGGCTCTGTTTCAAGAAGCAGAGGAAATGACTACTCATCTTGGTCAAAAGCTTGATCAGTGGGAATTACAACAGCAATACGCTAGCTCTTACGACTTTCGAGGAGTATTTCTAGAAATTCAGGCAAGCACAAATGACGCCGACACTCAGTATTGGACTGAGATGCTACTACGCATGTATGGTCGCTTTGGAGAACTCAATAACTACCCAGTCCGGTTAATAGATGAGGAAATGGGAGAGATTGGTTGGAAGTCTGTCACGATAGAAATCAATGCCTACTATGCCTATGGCTATCTAAGGACAGAATCAGGAGTTCATCGTCTAACCAGGATTTCACCGTTTAGTGTCGACCAGAAGACGAGTTTGGCAATTGTGAGAGTGATGCCGATCTTGGATGACTTAGCAAAGTGGCAGATTCCTGAAGCTGACCTACAGGTCGTGACTTTTGATGCACCCAGAGGAAATGTGAATCGGCTCGATCTGTCGATTAAGGTGATCCATTCTCCGACTGGTGTCTCCGCAGTTTGTCGAGATGGACGATCGCAGGGGCAGAACAAAGCTAAAGCCATTTCAGTCTTAAAAGCCAAGCTATTCGCGATCGCTCAAGCTCAAGGGGTCGCTTCTATCTCTGAGATTCAGCCGCAAAGAATAGCCACAATCCGCTCAGAGCTATTGCTGCGAGATTATCTGTTTGATGAAAGTAGAGTTAAAGATCACCGAACTGGTGAAGAAACAACAAACCTTGCAGCAGTACTGGATGGTGAACTCGATCGCCGACTCTCGCTAAGATGAACTATGCAACCTTTTGTAGCTCAGGAGCTAACAGTTACGGTCTATGGATGCACTAGAGATTAAACGCGAAATCGAAACGTTGTCTGAGCGCCTGGGTAAAACCCAGGACTATCTTTGACGTTCCTGCCTTAAATGCCAAGATTCAAGATTTAGAACAAATTGCTGCCCAACCAGACTTTTGGGATGACCAAGCTCAGGCGCAAAAAACCCTGCAAGAGTTAAATGACCTCAAATCTCATTTGGATCAGCTAGGGCGATGGAAAAATAGCTTAGAAGATACTAGAGCCATCCTGGAATTGCTGGAGTTAGAAGCAGATGAAGCATTACTGCAAGAGGCCCAGACTAATGTTTCCCAACTGAGCCGCGAACTCGATCAGTGGGAACTGCAACAGTTGCTCTCTGGCCCCTATGACTCCAAAGGTGCCGTCTTGACAATTAATGCGGGGGCTGGGGGTACGGATGCTCAAGACTGGGCTGAAATGCTGTTAAGGATGTATACCCGTTGGGGCGAAGACCACGGCTATAAAGTTCATCTGGCAGAAATCTCGGAAGGGGATGAAGCGGGAATTAAGTCAGTCACGCTAGAAGTAGATGGCAAATACGCCTACGGCTACCTCAAAGTCGAGAAGGGAACCCATCGCCTTGTTCGCATTTCTCCCTTTAACGCCAACGACAAGCGGCAAACTAGCTTTGCGGGGGTGGAGGTGATGCCAATGATTGACAGCTCTGTACACCTAGAGATTCCAGAGAAAGACCTGGAAATTACGACCTCGCGGGCAGGAGGTAAGGGAGGTCAGAACGTCAACAAGGTAGAAACAGCGGTTCGCATCACTCATATTCCCACAGGCATTGCAGTGCGCTGTACTCAGGAGCGATCGCAGCTCCAGAACAAAGAAAAAGCGCTGGTGATCTTAAAGGCGAAACTGCTCATTATTGCTCAAGAGCAACGAGCTAAGGAGATTGCAGATATCCGAGGTGATATGGTAGAGGCCGCCTGGGGCAACCAAATTCGCAACTACGTATTCCACCCCTACCAGTTGGTGAAAGATTTACGAACTGGCGTGGAAACTACGGCGATCGCAGATGTGATGAATGGCGAGTTAGACTTCTTTATCCAAGCTTGTCTGCGCCAAGACAATCAAATGGTAGAGAGCCAAACGGCTTAAATGTTTAGCCCCTTCTCTCGTAGGTAAACGGGAAGGGGCTAGGGACTAGATCTTAAATGCTTTTTACGATAACTCCGGCGTTAGATGACTCCGGGGCCTTTGCCGCGACTGTCATGCTCCATTGTCAGTTGGCCGTCCTTGTCCTGGTTGGCCTCGGTTAATTCTCCACTGCGTTCAGCTTGGAGTTGCGCTTCTTTCTCTCTTAAATCCCCTGGCTCATTCACATACATTTCAGGCTCAATTGCATAGTTGTTAATCAAGCCTTCTTTATCGCTAGTGTAGCCGTCTGTCGTTCTTACACTACCAGTATCGGTTTCACCATCATTTCTAGCGTGTCGCTGGCTTTCTTCAGTGGGGTGTTGCTTAAATGCACTGCCTTCTCTCTCTTTACGGGCAGCAGTTTCGGCGGGAATAATGCCGCGATCGTAGGTATCTACCTCTGCTCGTTCATGGCTATCGGCTGCATTTGTATTGGCTTTTTTATTAGAGTTTGTTTGATTATCCATGAATTTATCCTCAATCAAATTAAAAGTGTCAGCTAAACAAGCTCAGCATAGTGTCGTTAGCTACCAAAGAACTATTGATCCAGAGATAGAGAATATATTTTTTACTTCATTCGAAAGTTGTAAACCTGTTGATGGATTGCTGATCTTTATTCACTAAATCCTAGAAAGTAGGAATAAATATCGTGCGATCGCTACCTTTAGAAATATTGATCCCAAATATCTCTGTCTGGGGATAGTTTATTCTCCTTTAATCAACTTTTATGTAACCAATTAGATTTGAACAAAGATTTGCATGTTGCTTCAGAACTCATACCAATTCAATTTAAGGCTGCATAGAATAGGGCTTCTAAAATGAAATCATAACTGGTCAATGAAGCGACTTGTTCGGGAAGGAGTTCGCCTAAAATCTGGCTCAATCGCTTCTGCATCTGTGCGATCGTTGTGAAGTGCTCGCCCTCTAGCTGAGATTTGAGATACTGCCACAATCGTTCTGCTGGATTCAACTCTGGTGAGTGAGCAGGTTGCAGTACCGGAATCAGATTCTCTGCCCAACGCAAACTCTGAGCTTGATGCGCTTGCGCTCGGTCTAATTGAATCAGTGCCCGATCCTCGCCAAGTTCCGTTGAAAGTGCATCTAGGAAGGATTGAAACTGCTCAGAGTTGAGCTGAGTATACTCCTGCTCAAAGTGCCATCCCCTCAGCGGTTCAACGACTCCATAGACCCAGAAGTTATCTCGCTTCCACGCTACTTTCGCCATCGGCTTCACTCCACAAGCAGTGATGACTCGCCCTGTCTCCGTTTTCAGTCCCAAGCGCATCTCATCTTGGCACAAATACCGCAACCGTTTGCCTTGACCAAACAGGTTCTGCAAAGTTAGAAGGGCAAGGGGGATGTTTTTTTAAACAAGGTGACTGCTTGCGGATCTTGCTGAATGCTTTGAGGACGAGGCACCTTCAATTTTGCTTTCAGCCGATAACGCACGGTTTTATGCACCGTTTTGTATTTCACGGCTTTGCCCAATTCGCTTCGCACCCACTGTTCGACCTCCCCATAACTTTTGAATCCCTCCGGTTGTGCCAAACGCTCTTGCAGTTGCCGCAGCATCTCATCATCCATTTCTGGTGGACGACCCGGTGACTTCTTGAGGCGCAGCAACTCACTGATACCTCCTTGGCGATACTGTTGCAGCCAGCGAGTAATGGTTGAAGGATTGCGGCCCAAGCGTTGAGCAAGTTCTTGATGTTGCTGCACTTGAGCACTCTTGAGCCACCACAGCATTTGTAGTTTCTCTTTTTGGCTCACTCTTCGGGCTTGGTGCAAGCTCTTTTCGAGATACTCCACACTCTCTTGAATTTCAACGTGAAAGGGGCGTGCCATGATTGCTCAGAGTCAGTTAATTCTTCTTCTTAATTCTATGCACCGTTAAATTGAATTGGTATCAGTTTGCGAAATTCACTTAAGCAAAGGCGTTGAAACCAGCGTTATTTTTAATTCCTCCGGTAGACTCAGCCTTATCTTGCGACTGAAATAATAAAGAAGCTTTTTTGCAAATTCTATGTATTGGTAACTCATCAAATGAGCTTTAGCTTTCTAGATTTATTTTGGGTTTTTCTATTGATTTCCTCTCTGCAACCCATGTGGCAACGTCGTCAAGTTGCATCTTCCCGTTTGCAAGCTTTACGAGGGTTAGAGCAGCAGCGCAAGAGTCGTGTGATTCTTTTAATTCACCGACAAGAGTCAATCAATTTATTAGGAATCCCTTTATCGCGCTACATCACAATTGAGGATTCGGAGCAGATCTTACGAGCCATTCGTCTCACTCCGCCTGATGTCCCTATTGATCTGGTATTACATACCCCAGGTGGTTTGGTGCTAGCTACTGAGCAAATTGCCAGAGCTTTAATTCGCCACCCCTCTAAGGTGACAGTCTTTGTACCTCATTACGCCATGAGCGGTGGCACAATGCTAGCTTTAGCTGCTGATGAAATCATGATGGATGCTAATGCTGTGCTTGGCCCAGTCGATCCTCAGTTGGGTAACTTCCCAGCCGCCAGTGTTTTGAAGGTAGTAGAAGAAAAACCAATTGGTGACATTGACGATCAAACCTTGATCATGGCAGATCTGTCTCGTAAAGCTATCCAACAGGTGCAGAAATTCGTTAGAACTCTGCTGAAAGATAATGTGCCTCAGCAGAAAATTGGTGATGACAAAATTGAATTGATCATTGACACCTTAACCACTGGCAAAGTGACTCACGATTACCCAGTTACCGTAGAAGAAGCAACCGAGCTGGGACTACCTATAACCGTAGGTTTGCCAACCTCGATTTACAGCCTGATGGAGCTTTATCCTCAACCTCAAGGTGGTAGACCTACCGTTCAATACATTCCTACGCCCTACGAACGGCAGCCAGCTTTACCAGAACCCAAGGGCAGACCCCTGCCAGAAGGAGCCCGGATCTAGCCTCTCAATTGTCTTTAAGTCGATAAAAGCAGGGGTGGTTCAAAGATACCCCTGCTTTTTAATGGTTGCGAGATCTTAACAGCAATTTCTAAGCAGCAAGAGATGCCGTAGCAGGTAGCACCATCTGAAGACCATTCACAATTTTCTTTGCTTTAAGGCAACTAATCCCCAATGTAAGCGGAGGTAGTTACGAATATCTTGAATGGCTGAGCGATATTTTTCGTTCACTAATACATGAATTCTTTCCTTCATCAGGATGTTTATATTCATAAGTTTCTAAAGCAATTTTTTGGTCGTATCAACGCTTATCGTTTCGTTTATCAGAACAGTTTCACCGTTGGTTGTAACTCTAGCCATTACAACCTTGCCTTTGATGCGTTGACCATTAAGTGCCAAATTCAGAAAGCGAGTTTTGCCTAACTGCATTACAACCTGTTCATTGTCATAAAAGCTGATTCTGACGACATCGCGGTGAATGCGAAAATCTTTTACCCGATTCATCAACGGCTCAATTGCAACATCACCCACCCTACCGCAAACCATTGAGGCTAAATAGAAGCGCCTGGGTAGTAACTCCTCTAAGACGGTGTGCCGTTTTCGCCCAAACCCTAAAGCTGGAACGGCGCTGTGGAGGTATTGGGGATTAAGGGTCTGTTGATTTTCTGAGCAAGGATACTGGGCAGGAAACTGTTGGGTGTAGCCATACAGATTTTGGATGAAGCTAATTTTTTTACCTTGATAGACAGCTTCTGCTCCAGGGAGCGATCGCACCTCTACTGCCCCCTCGTTAAACCCTAGAGCATATCCACCTTCTCGAAATAGTAAGATCCGTCGTGTTTCAATCTGGTGGATATTGATCATAAAGTCATCCTTCATCAGGATATAGGTGTAGCACCAGCCCGTGTTGTCCGCCCGATAAAGCTTGTATTTGGTCGCAGCAAACCCCGGTTCACAGTACAGGTTCTCAATCTGCCAGCGTTGGTCGTAGGTATCGCCACCGTCATGGGAGAAAATCAGGGCGTTGTTGTAGCTATGGCTTTCTAGATTTGCGTTATAGCTAAATACTGAGGAATAAACAAAATTGGTGTACTTCCGGCGCAACTTGGCATCAGCATGATGAGATTTCTGATTGATTAACTGCACATGTCCGGTTTTTTGGTCACCCAGTACGAGAAAACCTGGTCCCGCAATCGGTAAGTTGTAACTCTCACGGTGAATCGGGAGAGGCTGCTCGGTTGCTTGCCAGAAAGGGGCTGATTTTGGCAAGAGCAGGAGGTTAAAAGCTTTAGCTGCCCAGTAGGGAGAACTAGCACAGGAATAGGTTTCAATCATTCCCGCACAGGAGTGCAAGTAACCCAGGCTGAGGTGATTGCGTTCGGTCAGAATATTTTGCCCCCAGAAAAACTTGAAGGCACTGTTACACATCGTCTTGACTTCACCAACGTCTAGACCGACACAATCCAGGTGTAACCCCAACGCGATCGCCCCCAGATAGGCAAAGCGATAGATCGCAGATCTGCCAAAGCAGGGGAGATTACCATCCGCTGCAAAGAAGTAACGGAAGTTGCTCATCAGTGTGCGTAACCGCTCTTGATGTAGTTTCGCCAAATCGGGTTGAGAGTCGCCGTCTAAGATGACCCACATCAAAGAGTAGTAGTGAAAGACCCAGAAGTTGTAGTAGTCAACCGCGTACGCCTGGAAGCCATCGCGATACCAGCCATCGCCTACATACATGCGGTTACAAATTTGCAGATTTTTAGCAATTTGCTCTGGCACATAGGGCATCCCTAGCCGTTTCAAGACTGTGTTGGTAATGACATTAAAGAGCAGCCAGTTATTGCTGTAGTACTCAACTTTGGTGCATTGAAACAAGTAGTCGGCAATTTGTCTCTGTTCTTGAGGGGAGTAGGTGTCCCAGATGTGGGCTTTTGACAAGTACAGAGACCACGCCAAGGTTGCACATTCTACAAGATGCTGCGATCGCGATTGAACGTCGCCCCAGTACTCCAAGTGGTTAGGGTCAGTTCCCGCCAAAAGTCCTTTGCGGTAGAAGTTGGCAATATCAAAGCTTTGGTCAGCGTAGGTGATCGTGCCCACCTCACTCGTGTGGAGCCACGATCCGGCCATAATGAATGAGCGAGAGAAGCCCTCCAGTTCGTCAGCCTGTTGACCATTGCGGCTAGCTGGGCCAGGAAGCGAAATTCTAGCTTTACCGGGGGAACTATAGCCTACAACCCCTTGTATTAGGGTAAATAACGCTTCCTCCCAGTGCGATCGCGTCAGCCCAGTGTAGGGAGATTGCTGGTGATTAAAGGGGTTTTCCATTCGAGCGGCTTCACAAGCAGTATCCCACGAGAGCTATTGGAGAGTAGTGAGCAAGAGGGGAATGGCTGGTAGGAATGAAGGAATTCGGAAAGCCTTGACTCAAGCTAAGTGACAGAGCATTGGCCCTGTTAAACAGCAGAGAATCTCATAGGTTCCCTCTCATTACACCTTGATCTATATATGTCCCTCATAGATAATTACTTAGTTATTTACTCAGCAGTCATCTGTGACTTGTGATTCTTTTAACTAAGCTTCTAAGTGTTTCCATTAGTAATTCAAGAATTTATCAGCATTGCTGCTTCCGCAGGGGAGTAAGCCTCTAGTAAAACCAGCTTGCGAATGGCTGGGTTTGGCTGGTAACCTTTGCGAGCACTTAGCAGTAGCTGCCAAGCCGCCAGAGAGTTAGTAGCAGGTAGCAACATCTGGAGGGCATTGGTAATTTTCCTTTGCTTAACAGCAACTAACCCCCAATGCAGACGAAGATAGTTACGAATATCTTGAATGGCTGGAATTGCTGAGCGGTATTTTTCGCTCACTAAGGCATGAATTCTTTCCTTCATGAGGATGTTGGTGTTCATGCGAGTTTCCAGAGCAATTTTTTGGTCATAACCACCGGGCCAAACAGTTCGGTAGGTTAAGCACTGATTGATAAAAAGGGCATCTCCGTATTGGGCGATTCTGATCCAAGAATCAATGTCATCACAACTGGTTAAGCTGGTATCCCAACCCCCAGACTCTAGAAATGCGTCTCTGCGGAAGGCAACTTGAATGGGAGTCCCGAAGGGCACTTGCTCCAGCAGCATGCCGTAATGAATGTCTTCTTGCGGGATGTAACAGACTTGTCCGGGTCCCACTTGTCGGGTTCTGCTTAGCTCTGTTCCCTTGTCATCCACTTGGGCTGCTTGGCAAGAGCAAATAGCAGCTTGTAGACGTAGGGCGATCGCCTTGGTCATCTGCTCGATGCAGTTAGGCGCTAAGTAGTCGTCATCATCCACAGGCTTAATCCAGGTTCCGTTAGCAACTTTTACGCCAGCATTAACCGCCCCTGAATGGCCCAAGTTAGTAGGATTGCGATGATAAACCACCTGCTTACCTAAACTACGCACATACTCTTCGGTGCCATCGGTAGAGCAATTATCGACAACCACAACCTCACAGGGAACGGTTTGATCTAGCGCTGAAGCGATCGCCCGCTTCAGTAGAGACAGGCGGTTGTAAGTGGTGATCACAATGCTGAATCTCATAGGGGCAACCTGGAGAATGTTAATGAGTTAGGAAGAAACGAATTTGTTACCTAGCGCTAGGTTCGCTGAATCAAGTTATGGCCTGTTTCGTTACACCGTCTTAACACAGTTACAACAAAATCCTTGCAGTATTAGCACTGGAGAGGCTGTATTTGTAGGAACGTACTTGAGTTAGGCCAAAGTTAGAAGCAGCGAATAGTGATAGCGACAAGTGTCTAAGTATCTTCACGGGAGCTTCTGTCCGATCTTCATGCAGTTGCGGAAAAAGAGCTATAGTTAGCGCTGAAATTTCACTGATTCTTTAAATTAGAGCCTCAATTGTGGTTAGCTACTGACAGTACCAACCCGTCTAACCTAGCGATCGCCTGACCCAAAATATTCAGGGGTGAAGCTACCGTGCAAGCCGTAGGGCACATGATGCTTTAGCTGTAACCGCGCCACTGGGCCTTGGTTGAGGTCGCGAGCATCTAGAATTACCACACTCGATCGCTCTCGCTTCGCGTCATAAACCAGACTCAGCACCCAGCCGTCGTCTTCTTCACCCCTTAGCTCAGATTGGGGTAGCCCTTGGTGGTCGTATCCCGATCGCGGCACGAATACGGGTTCACCCACATAGCCGTGAGGTGCTGCGCTCCACAGTTGGCGATCGCTCGACTTCAAATCCACCTTCAAAATCGCTTGCAAAGGCGCATTTCCCGTGGCTGCATGGGCTGCACCTAGATAGGCATAGCGGTAAGGACGACCTGCTTTCGATGGATGCACGAAGGGAAATTCGCAACAACGACTTTCTACGAGTTGCCGTTCCACTCGCTTGCCTGCCAAATCCAAGTGGAAGCGCCACAGTTGTCCTGGCGCTAAGCTAGCAAAATCGACTTCTCGGAAATCCGAACCGGGTTCTACTTCGGGGAAGGTTGCGTAACAAACCGAGTCAATGTAGATCGAGCCATCTTGCTCAAAAGCATTGGCATGGTGAAATACAAACCCTGATTGAGTTTCTAGGATTTGCATCGCCTCTGAAGCGCGTCGAGGAATGACCAAGATTCGGGTTGGATGCTCTGGTTGAAACTTGATGCACTCTGCGGCTCCGCGCAACCCCAAGGCAAAGGGTAAGGGGTTAAAATGCACCGGATTTTGGAAGAATATGCAGTAGTTCGGTGTAATCGCAAAATCATGAATGAAAGCAAATCCAGGTACTGAGTGAACCGATTGCCGTACCACTTTACCGTCTGGATTCAATTCATAGACTGTAATGTTGGTGGATAAGCCTGGTTTGATCGCAAAGTTGACTAAACAGGGATCGCCAGCGTTTTGAGCAGAACTCGGATCAATCCACGGGTGAGCCGCAAAGGCGGAACCTGGGGACAAAACGCCATCTAAATAGTCTTTGCCTAAGGTCTCTAGCGTCTGCGGATCGAGGCGGTGCGGTTCTGCGGCTTCCCACAAAGCCAGCAACTTGCCACCCCAGTAAATCACTTGCGTGTTGGCAATGTTTTTGAGGTTGAAGTCGAAGGCATTGGCGAGCGGTCCTCCAGGCTTCTGCGTGCCAAACACACCACGGTGCAGAATCTTGCCCGCTTTTTGCTCTTTTTGGAAGCCTTCGGTGCGAACAAAACGATTGCGGAAATGGGCTTGACCGTCCTTAAAGGCGATCGCGCAAATCATGCCATCGCCATCAAAAGGATGATGCAAGGACTGACCGTTGACATCTAGCAAGCCAGGGCCGTTGCGGAACAAAGTTCCATGCAGTTCGAGAGGAATTCGGCCCTCTACTTCATCAATTCGGTAGTCATATTCCTTACGTAGGGAGCGATATCCCTTTTGCCAATCTTGGCGGGTGTAACCGTCAATGGGGACAGTCGTGGCGCGCTCTTGGAGCTGAAAACTCTGCATAGTTCGTAGTCAGCGAAAATTAATTAAAACGAGTCAAAAAGTTGAGAAGCAGAAAATCATCAATCGATGGTTTCTTCAATCGGCTCCCGCATCGCCTGCGGCACCCATTCCGACATCAAATCTGGCAAAAAGGGCTGACCGAGTTGCCTAGCGATCGCCAGATCCCGTTCAATGGCTGGTGTGGCTTGCAAACTTGCTGTGCCTGATTCTGCCTTCGGATCAGCTCCTGGCAACCAACCTAAAAATGGGAGTGGCAACAAGGTACTGAGATTGGTGATCAGCACCAGCAACCAGAGAGAACTGAAATTGGTTTCAGTAATCCCCAACCAGTGCGTCAACACAGCTCCCAGTTCGTAAGACACTAGCCCTGCTAGATTTGTAATTGACATTAGCAAGGCAAATAAAGTCGCTTCTACCCCCGCAGGACAGAGACGCGCAGCTAAGACCAAGACGGGCATGTAAGCAATTTGGCCCATCACCGTCAGAATCAAGCTATCGCCCAAGCTGAACCAATGATCATCAATTCCTAAAGCTCGGTTGGCGTGCGTTACTAGCAGCAACATACTCATGCCCAACACAGCCGAGAGTAGCGTCGTCCAACCAAAAAAGGCGCGAAACGGCACTTCTTTGAAAAAGCGCTGAAATAACCAGATTCCTACCAAAGACGCCAGACTCGTGACCAACCGTACCCGCCCTAAGAACTCTGGTTGAAATCCCAGCTCATTCGTCGTGAAGTAGAAGAAGGCAGAATCAGCAGTTGGTGTGGCCTGCCAAAGGAATAAGAATGCAGTGGGTAGCCAAATGACCTTTTGAGTTACCGCTTGGCGCAGTTGTCCTAGTTGATGCTTGACCACTGACCAATTGGGCCTAGCGCTGACTCGGGACTCGGCAATCAGGCCAGCTACCGCTGAGACGATCAGGGGAAAGGAAGCGGTAATGGCAAAAATGGTGTGGGCATCAAAGCGCTGAAGTAAAGAGCCACTAAAGTAAGCGGTCAAAAGTCCACCTAGCGCTGAAGCTCCCCAGCACAACGATTGCAGAGACCCGGCAGTACTCAGCGACTCTTCGCGGGCTCGTTCTACCACCAGCGAGTCTACAATGACATCGCTAACAGCCACGGACAAGGAAGTGAGGGCGATCGCGAGGGTAGCGGCCCAAGCGGTGTGCACCACCGTCGCTAAAGCAATCCAGGAAGCAGCTCCTAGCACCCCCGACAAGATTAAATAAGGGCGACGACGATAGCCAAAAATGGGCAACCCATCGGAAATAAAGCCAAAGACAGGCTTGATCATCCAGGGCAGTGCTGCAATTCCCATCAAAGCTGATACTTGTGCTGGGCCAATCCCTAACTCATCTTTGAGGAAGAAGCTAATGGCTAATCGAGCTAAGCCGACAATCCCTTGCACAAAGTAAACCACCAAGATGGCAATTAACTCTGCACTCGGCTCCTGCCCGAAGAAAACTTTTTCTGTGAAAGATGACTTGATTTTGGACCAACCAGATTCAGAAACAATCATTGATAATTTTTAATAAATATCAATGTGTACCATGATAGCCGCCTGTTCTCTAGCCTGTCTCTAAATCCACCTTGCGACCGATAAAGCAAAAGCGATCCCTAGGGCTCGATCCCCTCACTACAGTATGTTTGAAAAGTAAGCGCAACCAGGGGAGTACAAGCCATGGGGGCATCTTTGGGTGCTGCGCCCAATCGTCGTTATGCAATTTTAGGCACGGGAGCTTTGGGTGGTTTTTATGGAGCGCGACTGCAACAAGTAGGCATAGAAGTCCATTTTTTGCTGAGAAGCGACTATGAACAGGTGCAGCAGCAAGGATTAATCATTGAGTCGCCAGAGGGGAATTTCACGCTTCCTCAGGTCTATGCTTACCGCCAAGTCGAGGACATGCCTCGCTGTGATGTTGTGGTAGTCGCGCTCAAAAGCACACACAATCACTTGTTGTCAGCCCTCCTTCCTCCAGTGCTTAAGGAAGATGGCGTTGTCGTAATGCTGCAAAATGGCTTGGGCTTAGAGGCAGAGGTGGCTCAAATTGTGGGGGCAAAACAAGTCCTAGGTGGGTTGTGCTTTATTTGTTCTAACAAAGTAGGGCCTGGGCACATTCGTCACTTGGATTACGGGGCCATCACCTTAGGCGAGTATGCAGCGAATTATCAAGCGGGGGGTGTCACAGAGCGCATGTCCCAGATTGCTCAGGACTTTACCCAGGCTGGTATCCCGATTCACCTAGCTGAAGATTTACTATTAGCGCGTTGGCGCAAACTGGTTTGGAATATTCCCTTCAACGGCTTATCAGTGGTACTCAACGCCACGACCGATGCTCTGATGGCCGATCGCTATACCTATGCTTTAGCGGAGCAACTGATGCGAGAAGTGGCCTTAGGAGCAAAAGTACAAAATCGGGCGATCGCCGATGACTTCATCCCAAAAATGCTGGACGACACCGTAAAGATGAAACCCTATCGCACCAGCATGAAAATTGACTACGACGAAGGCAGACCCCTGGAAGTTGAGGCAATTTTTGGCAACCCGCTCCGAGCTGCCCAAGCCGCAGGAGTTCAGCTACCACAAATTGCCATGCTCTACCAGCAGTTAAAGTTTTTGAGCGATCGCAACCGAACCCAATCTCCAGAGAAAAGGTAGATTACAAAACGCCCTTGGAACTGGGAATAGTGTGAGCCCGACGCGGATCGGTTTCAGTAGCGATCCGCAAAGCGCGGGCAAACGCCTTGAACGTGGCTTCAATAATATGGTGCGAGTTGATGCCATCCAACTGGCGAATGTGCAACGTCATTTGGCTATGGTTGACCACTGCCACAAAGAATTCCCGCACTAGTTGCGTGTCATAAGTGCCGACCCGCTCAGTGGGGATTTGCAAGCCGTAGCTAATGTGAGGCCGACCCGATAAATCTAGAGCTACCTGGATTAGAGCTTCATCCAGTGGAGCGAGGAAATTACCAAATCGAACAATGCCTTTGCGCTCGCCCAATGCTTTCGCCAAAGCTTGACCCAGAGTAATGCCCACATCTTCGTTGGTGTGGTGGTCGTCAATTTCTATATCACCCGTCGCTCGAACTTCTAAGTCAATCAGCCCATGCGAAGCAATCTGATGCAGCATGTGGTCAAGAAAAGGAATACCTGTAGCGGCTACACAGCGACCCTGCCCATCCAAATTGATCGTGACATGCACATCCGTCTCACCCGTTTTGCGGCTGACAGAGGCGACTCGTCCTGATAAGGGTGGTTCTAAAGACGCTCCGTTGGCCTGATCAACGGCTTCGCGATTCTCTTGAAAAGACGTTTCATGAATGCTAGTCTGCATGGGCCTACTCAATACTGGGAAGTAAAAACTGCGAGGTAAAAACTGAGAACTGAGGAACTATGAGCCTGCACAAGCAGGCCAAACGATCGTAGTTACTCAATCGCAACCACTACATCCCCATGATCTCATAGCCAGAATCAACATACAGAATTTGCCCTGTCATGCCACTGGACAAATCGCTGCATAGGAACGCAGCCGTATTACCAACTTCCAGTTGAGTTACGGTGCGACGCAGTGGCGCAACTTCTTCGACGTGGTGAATCATGTCTAGAATTCCTCCGACCGCAGAAGAAGCTAAAGTTCTGATGGGGCCAGCGGAAATGCCATTAACTCGAATATTGTGAGGTCCGAGTTCTGCGGCGAGGTACTTAACGCTCATTTCTAGACCCGCTTTAGCAATGCCCATAACGTTGTAGTTGGGCACCACGCGCACGCCACCCAAGTAGGTCAAGGTAACAATGCTGCCACCTTCTGTCATCAAGGGTTTAGCCGCACCACTAAGCTGAATCAGCGAATAGGTGCTGATATCTAGCGCTGTATTAAATCCTTGCCGCGAGGTATTGCTGAAGCCGCCGGACAAATCATCTTTATTGGCAAAGGCTAGGCAGTGAACCAAGATGTCGAGCTTGCCCCACTTCTCTTTCACAGTCTCAAACGTGGACTGAATCTGGGCATCATCTTGGACATTGCAAGGCACAAATAAGCTGGGTTGTAGCGGCTCAACCAGTTCTGCTACTTTTTTTTCCATCTTGCCCCGCTCATCGGGCAGATAGGTAATCCCTAAATTGGCACCCGCTTTATGGAGTTGTTGGGCAATTCCCCAAGCAATGGAGCGATTGTTAGCAATGCCTGTTACTAAGGCATTTTTTCCGGTCAGATCCAGCATGGCAATCTTTTTTCAAGGGCAACTATGAGGATACTCAAAGATGGAGTTTAAAGATATTGAACGCCTCTCAGCTTCGAGAGGGCTGCATAGTGCTGCATAGTCTTGGGGGCGATTCCGAGCACTCTATCTTTAGGAGGAGTAAGATAGGGTCTAATATAGTACGCTTTCAGCTCCTATCCGTTCACCCGTATTCCCTAAAGCAGAGTCTAAATTCTTAGAACATTGGCGATCGCTCGGAGATTGTGTATCAAATAGAACAAAAAATGAGTCTGGAGTAAGTTTAAGTGTTCTAAAGTCATCAATTGCTTACAGTTGGCTCACCTTCGTAAGGTTCATCTCCAGACGAGCGGCCCATGAAGGTTGGAGAAGGGCATCGCAAAGGTAAAAGGACATGGTAATGACGCAGGATCGGCCATTAGCATCTGTGTTTCGTCAGTTGGGAGGGGGAGCATTTCCTCCCGTGATTGAAACATTTGATCGAGGCAAGACGATTTTCTTCCCTGGTGATCCAGCGGAGCGGGTCTACTTTTTGGTCAAAGGCGCGGTTAAGCTGTCTCGCGTTTATGAGGCGGGCGAAGAAATCACCGTGGCCTTGCTACGAGAAAATAGCGTCTTCGGCGTGCTCTCTCTGATTACGGGCAACCGCTCCGATCGCTTTTATCATGCAGTTGCCTTCACCCCGGCGGAGTTACTCTCGGTGCCTATTGAGCAGGTGGAGAAAGCCCTCAAGGATAACCCAGAGCTATCCATGCTGATGTTGCAAGGGTTGTCTTCGCGCATCTTGCAAACGGAGATGATGATTGAAACGCTGGCCCATCGGGATATGGGATCACGCCTCGTCAGCTTCTTACTCATTCTCTGTCGTGACTTTGGAGTTCCTGGCGCTGAGGGGATCACGATCGATCTGAAATTATCGCATCAGGCGATCGCAGAGGCCATCGGCTCTACCCGCGTTACAGTCACTCGCCTCCTGGGAGATCTGCGGCAAGAGCAAATGATTTCTATCCACAAGAAAAAAATTACTGTCCATAATCCCGTTGCCCTGAGTCAACAGTTCAGTTGATCTGCTATGGTTAACCTCTGGTAACAACAGATGCTTACAACGACCTGGGTACAGCGTTTTGAGCCATGAATCAGCGTGAAGCAGTGGCAGTGGTTCTAGCGAAAAACTAGGCACTCGCATGTCCCCATGTCGGGAGAAGCTGTAACTTCTGTGAATTTGGCGCTCTTGTCATGGCACTGGCGTGTGATTGGCACACAAAACTGCCAAGGCATGAGATAGGCTGTATCTGAGTTGGTGTGGGCTGAATGGCTTCCTGAGGGTAGATGACCAGCGGGTACATCTTAATTGTGGCAATTTTGGTATTAGGCGGTGTGATTGCAACGGTTGGCGATCGCATCGGTACTCGTGTAGGTAAAGCGCGGCTCAGCCTCTTCAATCTGCGACCCCGAAAGACTGCCGTTCTAGTCACAATTGCGACGGGTGGCATTATTTCTGCCTCAACTCTCGCAATCTTATTTACTGTCAGTGAGCAACTGCGAACCGGGGTTTTTGAGCTAGGCAAGATCCAAACCAGCTTGTCGGAAGCGCGAGGAGATTTAGAACAAGCTAGAAACCAAAAAAAACAAGTTGAGCAAGAACTTACCAAAGCTCGCGCAGAGCAAGTCTCGGCTCAGCAACGGCTCGATCGCATCAATTTGTTTCTGAAAGCCGCGATCGCCAAACAGGCAACTACAGAAGCACAGCTCAACCGCACTCAAACTCAGCTCAGTCGAGTGGAGGTGGAGCGATCGCGCACAGAAGCACAGCTCGATCAAACGCAGAGCCAGCTCAGTCGAGCTGAAGATGAAAAGTCACGCATCGAAGCTGTGAAAAACCGTACCGCAGCAGAATTGAGCCGTACGCAAAACCAGCTCAGCTCAGTTTCTCGGCAAGCCACTGGTCTGCGTTCAGAAATTACTAGACTTGATAATGAGCGCGAAAAATTAATTAAAGAAACCCGCGACCTAGAAATCCAGCAAGCTGATTTAGAGAAAGCAGTCCAAACTTTACAGCAGTATTACCAGTACTACCAAGCGCGCTACGAAGCCTTGCGGCAAGGAAATGTGGCGCTCTTTCGGGGGCAAGTGTTATCAGCAGGTGTCGTGCGAATTGTAGGCAGCACAGGAGCCCAGCAAGCGGTAGACCGACTATTGCGAGAAGCCAACCGCAACGCCAGTAAACTAACGCGCCCTGGAATCAGCCAAGACAGCGAACAAATTATTCAAATTACTCGCTCGGAAGTGGAGCAACTCGCAGACCAGATTGAAGATGGTCGAGATTACGTTGTCCGTATTTTATCGGCTGGCAACTATGTGCTAGGAGAAAAGACCGTTCAAGTAGTTGCTAGTGTCACCCCAAACCAAGTTGCATTTCTATCTGGAGATGTCATTGCTGCTGCTTCCGTTGATCCCTCGACGATGAGTGAAGCTGATATTCAAAGGCGGATTGAACTGCTGCTAGCTGCAACGGAATTTCGGGCACGGGGGGCAGGGGTCTTGTCTGAGGGAGTCCAGGTTGCAGCAGCAGGTACTAGTGTCACCGCCATTCTTAACTTTGCTGAGCAGCTAAAACAGTATCAGCAACCGTTAGATTTGAGAGTAGTCACGACCGATGTCACCTATACCGCAGGGCCGCTTCGAGTAGAGTTGTTGGCGATTCAGAATGGTCAAGTTGTGCTGAGCACCAGCCGAGAGGTTCCGCAGTCAACCCGTCCCACTCCCAACAATAATTCACCATCAGCACCTAGCCCTCCAACGCCTGCACCTAGCCCTTCAACTCCTACATCAGAAAATGGCTTAACTGAAGAGGATGCTGATACCGACACTCAAAATTCAGCGCCAACTCCTACAAGCACTCCTGCCCCTCAGCCATCGGATTCTCCTGATCTTCCGTTCTTCGGTCCCGACGATTTTTGAGAACGGCTCGTTAGAATAAAGCAGGTACTGCTGAGATGTCTGACTATTCGCTCATCCTGCTGGAAAATTATTAAAATTTCATGGTCTTGAATCCTGCCCTCAATGCTGATCAGCCAATTATTTTAGGCTTTGATCCGGGCCGTCAGAAATGTGGCTTAGCTGCTATGGGGGTAGACCGCACCTTGCGTTACCACCAAGTGATTGCGGCGGATGAAGTGGTGGCAACCATTCAACAGCTCCAGAAACAATTGCCCATTTCGATTGTGGTTATGGGCGACCAGACAACTGCCAAAGATTGGAAACAAAAGCTGAGCAGCGATTTGTCGGACCCTCTGAGAGTTGTTTTGGTAGATGAGCGCTACAGCAGCCTAGAGGCCCGCGATCGCTACTGGAAGATGTACCCGCCTAAAGGCCTATATCGCTTGATTCCTCAAGGAATGCGAACTCCACCGCGATCGCTGGATGATATTGTGGCAATTTTGCTAATTGAGCGTTATTTAGAACGCTTAGTGGCATCTGCTTAAACTTGAGCTTAGAGCTGGGCGCGAATCGTGAATGAGTAGTCGCCACCCGGTTCTAATTGATAGTCACATTTCTCTAAAAAGCGCCCTAAGGGTTCCTGAATCAAAGCTCGTCCCAAAGAAGGCTGTACTGACAAGTTGCCTTGGCGAAAGCACCATTGAAACTGCCATTCAAATTGATTGGCTTTGACTTCTCCCTCAATCTTGCCTTGTTGCCACGACTGATGCGTGATCCGGACATGAGCAGTGGTTTCAGGTAGACGGTTAGAACTCACAGTCTCTAATTATCTCACTACAGGCTTACTAGCTACCTGGGCCTCCGCTTCCAGCACCCACAATACCAAGCCTTTCGCGACCTGGGTAAAGACAACTGTATTTCCCTTAGTGATCAAGCGCATAGCCGCTTTTTGAGCCGCCTCTAGCGAAGCAAAAAACCGGACGTAACTATAAAAGTACCCTTGATAATAAATGGCACTCATCGGCTTGGGCATGTCGGGCAGTTGAATATGGCACCGTTTCACCAACCGTTGATCTAGGATCGCAGGCGATGTAGCAGCGCTCTCAGCCAGAAAAAAGGGATCGGAACTATCCAGCATGAAGGCTTCTCCTGAAATGGTGGCAAACCCCAAGGCCAGATTTGATCTGTCCTGGGTACGAATTACAGTAGCCTCAAGCAATGGCTATTTCCGTTTAGTTGTGCCATCCAGTAAATGCCAATGTACCTGAGTTTGCTTAACTCAGCCAACCGTTAAAGCACAGATTTAAGTTCTCAGGAAACTCGTCTTAAACTTTGGCACTCACCACAGAGCGCCCATTGTAGAGACTCATGGCTTTTTCAAAGCCTTGCTTGAGGCTCAGTTCTACAGCGTCTACAGTCATCTCTAGAACTTGATTGATCACTTGAGCTTCAGTGGGGGCAAATCGGCCTAAGACGTGAGATACGGCATCTTGAGTGGCTGTGTTTTCATCCTTAGGGCTACCGATGCCAATTCGCAAACGGGGGAAATTTTGGGTACCCAGATGAGCGATCGCTGACTTCATGCCGTTCTGCCCACCCGCCGATCCAGACAGCCGCAACCGGATTTTACCGACAGGCAAATCCATATCGTCATAGATCACCAGCACCGACTCTGGGGGCAACTTATACCAATCCACTACCGCTCGAATCGACTGGCCCGAAAGATTCATGTAAGTTAGAGGTTTGAGCAAGCGAGTTTTGCTGCCTTGCACCCCTGGCCCCTCACCAAAGACACCTTGGAACTTGCGATTTTCCGACAGCGAAATGTGCCAAGCGCGGGCGAGAGCATCAATGGCAGCAAAACCAATATTGTGGCGGGTTTGCTCGTATTTAGCGCCCGGATTTCCGAGTCCC